>NZ_JACJSZ010000001.1 GCF_014698445.1 Microcystis elabens FACHB-917
GGCAGATGATTCCGATGTCGTCATCACGATCAGCGATGCGAGCGGAACGCAGCAGGCCGCTGATCTGAGTGCAGTTGGCTCTGGCACCACCGGCACGGTGACGGTGAGCAACGCTCAAACGGTGAGCGGTACGACAGCTGAAGTAACGGCTGCCTTGGTGACCGATGCCACCGAAGTGGTGGTTGCAGCAGCTTCCACTGCCACGGTGACGGATGCGGCAACGGCGGCCCAGGGTCAAGCGATTGCCGGTGTGACCAATATCACCGCTAATTTCAATGGTGGTATCACCGATACGCTTGCCAATCTGGCCAGCGGTGGAATACGAACAGCGGCATTGGATGCCGTGTTGGCAGATGATTCCGATGTCGTCATCACGATCAGCGATGCGAGCGGAACGCAGCAGGCCGCTGATCTGAGTGCAGTTGGCTCTGGCACCACCGGCACGGTGATGGTGAGCAACGCTCAAACGGTGAGCGGTACAGCTGATGAGGTGATTGCAGGCGTGGTCACCGCGGCAAGCAAGGTGAATCTAAATTCTGGATCCACCTTGAATGCCTCGACCTACGCCGACCAGGATCTATCTGCTGTTGCTGCGACCTTCACCCTCAACGTCACTACCGCCACAGGCGCGGTACTAGATGACGTCAAACTTGCAACAGCTGATGACATCACGATCGGCGCCGGCAGTGCCACCATCGACGCCAGCACAACCGATGAAGTAGCGCTGGCCGCCAAGACGACGGTGAATGACGGCACCACGCTTACGATCAATAACTATGTGAACACCGATCTAAGCGGCCTGAGCAACCAGGGCACAGGCTCGATTGTGGTGAACACCACCACTGGTGCGGTGCTTGATGAGACGAAACTGGCGGATGCCACCAGTGTGGTGCTCGGAGCTGAAGCTACAGGAGCAGCCTCAGCAATCGATGGTATCGGTACAAATGGCGGCAATATCAACCTCAACAATCAGACGCTTTCTGTCAGTAGTTACACCACTGAGAATCTCAGCGGTATCCCTAGCGCCGGCACTCTCAACGTAACCACCCTCGACGGTGCTGTCCTCGATGCCACCAAGCTCGCGACGGCTGATTCCGTTACTCTGGTGGGAACCAACACCGCCACTGCCGCTGATGCCGATGCCCTCGGCTCACGGCTGGGTGGCACGGCGACCCTCAATATCACCACCGACACGATCACCGCTAACACTGATCTCAGTGATCTCGGCTCCGGTCTGATTCTGCAATTTGGTGGTGACACCACGGCCGCTGTCAATGGCGCGACCCTCACGGTGCGGCAAGACCAGGTGAGTGGCTACACGATCAGTGGCACGGGCACGGTGGCAGCTGCGGGTACCGCAGGCGCTGATACTTTTGATGCTTCCGGCATCACAGCCACCACCAATTTCATCAGCCTGGCTGGAGCTGATAGCGTCACAATCGCCCCATCAGAGCTCGGCAATGTTGATGTCATTGACGGTGGCAGTGACACCGACACCCTTATTTTCTCCACCGCTGCCACGGTGGTGGATGCGGCCTTCACCAATGTCACCAGCGTTGAGATTCTGCAACTGGCCAACGGCACCAACTCCGTCAGCCTGGGTTCTGAAGCTGAGCAGGCTGGAATTACCACCGTTACCGGCAGTACCGGTGACGACACGTTCAACCTGCTCTACGGCAACACGGGGCTGACCTTCAATGCCGGCTCGGGCTCCGACACCCTGAGCTATAGCGCCGACAGCGCCACCCAGTCGATCACCCTGAGCTCCGTGAGCTCCGGAACCGCCAGCGGCACCGTCTCCAATGGCGGCACCGACAGCTTCACCGGCCTGGAAGCAATTGTCGGTGGTTCCGGTTCGGCCGACAGCATTACCTCCACCAGCGTCGGCGAAGCGCTGATCATCACCGGAGCTAATGCCGGCACGATCGATGGCTTTGCGTTCAGTGGTGTCGAGTCGGTGAATCTCGGTGTAGGTAATGACACTGGCATCATCAATACGGGCGGTTCGCTGAGCGGCAACGTTGATTTCGGATCGGGCAGCGACACCCTCAGCTACGCCGGCAACAATAACGTCATCACGGTCAGCCTCAACAGCGCCACTTCAACCGCTGCAGCTGGGGCTACGGGGATCACCGGAATTACATCAGGCTTCGAGACGTTGATCGGCGGCAGTGGCGACACCGACACGCTCAATGCCAGCAGCGGAGTCACCACCCTTTTGGTTGCCAGTGGTGGTGTCACCACACTGGATACCAGCCTGACGGTGAGTGCCTTCGAGACGATCAATCTCGGTGCCAGTAACGATTCGGCAACCTTCTCCGGTGCCTTCAGCGGCACGGTGGATCTGGGTGATGGTGGCGACACCGCCACGATTAATGACGGCGGCAGCGTCACCAGCCTGGTGGGTGGCGCCGGCAGCGACACCCTCAATCTCGATGGGGCCAATAACAGCATCACGATCACTGGCACCGGCGCTGGCACCACGGCCGGTACAACCGGCGGCACGACCACCTTCAGCGGTTTTGATACTGTCAATGGTCAAGGCGGTACGGATGCCTTCACAGTCGACAAAGCTTCCACCTCCACCATCACTATCGATGGCGGCGATGGCACCGATTCTCTCAGCGTCGCCAGCTCCGATACCGCTGCCAACAGCCTCACGATCAGCGGCACCGGCAGCGGCGTGCTGGGTAGTGTCACTTTCGCTGGTATCGAGAGCATCGCCCTAGGCAGCGGCGGTGACACAGCGTCGGTGACGACTGGGTCATTAAGTGGCAATCTGAACCTCGGCGATGGCAGCAACAGCCTCACGATTATTGGCGGCACGTCTTCGATCGGCTCCTATACCGGGGGCACTGGCAATGACAATGTCGCCCTTAGTGGTGGCGATGTCGCAGGCGCCATCGATCTCGGCGAAGGCACCAACACCCTGCTGATCAGCAGCACTAGCTCAACTGTTGGTGGAGCGGTGACATTCGGCAGTGGCACTGCGGACACTCTCAGTTACGCCGGCTATGGAAATGCCGTTTCGGTGACCCTCAGCGGCATTAGCAGCAACACCGGCACCACCAGCGGCGGCGCCACCGGTTTCAGCGGTATTGTCTCCGGCTTCGAGAACCTTACGGGAAGCAGCAACACCGACAGCCTCGTTGCCTCCGCTGCAGACAACACCTTGATCCTGACCGGTGCCAATAAAGGCACCGTCGATGGGCTGAACTTCAGTTCATTTGAAAACGTTGATTCCGCCGCTGGCAACGACACCGTCCAGTTCACCAGTGGTGATTCCCTCTCCGGCACCTTGTCCGGTGGCGATGGCATCGACACGCTCGATTACAGCGCCTACGGCAGTGCGGTCGTGGTGAACCTGGCCACGGACACGGCTACGGCCACCGGTGGCATCAGTGGCTTTGAAACCGTGCTGGGCAGCTCTGGCAACGACACGATCACAGCGTCCACCAGTGGCGATGTGAACCTGCAGGGCAATGGCAGTAACGACACCTTCAAATTCACCGTGGCAGGCCTCACCAGTGGCGACACGATTGCTGGTGGCGACGGCAGCGACAGGATCGTGTTCACCGATGCGGGCACGATCAACGACGCTCAATTCACCAACGTCAGCTCAGTTGAATCGCTCACGCTCACTGGTGCCTCCACGATCAGTGCTGGCACTGAGGCCAGCGAGGCCGGCATCGCCACGATCAACACGGGCAACGGCGCCACCACCGTGAACAGCACCTTGGCCGGCTACGACCTAACGGTCAACGCCACCAGCCTTGGGGATGGCAACAGCCTCACGCTCACAGGTAACGCAGCCACCAACGACTTCACTGTCACCGGACTCAACGGTTCTGTGTTGGCCAGCGGCACCTCCGGCACCCTCACGATCAACACCGCCGACGCCGCCGACAACGGCATCAGCATCAGCACCGGCACCAACACCACCACGATCACCGCCAGCGGCGGGGGCGACATCGTCACGGTGGACGCCGATGCGATGGCGGACAACACCACGCTCGACATCAACGGCAGCGCCACCTTCTCGGTCAGCAATCTGGAGGCCAACACCGACGCCTCCGGCACCAGCGGAAACGTAAACCTGGCGTATACCGATGTGAGTGATAACGCCGCTCTGATCACCACCGGCACAGGCGCCACCACGGTGAGTGGCACCACCAGCGGCGACACACTCACGATCAATGCCACCTCCCTGGCCCAGAACACCACCCTCACAGCCAGTGGTGATGCCCAGCAGGTGGTGACGAACCTGGTGGGAGACATCAGCGCTACCGCCCTCACCGGCACGTTGACGGTGACCACCGCCGACGCCGCCGACAACGGCATCAGCATCAGCACCGGCACCAACACCACCACGATCACCGCCAGCGGCGGGGGCGACATCGTCACGGTGGACGCCGATGCGATGGCGGACAACACCACGCTCGACATCAACGGCAGCGCCACCTTCTCGGTCAGCAATCTGGAGGCCAACACCGACGCCTCCGGCAGTTCTGGTGCTCTGAGCATCACCTTCTCGAACATCACCGATGACGAGGCCACGCTGCTGAGCGGTAGTGGCAATGTGGTGGTGGCTGGTGGTGATGTGAGCGACACGGTTACCGTCACAGGGCTGACGACCAACAACCAGACCTTCAACGCCCAAGACTCAACCTCCAATTTCAACATCACCGCCGGAGCCGGCAATCAGACGATCACCGGCTCCAACACCGGCAACGACACCATCGATGGCGGCAGCGACTACGACACGCTCAGCTATGTCGGTGGCAACACCATTGACCTCACCATCACTGCCTTCGATGCCCAGGCCGGCGGCAGCACCGGCCAGGGCACCGACACCTTCAGCAACATCGAAAACCTGATTGGTAGCTCTGGCATTGATGTGTTGCGCGGCAAAGAAGCTGAGAATGATGAAATCGCCACGGTCAACGCGGCCAATGTCGGTACTTTCGCGGATGTTTCAAATACTGGTAGTTTCGATTTCAGCTCCTTTGAGCAATTCGATTTCAACGCTGGCAATGATGTTCTTGCCATCACTGGCAACGGTTCGCTCAGCGGCAGCGCCGATGGGGGCGCTGGCATCGACAGGCTTGATTACAGCGCCTATGCCGCTGCCTCCGTCACTGTTGACCTCAACACGGGCACCGCCACAGCGATCGCTGGTGATTTGATCGGTACGACTGGCGACAGCAGCTTCGAGGATGTCTACGGATCAACGGAGTCCGACACCATTACGGGCGATGACACCGCCAACGTCATCCTCGGCAATGGCGGCAACGACACCATCTTTGGCCTGGGTGGTGACGATACCATCGATGGCGGCGATGGCACCAATGGGCCCGATGGCGATGATCTGATCGTTGCTGGTGATGGCGCCGACCTGATCTTGGGCTCTGCCGGCAACGACTTCATCAGTGGTGGTGGCTACGCTAAAGAAGACGGCACTTATTATGCAGTTGGTGATCAATCCATCGATACCCTCAGCTACATAGGCCGAATTGAAGGGCTCGACCTTTCGCTCACAGGCACAGACGAGGGAACGGTCCAAGCTGATGCAGGCTCCAGCCTGACGGTCAGCACGTTGACCAACACCTACAGCTCAGCCATCGGCCAGCAGCTGATCACGGTGCCAACCAATCAGGTTGCTGCCGATTGGACTGATATGTATGGAGACATTCAGAATCTGGTACTCACAAACCAGAACGACATCGTTCGTTTCGATGTTAGTGATGTCAATACCGGTAGCATCAATGCCGCAGGCGGCAGCCTCGATACCCTCGATTACTCCAGCTTTGATGCCGACAGCCCTGTGCTGGTCAACCTCAGCGGCTCGGCCTATTCCTTCGACTTTGATAACAACAAGTCCATTGACACAACAATTGGTGAGATCACCATTGTTAATGCCAACTCAGCCACCAATGTGATGGTGTCTGAAGCTTCGAGTCAGGGAGGCGCAGGCGGTGTTCTTGGCTTTGAAGTGGTGATCGGTGGCGCCGGTGATGATGCCATTGTTGGCAACAACGAGGGCAACTTGCTGGTTGGCAATGCCGGCAATGATCGAATTGCCGGTGGCACAGGTAGCGATACCATCTATGGTGGCGATGGTGATGATTACATCAAACCTGGTGACGGGATTGATTATGTTTATGCGGGCGCTGGAATCAACACCATCGCCATCACCAGCAGCGACCTGGCAGACGACACCTTTTTTGTTGACCGCAACGGCATCAATACCTTCGAGCTTCAGGGTGATGGCGGCACCCAGACCACCTCCATCGCGGCACCGTCGGGGGATTGGAACCCTGGCGAGGATGGTATTGCCCTGCTGGATGGTGGCGATCCCGTTATTGATAGCAATGGTGTTACCACCTACGACAAGATCCAAGGCTCAGCCGACGACGACAACTATGAATTCGGTAGTACTGCCCTTAAGAACATCGATCTCATTGACCTCGGAGCCGGAGACGACAGCGTCGGCACCGCCGCCAGCACCAAAGGCATCAAGGTCACCTACGACGGCAACACGGGTACAGACAGCATCACGCTGAACTTCACCTTTGCTCAGTTCGCCAAACTGAATGCCAGCGGTTTGTATGTGGCTGATGTTCAGAATTATCTGGACAACGCCAGCGGTACAACCTTCAGCAGCAGCCAGGCAGATTTCACGGCAAAGAATTTTGAAGCCGGTGGGGTGGCCGTGATCACCCCCGCGGTCTACAACGCCTTGCAGGGTGATCCCGCCGCCCTCACGTTCAACTCCGCCTTCGGCATCCGCGACAGCACGATCAGCAGTGGCGACGACGTCACCCTGGCGGCCTCGGCGCTCACCACCTCCACGGCCACAGCCCTCTCTGCGGCAGACATCGTTTCGGCGTTTGTTCAAGCCAGTGGCGTCAAAGGCAGTGATGCCATCAGCATCAGCAGTGGTGGTGGCATCACTGGCTCCAGCACCGCCTCCCAGGACGCCGTTGCGCTCTCCCGCACGGTGGACGATCGCGCCGATTCGGTGCTCTCTGCCTACAGCCTTGGTACCGATCGCAGCAGCTTCACCGCCGGCGACGACATCACCCTCAGCCTTTCCGGCACCGTCAAGGCCGACACCACGGCCGAAGCAGCGGGCTTTGTGGTCACCGCCAACGGCACTGTGGAGGCGGCCGGTAGCCGTGATTCCAGCCTGGCTGCCGCGGATGCGCTGGATCTCACGATCACAGCCAGCGGGCTTCAGACCGTCGCAGCCACCAACGTCGAAGGCCTGGCCATCGCTGGCTTGGCCAGCCGCGCCTACGGCATCGACGATGCCAACCTCACCGATTCCACCAGCGACAGCGTTCAGGCCGGCTCCACTCTCAATCTGCTCGCAACAGCCAGCAGCAATAACCGTGTCACCGCCCAGACCGTTGGCAATGAGGCGCTCGGCACCATCACCCTGGTCGACAGCGGCCCTGCCGCAACTGATCGCTTCACAACCAGCCAGACCGGCGCCAGCTTCCCCCTGATCAATGGCGATCGCGTTCGCTTCTCCAGCTCCAACGACAGTGTTCAGGCGGATCGCGATTACTACGTCCTCAATGCCATCCCCGTGACCGGTGAGTTTCAGCTCAGTTCCGAACCGGATGGCTCTCCTGTCGATGTGGTGGCAACCGGCACCGGCACCCTGCAGGCCTACCGCCCTGCAGTGGCCACCGCCGATGCGATCAGCACCGTCACCGGTGTCGAACTCACCCGCACTGGCGCCGGCCAAGATGGCGTGCAGGCCGGCGACGCCCTCAGCCTGCAGGCCACGGCCACCGATGTGATCACGGCCACGGCCACCAGCGTGGCCGGTGATGCCACCGCCGGTGTGTTCCGCCTCGGCGGCATGGATGGTCTCAATCTGGCCTCTGAGGTGAGCAGCGTTCAGGCCCTCGTCGACACCGTCTCCCTCGCCGGCCGTGGGGCCAGCCTCAACCTCAACGCCACCGATACGGCCACCCTCAGCGCCGCCAGCACCGAGGGCGCCGCCCTCACCGAAGCCAACATCCAGGTGTTCGGCTCCAGGACCAGTGCCAGCACCGCCGGCGACGATCTCAGCCTCAGCGCCAACGCCGAGCTCAATCTCTCCGGCAGCGCCAGCAGCACCGCCGGCAGCGCCGAGGCCCGCAGTGGCGCCGGTGCCGGCGCCGGTGTCAGCACGGCCGGCGTCAGCAATGTGCTGCCCACCGCCAGCAGCTTCTCGGTGGTCACCGGCCTGGCCGATGGCACCCAGACGGCGGGCACCGATCTGGCCGTACAGGCCAGGGGGGCCACGACCCTCAACGCCACGGCCAGCACGGTATCGGGTGCCGGCACGCTCGGCTCGCTCTGGACGTCGGCGTCGGGCGACATCCTGGCCACCTTTGATCTCAACCTCGACACCACCACCAACACACCCAGCTTTGTCGGTCCCCAGGTCCTGGCAGCCGGCCAGCTGGTTCAACTCGACGCCGCCTCAGCCGCGGCCACCGGTCTCGTCGCCGACACCGATTACGCCGTGAAGTTGCTCGGCTTCGGAGCGGTGGATGCCTCTGATGCCGGCGCTACGGCCAACTCGATCACGATGCCCACCGGCATCACCTATGCCCTCAACGATGCCGTTCGCTTCCGGCTCAACAGCACCACCGCCCCAAACAGCGGCGACAGCCGTTACGGCCTGGCCCTGGGCACCACCTATTACGTCGTCAATCCCACGGCCACCACCTTCCAGTTATCCGCTACACCGGGCGGGCCTGTCATCGATCTCACCCCCGACAGCCTCGGCCCCGCCGACCAGCTGGTGGATGCGGATCGCTTCCAGCTGCTCACGCTCCCCTCAGCACCGGGCGGCACCTATGCCGTAGCCCCCCTCACCGCCAGTGCCTCGGGCGTCAGCCTCACCCTGCCTTCGGTGGCCAACGCCTTCGCCGGCAGCCGCGAAGCCGATCGCACCCTCAACAGCAGCGACAACCTCAACCTCGCCCAGGTGAGTGGCATCAGTGGCAATGGCGGCCTGCGCGGCCTGATCGCCGGGGCGCAGAACGCCATCACAGCCATGGCCAGCGGTGTGCTCAATGCCATGGCCCGCAACACCAACGGTGACGCCACCGCCAGCGCCGGCCTGGTGGCCGAAGGCCTCAGTGACACGGCGATCAGCGCCGGCAGCGCTGGCACCGTCAACGCCGAGGCCAGCATCACCGCCGTGGCTGATGCCGCCACCACCGGCGACAACGCCCTGGTGGACAACGCGCTCGCCGACCTCACGATCACCGCCCGTGGCCTGAGCGCCAGCAACGCCGCCAACGACATCAGCATCGGCGGCGCCGGCGACGTGCAGAGCACTGCCAGTCTTAGCGGCCGCAGCACCGCCAGCACCGCGCTCGGCGACAGTGATGCCCTGGCCGCGCTCAAGGCCACCGGCCTTGAGGCCCTCAGCAATGGCTTCACGGCCACGATCGGCCAGCAGGGCGCCATCCGCGCTGCCGCCAGCATCGGCTCGCTGGCCGCCCCCCTGATCATCAGCGCCCTCAGCAGTGCCGAGGGGGACGCCACCGCCCAGGCCGCTGCCGCTGGCATCGGCATCCTGGGCACCTACGACGCCAACGCCCCGGCAGGCTTCTCCTCCCTCCAGGCCGGCACCAGCCAGGGCGACATCAGCGGCACGGCCAGCGCCGATCTCCAACTACGCGCCACCGCCACCGCTGGCGCCGCCTCGGTCATGCTTGCCGATGTGCCCGGCACTGGCCGTGCCTCGATCACCGGTATCGAGAACATGGCCCTCACCGCCGGCGCCGGCCGCAGCGCGGTCGAGGCCAGCGCCATCGGCAATGCTGGCCTGGAAGCCCAGTCTGTGGAGCTCGACGCCACCAGCCAGGGCCGCACCGCGGCTACCGGTCTGTTCAGCTCCGCCGGCGATGCCGCACCAGTCTCCTTGGGCGATAACGGCAGGATCGCCGCCATCGCCCAACAGACCAGCTTCGCCCAGAGCATCTCTGTGAACGGCAACGCCAGTTCGTCGCTCAACAACACCAGCCTCGGCATCGGCAACGCCACGATCACGATCTCCGGTGATGGCAGCCTGGATGCCCGTGCCCTTTCCCAGCTCGACAGCCGCTCCCAGTCGGTTGCCGGTGCCGCCAGCGCCTGATGCTTCCTGCCGACCATCTTCCCGCCGACCTCCGTGAGGCCGTTGCCGTAACGGCTCGCCAACCGATCGCTGAGTTGTTGTTGCAGCGGGGCCTTCTTCGCCAGACGGCCTCGGAGCTGCTGCTGCAGCGCCTGCGGGATTCGGTCACCTTCACCCCTGAGGAGGAGCCCCTGGTGCTCACCCGCCTCTGGGACGGGGTGCCCGGTGATCCCCCTGCCAGCCTCCAGGGCGACTGGATCGCCACGTTGCCAGAGTTGATTCAGGGCCCGCTGCGGGATCGCTGGAATCAGATCAGACTGCAGAAATGGATCGAAACCACCTACAGCGAACGCCTGGAGCCCTACTTCCTCGAGCGCCGCGCCGATCTTGAGCAGGTGGTGTACGGCCTGATCCGCTTGCGCAATCAGGGGGCCGCTGAGGAGTTATACCTGCGCTTGCTCGATGACAACGCCGACTTCGGCAGCCTGGCCCGCACCCATTCGCTCGGCGAAGAGCGCTACACCCGCGGACTGGTGGGGCCGATGTTGATCAGCCAGCCCCATGCCACGATCCGCGCCGTGCTCGACAAGCTCACCGTGGGGGAGGTGCATCCGCCCTTCAGGGTGGACAACTGGGTGCTGCTGGTGCAGATGGAGCACCGCCAGCCCGCCAGCCTCACCGATGCCATCCGGCTGCAGCTGTACAACGAGCTTTTCCAGAAGGATCTCGAGGCCACCCTCGACCAGCAGCTGCAGGCGATTTATCCCACCCTGCTGCCCCAGGAGTCGCCGTTGCTTCCGTCACCGGTGGATTGATCGATGGCTGATCCCGGCCAACTGCTTCAGCTGCTGCGTTCTTTTCCGTTCCTGGCCGATCAGCCGTCTGAGGTGCTCGATCGCCTGGCGAGCCAGGGCCAGCTGCTGCGCTTCTCGCTCGGCCAGCCGATCAGTCGGCTGGAGCAGGCGCCGCTACAGATTTTCTTTCTGCTGCAGGGCACCGCCCGCTCGGTGGTGATGGCCAGTCGCCTGTCCAAGGGCGTGGCCACCCTGCAGCGGCTTGATCCCGGTGCCGTGATGGGCTGGACCGCCCTCAGCTGTACGCGCAACTGGGAGACGATCCTGGCCTCCACCGATCTGGTGGTGCTGGCTCTTCCCCATGCTGCCCTGCGGCAGGAGATGGCCAACCATCCGCCGCTGGCCCAGCGCATCGGCAGCAGTGTCAATCCCTCGGAACTGTTCGCGGTGCTCGATGCGCACCTGCGCGAGTACCCCCGTGCCCTGTCCCATGAGGTGGTCGAAGCGGCCGTGGCGCTGGCCGATGCCACCCGTGCCGTCGTGCTCAGCCCGGAGCAGCTGCAGGCCACCACCTTCCCGCCGGAGCGGCTGTGGCTGGTGGCCTCCGGTGGCCTGCCGCTGGGTACGGCCCTCCCTACCAGCCTGGCAATCGCAGATGATCAGCCGCTGCGGGTGCTCGGCCTTGACCGGCCCGCCCTCTCGCGTCTGGTGGATCCCGCCCCCGCCCCCGCCCTGGCCGCCGAGGCCAGCGATGGGCTCAGCGCCGCTCCCGGCTGGGAGGCCCTGCTCCTGGATCGCTGGGAGGACCATCGCCAGCAGCTCGAGGACGGCGCCATCGCCGACGCTCCCGAGCTGCCGCCCCCCGAGGTGGAGGAACCCGGCGATGAGAGCAAGCGCTCAGCGTCCTCTTACCCCTGGCATCGCGGTGTGGGTCCGCTGGAGTCGCCGATTGCGGCGTTCCGCATGCTCAGCGATCAGCTGGGGCTGCCCTTCCGCCGCGAGTTGCTGCGGCGGGTGTTCACTGATCAGGTGAAGCGCCACGGCGAGGCCTCGCTGGCGCTGGCCGGTGCCGTGGCCGAGTCCCTGGGCCTGCAGACCCAGCTGCTGGAGATCAGCGCCGATGCGATCGGCCGTCTGGAGGCTCCATTGCTGGTGCGCTGGGGGAATGGCCTGGCCGTGATCTATCGCAGTGACAACAATGGCCTGGTGGTTGGTATCCCCGCCGTCGGCAATCAGGAGCTGAGCCTGGCGGAGTTCAGCGAGCAATGGGGCACGGAAGGAGAAGTGCTCACCCTGCGCGTCAATGAGCTCACTCCGCAACGCAAATTCGGATTCCGCTGGTTTCTGCCGGCCCTGCAGCAACACCGTGCTGTGTTGGTGGAGGTGTTGCTGGCCAGTTTCTTTGTGCAGCTCTTCGGCCTGGTGAATCCCCTGTTGATCCAGCAGGTGATTGACAAGGTGATCATTAACAACAGCCCCAGTGCCCTCGGTGTGCTCGGCACCCTGCTGGTGGTATTCGCCGTTTTCGAGGGGCTGCTGCTGTGTCTGCGCACGTTTCTGTTCGTCGACACCACCAACCGCATCGATCTGGCACTGGGTACCCAAATCATTGATCACCTGTTGCGGTTGCCGCTCACCTATTTCGATCGCCGCCCCGTGGGTGAAGTGAGCAGCCGAATCGGTGAACTTGAAAAGATTCGATCCTTCCTTACCGGTACGGCCCTCACCACCATCCTCGATGCGATCTTCGCCTTACTGTACATCGTTGTGATGGTGATCTACAGTTGGCAACTCACCTTGCTCACCCTGGCGGTGATTCCTGTGCTGGTGGCGCTCACCCTGACGGTGTCGCCGATGGTGCGCAATCAGATCCAGAGTCGGGCGGTGGCCAATGCCCGCGCCCAGAGCCACCTGGTGGAAGTGCTGAGCAGCATGATGACGGTCAAAGCCCAGAACATCGAGCTGCGCAGCCGCTGGAAGTGGCAGGATCTTTACACCGATTTTGTGGCCGAGGGCTTTGATAACACCCTGCTCAGCACCACGGCCAACACCTTCAGCGCGTTTCTCAACAAACTCTCCAGCCTGCTGGTGATCTGGGGCGGCGCCTCGCTGGTCTTGAGTGGTGATCTCAGCCTCGGTGAGTTGATCGCCTTCCGCATCATTTCCGGTTATGTCACCGGCCCGTTGCTGCGCATGACCTCGATCTGGCAGACGGTGCAGGAAACAGCGTTGTCCCTGGAGCGGCTCAGTGATGTGATCGACCACCCTCAGGAGGCTCCTGAAGATAATGCCAGCCGCATCATCATGCCGCCGATTGAAGGCAAGATTGAGTTTCAGAATATTCACTTCCGCTATAAAAATTCTTCGCCCCTGTTGCTCAAGGGCGTCGACCTCACGATTCCCAGGGGTAAATTCGTCGCCGTCGTCGGCACCAGCGGCTCCGGTAAGAGCACCCTCACCAAGCTGGTGGCCCGTCTTTATAACCCCGAGCTGGGATCAGTGCTGGTCGATGGCATTGACATCTCCAAGGTGGAGCTCTATTCCCTGCGCCGCCAGATCGGCATCGTGCCCCAGGACACCGTGCTCTTTGACGGTTCGGTGGAGGAGAACATCACCCTCACCAACCCGGAGGCCACCAGCGAGGAGATCATCGAGGCCGCCATGATCGCCGCCGCCCATGATTTCATCATGGATCTGCCGGCCGGCTACTCCACCCAGGTGGGGGAACGGGGCAGCGGCCTCTCCGGCGGCCAGCGCCAGCGCATCGCCATCGCCCGCACGATCCTGCAGAAGCCGCGCATGTTGATCATGGATGAGGCCACCTCCGCCCTCGATTACCAGACGGAGCGGGTGGTGAGCGAAAACCTGATGCAGGCGCTCAGGGGCTGCACGGTGCTGTTCATCACGCATCGGCTCTCCTCGATTGTCAACGCCGACATGATCGTCTGCATGGGGCAGGGCGCCGTGCTGGAAGCAGGCTCGCACCAGGAGCTGATGGCGGCTCGGGGCCCCTATTACGTGCTGTTCCGCCAGCAGGGCCGCTCCTCCTCCTCGTCCTCCAGCGGCACGCCCCCGATCGCCAAGGTGGGGCTGCCGATCAACTACGCCCTCGGAACCTGAGACCCGCCGCCCGTGTCCTCCACCCCTCCGCCAGCGTCAACCACTCCCGACACCATGGCACCCGCCGATTCCCTGGTCGCGGCCCAGCCACCCCAACCCGCCGCCGAGACGCCAACCCCTGAGCAGCAGCCCCGCGGCCAGCGCCGCCGCCGCACCACCCTGCCCCGCAGCACCCGCGTCTGGAGCCGCGGCATCGTCTGGAGCCTGATCGGCCTCACCAGTTTCGGCGTCATCTACGGCCTGATCGCCCGTATCGAGACCTCCGTCAATGCCACGGGCAAGTTGCGGCCCAGCGGTGGTGTCACCACGATCACGGCCCCGTTCAACGCTCCGGTGGTCCAGGTGCTGGTCAAGGAGGGCCAGGTGGTGCAGGCCGGCCAGCCCCTGATCAAGCTGCGTCAGCAGGCAGTGCGCGATCAGCGCGCCCATCTCGAAGATCAACGGGACCTGTGGCGCAGCCAGACCAACCTCTACGCCCTACGTCTGGGGCTGCCGGCGCTGCCGCCCGGCCCCTCCGGCCGCCGTCAGTTCAACGTCGAGCAGCGGGAGGTGCTGTTGCGCGAGCAGGCGGCCCAGCAGGAGCGCAAACGCATCGTAATCAATCAGGAGCAGCATGCCACGGATCTGCTGGCGTTGAAGCGCAAGCAGGCGATTGAAGCCGACATCACCGTCCGCATGGCCCGCCTGGTCAGGCAGGGCGCCATGGCCCAGCTGGAACTGGATCGCCAGGCCCAGCGCATGGCCGAGCTGCAGGGCACGATTGCCCGCACGGAAAAGGAGCTGAAATCGGCTCGCTATCGCGTGATGGAGAGCAAGCTCAAACAGCAGCAGATTCCGGCGGCGGAAGCGAAACAGCTCTATTCCCAGTACAACAATGCCAAGCTTCAATTCTCTGCTGTTGATGCCAGCATCGATGAACTCAATGACCGACTTGACCTGGGTCGCATGCTGGCTCCGGTCACCGGCCGGGTGTTCAATCTCAACGCGAAACGCGGCGAAATCCTGACCCCTGGTCGCATTGCTCTGCAGATTGTGCCGCTCACCCCCCTGGATGTGGAGCTGTCCGTCTCCAACCGCGACATCGGCTTCCTGGAAACCGGCATGCCGGTGGAAGTGCGTGTCACCTCCTTCCCCTTCACCGATTACGGCGCGCTCCAAGGCACGATCGTGCGCATCGGTGCCGATGCCCTACCGCCCGATCAGCAGAATCCGCAGGAATCGTTTCCGCTGCTGGTGAAGATCAAGACGAGCGAACTCTCACGCAAGGGTCGCAGCTATGCCCTGCGACCCGGCATGGCGGTGACGGCCCTGATCCAGCTGGGTTCCAGGCCGGTGATCTCGCTGATCAGCGATCGCTTCAGCGGTTTCATGGAGTCGAGCCGATCGATCCGCTGACGCTGGCGCTTTCTTGACCCAGCAGATCACTGGGCAGGCCGGCCACCAACTGAGCGGTGCCCTGCCCCTGGCTGCCGAGCAGATACAACTGACCGCCGCCGCTGCGGTCCGAGGCAATCGCCAGTTGCTGGGTGTCGCTGGCCATCCCCGCCAGCAGCTGCTCCAGCGGGGCGATCGGCAGCAGCCGGGCATCGCCGATGCCCTCCAGGCCAGAGGGGGTGAGGCGCGCGAAGCTCTGCTGGCTCTCCCCTCCCGGCAGCGTCTGCGTTTGCACCCAGCCGATCGCATCGGTGAGGCCGATGCCGCTGGCGCCATTAAAGCCCAGGTCGAGATCCAGCAGCTGCGGCAGGCCACTCTGCCCGTCCCAGCCCAGGGGTGCGCCCTGCTCCAGGCCACTGATCACGAACAGATCACGCCCGGCGCCGCCCCGCGCCTGCAGCCCAGAATCGTCTGCACTCAGCCAGGGAGTCCAGCGCAGGAAGAGCACATCGTCGCCGGCGCCGCCATCGATGCCGGCAAAGGCCCCCGAGCTGGTGAGGCTGTCGTTGCCCAGGCCTCCCATCACCTGCTCGAACCCGACCAGCGAGCCGCTGGCCCCGCCGCCGATCGCTGTGGCGCTGCCCCGATCCAGATCCACGCTCACCGGCAGTGTCCAGTTGCTGTACTCCAGCCGATCGAGCCCATTGCCTCCGAGCAGCTGGCCCGTGAGGGTGCCACCCAGGTCGAGCAGGACCACGTCATCGCCCCCGCCCAGATCAACCGATTCGATGCTGCGGAAGCGCAGGCCATCGAGATTGCCGGCATCCGGGCCGTCCACCACCAGGAGCTCCCGGCGGCTGTTGGCCCCCGTCGGCGCCAGCAGGCTGTCGTTACCGCCACCGCCATCCAGTTCGCCGGCCAGCTGCTGGTTTCGCAGGTTGAAGCGATCGTCGTTGCTGCCGCCCTGCACCAGACCACCGACCCCCTGATTGAAGCTGATGGCATTGGGGCCATCCCCCATCAGGATGCGACTTGTGCCCAGCATCGGGCCCTCCAGGATCAGGGTGTTGGAGCCACTGCCCAGGTCAATGGTGGAATCCATCAGGCTGCCGTTGATGCGCAGACTGTCGTTGCCCTCGCCCATCCGCACCGTGGAATTGAGCAGGCCAATGCGCTCGAGCTGGATACGGGTGAACGGGTCGTCGTAGAGAACACCGAGATCGTCGGCCAGGTTTTCGTCGATGCGGGTGAAGATCGACACCCGATCATCACCAGCCCCCGTATCCAGCACGCTGTTGTCCAACCCCACGGCCCTGGCGTTGAGATTGAAGCGCCAGGTGCTGCCATCACCACGGCTCACCGGTGTTGAGCCCAGATCGAAGTTGAGCCCTCCCTGCCCTATCCCTGCGCGTTCATCCGTAGCGATCACGTAGTAGCCACTGTTGATCGTCACCGTGTCATCGCCCTTGCCCAGCAGGATTCCTGAATCCTTGAGGCCTTCGGCGAGCAGGTCAAAACTGAGGTCGGCGCGCTGACTGCTGCCCAGCCCTGTGAAGTCGAGCTTGGTGATGGCCTCCACACCCACCAGATCGTTGCCGCCGAGGCCCACCAGATCACTGTTGTGCAGGCCAGTGGTGCGGGACCCCAGCAAAGCGCTGGTGCTGCCGGCGGACTCCAGCCCGAGTTGCAGTAGATCGCCGGCGCCGATGATCAAGGCATCCGCCGCTGTGCCGTTCAGCACCGTGGTGTTGAGCAGTCCGATATGCTCCACGATCATTTTCAGGTCGGCATCGTCAAGCACGGAGAGGGCAGACGATTGCAGCGTGCGATCGGAGCGCAACTCCATGGTGGGAGCCCCTGAGGACTTCAGGTTCAGCAGGGTGTTCTCGATGCCCACCTGGGTGGCGTTCTGGGAGCTATCGGCCCTGCCCTCAACCGAGCGGCTGCCAGAGCTGCTGTAGGTGCGCACCACCACCAGGATCAACTGGGGCAGGGGATCAGTGCGGGGGCTGGGTGGATCCGGCGGATCCGGCGGTCCGGGTGGGGTTGGTGGTCCTGGTGGGGTTGGCACCACGCCACCGCCACCGCCACCGCCACTGCCACCGCCAGATGGAACGATGTCGCTGCTGTTGGCACCGGCGAAGGTCAGGGAGAACGCCGTCTGCAGGGGCTGCCCTTGCGAAGCGGGGCCGCCTGAGGTCTCGGAACCCTTGGCCGTTGGCGGTTTCTGGAGGGTGCCTGCGGGGCTGCTGAAGGCCTGGGGCCGTTGGTCGTCGAAGTCGATGTCGACGTTGTCGAGCGGCCGAATGGTGATGCGGCCGGCCTTGGCCTGCAGCCGGCCAGGATCCTCGCCACCGGGTTCGTCCAGCCTGCCACCCACCGGTGCCTGCGCTCCGGAGGCGAAAGCCTCTTCCGTGAGGTACAGCAACATGACGCCGAGGGCTGCGCCCGTCAACACCCCTTCAAGGGAGATGCGACGTCCATCCTTTTTGAGGCTCGCCGCATCGGTGAATTTGCTCAGCGCTGACGCGATGGGCCGACCGATTCTGGTTCCATCACTCTGCAGCTAACCCGCCCACAATCGGCAGTGGCTATGCGCATCCGCGCCGATGCGTTCAGGCTTAGGTCTCCCGCCCCAGCTCCGCTGGCCTGGCCCACGTCAGGATGGTGCGTATACGTTGGGTTATGAGTGATCAATCGATCCTCGCACCATGGCGTCAAGGTTTCCCACCTGCATCGCTGCCATCAGCTCGACGTCTCGCCCGGATCGGCTCCCGTGCTGATGTTCACGGTGGTGCAGGGCCACAGCCTGCCCTGCCACTGGGCCCACGCCTACGCCCTTGTGCCCAGCGGCAACCACCTGATCAGTCGCCATTTCAGTTTCGATAGCGGCGAACTCGAGGCCTACCGCCAGCTACATGTCGATCAGTCGCTGCGCTGGATGGACAGTGAGTTCATGTTCCAGCTGGCCCTCGACCAGATCCTGCGCATGGTTCGACCCCTGCTGCCGTCCGGCTGCGACGTGCCAACCCCGCAGCGGATCAATAACAGCCAACTGTTGCGCCATCATATCAATGGCGATCTGCCCCAGCTCAAGGCCCTGCTAGCCCAGTGCGGTGAGCACTTTCTGCTCCACCGCCAGCTTCAGGAGCTCATGGCCTTCCCTCGCCTGCGCTCGGAGCTGCAGGAGGATAGTGCAGGCTATAGCTGATGGCCTGTTCAGGCCTTGAGGCCAGTCAGGCCGCAGAGCCTCAGCTCGGCGATCGTTTTGCGGCCGTCAGCTGGGTTCAGCCCCACTGGATTCAATGCCAGACGATGAAGGCGCCGCTTCGGACCGCCAGCCTGGGGCAGGTGCGATCCGGTGCCAGCTTCAGATCTGTCAGTGGTCTGGTTTCCGGTACCAGGCTGGCGCTCGGATGGGCCACCCGCCGCCGATCCGGTGCCAGCAGCAGCGCCACCACCTCGGTGTAGGGCTGGTTGGCCAGCAGTTGAACGCTGGCCGCCAGCTGCTCGGCGCTCAGCTGTTGGCCCTGGGTTGAACCCAGCAGCAGGGCCAGCTCGGGTTGATCCAGCAGGGCCAGCAAGCGCGGATCCTGTTCAAACGCCAGCAGGAGCGCCTGTTGATCGGCCCAGTGCTGCAGGCTGGCGAAGGCGGCGGCCCGTTGATCGGGGTCCGCCAGGCCACGCCAGGCCAGCACCGCCGTCGGGCCATGGGCTTCGACGTCCAGCAGATGGCCCAGCTTGGTCCGCTTCACCCGCAGATAGGCGGCGTTGTGCAGGCCGGGATCCATCACCAGGGGCACCCGGTCGACCACCTCCAGGCCGTAGCCGCCCAGCCCGGCGATCTTGCGGGGGTTGTTGGTGATCAGCCGCAGCCGGCGCACGCCGAGGTCGCTGAGGATCTGCGCACCGACGCCGTAGTTGCGCAGGTCGGCGGCAAATCCCAGACGTTCGTTGGCCTCCACCGTGTCGAGCCCGCCGTCCTGAAGGCTGTAGGCCTTGAGCTTGTTGATCAGGCCGATGCCGCGACCTTCCTGGCGCAGGTAGACGACCACGCCCTCCCCGGCGGACTCGATCATGCGCAGGGCCGCCTCCAGCTGGGGGCGGCAGTCGCAGCGCAGGGAACCGAAGGCATCGCCGGTGAGGCATTCGGAGTGCACCCGCACCAGCACCGGTGCGGTCGCCCGCTCCGGATGCCCCTTGACGATCGCCACATGCTCGCTGCCGTCGAGTTCGTTGCGGTAGCCGATCGCCCGGAACTGGCCGAAGCTGCTGGGCAAGGTGGCCTCCGCCTGACGGGCCACGAACCGCTCGGTGTCGAGGCGGTAGCGGATCAGATCGGCGATCGAAATCAGACGCAGGCCATGGCGGCGGGCGTAGTCCACCAGCTGGGGCAGCCGCGCCATCGAGCCATCGGCGTTCTGGATCTCGCAGATCACCCCGGCCGGATAAAGGCCCGCCAGGCGGGCCAGGTCGATCGCCGCCTCGGTGTGGCCGGCCCGCTTGAGCACGCCCCCTTCCCGGGCCCGCAGTGGAAAGATGTGGCCCGGCCGGCGCAGATCCCTGGGCCGGGTATCCGGGTGAATCGCCACCTGGATCGTGCGGGCCCGGTCATCGGCCGAGATGCCAGTGCCGACGCCGCTTTCCGGGCCGGCGTCGACGCTGACGGTGAAGGCGGTCTGGTTGCTGTCGGTGTTGCGATCCACCATCAGCGGCAGATCCAGCGCATCGAGCCGTTCGCCCTCCATCGCCAGGCAGATCAGACCCCTGGCATCGGTGGCCATGAAGTTGATCTGCTGGGGTGTGGCGAACTGGGCGGCGCAGATCAGATCGCCCTCGTTCTCACGGTTCTCGTCGTCGACCACCACGATCGACTCTCCGTTGCGAATGGCCGCCAGGGCATCGGCGATGGCATCGAAGTGAATGCCCGTGGACTGGCGTGGGCCGGACAGGACGGTCAAGGGAGCCGGACGGATCGGGGAGGAGATCGAATGTCATTTATAGGGTGCCGGTACGATCCAGCGTTCTTCTGCGTTCCCCATGGCTGGCAAGCGCGTGGCGGTGATCGGTGCCAGCGGCTACGGGGGACTGCAGACCCTCAGGCTGCTGCAGGGCCACCCGGATCTCACGGTGAGCTTTCTGGGCGGGGAGCGCAGCTCCGGCAGACGCTGGAGCGAACTTGTGCCCTTCATGCCCCTGAAGGACGACCTGGTGGTGCGATCGCCGGATCCGGAGGCCATCGCCGCCGCCGCCGATCTGGCCGTCCTGAGCCTGCCGAACGGCCTGGCGGCCGCTCTGGTGCCGGAACTGCTGCAGCGCGGCGTGAAGGTGGTGGATCTCTCGGCCGATTACCGCTATCGCTCCCTGGCCCGCTGGCAGGAGGTCTATGCCGCCGAAGCCCGCCAGGCCGCCCGCCAGGATGACGACCTCTGCCGGGAGGCGGTCTACGGGCTGGTGGAGGTGGCGGAGGCACGGATCCGCGTGGCCCGCCTGGTGGCGGCACCGGGCTGCTTCCCCACCGCCAGCCTGCTGGCCCTGCTGCCGTTCCTCGAGCAGGGACTGATCGAGACGAGCGGCATCGTCATCGATGCCAAGACGGGCACCTCCGGCGGCGGCCGGGCCGCCAAGGAGCACCTGCTGCTGGCCGAGGCCGCCGAAGCCGTGGCTCCCTACGGGGTGGTGGGCCACCGCCACACCAGCGAGATCGAGCAGCTGGCGGGACAGGCGGCGGGGCAGGCGATCCAGCTGCAGTTCACACCCCACCTGATGCCGATGGTGCGCGGCCTGCTGGCCACGGTGTACGGGCGGCTGCGGGACCCGGGACTGACGGCGGAGGACTGCACGACCCTGCTGAAGGCCTCTTACCGCCACAGCCCCACCGTGGAGGTCCTGCCGGTGGGGGTCTATCCCTCGACCAAGTGGGTGCGGAACACCAACCGCTGCCTGCTCTCGGTCCAGGTCGACCCGCGCACGGGCCAGCTGATCGTCATGAGCGCCATCGACAACCTGATCAAGGGACAGGCCGGCCAGGGGGTGCAGTGCCTCAACCTGCTCAGCGGCCTGGAGGCGGGCACCGGCCTGCCGCTGCTGCCCTTCTACCCCTGAACCAGGCGCCGGGCGGCGAGGCTGACGGCCAGGGGCAGGATCCGGTGCTCCTGGCGCTGGATGCGGGCATGGAGCCGTTCCCGGTCGTCGCCCGCCAGCACCGGCACCGCCGCCTGGACCAGGATCGGACCCGCATCCACCTCGGCGGTCACCAGATGGGCGGTGCAGCCGGTCAGGGTGACGCCGGCCGCCAGGGCCTGGCTCACCCCGTCGGCGCCGCGGAAGCTGGGCAGCAGGGAGGGATGGATGTTCACCAGCCGCTCCGGGAAGGCCCCGATCAGCACGGGCGTGACGATGCGCATCCAGCCGGCCATCACCACCAGATCCACACGGTGCGCCTGGAAGAGACGGATCAGGGCATGATCGAGGGCCTCCCGCGAGGGCTGGTGGCGGTGCTCGATCACCTGGCAGGGAATGCCGAGCCGCTCGGCGCGGCGGCGGGCCCCGCACTCCGGGTGGTTCACCGCCAGGACGACCACCTGCCCGTGCAGCCGCCCGTCGGCGCAGGCCCGCGCTAGGGCCTCGAAGTTGCTTCCCGTCCCCGACGCCATCACAGCCAGTCGCAGCGGCTCCCGGCCGGCCGGAAGCGGCTGTGGCAACGGCCACTGGAGAGAGCCTCCGGGATCGCTATGGTCAGCGGAATCGGGCATTGCGTCCATGTCCCATCTCTCCATCCTGCCCACCGTGCTGCGGGATGCCGAGGCCCTGGCGGCCACCCTCACCAGCCTCGATCTCCCCTGGAGGCCCGGGGGCGAACTGGTCGGTTTCGGCGGTGAGCGTCAGGCGGTGACGTTGCAGCTGCAGCTCAGGGACGGCCAGGGCCTGGGATGGGCCCGTCAGGACGACGGCACCCTCGCCCTGGTGGGCGATCTCCAGCGCATCAGCCGCAACACGGCTCTGCAGCGGCTGCTGGGCCGGATCACCCGCTCCTATGCCGCCCGGGCGGCTCTCGAGGAGGCTCGCCTGGCCGTCCCCACGGCGTCGATCGAGCTCCGTGTCTGACGACCCACCCCATCCCGACACGGCCGCCGGCCCGGTCGTCCAGCTGGATCTGCGCGAGCCTCACCGCCATCACGTCCGGGTCACCCTCCATCTCACACCCCGGAGCCTGCGCACGGAGCTGCGGCTGCCCGCCTGGACCCCCGGCTCCTACCTCATCCGCGACCATGTCCGGAACCTGGAGGGCCTGGAGGTCTTCCAGGGGGGCCGGCCGGTGGCCACCCGACGGGTCGCGGAGGCCTGCTGGCGCCTCTCCCTCACCAGTCTCGACCCCCTCGTCGTCCGCTACCGCCTCCAGGCCGCGGAGCTGACCGTGCGCACCAGCCACCTCAGCGCCGACCACGGCTTCCTGGCGCTGGCCGGGGTGGTGCTGGAGGCCACGGGCGAACGCTGGAATCCCCACCGCCTGGAGCTGTGGCTGGCCGACGGCTGGCAGGCCTTCCTCCCGCTTCCCGGCGCCGGCGACGGGGCCTGGGTCGCCGCCGACTACGACCGCCTCATTGATGCCCCCCTGGAGGTCGGTCCCCATCCCTGTCACCACTTCAGCGTCGCCGGGGTGCCGCACCGCTGGGTCACCTGGGGGGGCGATTGGCCCGTGGAGGATCCCGCCTGGCTGGCCGATGTGGAACGGATCGCCCTGGCCTGCTGCCGCCTGATGGGGGTGAGCACCCCCGCCAGCGACGACTACCTGTTCGTGCTGCATCTGCTGGAGGCGGGCTTCGGCGGCCTGGAGCACGACGACGCCAGCGTGCTCCAGTACGGTCGCCGGGCGCTGGGGGCTCCCGGTGGGCGACGCAAACTGCTGCAGCTGGTGGCCCACGAGTACCTGCACCAGTGGAACGTGCGGCGCCTGAAGCCCGCCGAACTCAGCCCGCTCGACTATGGGCGGGCCACGATCGTGGCGGGTCTCTGGTTTGCCGAAGGGGTGACCTCTTACCTCGATCTGCTGCTGCCGGCGGCGGCCGGTGTCGGCACGGAAACCGAGCTGCTCGAGGATCTGGGGGCCGACCTGAGCCGCTACCGGCTCACCCCCGGACGCGGGGTGCAGGGACTGCGGCAGAGCGCGGAGGAGGCCTGGGTGAAGCTCTACCGCCAGGACGCCTCCTCCCCCGACAGCCAGATCAGCTACTACCTCAAGGGGGCCGTGGTGGCGCTGGTGCTCGACCTGCACCTGCGTCGCCATGGCTCCAGCCTGGGGGTGGTGCTGCGGGGGCTGTGGCGCAGCCATGGGGCCGTCGGGCGTGGCTACGCCGAGGCCGATCTGATTGACGCCTTCGCCGGCCAGGCCCCCGATCTGGCTGACCTGCTGCCCCACTGGCTGGAGAGCACCGAAGATCCCGACCTCGACGCCTACCTGGCGGATCTTGGTCTGACCCTGAGGCCCCGGACGTCCACGGAACCCTTTCTCGGCTGGCAGCTGGAGGACCACGCGGCGGGCACCATGCGGCTGAAGCGGGTGCACAGGGATGGTCCGGCCGAGCGGGCCTGCCTGCAGCCGGGCGATGAGCTGCTGGCCCTCGACGACCTGCGGCTCCGCACCCCCGACGACCTGGCGATGGCCCTGGCCAGGCCCGCCCCCGCGGCGGAGCGGCTGGTGCTCTACGCCCGGGACGGACGGGTGCGCCGTACCCGGCTGCTGCCCGACCCTCCCGCCATCGTCGACTGGCAGCTGGTGATCGACCCGGAACGGGAGAACGCCCATACCCGCGACAACCGGCAGCGCTGGCTGTCGCTGCAGCCATGACAGCGTCGCTGCGTCCCCTGGTGCTGGCGGTCGCCGGTGCGGGTGTGCTCAGCCTGGGAGGGCTCACCTGGCTGGGTCGCGACCTGTTCGGCGCTCCGGGCAACGCCGGTGGGCGCGCTTCCCTGCTCGACCTGCTGGAGGAGGTGCGCCAGGCTCCCCCCGGTGGCGGAGCGTCGCCGTCGCCCCAGGCGCCGATCCTGCCCCCACCCCAGGCCGCCTGGCGCGCCCCCCTGGGGGGTGCCTGCCAAGCCGATCCGGCCCTGCGCGCCCGCCTCTCGAGGCTCGCGGAGCGGCTCCGCTACGAGACCGTGCGGCTGCGCATCGATCCGAGCAACTACGGCGAGCGCTTCCGCCGTGATGCCTTCGGCCAGCCCCTCGACACCACCCCCCAGGTCGTCGTTCTGCACGAAACGGTGTTCGGCATCAACTCGGCGATCAACACCTTCATGACGCCCCATCCGCGGGACGAGGATCAGGTCAGCTACCACACCCTGATCGGCCTCGACGGCCAGGTGGTGGAGGCGCTGGACCCATCCAAGCGGGCCTTCGGCGCCGGCAACTCCGCCTTCAACGGCCGCTGGGTGGTGACCAACCCCGAGCTGGCAGGCTCGATCAACAATTTCGCCCTGCACCTCAGCCTGGAGACACCCCTGGACGGGGAGAACCAGGAATCGAGTCACAGCGGCTACACGGCCGCCCAGTACGACGCCCTTGCGGTGGTGCTGGCCCGCTGGATGCGTCGCTACGGGATTCCTCCGGGCCACATCACCACCCACCGGCACGTGGATCTGGGCGGAGAACGCATCGATCCCCGCAGCTTCGACTGGCGGGAACTGCAGGTGCGGCTGGCCGCGCTCGGGGTGCTCTGCTGAGGGCCGGCTCAGATCAGGGGACTGGTGACCGGCTTGCGGGATCCGTAGAGCAGGGCGTGCAGCTCGGGGTCCAGCATGTAGCGCAGCACGCGGCCGGGATAGTCCAGCTTGCCGTTGTGGAGATAGGCCAGGGTGGCGATGGCCTTGGCGTCGGCGGGGGAGGTGCTGGCCATCAGCAGCGGCTGGCCGGAAAGCCCCAGGGCCTGCTTGAGGCGCACGAACTTGCCCACCAGCAGCCGGACGTTGCGGTCGGGATCGAGGAGCTCCATGCGGGCCTCGTCGATCTGCTCCGGGGTGGCATCGGCGGGGAGGAGGCCCTGCTTGACGAGTTCGCCGACGCTGAGCTGGGCCGGGCCGTGGGTGCTGAACAGACCGCTGCGGGCAGCCAGGGGCAGGTCTTCGCCGGGCTTGGCGTGCTGCAGCTCATCGAAGAGCACAGCGGTGACCAGCATCGGATTGATGTTGTGGCGGCGGCTCTCGCTGAGGATCACAGGCCTCAGCTCCTCGAGCCGGCCGAGGGTGTGGCTGCGCAGCGGCTGGAGCTGGTCGATGCCTTCGGTGAACAGCTGGGCCAGCCGGGGCTGGGGGCCGTGGACGCCGAAGCGGCGGTTCAGCTCCCGCAGTTCCTCGGGAGTGAAATCCACCGGATCGGGCCGCAGGCCTTCGCTGGTGGAAGGACTGATCAGGGGGAAGGCCTTGCCGTCCCGATCACCATCGGTGAGCAGGAAGGGGCTGCGCGATCTCACCTGGAGTTCGCGGCCGGGGGGCACCAGGGCCAGGCCGATGCCCGCCAGCACAACGTACAGCCCGGCAAGGCTCAGACCGTGCCGACGCAAGCGACGGCTGGGGGCTACCGATGGCGGGCGGCCCAAGCGTCGGGGATTAGTTCCTGCGAGGCGGGACAGCAAGCGAATGGGCAATCCGTAGATCAATTGTAATGAAGGTGGCCGGATCGCTCCTCCCTCAGGGGCGCTCCTGCAGCCGGCCCCGCAGGGGATCACCTCCCATGCGCTTGCCGAACGTGGAGGCTGATGGATACGGTTCGGGTGCCCGTCACGGCGTCCCAGGAGCCATGTCCCAGCTGCCGCCGTTGAACGGCCAAGACTCCGCTGCCCTCTGGGAGCGCTATCGCCAGCTGCTCTGGCATGATCCCGCTCTCTGCCTTTGGCTGGATGTGAGCCGGATGGCCCTGGAGGAGCGTGACCTGGAGGCCTTCGAGGCCCCCTTCGCCCGCGCCTTCGCCGCCATGCAGGCCCTCGAGGCCGGAGCCATCGCCAACGCCGACGAGGGACGTCAAGTTGGGCACTACTGGTTGCGGGCGCCGGAGCTCGCTCCCGATCCGGCCGTGGCCGCCGCGATCGCCGCGGAGGTGGACCGTCTGGAATCCTTCGGACGCGAGGTGCTGGAGGGCACGGTCGCGGCCCCTGGCGGCCGACCCTTCACGGACGTCCTCTGGATCGGCATCGGTGGTTCCGGCCTGGGTCCGCTGCTGATGCTCAGGGCCCTGGAGCGCCAGGGGGTGGGACTGCCGTTCCATTTCTTCGACAACGTCGATCCCGACGGCATGGCCCGCACCCTCGAGGCCCTCTCCGATCGGCTCTGCACCACCCTCGTGATCGTGGTCAGCAAGTCGGGGGGGACCCCCGAACCCCATCTGGGCATGGTGCAGGCCCGGGCGCGGGTGCTGGCCGCCGGCGGCGACTGGAACGCCCAGGCGGTGGCGATCACCATGGCGGGGAGCCACCTGGATCAGGAGGCGAAGGCCGCCGGCTGGCTGCGGCGCTTCGACATGTTCGACTGGGTCGGTGGGCGCACCAGCATCACCAGTGCCGTCGGTCTGCTGCCCGCCGCCCTGATCGGCGCCGATCTGCGCGGCTTCCTGGACGGGGCCGCCGCCATGGACCGGCTGACGCGGGTGCCCGACCTGCGCACCAACCCCGCCGCCCTGCTGGCTGCCTCCTGGCACGTGGCCGGTGGCGGCCAGGGCCGCCGCGACATGGTGGTGCTTCCCTACCGCGACCGCCTGGAGGTGTTCAGCCGCTACCTTCAGCAGCTGGTGATGGAGTCGCTGGGCAAACGCCTCGACCGCGATGGCGTCGCGGTGCACCAGGGCCTGGCCGTGTATGGCAACAAGGGCTCCACCGACCAGCACGCCTATGTCCAGCAACTGCGGGACGGCCTCGACAACTTCTTCGTGACCTTCATCGAGGTGCTGGAGGACCCGGCGGCGATCCCCACGATCGACGGGGAGTGTCCGGCCGATTTCCTCGAGGGTTTCCTGCAGGGCACCCGGGCGGCCCTGGCCGAACAGGCTCGCCAGAGCATCACCATCACCCTGCGGCGCTTCGACGCCCGGGGCCTCGGGGCCCTCATCGGCCTGTTCGAGCGGGCCGTGGGCCTCTACGGCGAACTGGTCAACGTCAACGCCTACCACCAGCCCGGCGTGGAGGCGGGCAAGAAGGCCGCCGCCGGGATCCTGGCCCTGCAGAGCCGGGTGGAGGGCCTGCTCGCCGATGGCCAGGCCCGCTCCCTGGCCGCCATCGCGGCGGAGCTCGAACTGGAGGCCGTGGAGCCGGTGTTCTGGCTGCTGCGGCACCTCTGTGCCAACGACCGCGGCTATGGGGCGAAAGGCGATTGGGGCCAGCCCGACGGGCTGATCTTCCAGCACACTTGAGCGATCTTCTCCCCTGAGCATGGTCCGATCCCGCGCCGCGGTCGCCTGGGCCGCGGGTGAGCCCCTGGAGGTCACCGAGATCGATGTCGAGGGGCCCCGGGCGGGCGAGGTGCTGCTGCGGGTGGTGGCGACGGGCGTATGCCACACCGATGCCTTCACCCTCTCCGGTGCCGACCCGGAGGGGATCTTCCCCGCCGTCCTCGGCCACGAGGGCGGGGCGGTGGTAGAGGAGATCGGCCCCGGCGTCAGCTCGGTGGCGGTGGGTGACCACGTGATCCCGCTCTACACCCCGGAATGCCGGGCCTGCTCCTTCTGCCTTTCCGGCAGGACCAACCTCTGCCAGGCGATCCGCGCCACCCAGGGGCGGGGCTTGATGCCGGACGGCAGCCGCCGCTTCTCCAGTAACGGCCAGCCGATCTTCCACTACATGGGCACCTCAACCTTCTCCGAATACACGGTGGTGCCCGAGATCGCGGTGGCGAAGATCGCCCCGGAGGCGCCGCTGGAGAAGGTGTGCCTGCTGGGCTGCGGCGTCACCACCGGCATCGGCGCCGTGCTCAACACCGCCAAGGTGCAGCCCGGCAGCAGCGTGGCCGTCTTCGGCCTGGGCGGCATCGGCCTGGCGGTGATCATCGGGGCGGTGATGGCCGGGGCCGCGCGGATCATCGGCATCGACACCAACCCGGACAAGTTCGCCATCGCCGGCCAGCTGGGGGCGACCGAGTGCCTCGACCCGAACGACTTCGACGCCCCCATCCAGGAGGTGGTGATCGATCGCACCGACGGCGGGGTCGATTACTCCTTCGAGTGCATCGGCAACGTCCAGGTGATGCGCGCCGCCCTGGAGTGCTGCCACAAGGGCTGGGGGGAATCCACGATCATCGGCGTGGCCGGAGCGGGCCAGGAGATCGCCACCCGGCCGTTCCAGCTGGTGACGGGCCGCGTCTGGCGGGGCTCGGCCTTCGGCGGGGTGCGGGGCCGCACGGAACTACCCGGCTACGTCGAGCGGTTCCAGCAGGGGGAGATCCCCCTGGACACCTTCATCACCCACACCATGGGGCTGGAGGACATCAACCGGGCCTTCGACCTGATGCACGCCGGCCAGAGCATCCGCTCGGTGATCCATTTCTGACCCCCTGCGACCCCGGAGGCCGGCGTCCCCATGCTCGAGCTGCTCAGCGAGAACCGCAGCTTCGGCGGTCTGCACCGCCGCTACCGCCACCGCTCATCGGAGCTGAACGGCACCGCCACCCTGGCGGTGTTCCTACCGCCCCGGGCCCTCGCCGTGGAGCGGGTGCCGGCCCTCTACTGGCTGTCGGGCCTCACCTGCAACGACGAGAACATGATGCAGAAGGGCGGCGCCCATCGGCTCGCCGCCGAGCTCGGCCTGGCCCTCGTGGCGCCGGACACCAGCCCCAGGGGAGCGGAGGTGCCCACCGACGCCGAAGGCGGCTGGGACCTGGGCCAGGGCGCCGGCTTCTACGTGGACGCCACCGAGGCCCCCTGGAGCCGCCACTACCGGATGCACAGCTACGTGGTGGAGGAGCTGCCGGCCCTGCTGGAGGCCGAACTGCCCCTGATGTGCGACGCCCGCAGCATCAGCGGCCACTCGATGGGCGGCCACGGCGCCCTGGTGGCGGCCCTGCGGCACCCCGGCCGCTACCGCTCGGTGTCCGCCTTCGCGCCGATCGCCCATCCCTCCGCCTGCCCCTGGGGCCGCAAGGCCTTCAGCGCCTACCTGGGGCCGGATCGAGGGGCCTGGGCCGCCTGGGACGCCACCCTGCTGCTGGCCGCCGCCGCCGAGCGTCTGCCCCTGCTGGTGGATCAGGGCACGGCCGACCCGTTCCTCGAGTCCCAGCTGCGGATCGCCGACCTGGCGGCGGCGGCCGAGGCGGCCGGCCATCCCCTGGAGCTGCGGCTGCAGGAGGGCTACGACCACAGCTACTTCTTCATCGCCAGCTTCATCGACGACCACCTGCGCCACCACGCCGCCGCCCTGCGGGCCTGAGGCTCGTGCCGTCAGCCGTCAGGGCACCAGGTTGACCAGCTTGCCGGGCACCACGATCACCCGCCGGGGCGGCTGACCCTCCAGCCAGCGCTGAGCCACGTCGCTCTCCAGCGCCAGCTTCTCGAGAGTGGCGGCGTCGGCATCGGCGGGCACCTCCAGGCTGCCGCGCATCTTGCCCTTCACCTGGATCACCAGCGGGATCGTGTCGCGCACCAGAGCCGCCGGATCGACCGTGGGCCAGCGCTGGGCATGGACGCTCGCCTCGGCGCCGATGGGCTGGCCCTCCCCGTGGCCGCGGAGTTTCTGCCAGAGCTCCTCGGCCAGGTGGGGCGCGAACGGCGCCAGCAAGATCAGCAGGGTGGCCAGGGCCTCGGTGGCCACCGCCGGGCCGGCCCCCTCCAGGTGGGAGGTCAGAGCGTTGCTGAGCTTCATCAGCTCGGAGACGGCGGTGTTGAGCTGCAGCTCACCTTCCAGGTCCTCGCTGATGGCGGCGATGGCGGTGTGCACGGCCCGGCGCAGCTCCCGTTCCCCCTCGCTGAGGGCGGGGTGATCCGGCAAAGGCGTGGAGGGGGCTTCCGGTCCGGGCAGGCGCAGCCCGCGTCCATGGGCCGCATCGACCAGACGCCAGAGGCGCTGCAGGAAACGGTACTGGCCCTCCACATCGGCGTCGTCCCACTCCAGATCCTTCTCCGGAGGGGCCTTGAACAGGATGAACATGCGGGCCGTATCCGCCCCGTAGCGGTCGATCACCACGGCCGGATCGACGCCGTTGTGCTTCGACTTGGACATTTTCTCGTAGAAGACCTCCAGCACCTCGCCGCTGACCGGATCGCGGGGGTCACTGGGGTCGGCCACCCGGGCCGGGGCGACGTACTGGCCGGTGTGGGGGTTGCGGTAAGTGATGCCCTGCACCATCCCCTGGGTGAGCAGGCGAGCGAAGGGCTCGGAGAAGCCCAGCAGCCCCCGGTCCTGCAGCACCTTGGTGAAGAAACGGGAATAGAGCAGGTGCAGGATGGCGTGCTCGATGCCACCCACGTACTGGTCGACGGGCAGCCAGCGGTCGACGGCGTCCCTATCGAAGGGGCGTTCGCCGTTGTGGGGATCGCTGTAGCGCAGGTAATACCATGACGAACACATGAAGGTATCCATGGTGTCGGACTCCCTGCGGGCGGGAGCGCCGCAGCGGGGGCAGGGCACGTTCACCCAGGATTCCAGACGCGCCAGGGGGCTGCCCCCCTTGCCGCTGAGGGGAATGTACCGGGGCAGTTCCACCGGCAGCTGGTCGTCGGGCACAGGCACCACCCCGCAGCTGTCGCAGTGGATCACGGGAATGGGGCAACCCCAGTAGCGCTGTCGGGAGATCAGCCAGTCGCGCAGGCGGTACTGCACCCGACCCCGGCCCCAGCCCTGCGCCTCGGCCCAGGCGACGATGGCCTGTTTCGCCGCGGCGGTGGTCAGACCGTCGAAGCCGCCGGAGTCGATCAGCACGCCGGCCTCAGTCCAGGCCTGGCCCTCGTAGGCCTGCGGGTCGGAGCCGTCCGGGATCACCACCCGCCGCACCGGCAGTTCGTACTGGCGGGCGAAGGCGAAGTCGCGATGGTCGTGGGCCGGGACCCCCATCACCGCACCTGTGCCGTAGTCGGCCAGCACGTAGTCGGCGATCCAGACGGGGATGCGTTCGCCGCTGGCGGGGTTGCGCGCCCAGGCACCGATCGGCACGCCCCGCTTGGGCCGGTCCTCGGCGGTACGCTCCTGCTCGCTCTGGCGGCTGACCAGATCACAGAAGGCAGCGACGGAGAGGCGGCAGTCGGCCGTGGTCAGCTCGGCCACCAGCGGGTGCTCCGGAGCCAGCACCACGTAGGTGGCCCCGTGGATCGTGTCGGGCCGGGTGGTGAAGACGGTGATGGCGGCACCGCTCTCGGTGGTGAAGGTGATCTCGGCTCCGAAGGAGCGGCCGATCCAGTTGGCCTGCATCGTGCGCACCCGCTCCGGCCAGCCCTCCAGGGAGGGGAGATCGTCGAGCAGGGCATCGGCGTAGGCGGTGATCTTCAGAAACCACTGGCGCAGCCGGCGCTTCTCCACCAGGGCACCGGAGCGCCAGGAGCGACCCTCGGCATCCACCTGCTCATTGGCGAGCACCGTCCGGTCGATCGGGTCCCAGTTGACCGTCGCCTCCTTGCGGTAGGCCAGGCCGCCCTCGAGAAACTGCAGGAACAGCCACTGGGTCCAGCGGTAGTAATCGGCATGGCAGGTGGCCACCTCCCGGTCCCAGTCGATCGAGAGACCCAGCCGCCTGAGCTGGTCGCGCATCTGGGCGATGTTGCGGTCGGTCCAGTCGCCGGGATCGACGCCCCGTTCGATGGCGGCGTTCTCCGCCGGCAGCCCGAAGGCGTCCCAGCCCATGGGATGGAGCACCTGCCGTCCCCGCAGCCGGGCCGCCCGTGCGATCACGTCGGTGATGACGTAATTGCGGACGTGGCCCATGTGGAGGCTCCCCGACGGGTAGGGGAACATCGACAGGGCGTAGTAGGTGTCGGCGACGTCCTCGAGCGGATCGGGAGTGGCGTGCAGTCCCAGCTGCTCCCACTGCAGCTGCCAGCGCTGCTCGATCGCCTCGGGCCGGTAGCGGGAAGGGTCTGTCACGGGCCGCAGGGAATGGGAGTGATCGTGTCACAGCCCATGGAAGGCTCAGCTGAGGGCCTGCAGGGAGGCCACGGCGGCCAGGCTGATCAGCAGCAGCGGCGTGCCGGGTTCGGTGCTCAACGCCAGAAAATGGTTGTCCTGCCAGCGGATGATGCCGTCGACCTCGTTGCCGGACAGCAGGACGACGTTCACCGGCTTGCGGATGCGGATCAGCTCCTGGACGTGACGCACACTGGGCAGGGTCGTGTCGAGCCTGGGTCCCCGTCGCTCAAAGAAACTCTGCATAGGATCGATCCCGATCTCCAGGTTCGACGGAACGGTGCTTCAGGTGCTCCCATTCAGCAAATACCAGGGTCTGGGGAATGACTTCTTGCTGCTGGACGGCCGCAGCTTAGGGGATCCTGAGGATCTGTTCGGCCTCACTCCCGAGCGGGTGCGGCGGCTCTGCGACCGTCGTTTCGGGGTCGGCGGCGACGGCGTGATCCTGGCCCTCCCCCCCAGGGAAGGGGGCGAACTGCGGATGCGGATCTTCAACGCCGATGGCACCGAGCCGGAGATGTGCGGCAACGGCATCCGCTGCCTGGCCCGCTTCCTGGCGGACAGCGACGGTGACCAGGCGCCCCGCAGCTGGGAGATCGAGACCCTCGCCGGCCGGATCGTGCCGGCCCTGGCCGAGGACGGCCGCATCCGCGTCGACATGGGCCCGCCGTTTCTGACACCGGAGACCGTGCCCACCACCCTGGCGGTGGGGGAGGAGGGGCTGCCGGTGGGCGAGCTGGAGGTGCTGGGCCAGCGGCTGGCGGTGGCGGCCGCCGGCATGGGCAATCCCCATGCCGTCGTGCCCGTCGCCGACGTGGCGGCGGTCGATCTGGAGGGCCTCGGCGCCGCCCTGGAAGTGCACGGGGCCTTTCCGGCCCGCACCAACGTCCATTTCGTTCAGGTGCTCGCCCCCGACCATCTGGTGATGCGGGTCTGGGAGCGGGGGGCGGGGCCCACCCTGGCCTGCGGCACCGGCGCCTGCGCCACCCTGGTGGCCTGCCATCGTCTCGGCCTGGCCGAGCGCCAGGCCCGGCTCGACCTGCCGGGGGGCCCCCTGGAGATCCACTGGGACGAGGCCAGCGGTCACGTTTTCATGACCGGTCCGGCGGAGGCGGTGTTCGATGGGGTCATGGCGCCGTCGCTGTTCGAGGGGGGAGAGGAGCTCCCACCTGCCGTGGCTGCGCCGACCGCCAGCCCCATGGAGCGCGTGGACCCCGCCATCGACTGCGCCACCGCCTGCGTCAACGGCTGCCTACGCCCCGAGGCCTGTGCCAGTGCCGACGCCAGGGCCCGCGTCACGGCGCTGCTGGAGGGGCGCTCGCTCGACGATCTGGTGGCCCTGGCCGGTGAATCCCTGGACTCCCGCACCCGGAGCCGCCTCTCCCGCGATGCCCCCGCCGACCGCTGAGGTCTACCTCGACGCCTGCGCTACCGCCCCACCGGCGCCGGCGATGTTGGAGGCCATGGACCGGGCCCACCGGGAGGCCTGGGCCAACCCCTCCAGCCTCCACGCCCACGGCCTGGCGGCGGCGGAACGGCTGGAGCGCGACCGGCAGGCGATCGCGGCCAGTCTGGGAGCCCACGGCGATGAACTGGTGCTCCTCTCCGGGGGGAGCGAGGCGATCCACACCGCCCTGGTCGGCTCCGCCGGGGTGCTCGAGCCGGGCCGGGTGCTGCTCTCGGCGGTGGAACACGCCGCCAGCTACGCCGCCGCCGCCGCGCTGGAGCGTCGGGGCTGGGAGGTGCGGCGTCTGCCGGTGGACCGCCGCGGGGTGGTCGACCTGGAGGCGCTGCGAGGTCTGCTGCAGCCCCCCACCCGCCTGGTGTCGGTTCTCTGGGGCCAGAGCGAAGTGGGATCCCTGCAGCCGATCGAAGCGATCGGCGCGCTCTCCCGCGAGGCCGGCGTGCGGTTCCATGTCGATGCGGTGCAGGTGGTGGGCCACCGCCCGATCGCCTTCGGCCGGCTGCCGGTGGACCTGCTCAGCTGCACAGCCCACAAGCTCCAGGGGCCCCGCGGGGTGGGGGCCCTGCTGGTGCGGCGCGGCGTCCGGCTCGAGCCTTTGATCGGCGGCGTCCAGGAGGGGGGCCGTCGCGGCGGCACCGAGCCGGTGGCCCTGGTGGCCGGCTTCGCGGCGGCCCTGGAGCTGGCCGATCGTCGGCTGGCGGACCACGCTGGCCGCGATCCGCTGGCCCCGCTGCGCGATTCCCTGCTGGCCGACCTGCGTCGTCTGGAGGGCGTACGCCTGAGCGGCCCGGAACCGGACGATCCCGCCGGGCGTCTGCCGCACCACATCAGCCTGCTGGTGAACGGACCGGACGGCCGGCCCCTCAGCGGCCGGTGGCTTGTGCGGGAGCTGGCCCGCCGGGGTTACGCCGTCAGCAGTGGGTCGGCCTGCGCCAGCGCCGGCGCCGCCGCGGGCACCGCCGGCACCAGCGCCGTGCTGCTCGCCATGGGATTCGGCCCCGCCGAGGCGGCCAGCGGCCTGCGGATCAGCCTGGGGCCCTGGAACAGCCCCGCGGATCTGGCCGGCCTGCCGGCGGCCCTGGAGCAGGCCCGCCGCAGGCTGGCGGAAGCGCCTGGGTAGGGTCCGATCAGCCCTGTCACCCGCCGATGCTGCCCGCCGACCTGCGCACCGCCGAAGCCGAAGCCCTTCAGGCCCTGCAGGCGGCCCTGGGGGCCGGATCGGGGGGCCGGTGGACGGTGGAATTCCGCTTCGAAGGGCTGCGCCTGATGCCCGTGGTGCTGCGGCTGTCGGAGGGGCTGATGGCGGAGCGCCCCGGAGTGCGGCTGCTGTTTCCCGATGCCGGCGCCACCGCCCTGGCCCGCCGCGATGCGCCGGCCCTGGCCGAGCACATCGGCAGCTTCTCCGACCAGCGGCGCCGCCAGCAGGAAGGACCCTCCAGCGGCGTGCTGCTGCTGGTGGGGGCGAGCCAGGCTGAATACGAGTTGGTGGAGGAGGTGTGCCGCGGCCATGGTGACGCCGTGGTGCTGATCAATCCCTCCCTGGAGGATGCCGGCGTTGGCATCGGCAGCGTGGCGCGCCAGCGGCGCCGTGGCTTCCTGGCCGCCTGGCGGGCGGCCTATGCCGTGCTGCCCAGGGCCGACCGTGCCCTGCGGATCGCCCATCCGGGGGAATGGGAGCTGTACCGGCTCGACCCCGACGGCTTCCGCCTGGCCGGCCGCTTCGAGGAGAAGCCCGATGGCGAGCAGCAGGACCTGGCCCTCAGCGGCCGCCAGGAGGCCGGTCTGGGCGGCAACCTGCGGGCGCTTGGGCAGATGATCGAGGACCTTCAGAACTGAGGCGGCGTACCTCATGGTCCCGGCCGGCGCGGCTGGTGCATCCCGGAAAGGCTGCGTACACTTCGCGGGCTTTCCCATGCCCATGCCCAGCGAATCACCCCGGTCCCGTTCCCTCAGCCTCGTCGACGTCGGCGCCGCCGTCGCCGCCCTGCTGGCGATCGGAGGTGTGATCTGGAGCCCGCGGCTGAGCGGTGCCGTGGCCCAGGCCACCGGCGCCCTCGAGCCCGTCACCGTGATGGTGGACGTGCGCGGGGCCCCCGCAGCCGCCCCCCTGGAGCTGCTGCAGCAGGCGCGCTCCGAAGGGAAGGTGGCGATCGTGATCCGCAACCAGCCCCACGGCAGCGTGGCGATCAGGCAGATCATCCCCTTCGATCGGATCATCTCCACCCTCAGCCCCGACGGCAAGGTGGTGAGCGCTCCCGACCCCAACCAGAAGACCTTCAGCACCTTCGATGGACGCTTCGTTCTGGAGGGCCAGGGGCGTCGCACCGCCGGCGGTGTCGTCTTCGGCAACCAGACGATCAAGATCGGTGCCCCGGTCGAGCTGGAGGGGACCAACTACCGCTTCAATGGCACCGTCACGGGCCTGAAACTCGGAACCTCCTGACATGACCGCCTTCGTCCGCCCCAGCCTGCGCCTGCCGTGCCCCCGACGCACCTCGGGGCTGCTGGCCCTGCTGCTGCTCGTGTGCGGCCCAGGCCTGGCGGGCCCGGCGGCCCTGGCCCAGAACGTGCCGGCCCTGCCTTCGGCCCGCAGCGAGCGCCCCCTGCCGATGGCGGCGCTGCCGGCGGCCCCGCCTCCGGTGGGGATGCCGCGGCTGGCCACTGAGGTCAGCTGTCCCAGCCTGCAGCAGCAGCTCGCCCAGGTGCTGGGGGCGGAGAGGTCCCGCTGGAGCGTCAGCGTCGCCGATGGCAGCGGCCGCCTGATGGCCGACATCAACGGCCGCCAGCCGCGGGTGCCCGCTTCCAACCAGAAGCTGGTCAGTTCCGCCTTCGCCCTCGATCGCCTCGGCCCCGACTACCGCCTCACCACCCAGCTGTGGCGCCTTCAGGACGGAACCCTGCGCCTCACCGGCCAGGGGGATCCCGACCTGGCCCTGCCCCAGCTGCAGCGCTTCGCCCAGCTGGCCATGGCCGCCGGTGCCACCCCTGGTGTGCCCGTGCGCCTGGAGCTGGCGGAGGAAGCCCCCCAGAACTGGTGGCCCAGCGGCTGGCATGTGGCCGACCGGACCTACGCCTACGGCGCCCCGATCACCCGGCTGGCGATCACCAGCAATGCCATCGACGATGCGGTGAGGAATCCCCCCTCCCGCCTGCAGACGCTGCTGCGCCGGGCCATGAACCAGGGCGGCGGATCCCCGCTGCAGCTTGCTCTCGTCTCCGCTCGCCAGCCCCTGCCCGCCGACGCGGAGCTGGTGCACCAGGAGCCCTCCACCTCGATGCATGGCCTGCTCAGCCTGGCCAACACCGAAAGCCACAACTTCACCGCCGAGGTGCTGCTGCGCCAGGCGGCCGGCACCTGGGACCTGGCCGAGGCACGCCGCCTCAACATGCTCTGGCTGGGCGAACAGGGCCTGCCGATGGAGGGGGTTCGGGTGGCCGACGGCAGTGGCCTCGACCGCGCCAACAGGGTCACCAGCCGCTTCCTCGTGGCCCTGCTGCTGCGCATGGACCACCACCCCTATTCCCGGGACTACCTCAGTTCGATGGCCATCGCCGGGCGGCGAGGCACCCTGCGCAACCTCTACCGGGGCACCAGCCTCGATGGTCGCCTCTTCGCCAAGACCGGCACCCTCACCGGGGTGCGTTCGATCAGCGGCGTACTCCAGACGCCGGATGGACCGCGCTATGTCAGCGCCGTATCCGCCGGGGCCGGGGCACCGAACACCACGATCGGCCGGGTGATGCGGGAGGTGCAGGAGGCAGGAGCCTGCACCGCGCCGAACTGAGGCAGCCCTGCAGCGGGCGCCTCAGCTGGCCAGCCCCCGGCTGCCCGCCCGCCGCAGACGGCCGGCGGCACGGCGGGCCCGGTCCACCGCAGCGTTCTCGAGGGGAATCGGGGCTTCGGGCGGGCGGCTGTGGGCCTGGGTGTCCTGGGCCTGCAGCCGCACCAGTTCGCGTCGGCCACCGAGCACCACCTGGCTGAGCTCCTTGAGCCGCACCTCCAGTTCCCCCAGCACCTGCTCGGCGTAGCGGTTGGCGCCCTCCTGGATGGTGGCGGCCTCCTGGCGGCTGCGGGCGATCAGGGCATCGCACTGCTGCTGGGTCTGCTGGCGGAACTGGAGCGCGTCGGCATGGAGCCGCTCCGCCTCCGCCTGGCTGTCCCGCTGGATTCGCAGGCCCTCCTGGCGGATGCCTTCGAGTTCCTGCAGGGCCTGGGAGCGGCTGCGTTCGTGCTGCTCGAGCAGCTGGCGGTTGCGTTCCGCCGCCTCCTGCTCCAGCTGCTGTCGCCGCTGCTGGGCCTCCTGTTCGAGCTGCTGGCGGCGGCCGGCGAACTGCTGCTCGAACTGGGCCATGCGGGCCTGGTGCTCCTGTTCGGTCTGGGCCACCTGCTGGCGGGCCTGGAGCAGCATCTGCTCGCACTGCTGGCGGGCCAGTTCCCGCTGCTCCGTCACCTGGCGCTCCGCCTCCTGGCGGATGGCGGCCGCGTTGATCAGCTGCTCCCGTTCGCGCCGCGCCTGGGTGACGATCTCCTCGGCCTGGAGCCGGGCCTTCTCGATGAAGCCGTCCCGCTGGCGGATCAGGTCCTCGGCCTGGGAGATCTGTCCGGGCAGGGCCTCCCGCAGGGCATCCATCATCTCGATGGCGTCCTGTTCGTTCACCAGGCGGCCGCCGCTGAAGGGGATCCGACTGCCGTCGAGAACGATGTCCTCCAGCTGGTCCAGCTGATCGAGAACGGAGAAGCGGACCTCAGCCATATCGGGTTTCGGGAGCTGCCTATCGATTAAAGAGCCTCTCCAGGTCGATGGCCACTCCCGGCGGAACCATGTGACCCACGTCGCCACCGAAGCGGGCCACCTCCTTCACCACCGAGCTGCTGAGAAAGCTGTGGTGCGCAGCGGTGGCCATGAAGAGGGTCTCGACCCGGGGGGCCAGGGTCCGGTTGGTGTGAGCGATCTGCAACTCGAACTCGAAGTCGCTCATCGCCCGCAGACCCCGCAGGATCACCTGGGCGCCGCAGTCCTGGGCGTAGGTGACCGTGAGGCCGTCGAAGTGCCCCACCTCGATTCCGGCGATCCCCTCGGTGGCCCAGCGGATCTGCTGCAGCCGCCGCTCCAGCGGGAAGGCGGGCTGCTTGGAGGGGTTCATCAGCACCGCCACCACGACCCCGTCGAAGAGGGCGGCCGCCCGCTCGATCAGGTCGAGGTGGCCCAGGGTGAGGGGATCGAAACTGCCGGGGTAGAGGGCTCGCATCGCTCCAGCCTATGGAGACGGGCCCGGGCAGGGTCCCGCCCCGGGTCAGGTTCCTAGAGTCCCCCCATCCCTGCCGCCTTTCCCATGACCGACGCTGCCCTCGACGCGGCCGCCAAGAAGATCCTGCTGCGCAAGATCCCCCACGGCGTCTTCATCTGCGGGGTGGCCGAGGGCGATGAGGTGAACGGCTTCACCGCCAGCTGGGTCACCCAGGGCTCCTTCGAGCCCCCCCTGGTGGTGATGGCGGTGCGCGCCGACTCCACCAGCAATGGCATGATCCAGCGCAGCGGCCGCTTCTCCCTGAACGTGCTGGCGGCCGATCAGAAGGACCTGGCGGCGGTGTTCTTCAAGCCCCAGAAGGGGGTGGGGGGACGGTTCGATGCCGCCCCGTTCCAGCTCGGGCCCCTCGGCCTGCCGGTGCTCGATGACGCCCTCGGGGCGGTGGAATGCGTCCTGGTGGGGCAGGTGGCCCACGGCGACCACACCGTCTTCGTGGGGGAGGTGAAATCAGCGACCCTCCATCGCGACGCCGCCGCCCTGGAACTGGCCGCCACGGGCTGGCAGTACGGCGGTTGAGGAGCCGCCATGGCTGAGCCGCTGCTGCTCCAGCCCGAGCGTCTGGCGGCCCGGCTGCGGGAACTGCCGGCGGAGCCGGGCTGCTACCTGATGCGGGATGCCGGCGACAGGATTCTCTACATCGGCAAGTCGAAGAGCCTGCGGGCCCGGGTGCGCAGCTACTTCCGCGATTCCCACGACCTCAGCCCGCGCATCGCCCTGATGGTGCGCCAGGTCTGCGAGATCGAGTTCATCGTCACCGACAGCGAGGCGGAGGCGCTGGCGCTCGAGTCCAACCTGATCAAGAACCACCAGCCCCACTTCAACGTCCTGCTCAAGGACGACAAGAAGTACCCCTACCTCTGCATCACCTGGAGCGAGGCCTACCCCCGCATCTTCATCACCCGCCGCCGCCGGCTGCGCAGTCCCCTCGATCGCTTCTACGGGCCCTATGTGGACGTGGGCCTGCTGCGCCGCACCCTGGCCGTGGTCAAGCGCGTGTTTCCGCTGCGCCAGCGGCCCCAGCCCCTCTACCGCGACCGCACCTGCCTGAACTACGACATCGGCCGCTGCCCCGGGGTCTGCCAGGAGAAGATCGGATCCGAGGCGTACCACCGCATCCTGCGCAAGGTGGCGATGGTGTTCCAGGGCCGCAACGATGAGCTGCTGGATCTGCTGCGCCAGCAGATGGAGCGCTATGCCGAGCGGCTCGATTTCGAGGCCGCCGCCCGGGTGCGCGACCAGCTGCAGGGTCTCGACCTGCTCACCGCCGACCAGAAGATGAGCCTGGGCGACAGCTCCATCAGCCGGGACGTGATCGCCCTGGCGTCCGACGAGCGGGTGGCGGCGGTGCAGATCTTCCAGATGCGCGCCGGCAAGCTGGTGGGACGGCTGGGCTACACCGCCGACGCGGCGATCGCCACCCCGGCGGAGGTGCTCCAGCGGGTGGTGGAGGAGCACTACAGCCAGGTGGAGCCGGTGGAGATCCCGCCGGAGCTGCTGCTGCAGCACCCCCTGCCGGCCCAGGAGCTGATCGGCGAGTGGCTGGCGGAGCGGCGGGGCCGCAAGGTGCGGCTGGCCGTACCCCAGCGGCGCCAGAAGGCCGACCTGATCGAGCTGGTGGAGCGCAACGCCGGCTTCGAACTGGCCCGGGCCCAGCGGGGGGCTGAGCAGCAGCAGCTGGCCACCGAGGACCTGGCCCAGCTGCTGGAGCTGTCGGTGCCGCCGCGGCGGATCGAGGGCTACGACATCAGTCACATCCAGGGCAGCGACGCGGTGGCTTCCCAGGTGGTGTTCATCGACGGGCTGCCGGCCAAGCAGCATTACCGCAAGTACCGGATCCGCAGCAGCAGCATCCGCTCCGGCCATTCCGACGACTTCATGGCCATGGCGGAGATCATGCGGCGGCGTTTCCGCCGCTGGTCCCAGGCGAAGGCAGAAGGGGCGGACCTGGCCACCCTGCGCCGCGCCGGCGCCTCCGCCCTGCACACCGATGGCCTCAACGACTGGCCGGACGTGGTGATGATCGACGGGGGCAAGGGTCAGCTGTCGGCGGTGATGGAGGCGCTGCGGGAGCTGGACCTGCACGAGGAGCTGGTGGTGTGCTCCCTGGCCAAGCAGCGGGAGGAGGTCTTCCTGCCGGGGGCCGGCCGGCCCCTCGACACCGAGGCCGACCAGCTGGGGGTGCTGCTGCTGCGGCGGCTGCGGGACGAGGCCCACCGCTTCGCCGTCAGCTTCCACCGCCAGCAGCGGGGGGAGCGGATGAAGCGCTCCCGCCTCAGTGACATCGCCGGCCTGGGCCCCAAGCGGGTGAAGGATCTGCTGGCCCACTTCCGCTCCATCGACGCCATCCAGCTGGCCACCCCCGAGCAGATCGCCGCCGTCCCCGGCATGGGGCCGGCCATGGCCCGGCAGGTGTGGGAGCACTTCCATCCCCCCATGGAGGGGCCTGACGAGGCCGACACCCAACTGGGCGAACCCCTGGAGCTGGCGGGATGAGACCATCCCGGCTGGCCTGGGGAGGGGCGGTCCGGGCTGGCCTGCTGCTGGCCCTGCTGCTGCTGATCGTGCCGTGTGTCCCGGAGCCCGCGGCGGCGGCCCCTGGCCTCTGCGTCGGCCCGGTCTGCGGAGACGAGATCAGCCGCAGCGCCAAGCACCACTGGCAGCTTCGGCTGCGGATCAGCGACCAGCAGAGCCGGCGGGAGCGGATCGTGGTGGATTGCCGTGACGGCAGCATCAGCCCGCGGCTGGGACCCGTCGACCGGTCCTACGGCGCCGCCGTGGCCCGCCGCTGCTGCCGCCTGGTGGGGGAGGGCTGAGCTTCGCCGCAGATCACCGGGCGGCGACTAACTTGGCGTTCCGCCGCGCATCGCGCCTTTCCGGGCCCCGACATGACGCTGTCCCTGTCCGTGACCTGGCCTCCTGAGGCCTACCTCTGGTTCAAGACCCTCCACATCGTCGGGGTGGTCGTCTGGTTCGCCGGGCTGTTCTATCTGGTGCGGCTGTTCATCTACCACCGCGAGGCCGCCGAGCTCGATCCCCCCCTGCGGCAGGCCTTCGAAGCGCAGTACGCGTTGATGGAGCGGCGACTGGCCAACATCATCACCTCCCCGGGCATGGTGGTGGCCGTGGCGATGGCGGTGGGCCTGCTGCTGGTGGAGCCCCTCTGGCTCAAGCAGACCTGGATGCACGCCAAACTCTCCGTCGTGGCCGCCCTGCTGGGTTACCACTGGTTCTGCTATCGGCTGATGGGCCAGCTCCAGCGCGGCGAGTGTCGCTGGAGCGGCCGTCAGCTGCGGGCCCTCAACGAGTTGCCTACCCTGCTGCTGGTGCTGGTGGTGATGCTGGTGGTGTTCAAAGCCCAGTTCCCGACCGGTGCCGCCACCTGGTTCCTGGTGGCCCTGGTGGTGTTCATGGGAGCCTCGATCCAGTTCTATGCCCGCTGGCGCCGGCTGCGTGCCGAGCGGCTGGCCCAGCAGGAGAGTGGCGGTGCTCCGGCCTGAGGCGCTCGCCCATCCGCTCACCCCGGTGCTGCGCCAGGTGCGGGCGGACAGCTGCCCGGACCGGTTCAACTTCCACTGCCACACCATCCACAGCGACGGCAGCCTTCGGCCGGAGGAGTTGGCCGCCGAGGCCGTGGCCATCGGCCTGGAGCACCTGGCCGTCACCGACCACCACGGCCTCGCCGCCCATGGCGCCATCATCGCGGCCCTGGACGACCACCGCCGGAGGGGCGCGGCCACACCCACCCTCTGGCGCGGCGTGGAGATCAGCTGCCTGCTGGAGGGGTGCCTGGTGCATGTGCTCGGGCTGGGCTTCGGCGACGACCACCCCTCGCTCCACCCCTATCTCCAGGGCAACGCCGTCGTGGGGCCGGCCCTCCGGGCGGAGGCGGTGGTGGTGGCGATCCGGGCGGCCGGGGGACTGGTGCTCCTGGCCCACCCCGCCCGCTACCGGCTGCCCCACCAGCGCCTGATCGCGGCGGCGGCGGATCTGGGCTTTGACGGTGCCGAGGTCTGGTACGACTACGGCATGCAGCCCTGCTGGCAACCGACGCCGCTGGTGTGCGAGGCGATCGCCGCCGACCTGGAGCGCCGGGGCCTTCTGATGAGTTGTGGTACGGATACCCATGGGCTGGGGCTCCGCGGCCGCTAGGGTTTGCTGACACCTTCCTCCTTGCGTCGATGGGTCTGTTCGATCGTCTGTTCGGTTCCAGTGCCGCTTCGGTGAGCAAGCCCGAGGCTGCCGCCAAGCCCAAACCCAAGGCCGAGACCTTCTTTCTCGATCCCGAGACCTCCAGCAGCCTCGGCGATGTCAAGTTCATGAAGCGGTCCAACACGATCCGCCGCACCTTCCCCGGCAATGCCGACAGCCCGGGCGAGAAGGAGATGGTGGCCGAGGTGGCCTCCATGGAGGCCCGGGTCGAGAAGATGACCCCCGGCCTGGCCGGCATCCAGCCCACCGGGAAGGACGCGGTCAACCTCACCGGAGGCATCCCCAAGCCCGTCAAGAAAACCTTCGCCCAGCAGATGAGCGCCGCCGAACTGGGGCAGCGCATGAAGGGGGCGGCCGTCACCCCCACCAACCTGCCCGGTGGTCCGGCGGCGGCGAAGCAGAAGCGGGAGCAGGAGGCCGAAGCCCAGGCCCAGACGGCGGCCTCCCCGTCAGCGGCCAAGCCCGGCACCACCGACCCGTTCCGCTCCATGGTGCGGGATCTGGACCTCTGATCCCCAGGGGGGCGGGAGACGGGTTCAGCGCTGCTCCACCAGACTCTCGCTCTCCAGCACCAGTTGCCGCAGCCACTCCAGCCGTTCCGGCTCGGCCCCTTCCCAGAGGCCGCGATGGTGCGCCTCCAGAAGGCGTTCGGCCATGTCCCGCAGGGCCCAGGGGTTGGATCGCCCCAGAAACTCCCGCACGGCCCCGTCCTCCAGCCAGGCCGCGCTGATGGCGCCGTAGCCCCAGTCGGGGACGCGGCCGGTGCTGGCGTCGTAGGCGAACAGGTAATCGAGGCTGGCGGCCATCTCGAAGCCCCCCTTGTAGCCGTGCTCCTGCATGGCCCCGATCCAGCGGGGATTGAGCAGGCGGGAGCGCAGCACCTTGTCGAACTCCCGCTCGATCCTGTGCAGGCGGGGCCGCTGGCTGCGGGAGTGGTCTCCGAACCAGAGGGCCGGGGCCCGGCCCTGGAGCCGCTCGGCGGCGGCGCTGAGGCCTCCCTGGAACTGGTAGTAGTCGTCGGAATCGAGCAGATCGTGCTCCCGGTTGTCCTGGTTGTGCAGCACCACCTGCACCTGGGACAGGCGCTGTTCCAGACCGGCACGGTCCGCCGTGGCGTCGATGGCGCCGCCGCCGGCCCCATCGACCGGATCGCCGTCGTAGCGCCAGGCGCTCCAGTTCAGGAACGCCTCGCCGAGGTCGCCACGGTCCTCCCAGTGGCCGCTGTCGATCAGTCCCTGCAGTCCGGCCCCGTAGGCGCCCGGCGCCGATCCGTAGATGCGCCCTCCGTGGCCCTCCAGCCGGACCGACGCCGCTAGTGGGTTGTCGCCGGGCGCCTCGTCCAGCGCGGCGACGAGGCGGGTGGCGCGGTTGAACCAGCCCACCAGCTGGGGGAAGGCGTCGCGGAACAGGCCGGAGATGCGCAGGGTGACGTCCACCCGCGGGCGGCCCAGCAGGCGCAGGGGAATGACCTCCACATCCACCAGCCGGCGGGTGGGGCCATCCCAGACGGGACGCACCCCCATCAGGGCCAGGGCCTGGCCGATGTCCTCGCCGCCGTTGCGCATGGTGGCGGTGCCCCAGACCGACAGGGCCAGAGTGCGCAGGTCGTCGCCCTGCTCCTGAAGATGGAGCTGCAGCAGCAGCTCGGCGCTGCGCCGCCCCAGGTCCCAGGCGGCCTCCGTCGGCAGGCCGCGCAGATCGACGCTGTAGAAGTTGCGCCCCGTCGGCAGCAGGTCCGGCCGTCCGCGGGTGGGGGCCCCGGACGGTCCGGCGGCGATCCGCTCCCCGGCCAGACCGGAGAGCAGGGCCTGCCGCTCGGCGTCGCCGCAGGCCTCCAGGGGCGGCAGCAGCGCCCGGCGCAGGTGCGCCAGAGCCCGTTCGGTCGCGTCCCCCATCGCCACGGGCGCCCCAGGCACCGCCGCCGGTGCGCCCGCGGCACCGGCCAGCTCCGCCTCCACTAGGGCCAGGGCGCGGGCCTCCAGCAGGGACACCCCGTCGCCGACATGGCGCAGCGGCGGACCGCTCCCCCGCAGGGGGGCGAGCCGGCCGCGGTCGGCGGCGGAGAGGGGCGCCTCCTCCAGATCCGACCAGGGGTCCAGATCCAGGGCCAGATCCAGGGCCAGGGCCTGGGTGAGCCCGGGCACCCCCGCCTGGGGCGCCCGGGCCAGGCACAGCAACAGCTCGGCCCGCTTGACCGGCGCCGGCAGGGTGCCGAAGGTGTGGAGCCCGAGGCGGATCTGGGCCTCCTTGAGCTCGCACAGGTAACCGTCGGCCGCCTCCAGCCGCGCATCCGGGTCCCCCGGGGACGCGGCAGGCAGGTGCAGCTGCTCCAGCAGGGTGTCGAGCCGCTGCCGCAGCAACGGGGCACGGGCACTGCCCAGCTGACGCGCCTCCCAGTACTCATCCAGCAGGGCTTCGAGACCCTGCAGATCCCCGTGCAGCCCGGCCCGGCCCAGGGGTGGGGTGAGGTGATCGAGGATCACGGCCTGGGCGCGGCGCTTGGCCTGGCTGCCTTCGCCCGGGTCGTTGACGATGAACGGGTAGAGGTGGGGCAGGGGGCCGAGGGCCCACTCGGGGAAACAGTCCTGCGACAGCCCCAGGCCCTTCCCGGGCAGCCATTCGAGGTTGCCGTGCTTGCCCACGTGCACCACCACCTGGGCGCCGAACCGCTCCCGCAGCCACAGGTACTGGGCCAGATAGGCGTGGGTGGGGGGCAGATCGGGGCTGTGGTAGCTGAGGCTGGGATCCCGTTCGTAGCCGCGCTCGGGCTGGATCAGCACCAGCACCCGGCCGAAGCGCAGCCCGCGGATCGGAAAGGCCGTTCCCGGCCTCCCGTCCGCCCCCGCCTCCGGCTCCAGTCCCGCGTCCGCGTCCGGTGGCCCCCAGACGGCCTCCAGCCGCTGGCGGCCCTCCAACGGCAGGGTGGCGTACCAGGCCCGGTAGGCGTCCAGGGTCAGGTGATCCAGGGGCGGGCGATGGCCGCTCTCCGGGTCGTTGCTGCGACCCTCCAGCAGCCAGTGGATCAGGGCATCGCCATGGGCCGGCAGGGCAGCGGTGTCCCCCAGGTCGTAGCCGGCCGTGGCCAGCCAGCCGAGCATCAGGGCGGCACTGGCCGGGGTGTCGAGGCCGACGCCGTTGGCCAGGCGGCTGTCGCGGTTGGGATAGTTGGCCAGCACCAGGGCCACCCGGCGATCGCTGGCCGGGGTGCGGCGCAGGTCGATCCAGGCGGCGGTGAGGCGGGCGATCCAGTCAAGCCGCTCCCGCTCGGGTACGTAGCGGTGCAGGGCGGTGGCCAGGCTGTCGCTGGTGGCGCTCCGCTCCTTGAAGGCCCCCACCCGGGTGGTGAGCCGCCCGTCCAGCTCGGGCAGGGCGACCTGGAGGCTGAGATCGAGGGGCACCAGACCGATGCTGCTCGCACGCCAGGCCTCGCGGCTGCGGCCGCTGCAGAGCACCTGCAGCACCGGCACCCCCAGCCGTTCCCACAGCGGCGCCCCCAGGCCCGCCTCCTCGAACGACACCGACGCGAAGCCCGTGCCGCAGAGCACCGCCGCCGCCCCCTCCCGGCCCAGCAGATCGGCCACCCCCCGCTGCACGGCGGCGTCCCGCAGGCTGCTCACCCACAGCGCCCTCGGAGCCAGCCCCCGGCCGCGCAGGGCCGCCAGCAGCGCCTCCATCAGGGCCAGATCCCCCGCCTGCCAGAGGGCCCGGTAGAGAATCACGCCGACCCGGGAACCGGGCTCGTCACGCCAGTCATGGGGGAGGGGATCGGCGCCCGGGGCGGGCCATGGGGGCTCGGGTGATTCACCGGCCAGCAGGGCGGCCAGGGTCCGCAGCAGCAGGCGCAGGTTGGCCGGCCCCCCCTCCCTCAGGCAGGCCGCGCAGGCCGATGCCAGGGGACCGTCGAGGGTGCCGAGGCCGGCCAGGGCCTGCTCCTCCTCGGTAGTGCCGGCCAGCACCAGCAGGTGGCGGCCCGCCGCCGCCGCGGCCCACTGGCGCAGGCACTCCAGCCCGTAGCTCCAGTGGCCGCGCCCCCCCAGCAGCCGCACCACCACCAGCCGGGTGGCGGCCAGGCTGGTGGCCACGTAGTGGTCGATCACCGCCGGGTGCTGCAGGGCCGCGAGGTTGAGGGCCCGCAGGGGGGCCGGCAGCAGTACCGGCTCGGTCTCCAGCAGCTGGGCCACCGCCAGCAGATCGGTGTCGGCGCTGCTGAGCAGCACCAGCGGCGCTGGTGGCTGCTCCACGTAGAGGGCGCCGTCGTCCTCCGTCCTGTCCCCGGCGATGGACGCGAGTCGATGCATCCCCCCATCCTGCCGAACGCGATGAGAAGATCGCATCGTCGCCACCGCCCTCCATGCACCAGTTCCTGCCCTATGCCTGGTTCGGCGGACGATGTGTCCCCTTTGCCGAGGCCACCCTCTCGGTGGCCACCCATGCGCTGCACTACGGCACGGGCGCCTTCGGCGGCATGCGGGCCCTTCCCAACCCCGCCGACACCAGCGAGATCCTGCTGTTCCGTGTCGACCGCCATGCCCGCCGGCTGAGCCAGAGCGCCCGGCTGCTGCTGACGGAGCTGCCGGAGGAGACGGTCCATCACGCCATCACGACCTTTCTGCAGGCCAACCGGCCCACCTGCCCGATCTATCTGCGGCCCTTCGTCTACACCAGCGACCTGGGCATCGCCCCGCGGCTGCACAACATCCAGACCGACTTCCTCATCTACGGCATCGAGATGGGCGACTATCTCTCCCCCGAGGGTGTGAGCTGCCGGATCAGCAGCTGGTGCCGCCAGGAGGACCGCTCCCTGCCCCTGAGGGGCAAGATCAGCGGCGCCTACATCACCAGTTCGCTGGCCAAAACGGAAGCGGTCAAGAGCGGCTTCGACGAGGCCCTTCTGCTCAACAGCCGCGGCAAGGTGAGCGAGGCCAGCGGCATGAACCTGTTCATCGTCCGCGACGGTGTGCTGATCACTCCCGGCGTCGATCAGGACATCCTCGAGGGCATCACCCGCGCCAGCATCATGGAGCTGGCCCGGGCGATGGACATCCCCGTGCTCGAGCGGGCGGTCGACAAGACCGAGCTGATGATCGCGGACGAGGTGTTCCTCAGCGGCACCGCCGCCCGGGTCACACCGGTGCGCCGTATCGAGTCCACCGACCTCTCCAGCCACCGCCCCGTGATGGAGCGTCTGCGTGACCGCCTCACGGCGATCACGGAGGGCCGGGATCCCTCCTATGACCACTGGGTCACCCGCATCCGCCTCGACGCCTGATGCTCGCCACCGCCGCCGTCCACCAGCCCACCGACCGCATCGGCTTCCTCGACTGGCTGCATGGTCCGACCCGGCCGGTGCTCGTCTTCGACGGGGCCACGGGCACGTCCCTGCAGGCGATGAACCTCACGGCGGAGGATTTCGGGGGTGCGGCCCTGGAGGGCTGCAACGAGAACCTCGTCTTCACCAGGCCCGATGCGGTGCAGGCCGTCCACCGCCAGTTCCTGGAGGTGGGCTGCGACGTGATCGAGACCGACACCTTCGGAGCCGCCTCGATCGTGCTGGCCGAGTACGGACTCGAGGACCAGGCCTTCGCCCTCAACCGCCGGGCCGCCGAGCTGGCCCGTGAAATGGCCGCCGCCTGGAGCACCCCCGACAAGCCCCGGTTCGTGGCCGGATCGATGGGGCCCACCACCAAGCTGCCCACCCTCGGCCACATCGACTTCGACACGATGAAGGCCTCCTTCCGGGAGCAGGCCGCGGGCCTGATCGCCGGTGACGTCGATCTGTTCATCGTCGAGACCTGCCAGGACGTGCTGCAGATCAAGGCCGCCCTCCAGGGCATCGAGGAGGCCTTCGCCGCCGCCGGGGAACGGCGGCCGCTGATGGTCTCGGTGACGATGGAGACCACCGGCACCATGCTGGTGGGGTCCGACATCGCCGCGGTGGTGGCGATCCTGGAACCGTTCCCCATCGACGTGCTCGGCCTCAACTGCGCCACCGGTCCGGAGCAGATGAAGGAGCACATCCGCTACCTGAGCCAGCACAGCCCCTTCGTGGTCAGCTGCATCCCCAATGCGGGGCTGCCGGAGAACATCGGTGGGGTGGCCCACTACCGGCTCACCCCCACCGAGATGCGGATGCAGCTGATGCATTTCGTCGAGGATCTGGGGGTGCAGGTGATCGGCGGCTGCTGCGGCACCACCCCGGCCCACATCGGCGCCCTGGCGGACCTCGCCGCCGGTCTGAAGCCGGCCCCCCGCGAGGTGCGGCTGCCCCGGCAGCGCCTGGAGAGGCCTCCGCTCCACTACGAGCCGGCGGTGGCCTCGATCTACGGCGTCACCCCCTACCTCCAGGACAACTCCTTCCTGATCATCGGCGAGCGTCTCAATGCCAGCGGCTCGAAGAAGGTACGCGAGCTGCTCAATGCCGAAGACTGGGACGGCCTGGTGGCGGTGGCCCGGGGCCAGGTGAAGGAGAACGCCCACGTGCTCGACGTGAACGTCGACTACGTGGGGCGCGATGGGGTGAAGGACATGCACGATCTGGTGAGCCGCCTGGTCACCAACGTCAACCTGCCGCTGATGCTCGATTCCACCGAGTGGCAGAAGATGGAGGCCGGCCTCAAGGTGGCCGGCGGCAAGTGCATCCTCAACTCCACCAACTACGAGGACGGCGACGAGCGCTTCTTCAAGGTGCTTGAACTGGCCCGCGACTACGGCGCCGGCGTGGTGGTGGGCACGATCGACGAGGAGGGCATGGCCCGCACGGCCGAGCGCAAGTTCGCCATCGCCCAGCGGGCCTACCGCGATGCGCTCGAATTCGGCCTGCCGGCCCACGAGATCTTCTACGACCCCCTCGCCCTGCCCATCTCCACCGGCATCGAGGAGGACCGCGGCAATGCGGCCGCCACGATCGACGCCATCCGCCGGATCCGCCATGATCTACCCGGCGTGCATGTGGTGCTGGGGGTCAGCAACGTCAGCTTCGGGCTCTCCCCGGCCGCCCGTATCGTGCTCAACTCCGTCTTCCTGCACGACTGCTGTGCCACGGGCATGGATGCGGCGATCGTCAGCCCGGCCAAGATCCTTCCCCTGGCCAAGATCAGCGAGGAGCATCAGCGGATCTGCCGCGACCTGATCCACGACCGCCGGCGGTTCGAGGACGGCATCTGCGTGCATGATCCGCTCACCCTGCTGACCAGCGAATTCGAAGGGGTGAGCGCCAGGGAGGCCCGGGCCTCCGGACCATCCCTGGCCGATCTGCCCCTCGAGGAGCGGCTCAGGCAGCACATCATCGACGGTGAACGCATCGGTCTGGAGGCCTCCCTGCAGGAGGCTCTGGCGGAGCATCCGCCGCTGAAGATCATCAACACCTTTCTGCTCGATGGCATGAAGGTGGTGGGTGAACTGTTCGGCTCCGGGCAGATGCAGCTGCCCTTCGTGCTGCAGAGCGCCGAGACCATGAAGGCCGCCGTCGCCTTCCTCGAACCGCACATGGAGAGGCAGGAAGGGGAATCGAGCAGCAAGGGCAAGTTTCTGATCGCCACCGTCAAGGGCGACGTTCACGACATCGGCAAGAATCTGGTGGACATCATCCTTACCAACAATGGCTATGAGGTGGTGAATCTGGGCATCAAGCAGAACGTCGACACGATCGTCGAGGCCCAGCGGAAGCACGGGGCCGACTGCATCGCCATGAGCGGCCTGCTGGTGAAATCCACCGCGTTCATGAAGGACAACCTGGAAACCTTCAACGAGGTGGGCATCTCCGTTCCCGTCATCCTCGGCGGTGCGGCGCTGACGCCACGTTTCGTCAATGGCGACTGCCGCCAGGCCTACCTGGGCCAGGTGATCTACGGCCGCGACGCCTTCGCCGACCTGCGCTTCATGGATGCCCTGATGGAGGCCAAAGCGGCAGGTCGCTGGGACGATCACCAGGGCTTCCTGGATGGCGCTCCCGAGGGGCTGGGGCTGGGAGAGCCGGCCTCGACAGCGGCGGCTGACGATCCGGGCGAGGCGTCCTTGGAGCCTGGAGAAGGTACGACACCGGCCGAACCTGGGGCGGCTCAGGCGGTGGCGGCCGGCAGCGACGAACGCTCCGCGGCGGTGCCGGCCGAACCGGCCCTCACGCCCCCCTTCTGGAGCACCCGGGTGCTCACCGAGGCCGAGATCAACCTGGATGAGGTGTTCGCCTACCTGGATCGCAACGCCCTCTTCGCCGGCCAGTGGCAGCTGCGCAAGACCCAGCAGCAGAGCCGCCAGAACTATGAGGCCATGCTGGCCGAGAAGGCGGAGCCGGTGCTGCAGGAGTGGCTCGACAGGTGCCGCCTGGAGGGTCTGCTCACCCCCCGGGTGGCCTACGGCTATTTCCCCTGCGGCCGCGCCGGCAATGCCCTGGTGGTGTTCGACCCTGCGGCGATGGCCGAAGGAGCTCCGGCCACCAGTGGCGGCGGCGAGCTGGGCCGTTTCGTGCTGCCGCGCCAGCGCAGCGGCAACCGCTACTGCATCGCCGATTTCTACCGCGACCTGGAAACGGGTCCCGCCGGCGACCCGCTGCCGGCGGACGTGCTGCCGATGCAGGCCGTCACCATGGGCGAGGGGGCCACCCGCTTCGCCCAGGAGCTCTTTCGGGCCGACCTCTACAGCGACTACCTCTACTTCCACGGCCTGGCGGTCCAGATGGCCGAGGCCCTGGCCGAATGGACCCATGCCCGGATCCGCCGGGAGATGGGCTTCGCCGCCGACGAGCCCACGGCCCTGCGGGACGTGCTGGCCCAGCGCTACCGGGGCAGCCGTTACTCCTTCGGCTATCCCGCCTGTCCGAACGTGGCCGACTCGCGCCAGCAGCTCGTCTGGCTGGGCACCGACCGCATCGGCCTGACGATGGACGAGAGCGACCAGCTGGAGCCGGAGCAGAGCACCACCGCCCTGGTGGCCCTGCACAGCCAGGCCCGGTACTTCAGCGCCTGAGGCCGGCCCCCCGGCCGTGGCAGGCTTTGGGCACCCTTCGCATCCCTGGCCATGGCCATCGCAGGACCCGGCGGCGTCGATGACGCCATCGCGGCGGGCGTGGATCTGGACGGCTCCCCGATCCCTCCCGCCATGCTCGCCCTCTACGGCGAAGTGATGGAACTGGAGAGCCGCCGGGCCCGCAGCGGAGTGAAGAAGTCGATGCGCAACCGCATCGTCCGCACCGGCGCCAAGCACATGGATCGCCTCACCCTCGACCAGCGCCTGCGGGAAGCGGGCTGGGAGGGCCTCAAGGACAAGGAGATCGCCTTCTTCTACGGCTGAGGACGGGGGCTGAAGGCCGTCCAAGGCCGAGAGCGGCACGGTGAGGGGCCGGCTGCAGGACTCAGCTGCAGAGCTCCTCCAGGCTGTCGATCACGTCCTGCTGAAAGGCGTCGAGGGCATCGGAATCGCTCAGGTCGATCCCCTCACCGGCGGCGTTCTGGGTGAGCTCCTGGAAGTGGAAGGCCCCCTCGCCATGGGCCAGAAACTCCATGGCGGAGGGCTCACCGCTTTCCTTGTAGGCGTCGCAGAGGGCCAGGAAGGCCGCATCCTCGGTGAAATCCCAGCTCATGAAGGGGGTCGTGCTGAAAGACCTTTAACCCCTCTCCCCCGGAATTCGTCAACCTCCTGGAGGCAGTTTGTGCCAGTCCTCCGTCAGACTCTCCCCGTCTCCGTACCGCGCCGGCCTTGGTCGCCTCCCCCTTGCAGCCCCCTGCCGAAAGCCGCAATGTGCTGGGAGAACCGTTGCAGGAGTGTGGTTGTGCCCCCCTCACGGGATGGTTCCGGGACGGCTACTGCCATGCCGATTCCGGTGATGTGGGGCGGCACACGGTCTGCTGCGTGGTCAACGAGTCGTTCCTGACCTACAGCCGCGCCCAGGGCAACGATCTCTCGACGCCGGTGCCGGCCTGCAACTTCCCGGGCCTGCGTCCCGGGGACCACTGGTGCGTCTGTGCCGCCCGCTGGTTGGAGGCCTACGAGGACGGCATGGCCCCACCGGTGCGGCTGGAGAGTTCCGCCCTGTCCACCCTCGAGGTGATCCCCCTGGAGATCCTGCGCAGCCACGCCGCCTGAGACGCGTCCTTCCTCCGGGGGCTCACCAGGGAATCGGCTGGCCGTCCCAGGCCAGGAAGGCCCCGCTGTCGGCGGCCGTCCGGCCCTCGAGCACATCGAGCAGGTGGCCGGCGGCCCGCTCCGGGCTGAACAGGGCCGAGGGCGGCACGGAGCCTCCAAAGGGGGCCGAGAGCGGGGTGGCGGTGGTGCCGGGATGGAGCAGGGTCACGCAGGCCTGGGGGAGGCGGCGCTGCCACTCGATCGCCAGGGTGCGCAGCAGCTGGTTCTGGGCCGCCTTGGCGGCCCGGTAGGCGTACCAGCCGCCGAGGCGGTTGTCGCCGATGCTGCCCACCCGGGCCGACAGGCTGGCGAAATGCACCGGCCGGTCGCGTGGCAAGGCGGCTTCGATGGCCTGGGCCAGCAGCAGGGGCCCGAAGGCGTTGACGGCGAAGCTGCGCTCCAGGGCCCGGCGGCTCACCTGGGAGAGGCGTTTCTCCGGCTGCAGGGGGCCGTCGTGGAGCAGCCCGGCGGTGTTGATCACGACCCGGAGCGGGTTGAGGTCGCCGGCGGCCGTGGCGGCCAGCCTGGCCAGGCTGGCGTCCTCGGCGAGGTCGAGGGGGAGGTCGGCCCCGCGACGGCCCGCGGTGCGGACCCGCAGACCAGGCGCCCGCCGGGCCAGCTCGGCCGCCAGCTCCTGGCCGATGCCCCCCGGGCCGACGATCAGGGCCTGACCGTCCCAGTCGTGCCAGCAGGGGGGCGTGGCGGCGGGCATGGCGGGTGGGCGGATGGCGCATGATGGCAGTTCCATCCGGGGAACCGCCCCGCGCGTCGGTCCATGAGTCTGCGCATCACCGTGCTGGGTCGGGGTGCATGGGGCGGCACGTTGCTGCGGCTCTGGGTGCGCCAGGGGCACCGGCTGCGCAGCTGGTCGCGGCGCGATGGGGGAGACCCGGCGGCTGTGCTGCGGGACAGCGACCTGGTGGTGGTGGCCGTCTCGATGGTGGGGGTCACACCCCTGGCCCTCGGCCTGCGGGGACACTGGCCGCAGGGCGTGCCCCTGCTGAGCTGCAGCAAGGGCATCGATCTGGACAGCCTCTGCACCGCCAGTCAGCTCTGGCGGCGCCACCTGCCTATGGTGCCGCTGGCGGTGCTGAGCGGCCCCAATCTGGCCGAGGAGCTCGACCGGGGCCTGCCTGCCGCAAGCGTGCTCAGCAGCGACGACCATGGCCTGGCCCGCCGGCTGCAGGAGCAGCTGCGGACCCCCCATCTGCGGCTGTACACGAACGCCGATCCCATCGGCACCGAGGCGGCCGGGGCCCTCAAGAACGTGATCGCCCTGGCGGCCGGGATCAGCGACGGCCTGGGCCTGGGGGCGAACGCCAAGGCCTCCCTGCTCTGCCGGGGGCTGGCGGAGATCGCCGTCGTGCTCCAGGCCCTCGGCGGCGAGCCCACCACCCTCTACGGCCTGGCCGGCCTGGGGGACCTGCTGGCGACGGCCAACAGCAGCCTCAGCCGCAACTACCGCTTCGGCAGCCTGCTGGCGGAAGGGTGTGACGAAGCCACCGCCCTCGCCCGGATCGGGGCCACCGTGGAGGGGCCCCGCACCGCCCGCGCCACCCTGGCCCTGGCCGGGAGGGAGGGCTGGCAACTGCCCATCTGCGGCCAGGTGGTGCGCCTGCTGGCGGGCGAGCTGGAGGCCCGGCAGGCGGTGCAGGAGCTGATGCAGCGCGACCTGCGGGCCGAAGCCGCCCCCTGAGCCAGCCGGCGGCGCCGCGGTGCAATGGGGCGACCGTCCTGTGCCAGGCGGCGGTGGAGACGGATTCTCGGGCATGATCCACTCCATCCTCTGTGCTTCCTCGCCGTGAGCCGGCTCGTCACGGCCGCCATCGCCGCTCTCCGGGCCACCGGCCGGAGACTGCTCCAGGGTGGTCGCCGCCACCCGATCCTGCTCACCGCCCCGCTCGCCGTCGTGGCGGTGGGGGCCGGTTTCGCCGCCCAGGAGCTGATCCCTGCCGGGGCCAGCCGCTCCGATCCCGACCTGCTGGAGGCCCTGATCGCCCAACCTCGGGACGCCACCCCGACCGGGGCGGTGGCTGCCGACACTCCAGACCGGGACCTGCTGGCGGCGGCCTCCCTTCAGGCCCAGCGCACCAGTCTCAGCCAACCCGATCCGGCCCTGCTGGAACCGGAGGCAGGAGCCGAGGTTCCCCTCGAGATCCGGGTGGCCCTGCTCGGCGCCTCGCCTTCCCCCCGGCTGGGGGCCAGCGGCCACTGGCGACTCACCGACCGGGACGGGCGTCCCATCCAGGAGGGCGGCCCCGCAGACGCGGCCGACCTGGGGGCGGCCATGGCCGGACGGGCCGAGGTCTGGATGGAGACGGGCGCGGACCACGTCCTGCAGGTGGACGGGCGTCCCTACGAAGGCCGGCTGAGGGTGTTGCGCGGATCCCAGGGCCTCCAGCTGGTGAACCACCTCTCCCTGGAGCGCTACATCAGTTCGGTGGTGGGTGCCGAAATGCCCAGCAGCTGGAACATGGAGGCCCTCAAGGCCCAGGCCGTGGCGGCCCGGTCCTACGCCATGGCCCACATGGCCCGTCCGGCCAGCGCCCACTGGCACCTGGGGGACACGACGCGCTGGCAGGCCTACCGGGGCCTGGGAAGCGTGACCCCCCGCACCCGCCAGGCCACCGCCAGCACCGCCGGGGTGATCCTCAGCTACCAGGGAGGCATCGTCGAAAGCCTCTACGCGGCCACCACCCGCATCACCCAGGAGGCCCACGGCCACCTGGGAGCCAGCATGAGCCAGCACGGCGCCCAGGATCTGGCCGTGCAGGGACTGCGGTACAACGAGATCCTCGGGCGCTACTACCAGGGCGCCTCCCTGGCCCGACTGCAGGCCGGTGCGAGCTGAGCGCCATTGGCAACGGGCCCGTGAGGTGACGGAGCGGGCCCGCCGTCAGGGGGCCTTGGTGCCCCTCGACACCCGCATCCTGCCTCTCCCCGGCACGGATCCCTTCGTCGTCCGCGAGCTGCTCTCCTCCACCCCCCGGCACCTGCGCCAGGGGGGTCCCCGCCCCAATCCCTTCCTTCCCTGGGACAGGCCCCTGCAGGTGGAGCTGCTGGAGCCCGCCCACGTGCTGCTGCTGAACAAGTACCCGGTGCAGGAGGCCCACCTGCTGTTGATCACCCGGGACTGGCGCCCCCAGGGCGGCTGGATCGAGGCCTCCGACTGGCGGGCGGTGGCCGACGTGGGCCGGGACACCGGCGGCCTGTGGTTCTTCAACAGCGGCGCCCGCTCCGGAGCCAGCCAGCCCCATCGCCACCTGCAGCTGCTGCCGCGCCGGCCCGGCGAGCCCAGCTGCCCCCTGGCCCCGCTGTTCCTGGAGCAGCTGGAGACGGGGGTGGCCGCCTGGAGCTGGGCCTACCGCCTCAGCCGCCGCAGCGACCCGATGGGCGGGTCGGATCTGGCGGATCTGTACCTCGCCCATGCCCGCGATCTGGCTCTGGGGGACCCGGGCCACGATGGAGCGCCCCTGCACCCCTACAACCTGCTGTTCGACGACGACTGGTTCCTGACCGTGCGCCGGGTGCGGGAGCACGGCGCCGGATTCAGCGTCAATGCTCTGGGCTTCGCGGGCTTCCTGCTGATCACCGAGGGTTCCGACAGGGGGTGGCTGGAGCGGCACGGGCCCTGGGCGCTGCTCCAGGCCGTGGCGGCTCCCCTGGCCTGAATCCCTCGGGAAACTTCCGTGGTTTCACGGTTGTGCGTTTCGACTCTCCTGGCCCTCTCTGGAAGGGGAGCGCACCGCCTGCCGTCATCGGCGCTGCGGCACGCCCCGCCTCACCGACATCGCCGACGACCAGGCCCCACGACCATGGCCCCCTCCCACTCCTGCCGCCAGACCCCTCCCTCATCCGCCGCCCGCCGCAACCGACGCGTGGAGCAATACCGGGCAGTGGTCCGACCCCTGGCGCTGCACTACTCCCGCTGCAGCCCTGAGGCCTTCGACGACCTGCTCCAGGTGGGGATGCTGGGGTTGATCAGGGCCGCCGAGCTCTACAGCGAGGACCGACGCACCCCTTTCGAAGCGTTCGCCAGGCCCCACATCCGCGGCGCCATCCTTCACTATCTGCGGGATGCGGCCCCGGTGGTGCGCCTGCCGCGGCGCCAGGCCGAGCTCCAGGAACGGTTCAACCGGCTCCGTCATCACCCCGCCCTGCTGACGGATCCAGGCCGCGCCATCACTCACCTGAGCGGGACCCTGGGCATCACACCGGCGGAGTGGCGACGGCTGGAACTGCAGCGTCTGCTGGCCCGTCCCGCCAACCTGGACGATCCGTGCCTGTCGGAAGCGGTGGCCGCCGGGACCGCCGATGGGACCGACGACGACCTTTGCCGGCTGGAGGAGCCGGGACCGTCGGCGGCGACGATGCTGGCGATGCTGGAGCCCCGGACGCGACTGGTGGTGCGCCAGGTGGTTCTGGGGGGCTGGAGCTACCGACGCGTCGGGCGCCAGATGGAGGTGAGCCCGATGACGGTCAAACGCCTGCTGCACAAGGGACTGGAGCAGCTGCGGCGGGAGCTGGACGCCCGCGGACTCAGCCCTGCTGATCGGGCTGGTCGCGGTGCATCTGCTGCTCCAGGGTGCTGATGGCGGCATTCATCGCGGCCAGCTGGCGCTCGATGCCATCGCGCCAGAAGCTGAGCAGGCGCAGCTTGCGTTCCTGATACCGCCGCAGGGCTCCGGCTCCGGACTCCGACCCGGAGCAGCAACCGAAGGGAGGAATCATGACAAAATCTGCAGACTGGGACCGTTCTAGCGAGCCCGTCGTTCCATCCGGGGCTGCCTGGGTCCACCCCCTGTCGTCCACCGATTCCCCTCGCCTGGGACGGTCGCTCCCCGCCTTACCGTCCCCTGGCCCACCACACCACCAGCCTGTCGCGATTTGAGATCAGTTTCCCCCATTGGTCCCATCGGTGTCTGGCTGACGCTGGGCCTGGTGCTGGCGCAGCCCGCCCACGCCTACGTTGCCCTGATGGCCGGTCAGAAGGCCCGGCCGCTGAACGGCACCTTCAACAACGTGCCGGTGCTGCATTCCAACCAGCCCGAGGAGGTCGAGGGGCCGGGAATCCTGATCAGCACGACCCCTGGCTACGCCTACGCCGCCGAGACGGGTCAGGCCCTGCGCAATGCCGAGTACACCTTCAACGGGGAATTCGGCATGCACCTGCACCACAAGTATTTCCCCCCCAACCGCCGCTCCATCGCCCCCGGCAGCCGTCGGGCGGAACTCACCCTGGCGGCCATCCTGATCAATCCGGGTGTGCGTCCGGTCCACATCCGCTTCTCCAAGGGGGCGGTGCGCAACAGCTTCGAGGCCCCGTACCTCGCCAGCAACCTGATGGGGGTCAAGCCGCTGGGACCCCGGCCCTGGAACACCGGACCCGGTGACGCCACCGCCGTCCAGATGCTGCGCGGCCGACTGGACAGCCGTCTGACCGACGAGATCACCATCCCGGCCCGCAGCCGCATCGTGCTGTTCCAGACCGATCTTCCCGCCCTCGGCATCGCCAACGCTCTGCTGCGGGGCCGCAGCGACGGTCCCTTCCAGATCGCTGTGGTGGCGGCCAAGACCCCCGATTCCGACAGCGACGTTCTGGCGGTGCTGGATTCGAGGCGGCTGGCCCCGGGACGGGTCTATCTGAGCCGCATCAACGACATCCACAACCGGCGGATCTTCTCCCGGGTGGGTGGCGTGGCCCTCGGCGATGCCTACCAGGCCTCGATCACCCACGACCTGAACGTCAAGGGTCCGTTGCATGTGCCCTTCACCAGCACCGACCGGCACCATTTCGGCACGCGGGACGTACAGGTCAACGCCCTGGCCAGCCGCATGGTCGACTCCTCCCTCGACAACGTCGGTACCTACGGGGTGCGCTTCGACGTCGACCTGAATCTGGAGGGCAACGGCCCCTACGAACTGGTGATGAGCCACCCCACCCTGATCGGTGGCCAGCCGTTCACCGCCTTCCGGGGATCGATTCAGATCCAGACTCCGGCCGGCCTTCGCGAGGTGCATGTGGGCCTGCGCTCGGGGCAGAGCCTCTCCCTGGGACAGATCGACCTGACGCCCGGGGTCGTCAATCCCGTGCGGGTCAGCCTCGTCTACCCTGCGGATGCCACCCCCGGCCATCTGCTCAGCGTGGTGAGCGCCAGCCAGCTGGCCATGGTCCAGGAGCGGGAGCGGCAGCTGGAGCTGGCCCGAGCCGGAGCCGTCGCCCGTCCCGCCGCGCCGCCGGTCGCCCCACCGGCGGTCACCATCGTGCCGCCCCCCGCCAGGGTGGCTCCGGAGCCCATCGGCGGTACCGGTCCCCTGGTGCCGCCACCCCTGATCCTTCGGCCGGCCGCGGTCCCGGGCTGGCTGAATCCGCCACCGCCGCCGCCCTCGCCCAATCGCGGCGTCCTGGGCCCGTCCCCAATGATCACGCCGATACGCAGCCGTTCGGGCAGCACCGCCGGCGGAGGCACGCTGGTCGATCGCTACCGTGAGGCCGTCGAGGCCCAGCAGCAGTTCCTGCGGGACCAGCAGGGACCCTGACCCGCGCTCCGATGCCAGCGAACCCAGCGCCGCAGGAGGCCTGACGTGGCGGAGAAGTCGAACGACGCCAGACAGCGCATCAGTCTCGACCTCACCCGGGAACTGGTGGCGCATCTGGATCACCTGCGCCGGGAGTGGGGCATCCGCAGCCGGGGGGATGTGCTCGAACGGCTGCTCGAGGATCTGTTCGGCTCCGGCGACGATGCAGACGGAGGGGAGGACGGCGCGGGCGATGGCCCTGGGGGCCATCACCCGGGGACTGGGGGCATCGCCCCGCCGCGGCACGGCGAGGACGAAAGGGAGGCCGAGGGGGTCCTTGAGGGGGATCTGGAGGAACAGGGCGCCCTGGTGCTGGTGGGCCAGGGGGCGATCGACACCCTGCAGGCGGAATTCGAATGGGAACAACCGGCGGAGCGGTCCCCACGGCCCACGACAGCGGGAGGGGGGATCGATCTGCCCGGCTTCGTGCGCCGTCGCTCCGACGTGCTCAAGCGCAGTCTGCGGCCGCCGTCGCCGCAAAGTGCCGCTCCTTCTCCCCTGACTCCTCTGCCGCCCCTGGGCGGAGAGGTGGTGCAGCAGGCGATGGAGGAAGCCGGCAACCACTGGTGCACGCTCTATGGGTCGCCAGCCGGAGAGGCGGTGCTGGAAGCGGCCATGCTCTGGCTGGGCCAGGAGATCTGGCCCCAGTCCGACCAGAGTGAGGGCCGGACCTTCACCTGGTCGGGGGCCTGCCAGGTGATGCAGCAGTTCGTTCCCGGCTGGAGCGATGGTCCGCCGACATTCGAGCGGGTGATGGTCACCGCCGGGGTTCTGGAAGATCCCTTCAGTGGTTCGACCCTGAGCCTGAGGATCCCGACCCTGATCCGGCGCTTTGTGCACCGATTCCGTCGTCGGCGCCGCGGCACCTCCTTCCAGACCCTGGAGCACACCATGACCCTGCACGGCGCCCTGCGCCAGCTGCAGCTGCCGACGGATCCCGGCCAGCGCCTGACCCTCGCTCAGATCCGCGAGGCCTACCGGGAGATGGCCCAGAGCCACCATCCCGACGCCGGTGGTTCGGTGGAGGCGATGCGCCGCCTCAACGAGGCCTACCAACTGCTCAAGGAGCTCTATCGGCAGGGCGCCGCCAACGAGCGCTGACCTGCCGTCCCCAGACCGAACGGTCCCTGGTCCAGCGAAGACAGCGGGCAGACCGTCGCTAGTTCAACCAAGCGTCTCGTGCTGGACGCATTCCAGGTCTAGCTCCAGGTCTCAGTCGGGACAAGTGGACGCCGTGGCCCGATGGGGGAGGCGGAGCCATTCCCACATGCTGTACATGGGACCAGGCATGGGTCTTGTCAGGCGACTCACTCTCTAACGGCAATACAGTGATTTTTCCTCGATCTGATCTGTCGTGGCCCATAACTTGCCCTGGGCACCGCCCAGGCTGCCGGTCTGGCACCGACCCGGTGCCATCGACGACAGCCGCCGATCCCGGGTCCCGCCGGCTTCCGGATGTCCAGGCGCCTGAATGGGCGCCACCGCCTTGTCCAGGATCTGGACAGTCGCCGAGAAAGCTTTTCACAAAAGGGCTGGGAATATCTGCGTATCTGTCTTTGACACAGATACGCAGAGGCAGTCGAGCCGGATGTGGTCGATCGCCTCGGATGACCCTGGAGGGACCTCAGGAAGGGAGGCCTCTGCGGCACAGGTCGTTCGCCGAGCCATTCAGCCCGAGCCGGATGAGTGCCAGGGCTCCCGCATGGGAGTTGGGTTGAGACACACTACGGGACTCATCCGGGACGCATGAGGGCATGCGTGCGGTCGTGTCTGCCGCACCATGCGGCGGGCTCCTCGTTGACCACCGCACACCCTCCTGGTCCGCGTAGCCGCTCAACAGCAGCGCCAGGAACGCTCAACCCATGAGGCAGCCGGACAACTGCGGATCACGTGGTCCCGGCTGGCTGGTCCTGGTCTCAGGACGGGAACTGGTGCGTGTCTTGCCTGAGACGCCTGGTATCGTGGGGGCGTTGCTCCTTCGATGGTTCAAGCCGGCAGCCCAGGGCACCGATCCCATGGCGGGCAGCGCCACAAAAGAACCCCGTCACAGCCGTGACGGGGCCTGGGACGGGAGAGCTTGCTCACCAACCCTGTCGTCTCAGGCTGGACTGACACCGCGACCAGCCGGGAGACCAGAATGAGACGGTCAGACCGATCAGGTGGAGGTCTGCAGACCCTGGATCAGATAGTCGAAGTAGGGACCGGCCAGGGCGGCTTCGTCGCCACCGAGCAGGACAAGGGCCGCCTCCTTGAGCGTGCGCATCGCTTCCACCATGCCGGGCAGGGGAACGCCGAGGCTGTTGTACATCTCGCGGGCACCGACGACGCCGATCTGCTGGATCAGCTCGGTGCTACCGGCCAGGATCCCGTAGGTGACCAGCCGCAGATACCAGCTGTAATCACGCAGGCACTGGGCCCGCTGCTTCTGGCCGAAGGCATTGCCGCCGGGGGCCACGTAGTCCGGCTTGCGCAGGAACAGCTGCTTGGAGGCCTCGGCGATGATCTTCTTCTCGTTGTCGGTCAGCACCCTGACGACATTCAGCCGGCGGGCCCCGCCGCTGAGAAATTCCACCATCGTGCGCAGCTCGCCGCCGGTGGGGTAGCGGAGCTGATCATCGGCCTGGAGGATCAGATCGCGAACGACGCTCATAGCAGCGACCACAGTCCGGAGAATCCTATCGAGCCCAAAGCCGCAGCCAGGGCTGGGGGCGCAAGGTGTAACGCCCCTTTGCACGACCCCCGATAGGGTCGCAGCAGTGCGGCGGACGACGGATGGCCTCGGTGGGCGACAGGCTCGAGCTGGAGATCACCGATCTGGGTCATGACGGGCAGGGGGTGGGCCGCCACGACGGGCAGGTGGTGTTCGTCAGCGGTGCCCTGCCCGGAGATACCGTGCAAGTACGTCTTCAGGCCGTGGCGCGGCGCCATCTGGTGGGGCAGCTGCAGCGGGTGCTGACGCCCTCTGCTGACCGTCGCCGGCCCCCCTGCATCCTGGCCGACAACTGCGGAGGCTGCAGCCTCCAGCCCCTGGTGGACGAAGCCGAGGCCGCCTGGAAGCAGCGCAGCCTGGAGCAGACCCTGCAGCGCATCGGCGGCCTGAGCGCGCCGGTGCGGCCGCTGCTGCGGGCCGATCCGACCCTGGGCTATCGCAACCGGGCCCTGATTCCGCTGGAACGGCAGGCCGATGGCCGGCTGCGGGCCGGCTACTACCGGCGGGGCTCGCACCGCATCGTCAACATGGCCCGCTGCCCGGTGCTCGACCCGAGGATCGACGCCCTGATCGCCCCCCTCAAGGCCGACCTGGAGGCCAGCGACTGGCCGATCGATCGCCACGGCAACGATCCCCAGGCGGTGGAGGGTCCCGGACTGCGCCACCTGGGCCTGCGGGTGGGGGCGGCCACCGGGGAGCTGTTGATCACCCTGATCAGCAGTCACGACGATCTGACCGGCCTTGAAGCGCTGGCCGAGGCCTGGTGCGAACGCTGGCCCGGGCTGGTGGGCGTCTGCCTCAACCTCCAGCCCCTGCCCACCAATCGCCTGATGGGCGACGAGACCCGGGCGATCCACGGCCGGGACTGGCTCCACGAGAGCTTCGCCGGCCTGCGCTTCCGCATCGGCGCCGACACCTTCTTCCAGGTCAACACCCGCCAGGCCGAACGGCTGGTGCCCCACCTGCTCGAGGCCCTCGGCCCCATTCCCGCCGGCGGCTCCCTGCTCGATGCCTACTGCGGCATCGGCACCTACAGCCTGCCCCTGGCCGCCGCCGGCTGGCAGGTCAGCGGCCTGGAGCTGCACCCGGGCGCCGTGGCCCTGGCCCGGCTCAATGCCAGGGCCAACGGGCTGGAGGATCGCTCGAGCTTCGTGGAGGCCGACGTGCCCCAGGTGCTGGAGGAGCGCCTCCAGGGCCTGCAGGCCCTGGTGCTGGATCCGCCCCGCAAGGGGCTGAACCCCGTCGCCACCGCGGCGATCCTGGCGGCGCGACCGGAGCGGATCGCCTACGTCAGCTGCGATCCGGCGGCCCTGGCCCGCGACCTGGCCCAGCTGTGCGGCTCCGGGGCCTACCGGCTGAGCTGGGTGCAGCCCATCGACTTCTTCCCCAACACCAGCCACGTGGAGGCCCTGGCGGCCCTGGAGCGGCTGACACCGCCCTAGCGGCGCTAGCGGCGCTGTTCGGCGCCGAAGCGCTGCTCGAGGGCCTCACGCACCCGCCCATGGGCCGCCTCCACCTCCTCATCGGTGAGGGTGCGGGCGCTGTCGCGGTAGCGCAGACGGAAAGCCTGGCTGCAGCGGCCGGCCTCCACCTGGGCGCCTTCATAACGGTCGATCAGCTCGGCCTGCTCCAGCAGCGGCTTGCCGGCCTTGCGGATCGCCGCCAGCAGATCCGCCGCCGTGGTGTCGGTGGGGACCACCAGGGCCAGATCGCGCTCCGAGGCGGGCACGGTGGGGTAGGGGCGGAAGCTGGGCTGCCAGCGGTTGCGGCGGCTGCCGGCGCTGAGCAGGGGCTCCAGCTCCAGCTGGAACACATAGGTGGCGGCCGGCAGATCGAGGGCGTCGGCCTCGGCGGGATGGAGCTGTCCGAACCAGCCGGCAGGCTTGCCTTCCACCAACAGCCGGGCGGCCCGGCCGGGGTGCAGCAGAGGGGCATCGGTGAGGGGGCGATCCTCCAGGGGCAGGCGCAGGGGATCGAGACCTGCCTGCAGCACGCCGCGGGCCTGGAAGTAATCCGGGGGAGCGGGTTTGCCGGAGCTGCGCCAGCGTTCCGCCCGCCGCTCCCCGGCGATCACCCCCACCAGCAGGGTGCGTTCGCCATGGCGTTCCTCGCCACCAGCGGCGCCACCGGCAGCCTCACCGGGGAACACCCGACCGATCTCGAAGCCCCAGAAGCCTCCCAGGGAAGCCTGCAGGTTGCGGCGGGCAGCCTGGAGCAACTCCTGGTGCAGGTTGTCGCGCAGGTGGCCGTAATCGGCCAGGAGCGGGTTGGCCAGGGGCACCCTGCCCGGCGCCGCCGCCACCAGAGACAGGGAAACGATCTCCTGCAGGCCGGCGGCGCAGAGGCTGCGGCGCAGGCGCCGCTCCAGCTGCTGGGCCGGTTCCAGGCCGCCGGGGACCAGAGGATCGGGCAGATGGGCGGCGAAGTGGTCGTAGCCCACCAGCCGGGCGACCTCCTCGATCAGGTCCGCCTCGCGTTTGAGGTCCATGGCCCGCTCGGGCGGCACCCGCACCTGCCAGCCCTCCTCGTCCTCCTCCAGCTGGCAGCCGAGGGCCTCCAGGGTGCCGGTGATGCGGGCGTCGTCCAGGTCCTGGGCCTCCCCCTCCACCAGCACCGGACCCAGCAGGTTGTGGAGGGCGTCGCGGCGCAGGGGCAGGGGCGGCTGGGGAGAGGCCGGACGCTGGAGCAGCCAGCGCCCCTCGACACGGGCTCCCGCCAGCTCCTGCAGCAGGGCCACGGCCCGGTCGGCGGCGGCCAGGGTGATCTCCCTGGGCACCCCCTTCTCGAAGCGGCTGCTGGCCTCGGTGCGCAGACCGACGCTGCGGGCGGAGCGGCGCACGGCCTGGGGCGCGAACACCGCCGCCTCCAGCCAGATGGCGGTGGTGGCTTCGCTGACGGCCTCGGCCAGACCCCCCATCACCCCGGCCAGGGCGATGGGGTGGTCCCCGAATGTGACCACCAGGGCCTCCTCACCGAGGCTGCGTTCCTGGCCGTCAAGAGCCACGAACGCCTCTCCGGCCCGGCCCTGCCGAAGGCCGATGCTGCCCGGCTCGGGGCTGGCGCCGGCGAGCGCCCCCAGGCGATCCCGGTCGAAGGCGTGCAGGGGCTGGCCCGTTTCCAGCATCACCAGGTTGGTGATGTCCACCACGTTGTTGATCGGACGCACGCCGGCCCGCTCCAGCCGCCGGCGCAGCCAGTCCGGGGAGGGGCACACCCGCAGGCCGCTGAGGGCGGTGAGGCTGAACAGCCCCCCCGCCTTCATGGCCGCGAGATCGGCGGCGGACGCCGCCAGGGGTTCGGCCGCCACCACGGGCGCCGGCGGGGGAAAGGTGGTGCGGCCGCCGCTGAGGGCCGCCACCTCCCGGGCGATCCCACGCATCGACAGACCATCGGGCCGGTTGGCGGTGATGGCCAGCTCCAGCACCTGGTCATCCAGGCCCAGCAGCGGACCCACGGGTGTCCCCAGGGGCGGCACGGTGCTCAGAAGCCGGTCGAGTTCGGCGATGCCGTCGCTGCCGTTATCGAGGCCCAGCTCCCGCAGGGAACAGATCATGCCGCTGCTGGCCACCCCGCGCAGTTCGGCGGGCCTGATCGTCAGCCCCACCGCCGGCAGGGTGCTGCCCACCAGGGCCACGGGCACGTGCAGCCCCTGGCGCACATTCGGCGCGCCGCAGACGATCTGCAGGGGCTCGCCATCGCCCACGTCCACCCGGCAGACGCTGAGCTTGTCGGCATTGGGATGGGGATCGCGCTGCAGCACATGGCCCACCACCACCCCGGGCGCCCGGGCCGCCAGATCCTCGATGGCCTCCACCTCGAAGCCGGCGATCGAGAGGCGCTCCTCCAGGGACGCGGGCTCTAGACAGGCCGGTTCCACGCTGACCAGCTCCCGGAGCCATTGGAGCGAAACCAGCATCGGAGGGGTGCACAGCAGCCGCCCACATTAGGAAGCGATCAGGGGGCTCCCCATCGGGAGGTAGGGTGCAGGATCCTCAATCTGCAACGCATCCGCGGCGCAACGTCCTTCCATGGCCAAGAACAAGGGCGTCCGGCTGGTGATCACCCTCGAGTGCACCGAATGCCGGTCCAACCCCGCCAAGCGGTCCCCTGGCGTGTCCCGTTACACCACCCAGAAGAACCGCCGCAACACCACCGAACGGATCGAACTCAAGAAGTTCTGCCCCCACTGCAACGCCTCCACCGTCCACAAGGAGATCAAGTGAGGCTGGATTTCCTGCGGAATCCCATCGCCTGATCGTCCCGCGGCCCCTGCAGCGGCAATGTCCTCCTTTCGTTCCTTTCTTCCGTTCCCATGTCCAGTTCCTTCTTCAAGAAGCGCCTGTCGCCGATCAAGCCCGGTGATCCGATCGACTACAAGGACGTCGATCTGCTCAAGAAGTTCATCACCGAGCGCGGCAAGATCCTGCCCCGTCGCCTCACCGGCCTGACGGCCATGCAGCAGCGCGACCTCACCAATGCCGTCAAGCGTGCCCGGATCGTGGCCCTGCTGCCCTTCGTGAATCCCGAAGGCTGAGTTGCCCTCCGCCTCGCGTCGGTACACGGCGGGTGACCTGGTCGGCCTCCACGACGACAGCCGCAGCCTGCTGGCGGTCGTCGTGGCCGAAAAGGGCACGCGCCTCGATCTCCGGGTGGGTTTCGAGGCCAAGGTCGTCCAGCGCGGGGTCCGGCAGCTCGATCTGATTGCCGCTCTCCCGGGCGATCAGACACCACCCGCACGCCTGTCCCAGCCCCCCTGGGGCCTGAGTCCCGAGACGTTGCAGCAGGCCGCCCCCAGCCCCCGGGAGCTGGGGGCGGCCTGGCTGTTGCTGCAGGACGATCCGACGTCCCTCGAGCTTGGGGACTTCGTCGACCTGATCGGCGACGGCGGGGAGCCGGTCCAGCGGGCCGCTTGCTGGCTGTGGCTGCAGGGCCCCCAGACCCTGTTCCGCTGGCGCCAGCAACGGGTTGAGGCTCGGCCGCTGGTGGATGTGCGCCGGCTGCGCCGGGACGCCCGCCGCCAGCAGCTGGCCGAACAGCGGCGCCGCCAGTGGCAGGACACCCTGCGCCAGCGCTGCCCGATCGATCTCCGACAGCTCGATCCCGAGCAGCGCCAGCACCTGGCCCTGCTGCGGGAATGGGCCAGCGGCGACACCAGCCGCCCCCTGCCTGACGACCTGCACCGGGCCCTGCAGGCCGCCCACTGCGCGATGGAGTCAGCGCCGATCCGGCACCTGCTGGTGGATCTGGGCCAGTGGGAGCGGCACCATCTGCCCTCGCTGGAGAACACCACCTGGCAGGCGGGCTTCCCTGCGGAACTCGAAGCCGAGGCCCGGCGGCTCGTGGCCCTGGCCGAAACGGAGCTTCCCGGTGACGAGCATCGCCGCGACCTCACCGGCCTGCACACCGTCACCATCGACGATGCGGACACCCGCGACATCGACGACGGCCTTTCCCTCGAGCCGGGGCCGAACGGGGAGCCGCGGCTGTGGATCCACATCGCCGACCCGGGCCGGCTGGTGGCGGCGAACAGCCCCCTTGACACCGAAGCCCGGCGGCGGGCCAGCAGCCTCTACCTTGCCCGGGGGCCGCTGCCGATGTTCCCCGAGGTGCTCAGCACCGGCCCGATGAGCCTGCGCATGGGCCAGCGCAGCGCGGCCCTGAGCCTGTGGGTGGAGCTGGCGGGCGACGGCACGGTGGCGGCCCACGGGCTGGAGTCCAGCTGGGTGCGGCCCGCCTATCGGCTGAGTTATGCCGATGCCGATGAACTGATTGAACTGGCCCCGCCACAGGAGCGCTACCTCAATGAGCTCCATGCCCTGATGGAGCGGCGGCGCCGCTGGCGGCTGGCCCGGGGGGCCCTCGATCTGGATCAGCCCGAGGGGCGGATCCGCTGCGACGGCGAGGGGGCCCAGCTGGAGATCACCGAACCCTCCCCGTCGCGCACCCTGGTGGCCGAGGCCATGATCCTGGCCGGGGCCGTGATCGCCGGCTTCGGCCAGGAGCAGGGCCTGGCCTTGCCCTACCGCAGCCAGCTGGCGGCGGAGCTGCCGCCGGAGGCGGAACTGGCCGGCCTGCCTGCGGGCCCTGTGCGGAACGCCGCCATCAAGCGCTGCCTCAGCCGGGGCCACCTGGGTACCACGCCCGCCCCCCACTTCTCCCTGGGCCTGCCCTGCTACGTGCAGGCCACCTCACCGATCCGCCGTTACAACGACCTGCTGGTGCAGCGCCAGCTGCTGGCCCACCGGCAGGGCCAGCCGGTGCTCGACGAGGCGGCGCTGGGGGCGCTGCTGGCGGAGCTGGAGGGGGCGATCCGCCAGGGCCTGCAGATCGCCCGGGAGGACCAGCGCCACTGGCAGCAGGTGTGGTTCGAGGCCCAGGAGCGGCACCAGTGGCCGGGGCTTTTTCTGAGATGGCTGCGGCCCCAGGACCGGCTCGGCCTGGTGCATCTGCCGGATCTGGCCATCGACCTGGCCGCCGAGTGCCACGGCGATCCCGACCCCGGCGACGCCCTGCTGGTGCGGCTGCAGCAGGTGGATTCCCTGCGGGATCTGCTGCGCTTCACGGCCGCGGGCTGACCCAGGCGGATTCAGGGACTGAGGTTGTACTTGCCCATCGCCTGCTGCTTGCAGATGGCTTCGGCCTGGGGGATCGTCGCTCGGTCGTTCACCTGCTCGGCCACGCAGGTGCAGGTGTCCCTGGCCAGGCCCGCCGGCACGGCCTTGCCCGCCTTGGTGAAGTCGGCGTTCACCGCCAGGGTGCAGTAATGGATGATCAGCTGGTCGCGCATGTTGTTGAGCCCCTGGGCCCGGGCCGGCAAGGCGGCCAGCAGCAGGGCCGAACCCGCCAGCCAGAGCAGCACGGGCAGGGTCCGGAGTGCAGGTCCTGGGGTCGCGGGAACCATGGGGCAACGACGCTGATCCCACCCATCCTGGCCGACCTCAGGCCGGCTGGCCCGATCGTTGCAGGCGCCGCCGCCGCCAGAGCAGCAGCATCACCACCCCAGCGCAGGCCAGACCCACCGCCGCCGGGAACAGGACCGTGGTGGGCGTCAGCCGCTCCAGGGAGAGCAGCACCAACAGGTTGCGCAGCACGAACAGGGCGAAGAAGCCGATCCGTTCCTGGTGGGGGTGGCCGTAGGCCCGCCGCAGGGTGGGGCCGAACCCCAGCAGGTCCACCAGGGTGAGCACCACCACAGCCCCGAGCGGGTCGGCGGTGAGGACCCAGAAGGGCAGGGCCGAGGCGGCCCCGGCCAGAAACAGCCAGTCGCTGCTGGTGATCTCCCGGTCGGCGCCATGGGCATGGGCCAGCCAGGCGATGGAGAAGGTGATCAGGGCCGACACCCCGGTGGGCCAGGCGCCCGCACCGCCGCCGCCGGCCAGGGTGGCCAGGAACACCAGCAGGGTGGTGACGCCCCAGATCAGCCAGGAGAACACGTGGGGCCGGGTGCGGTCGGCCCGGATGGAGCGGATGTAGGGGAGGAAGGCCGCGAAGGTGAGGGCGATGGCCGCGCTGCTGAACAGCAGCTTCACGGCACCAGCCGCGACACCCGCAGCCAGGGACCCCAGGGATTGGCGCAGCCGATCAGGGCCGCCGGGGTGGGACGGTCGAGGCCCAGCAGCCAGTGGTGCAACTCTGGCTCCAGGGTGATCAGCGGCCACTCCCCCGCCTTGGTGTGGAGCCGGTAGCCGCCCTCGCCGTCGGGCACCAGCTCGCCCCGCCAGAGGCACACGCCGGGCTCCGGCGGCGGCGCCAAGCCCGCCGGTGCCGCCAGATCCGCCGCCTCCAGCTGGCCGTGGCGATCGATCCGCTCCGGCTCCTCCAGTGCCCGCTCCTGCCGCTCGCGCCACAGGGGGTGGTGCCAGGGGGTGTCCCACAGCGGCACCACGGCCGCCGGGGCCAGCGGATCGCTGATCAGGGCCTCCTGCAGCCGGCGCACCGGCAGGGCGGCCGGCTCCAGTCCTTCGCGCATGCAGAGGGCCGCCGCCAGACCCGCGGCCTGGCCGATGTTGAGCACCAGGGGCTGCAACCGCGTGGCGCCATTGGCCATGTGGCTGACGCCGAAGCCCTTGTCGGCGGCCAGCAGGTTGGACACCCCCGCACTCACCAGGGCGCCGTAGGGAACGGTGAACGGGGTGCCGCTCCAGCGGCCGCCCCAGCGGCAGCTCTTGGGGGCCAGGGGCCAGTCGCCGCCGGGGTAGTGGTGGTCGTTGGCGTAGTTGCCGACGGCGATGCTGCTCAAGGCCCCTTCGGCATCACGGCTGAGGGGGGCGATGCAGGCGCTCTCCCCCTGGGGCAGCAGGTGCTGCTCCAGCACCAGCTCCCGGGCCACCAGCCGCCGGCCCTCACGCCAGTAGGGCATCAGCGCCAGAGACCCAGCGCCGCTGAGCCGCCCGGCGCCGGCCTCCTCCGGCGAGGGAAACACCGCCGCCGGCCCCAGCCAGCCGCCGCTGGCCTGGCGCAGGGCGGCGGCGAAGGCCTCGCTGTGGTCCCGCATGGCCGCCATCAGCTCGCGCTCGGCCTCCTCGGCGACGGCGCCGCCACCGTCGACGCATTCGGCGAAGGCCCGCTCCAGGCCGTGGTGCCAGTCATTGCCGTGCAGGGGCCAGTTCAGCATCACCAGGCCCCCGGGCAGACGGCCGTAGGTGAGGGTGCGCTCCAGGCCGAAGGCCTCGGTGGCCGCCGCGAAAGGCTCCGGCAGGCGGGGGGGGGTGCGACGCCAGGCCTCAGCCTCCGGGGCCGCCGGTCCCCCCCGCTCGTCCAGCTGGCCCAGGCAGACCCAGGTGGGCGACTGAATGGGCTGCCTTTGAAAGAACGGATCGCCTGCGAGGCGCTCAGCCGTGGGGGCGCTGGGTTCCTGCCACACCTCCCTGGCCTCCCAGCCGAAGCGGAAGGGGGCCCCGGCCAGGGGATAGAGCTCACCACGGTCGCTGCCGTCGATCACCACGCCGGGCAGCAGACGCCGCTGGACGCCCCTGTGCTCCACGGTCACGGCCCCGATGCGGTCGCCGTCGCGCTGCACCGCCTCCAGCCGCACGCCGGACCACCAGTCCAGCCGTTCCTCGGCGGCCACCCAGCGGCGCAGGATCCGCTCGGCGCTGGCGGGGCGGTAGCCGAAGCAGCTGACCCAGTTCTGATCCAGCCCCTCCGGTTCGATCCATTGCAGGGCCCGCAGCAGGGCCCCCCAGAGGCCGCTCTGCCAGGGGCTCAGCTCGTTGCCGTCCGGAGCGCACACCCCGGCGGCGCTCACCATGCCGCCGAGCCAGGGCCCGGGGGTGAGCAGCAGGGTGTCGGCGCCGGCGCGGGCAGCCTGCAGGGCGGCGGCCACGCCACCGCTGCCGCCGCCCCACACCAGCACCTCAGCCCTGCGATCGAAGCCCGTGCGCATCGGGGGGAAGGGGCCGGGGTCAGGGGGCCAGCATCCCATCCCGGGGCGATGGGTAGGATCCGGGCTCCGGGCCTGGGCCCAAGGGCGTCATGGGGGCATCACGGAACACCCTCCTGCCGCCGGCGGACCCGGCCGACGTCGCCTGCCGATGACCTATACCCTCACCACCCCCCTCTATTACGTCAACGACCGCGCCCACCTGGGCAGCACCTACACCACCCTCGCCTGCGACAGCATCGCCCGCTTCCGGCGGCTGCAGGGGGAGCGGGTCACCTTCATCACCGGCTGCGACGAGCATGGCCTGAAGATCCAGCGTTCGGCCGAGGCCGCCGGCCTCACCCCCCAGGCCCACTGCGACGCCATCAGCGGCGAGTACCGCGACCTGTGGCGCCGCTGGGGCATCAGCAACGACCGCTTCATCCGCACCACCGATCCCCGCCACCGGGCGATCGTGGAGCAGTTCTTCGCCCGGGTCGCGGCCGGCGGCGACGTGGTGGAGGGCCGCCAGCAGGGCTGGTACTGCGTCGCCTGCGAGGAGTTCAAGGAGGAATCAGCTTCGGCGCAGGAACCCCACTGCCCCATCCATCTGCGCCCACTGGAGTGGCGCGACGAACTCAACCTCTTCTTCCGCCTCTCCCGCTACCAGGAGCCGATCGAGAGGCTGGTGGCCAGCGACGGCTTCATCGCCCCCCACTCCCGTCGCCGGGAGGTGGAGAACTTCGTCGCCGGCGGCCTGCGGGACTTCTCCATCTCCCGCCTCGATCTGCCGTGGGGCATCCCCGTCCCCGGCTACGAGGGTCACACCTTTTATGTGTGGTTCGACGCCCTGCTGGGCTACCTCTCGGCCCTGCTGGAGCCGGACGACCCCACCGACCTGGACCTGCTGGCCCAGCGGGGCTGGCCCGCCCAGCTGCACGTGATCGGCAAGGACATCCTGCGCTTCCATGCCGTCTACTGGCCGGCGATGCTGCTCTCCGCCGGTCTGCCCCTGCCGGAGAAGGTCTTCGGCCACGGCTTCCTCACCCGTGAGGGGCAGAAGATGGGCAAGTCGCTCGGCAACGTCCTCGATCCGGAGGTGCTGCTGGAGCGCTGCGGCGCCGATGCGGTGCGCTGGTACCTCCTGCGCGACATCCCCTTCGGCGACGACGGCGATTTCCAGCAGCAGCGCTTCAGCGATCTGGTCAACAACGACCTGGCCAACACGATCGGCAACCTGCTCAACCGCACCTCCTCGATGGCGCGCCGCTGGTTCGACGGGGCGGTGCCCCCGGCCGGAGACGCCGCCGGGGCCGACCATCCCCTGGCCCTGCGCTGCCTGGCCTGCGCCGAGACCGTCGACGGGGCGCTCGAAGCGCTGGACTTCCGCATGGCGGCCGCCGCGATCCTGGAGCTGGCGGAGGCGGCCAACGGCTTCCTGAACGATCGCGCCCCCTGGAAGGCGATCAAGGCCGAGGAGAACCGGGCCCGGGTGGCGGCGGACCTCTATGCCGTTCTGGAGACGAGCCGCTGGGTGGCCGTGCTGCTGGCCCCGCTGCTGCCGGATCTCTCGGGGCGCATGCTCCGGCAACTGGCCCAGCCGGCGCTGGTGGCCGACACCGGCTGGACGGCGGCCCGACACTGGGGGAAGCTGGCCAGTGATCTGGCCCTGCCCGAACCGACGCCGGTGCTGCTCCGACTGGAACTGGATTCCCCCCTTTGACGCTTCCTTTCCCCGCACGACCCTGGTGCCTGTCGGCTCTGCTCCTGCTGCCGCTCACGGGCTGCGGCCGCGGTGACGTTGCCCGCGAGACGGCGCCCACCCCCTTCGTGTTCCGTTCCCTGGACCTGCGCCAGCAGGACGTGCTGGGGAGGCCCAACTGGGAACTCACCAGCCCGGAGGCCCGCTACGACCTGCGCCGCCGCGTCGCCCGGGCCCTCCAGCCCCGGGGCACGATCTACAGCGACGGCAAGCCGGCCTACCGGGTGGAGGCCTCCACCGGAACGGTGATCAACGATGGCGCCGTGATCCTGCTGGAGGGCCGGATCCGCCTGCAACGGCTGAGGAAGGAGCCGGTGATGATCCAGGGCTCCCGGGTGCGCTGGCTTCCCTCCCGCAACCTGATGGAGATCGACCGCCATCCGGAGGGTTTCGACCCCCACACCCGGATCTCGGCTGAGCGTGCCACCTTCCGCCTGGACAAGGACACCCTGGAACTGCAGGGCAAGCCCCAGCTGCAGCGCTGGGCCCAGGCGTTCGATCCCTTCCAGGCCAACCCGGTCGGCGCCCCCCAGATCCTGTTGACGGTGTCCTCGGTGCAGTGGCAGCCCGGCAGCGGCGCCCTCATGGCCCGCGGGCCGGTCGTGGGGGAACGGCGGCCGCCGGGCTCGGCCTCCAACCGCCCGCTCCAGACCCTCACGGCCACCTCCCTGAACGGCAACACCCGGACCCAGCTGTTCGAGCTGGGGCCACCGGTCCTGTTCAGCGACCCGGCGGTGGCCGGGGGCGCCAGTGCCCGGGGCAAGGCCCTGCTGGTGGATGCCGGTCAGCACCTGGTGCGGATTCCTTCGGGCTGCTTCCTGCAACAGGATGGCGCCAGCCTCGAGGCCCGCAGCTGTTCCTGGAACTGGCTGACCCAGGCCGTCACCGCCGACGGCTCGGTGCTGCTGCAGCGGCCGGCCAGCCGCCAGCTCACCCGCGGCAGCGTGCTGCGGGGCCAGCTGGGCGAGAAGGGGAGCGTGGTGGTCACCAACCCCGGGGGGAGGGTGTTCAGCCAGTTCCAGGTGCCGCCGTCGGCGGCGGCGCCGAGGCCAGCGGCACCGCGCCCGAAACCCGAGCCAATTCGCCTGTGAGCCGGAGGGCCCAGCCCTCGATCCAGACCAGATCGCTGCGGCTGAAGCAGCGGGGCGACCAGCCCCCCAGCACCAGCACCCCCTCGGTGCCCAGGGGCTGCACCACCACCGCCGGCACACCCGCGGGAAGGCTGCGGAACTCGTCCCGGCCGGGGTAGAGCTTCAGATCCACAAGGGAGATGGCCTTGCCGCTGGCCATGCTGCGGGCACAGATCGCCCCGGGACGGAAGTCGCCGCTGCCCAGAACGCCCCGCTCCAGCAGGTTGTGACCGCGCCAGTGGAGCAGCACCACCGCGGCCGGCGTCGCCGTCAGCAGCATGGTGCTGCCCCAGCCCAGCTCCTCGGCCAGGGAAACCTCCAGATCCGGGGCCAGCCGCAGCCCCTCGGGGCCCTCCAGCGGCACCCGCTCCGGGGCCACGGGCTCCACCCGCTGCCACAGCAGGGCCACCAGCAGCAGCAGCACCGCCAGGATGCTGGCCAGCACCGAGGCCCTCTCCAGGGGCGGCTCCAGGCTGGGGGCGGTCATCTGGTTGAGCACGACCAGGGCCAGGCCCGTGGCGCCGCAGGCCAGGACGATGCGGGCAGGGGCGGACATCGTCATCCTTGCGAGGTGTGGCCGAAGCAGCCTTCAGGATGCCGGAACGGGTCCGCAACGGCAGACTGGTGGCGTCTCGCTCGATGGCCTTGGCTTCAGTGACGCCTCCGGTGGCGGCAGCGCCGCCCGGCCCCAGCGCCCGCACCGGCCGTTCCAGGCTGCTCCGGACCCTGCTCTCCCTGGTGCTGGCGTTCGGCCTGATGCTGGCGGCTCCGGTGGCCGCCGCCCGCGCCCTCTCGGCGGCGGACCTGCCCGCCAGCCCACCGGCCGACCATGTGCTCGACGGCGCCGATGTGCTCAGCCGGGCGGGCAAGGCCGAGATCGAGCGCCAGCTGCAGGGCTTCGCTGCCGAGCGGGTCGATGCCCGTCTGATCACCCTCAACCGCCTCGACTACGGCCTCGACCTCCGGACCCTGGCCGGACAGCTGCTGGAGCGTTGGTCGGCCGATCCCGCCGCCGCCGGCAGCAGCCCCGATCCCCTTCTGCTGCTCCTGATCGACACCCAGACCCGATCCACGGCGATCGTCGCCCAGGCCCCCCTTGAGCGCCAGCTCCCCAATGAGCTGCTGGAGAGCACCGCCGCCACGACCATGGCCCAGCCGCTGCGCAGCGGTGACCGTTACCGCCAGGCGGCCGTCGACGCCCTCCAGCGCCTCGCCGCGGTACTGCAGGGCGGCGAGGATCCCGGGGAACCCGTCGTCGAGGAGGCTGCCGCCGTCGTCAGCAACATTCCCACCCAGGAGGAGACCTCCACCAGCAACGCCTTCACCTGGGTGATCGCGCTCCTGGTGGTGGGCACGGTGGTGCCGATGCTCACCTGGTGGGTCTTCTCCCGCTGATCTCCCCGCAACCCGCCTCCCCATGGGACTGACGAACTGGATGGGTACCTTCGGGCGGGCCCGCTCCCTCGACCTGAGTTCCGATCTCGAGCGTGGCTACGAAGCCGCCTTGCTCATCCAGAGCATCGAGATGGAGCACTACAACGACCGTCCGGTGCGTCCCGAACTGGAGCTGAGCATCCCGCGGGCGATGCAGGCCCAGGTGCTTCGCCGCTTTCGGGCGGCCCTGCAGGTCTGCCGCCAGTCCAGGGATGGACTGGCCCCCTACCGGCAGGAGCTCTCCGGCCAGGAGCTGCGCCAGTACCAGCTGATCGACACGGTCACCGCCCGCTACGCGGTGGCCCGGGAGGAGCTGCCGGCCCTGAGCCGCACGCCGGAGATGCTGCCCCGCAGCCTGGTAAGCGTGGTTGACCAGGTGCGGCGCCAGCTCGATCCGGAGGCAGAGGCGAGCGTGGTGGCCGGCTTCCGACGCCGCCGCGATTCCACCCTGGTGTCTCTGCGGATCCTGCTGCTACTGGTGCTGGTGCCGGTGCTGGTGCAGCAGGTGAGCCGCACCTACGTGGTGTCTCCCCTGGTGGATCGCTTCGCCCCGGACAACGCCTTCCTCACCTACCCGAAGCCCCAGCTGGAGGAGCGGGCGGTCGAGAAGCTGCGTGTATACCAGGCGGAGATCGAGTTCGACGCCCTGCTGGCGGGCCGGGCCCTCCCGAGTCGCGAAGAGCTCCAGACGGAGCTGGCCAAGCGCGCCCAGGAGCTCAAGGAGGAGGCCGACCAGGAGAGCACCCACGCCATCAAGAACGTCCTGGCCGACGTCTGCGGCTTCATCGGCTTCGTGGCGGTGGCGATCCTCGGGCGGCGCGACATCCAGGTGCTGCGGGGCTTCATCGACGAAATGGTGTACGGCCTGAGCGACAGCGCCAAAGCGTTCGCGATCATCCTGTTCACCGACATCTTCGTCGGGTTTCACAGCCCTGAGGGCTGGACGGTGCTGCTGGATGGGATTGCCAACCATCTGGGCTTACCAGCCAGGGAGAACTTCGTGATGCTCTTCATCGCAACCTTTCCGGTGGTGCTGGCCACGATCTTCAAGTACTGGATCTTCCGTTACCTCAACCGCGTCTCGCCGTCCTCGGTAGCCACCCTGCGCAACATGAACGGTGGCGGCTGAGGTCCCGGCCGGGGTCCCTGGCCCTCCTCGCCTCACGCTGGTCAGCGGACCCTCCCGGGGCGGCAAGAGCCGCTGGGCCGAACACGTGGCCGGCAGCAGTGGCCTGGCGGTTGTCTACCTGGCCACCGGACCGTCGCTGCCCGACGACGAGGCCTGGCAGGAGCGTCTGCGCCGCCACCGCCGCCGCCGTCCGCCGGCGTGGGGCTGCCTTGAGGTGGGCGGTGAGCTGGCCGCAGGGCTGGGCCGTCTGCAGCCGGGGCAGCTGGGGCTGGTGGACTCCCTCGGCACCTGGGTGGCGGCCCACCTGGAACTGGAGGCGCCGGACTGGGGCCTCCGCTGTGAGGAGCTGGTCGGCGCCATCGGCGCCTGCCCGGCCCCCCTGGTGGTGGTCTGTGAGGAGACGGGCTGGGGCGTGGTGCCGGCCACGGCGGCTGGATCCCGCTTCCGCGACCGGCTCGGGACGATGCAGCAGGTGCTCCAGGCCTGCAGCGATGCGGCCTGGCTCGTCCTGCAGGGGCGAGCGATCGACCTGCTGGCCCTGAGCCAGCCCGTGCCCCAGGACTCGTGAGGGACGCCCCGGATGCCCCGTGTCGTGCTTTACCAGCCCCAGATCCCGCCGAACACCGGCAACGTGGCCCGCACCTGCGCCGCCACCGGCTGCGAACTGCACCTGATCGAACCGCTGGGCTTCTCGATCAGTGATCGCCACCTGCGGCGGGCCGGCCTGGATTACTGGCCCTGGGTGTCGCTGCACCGCCACGGCGATCTGGAGCGCTTCCAGCTGGAGCGGCGCCGGCGGGGCGGCCGCCTGGTGGCCCTCAGCAGCCAAGCGCAGGCGCCCTACACCGACTTCCGCTTCGATCCCGACGACTGGCTGCTGTTCGGACGGGAGACGGACGGATTACCGAACAGCCTGCAGGCGTCCGCCGAGGCCTGCCTCACCATCCCGATGGTCTGCCGGGCCCGGGAGGGACGGGGGGGCGTCCGCAGCCTCAATCTCTCGGTGTCCGTAGGGATCGTGCTGTTCGAGGCCCTGCGCCAGATCGGGCCTGCCGCAGGAAGCGACGACTGAGACCGGAGCCGGACGGTTCCGGTGACGCGAACGAGTTGTGCCTGAGGGACCTTGCTGCCTGTGGTTCATAACGCTACTCTCTGCCGGACCTGCAGATGTTGGCTTCTCTGCCGGGTCTTGTCCGCTGGATGTGAAATGCATGAAGCCTTTCCGCTTGATTCTTCCCCTTCTGCTCTCCACACCGGCCGTCGTGCCGCTCGTGGCCGTTCTCGCTGACGATTCCCCCGGCACGGTGTCCACCGAGACCCTGCTGGCCTCCCTGCCCTCCGCTACCGACAGGGTCTGGATCAGGGTCCGCCGTCCGGTGTCCATCGAGGAGCTCTCCACCGCCCTCGACCTCGACGAGACCCGGCTGGCCCGGCTGAACGAGGTCGATGAAGACCACCGCTTCGACAACGGCGACTGGCTGGTGGTGCCGTCCCGGGGCAGGGAGCGCCTCGGCCGCATCGCCTCCCTCGACGCCTCCGTCCAGCGCCAGACCCCTCCGGTCTCCACACCTCCGCCGGTGGAGCGCGATGGCATCGTCCGCTTCGGCGACACGGTGCTGAAGCTGGCCCAGCGCTATGGCCTGAGTGTGGCCGAGCTGATCCGCCTCAACCCGGGCCTGGAAACCGCCCGGCTCGTGGTGGGCAGCCAGGTGCGGCTGGCCCAGTCAGCCCCGGGCCGCTCCCGCATGCTGCTGGGCCTGAAGCCGTCCGTCAGCGGCGGCGCCAGCTGGCCCGACACGCCGGAGTTCGGCGATCCCCAGCCCCCGTTCGATGGTGGCACCACCGCCCCCACCACCACCTGGATCTGGCCCACCCGCGGCGTCTTCACCTCCGGCTTCGGCTGGCGATGGGGCCGGATGCACAAGGGCATCGATGTGGCCAATAATGTCGGTACGCCGATCATGGCGGCCAGGGAGGGCCAGGTCGTCTTCGCCGGCTGGCATGACGGCGGTTACGGCTTCCTGGTGGAGATCGCCCACCCCGACGGCAGCCGCAGCCTCTATGCCCACAACAGCCGCCTGCTGGTGACCCGGGGCGAAACCGTGGCCCAGGGACAGGTGATCAGCCAGATGGGCAGCACCGGCCGCAGTACAGGACCCCACCTGCATTTCGAAATCCACCCTCCCGGCCGGGGCGCCGTCAACCCCCTGCAGATGCTCCCCCCCCGGGCCTGAGCCGGCCGGGGGCCGTGCCGGTGATCGTCTAGAGTCACTTCAATTGGCTCGGTAGCTCAGCTGGTTAGAGCGTGGGATTCATAACCCCAAGGTCGGGAGTTCAAGTCTCCCCCGAGCCATTGTCTCTGGATCATGTTTGCTGATCCGGAATCTTCATCGTCACTGCGATTGGGCGATCGACCGGATGGGTTGCCGGTCATCAACGGCTCCGCCGATGACAACGTTGAACCCATCCTTCGGCTATATTCAGATTGCGGATTCAGCCCATCGGACACCTTCAGCGCATCTCGATGGCGTTGAGCCGTTCACGGAAGCTGCTGGCATTCGCCGCTTCATGACTTTCCGCGATCTCGGCCCTGGCCGGCATCGGCGCGATCAGGGGCTGGGCGGGGGCCGCAGCGACGACCACGGGCTGGGCCACCGGCAGCGAACGGCGGCTGCGGCCGTAACCACCGGACTGGGAACGGTTCTGGAGCGCGCGGGTAAGGCTCTTGCTGCGGTTGGCGGCGCCCACGGTTTCGCCATCCTTGGGGCGGATCAGGGGGTTGCCCCTGAGTTCGGAACGCAGCTGATTGATGAGCCGGAAGTGGCCGGTGGTGTTGTACTTGCGCAGGACGGTCGGATCCCAACCCATGGCACAGACATCGCATCGATGACAAGCATCGTAGGGCCGGGCCGTTTCAGGCCAGCATGGGTGCGATTCCCCTTCCCGAGACGGTGCCCACCATGACCAGCGGCGGCAGGCTCGTGGGCCTCGAAGCTCCCGACTTTCGTGCCACCGCCGTGGTGGATCAGGAGTTCAGAGAGCTGTCGCTGCGCCACTATCGCGGACGGGATGTGGTGCTGTTCTTCTATCCCCTCAATTTCACCTTCGTCTGTCCGACGGAGATCACGGCCTTCAGTGATCGCCACGGGGAGTTCGCCCGCCTCGACGCCGCCATCCTGGCCGTGTCCGTCGACAGCCCTTACAGCCATCTGGCCTGGGTGCAGACCGAACGGAAGAGCGGTGGGCTCGGGGATGTGGCCTATCCGCTGGTGTCGGACCTCAACAAGGCGATCGCCAGGGCTTACCACGTGCTGGACGAGGCCGCCGGCACGGCCCTGCGGGGGCTGTTCCTGATCGATCCGGACGGCGTCATCCGCCACAGCACCGTCAACGACGTGGCCGTCGGCCGCAGCGTCGACGAGACCCTGAGGCTGCTGAAGGCGTTCCAGTTCGTCCGGGCCCACCCGGGCCAGGTCTGCCCGGCCGACTGGACGCCCGGCAGCCGCAGCCTGTCGTCCAATCCTCGCGGCAGCCGATCCCTGCGCCTGCCATGACGCCGTCGCGGCGCCGGAGTGAGGTCTCAGCCCAGCAGCGATTCCAGCAGCCGGCGACCGTCGAGGCCGCCGGTGGCCGGATCGCAGGCCCGCTCCGGATGGGGCATCAGCCCGAGCACGTTGCCCGCCGGATTGCTCAGGCCCGCCACATCACCCCTCGAGCCGTTCGGATTGGCGAGGTAGCGGAGCACGACGCAGCCCTGATCCTCGAGGCGCTCCAGTTCCTCCGGCTCCACCTGATAGCGCCCTTCCCCATGGGCGATCGGCAGGCTGATGCGTTCGCCGGCGCCGTAGGCGCCGAGCCAGCGACAGGCCCCGGGCAGCACCTCCAGGGGGCTGCTCTGGCAGAGGAAGTGCAGATCCCGGTTGCGGGTGAGAGCACCCGGCAGCAGACCCATCTCGGTGAGCACCTGGAAGCCGTTGCAGATGCCGAGCACCGGGCCACCACGCCCGGCGAAGCTGCGCACCTCCTCCAGGACGGGGGCGAAACGGGCGATGGCGCCGCAGCGCAGGTAATCCCCGTAGCTGAATCCCCCTGGCAGCACGATGGCCTCCAGCCCGGAGAGATCGCGGTCCTCATGCCAGAGGAAACGCACGGGGATGCCCAGACAGCCCTGCAGCGCCCAGGCCACGTCCCGGTCGCAGTTGGAGCCGGGAAACACGACGATGCCGACAGTCATCGGTCTGGCCCCCTCAACCCGCTTCGGCCAGATCCAGCGACCAGTCCTCGATCACCGGATTGGCGAGCAGGCGGTCGCTGAGGAGTTCCAGCCGGGCCTGGGCGGTGGCCCGGTCCGGCGCCTCCAGATCGAGCTCGATCGCCTTGCCGATCCGCAGCCGCTTCACCCCTTCCACCCCGAGCCGGGCGGCGGCGGCCCGGGTGGCCTCCCCGGCGGGGTCCAGCACGGAGGGGCGCAGGGAAACCTGAACGCGGGCGTTGAAGAGCGGCACCGGGGGCACGGACGTTTGTTAAATCTTGGCAGCACGCCCCACCACCATCCCGGTGCAGGCCCAGCCTGGGATTGGTTCTCCCCACCCCCGGCCGTGGTGCCTTCCCTGCGACGGGTTCTGCTGGATCCGCTGGGGCCTGGTGTGCTGGTCTGGTTGGTGGCCCTGGGCCTGGCCGGAGCGGCCCTCCAGGCCCACCCCCTGCCGGGGCTGATCGCGCTGCAGTGCCGCATCGGAGAAGGGCCCTGGCAGGACTGTCAGATGCAGGTGGAGGAGATCGGGATCCGCTGGTTCCTGCTGGTGGGAGGCCAGCGGATCGAGTTCCGCCACGACGGTCGGGGCCGGGTGACGATGCTCAAGCCTTCCGGCAGCTGGCAGACGGTGCACAGCCGCTGGGTGGAGAACACCGATCTCTGCTGGGATGGGGTCTGCGCCAGGGGCAACATCCCCCTTGACTGAGGGGTCCGCGTGAGGGGCCCGCGTGAGGGGCCCGCGGCGTTCAGAGACGATCGAGCACGTCGCTGAGGGGACCGGCGGCACCGGCGGTGGCCAGCACGACCAGCTCCAGCAGGTCGGGGCCCTCGCCCTCGGAGGCACTGCCGGCAGGGTGGGCACCGACGGCAGGGTCGGTCCCCACCCGCTCCTCGTACCAGCAGTCGAGCCGACGGCCCACCCCCTGGATCTGCAGCGGCAACCGCTTGCCGCCCTGACGCAGCCGCCCCTTGAGGCGCACGACGGGATGGTCGATCAGCAGTCGCTGCAGCTGGGTCTCCAGAGCGGCCCGCTCCCACTGGCCGGCGCGGCGCACGACGATCGATTCCATCGCCACGTGGGCATGGTCGTGATGGTGATCGGGGGCCGGGTCACGGCCGGGCCCGTCCAGCACCAGGGAGGGATCAAGCCGGCCCCGGGCCATGGGCAGCACCACGGTGCCGGGGCGCAGCTCGGCACGCAGGGTCGCGGTCACCCGGGCAAGGGCCTCCGGCTCCAGCCGGTCGGCCCGGCTCACCAGCACCAGATCGGCGGCACCGAGCTGGTCGGCGAACAGATCCTCGATGGCGCTGATGTGGTCGAGGCTGGGATCGGCGCGGCGCTGGGCCTCCACCGCCTCGGCATCTCCCACCACATGGCCGGCGGCCATCGCCTCGCCGTCCACCACCGTGACGACCCCATGCACCCGGGTGCGGCTGCGGATCTCCGGCCAGCCGAAGGCCGCCACCAAAGGTTCGGGCAGGGCCAGACCGCTGGTCTCCACCACGATGCCGTCGAGCCGCTCGGCCCGCTCCAGCAGGCGCTGCATGGTGGGCAGGAATTCATCCTGGACCGTGCAGCAGAGGCAGCCGTTGGCCAGCTCCACGAGACGATCGTCCAGTTCCTCCTCGGGACAGAAGCCGCAGGAGGCGATCAGATCACCGTCGATGCCGACCTCGCCGAACTCATTGACCAGGACCGCCAGGCGCAGTCCGCTCTCCAGCAGCAGATGGCGCAGCAGGGTGGTCTTTCCGGCCCCCAGAAACCCGGTCACCACGGTGACCGGCAGCCGTCTGGTGCTGTTGGCGGTCATCGGGGAGGGGGCAAGGGGAACCAGAACCTAGGGGAGGCGCCGTCAGGGGTTCAGCGGCAGCCGAGGCTCTCGCGCGTGTCGACACCGGTGAGGGGATGGCTGCCAGTGGCACGGGCACAAAGGGCTTTCTGCTCGGGCAGATCCAGCACCGCGTCGCTGAAGTCGGCCCCGTCGATGCGGGCCTCCCGGAAGCGGCTCTGCATCAGCATGGCGTTGCGGAACTGGGCGCCCCGCAGGTCGGCCCCATCGAAGCGGGTGGCGAAGGCCACCACATCCTCCAGATCGGCGCCGCGCAGGTCGGCCCGGCGCAGGTCGGTGGAGTTGAACACGGCGCCGCGCAGGTCGGTGTCGCGCAGATCGAAGCCCTCCATCGAGGCCTTGAGAAACTCCTGCTGCTGCAGGTTGCGGCCCCGCAGGTCGGGGTCGAGGTCCTGGAAGGAGCGCTGGGCGCGCAGCTCGGGCGCGGTGATCGCCAGGGCCGGCGCCACCGGCAGCACGCTCCAGACCAGCAGCAGGCCCAGTGCGGCCCCCAGGACGGACCCCAGCAGGCCGGCACGCACGGCCCTGGCCCGGCGGACAATCACGGAGAAGCTGAGGGAGCTGGGGACCATGCCACACCGGTACGCTGCCGGATCAAGTTAGGCAGACGCAGCCCGCCATGAGCATGTCCCTGCGGGTGGTGGTCCCCCCCCATCCCCTGATCGGCCACTGGCTCACGCTGCTGCGCGACGGGGCGACCCCCTCGCCCCTGTTCGCCACGGCCATGGCGGAGCTGGGCCGCTGGCTCACCTATGAGGCGCTGCGCGACTGGTTGCCCCACCGTCCGGTGTCGGTCACCACGCCCCTGGGGCACTGCGACGGCCAGGTGGTCGATCCGGACGTGCCGCTGCTGGTGATCCCGGTGCTGCGGGGGGGACTGGGCCTGTGGCAGGGGGCCCAGTCGGTGCTGCCGTCGGCCCAGCTGGCCCATGTGGGCCTCGAACCCTGCGGGCCGGAGCACAAGCCCCACTGGTTCCTCGACGACCTGCCCGCCACCATCGAGGCCCGCAGCGGCGTGCTGGTGTTCCTGCCGGTCCTCGCCAGCGGCTCGGTCCTACTGGCCCTGCTCGACCGCCTCGCTGGCCTGGGGGTGGAGGGGCAGCGGCTGCGGGTGATCACCACCCTGGCGGCGAGCCCCGGGCTGAAGGTCGTCGGGGAGCGCCATAGCCAGCTCACCATCTACTGCGCCGGCATCGACCCGGAGGTGGACAGCCGGCACCGGGTGGTGCCGGGCTTCGGCGAGGTGAGTGAACGGCTGTATGGAATCGCCGCCGCCACTGCCTAGGCTTTGACCCACCGATCCGGAAGCCCCTTTCCGTGCCGCTCCATGGCTGATTCCAGGCAGCAATCCTCCGCCAGCGGCAGTCTGGTCCTGCTGGCCGGGGCCGCCGGGGCGGTCATGGGGGCCGCCGGCCTTGCCGTCTGGCTGCTGCGCCGGGCCGAGCGGCACCGGGTGTCCCATCGCCAGCTGCGGATGCTGCGGGTCTCCCGCCTCAGCGAAGGATTCGAGGAGGCGCCGGTGGGCAGCGACCAGCTGCACGACCGCGTGCAGAAGCTCAACCAGGCCATCGACGAGGTGCGCCGTCAGCTCGAGCAGCTCCAGCCCCAGGCCTGACCATCGCCAGCTGAGGCCCCTGGTCTGGCGGTTCAGGCCCCTCGGTAGGTTGCTGCAGCACCGTTCCTCCCCGGCCATGCTGCGCTCCGACGCCATCACCAAGGGCCTCCAACGCTCCCCCAATCGGGCCATGCTGCGGGCCGTCGGTTTCGGCGACGGGGACTTCGGCAAGCCGATCATCGGCATCGCCAACGGCTACAGCACGATCACGCCCTGCAACATCGGTCTCAACGATCTGGCCCGGCGCGCCGAGCAGGCCGCCCATGGGGCCGGAGCCATGCCGCAGATGTTCGGCACCATCACCGTCAGCGACGGCATCTCGATGGGCACCGAGGGCATGAAGTACTCCCTGGTGTCCCGCGAGGTGATCGCCGATTCGATCGAAACGGCCTGCAACGCCCAGAGCATGGACGGCCTGCTGGCCATCGGCGGCTGCGACAAGAACATGCCCGGCGCCATGCTCGCCATGGCCCGCATGAACATCCCCGCGATCTTCGTCTACGGCGGCACGATCAAGCCAGGCAAACTCGGCCCCTGTGACCTCACGGTGGTGAGCGCCTTCGAGGCGGTGGGGCAGCTCTCCGGTGGCCGGATCGACGAGGCGGAACTGCTGGCCATCGAGAAGAACGCCTGCCCCGGCGCCGGCAGCTGCGGCGGCATGTTCACCGCCAACACGATGAGTTCGGCCTTCGAGGTGTTCGGGCTGAGCCTGCCCTACAGCTCCACGATGGCGGCGGAGGACCATGAGAAATCCGACAGCGCCGCCCGTTCCGCCGAGGTGCTGGTGAAGGCCATCGAGGCGAACATCCGCCCCCGCGACCTGCTCACCCGGGAGGCCTTCGAGAACGCCATCGCCGTGATCATGGCGGTGGGCGGCTCCACCAATTCGGTGCTGCACCTGCTGGCGATCGCCCGCACCGCCGGCGTGCCGCTCACCATCGACGACTTCGAGACGATCCGCCAGAAGGTGCCCGTGATCTGCGACCTCAAGCCCAGCGGCCGCTACGTGACCGTCGATCTGCACCGGGCCGGTGGCATCCCGCAGGTGATGAAGCTGCTGCTCGACGGCGGCCTGCTGCACGGCGACTGCCGCACGATCGAGGGGCGCACCCTGGCGGAGGTGCTCGCCGAGGTGCCCTCCGAACCTGCGGCCGGTCAGGACGTGATCCGGCCCCTATCCAACCCCCTCTACGCCCAGGGCCACCTGGCGATCCTGCGGGGCAACCTGGCCGAGGAGGGCAGCGTGGCCAAGATCAGCGGGGTGAAGAACCCGGTGATCACCGGCCCGGCGCGGGTGTTCGAGAGTGAGGAGGACGCACTGGCCGCCATCCTCGCCAAGCGCATCAGCGCCGGCGATGTGGTGGTGATCCGTTACGAGGGGCCGGTGGGCGGCCCCGGCATGCGCGAGATGCTGGCCCCCACCGCCGCGATCATCGGCGAGGGGCTGGGGGATTCGGTGGCCCTGATCACCGATGGCCGCTTCTCCGGCGGCACCTACGGGATGGTGGTGGGCCACGTGGCCCCCGAAGCCGCCGTGGGCGGAACCATCGCCCTGGTGCAGGAGGGCGACAGCATCACGGTGGATGCCAGGCAGCGGCTGCTCCAGCTCAATGTGGACCCTCAGGAGCTGGCCCGGCGCCGCAGCGCCTGGACCAAGCCTGACCCCCGCTACCGCACCGGGGTGCTCGGCAAGTACGCCCGGCTGGTGAGCAGCAGCAGCCTCGGGGCCGTCACCGACCTGCCAGAGGACTGAGCCCGCGGCGTTCAGCCCGTTTTCAGGAACGTGCAACTTGTGCAAAGCGATGCAGGCCTGCACTCAAGGTGCAGGCCCCCTGCTGCTGCCCGCAGCAGGGTGAATCGCCCGCCGGAACTGGCGTTTCGCCCCTGGCCGCGCCCCGGCGTTGCATGAAGCGGCTGGCCACCGATCACGACAGCGGGCTTAGAGCATGGGTAGTCACCCCTGGACCCATGCGAAGCCACTCCGAAAACGGTCCCTTCCTGCGGCCGGTGCGTGTCACGATCACGGTTCCCTACAACGCTTACCAGGCCCTGGTGGAGCGCAGCAACGTGCAGGGACGCTCCCTCTCCAATCTGGCCGCCTACCTGCTGGAATCGGCCCTGCAGACAGGCCACCAAAGTGAACCGAGCCAGAGCCGCACCGAGTCGGCGGACGCCTTCCGACGACGGGTGTGAGCCCGTCGGTCCCGGCTAATCCGGCCGGGACTCGCGCAGCAGCTGGGACGGCTTGACATGGAAGCGCTGCTGGAAATCCACACTGAACAGTCCCAGAGAGCGATAACCGCACTCGCGGGCGATGCTGCCCACCGTGTCGTTGAGGTTCGGGCGTTCCAGCCGTTGCCGGGCCCGGTCAAGACGCTGCATCTTGATCCACTTGGTGACCGTGCAGCCCATGCGCTCGGCGAAGCCATACTGCAGGGCCCTGCGGGAGTAATGGCTCCTTGATTCCAGGTCGGTGAGGGTGAGTGATTCCCCCAGATTCTGCTTGATGTAATCGATCAGTTCATCGAAGGAATCACGGCCCTGACGCTGCCGGTGCAGGAGCCGGTCCAGGGTCATGTCCTGTCGGATCTCCGGCAGCAGCATCGCCACCACCAGCCGGTGGATCTGATCATCGAACTGCAGCCGATCCAGCAGCCCCCGGCCATATCCCGACAGCTGCCCCGCCGTGGCCAGGGTCTGCCGTAAGGCCGTCAGCAGGGAAGGAGCGTCGAGATTCTGGGGCGGGCTCCAGCCATGGGCCTGGGCGACAGTGTCGTCCCAGTTCTTCGGCTTCTGCTGATAGCCCCCCATCGCCATCGCTGTTTCCAGCAGTCGGTCGCGGGAGAGGGTGAAGGCGATGGCGGACGAGAGGGTGCTCTCTATCGTGCAGGCTGCACTGGCCATCAGCACGCAACCTCCCTTGGCGCAGGGCCAGGTGGTGGAGGCCTGGCGCAGCCGCTGCTCGCCGCCGTACCCCAGCACGACGATGTGCTCCTGGCGCTCGGAGAAAGCCATCCGCACCGGCCTGGCCGTCCAGGCGGTGGCGATGAGGCTGCCGAGCTGGAGATTGGCGCCGCACAACCACCAGGACGCCTCGGGTTCCAGCGGAATCATCTCCACCAGGGGCAGGGCCTCCTGCAACAAAGCCGTGCAGGACTGGGAATCTTCCGTCAGCAGAAGTTGGCGCAGCAGGGGGTTGGGGAAAAGGGCGGCTTCCTGGTGCCGGAGGTTTGGAAAGCAAGGCTCGCCAGACATACGAAACTTTATCCTCCTCAGCGGGTCCGATTGAAAACTTTATCACAGATTCATTATTTCTTCTGTCAGTTCAGTTCCGTTTCTTCAGGGTGGAAAGGCGATTGCCGAAAGGTTACGCATCAACCGTGCAAGACACCTGCCCGGAATGACAATTCATGACCTGATTCACTGAGAAGGTCAACAGGACCCAGTCTTCTGGGGAGATTCGTGCTCTTCGGCGGCCTCTGCGGCACGCGTCTGTCGCAGGGCCACTGGTTTTCTCCGTCATTCACCGACGGCCTAGAGGGCCCCGGCGGTTTACATTGAGGTGAAACGTTCAGGCTGCCGATGTCAATGGAAGAATCCAGTGACGCGGAGTCTTCCCCGGCGCCATCCCCCCCACCAAGTTCCGAACCCGGCATGCATCTGGTGGCCATCGGGGCCTCGGCTGGGGGCCTTGAGGCTCTGCAGGCCCTGCTTGGCAGCCTCTCCCCCGGGGGTACCGTAGCCTATGTGGTGGCCCAGCACCTCTCGCCCGACCGCGGCAGCCTGATGGTCGAACTGCTGGCGCGGGTCACGGAGCTGCAGGTGGTCGAGGCGGTCGACGGGGCGGTACTGCTGCCGGACACGGTCAGCATCTGCCCCCCTAACCACGACATCAGCGTGGAGGGGAACCGGGTGCGGCTGGTGGCGCCCCAACCCCGCTTCGGCCCCAGCCCCAGCATCGACAGTCTGTTCGAGTCGATCGCCGAGCAATGGAACGGCCACGGGGCCGCCGTGGTGCTCTCGGGCACCGGCTCCGACGGGGCCCGCGGCCTGCGGTCCGTGCGGGCCGCCGGTGGACTCACCATCGCCCAGACCCCCGAGAGCGCCCGGTTTGCCGCCATGCCCTCCGCCGCCGTCGCCATGGGTGGGGCCGACCTCATTCTCGAGCCGGCCGCCATCGGCCGTCACCTCACGGGCCTGATGGGCACGAGCGGCGACTGGGTCGAGCTGAACGTTCCCGATCCCAGGGGCCTCAACGTCTCCAGTGCCCTGGAGCTGCTGCTGCACAACAGCGGCATTGATTTCAGCCAGTACAAGGCGTCCACCCTGCAGCGTCAGCTGGTGCGGCGTATGGCGATCCGCCAGTTGGACAGCATCGAGGCGTACCTGCGCTTGCTGGAGGCCGACAGCAAGGAGGTCTCGGCCCTGGTCCACAACCTGCTGGTCACGGTGACCTCCTTCTTCCGCGACCCGGAGTCATTCGCGGTCCTCGGCGAGCTCCTGCAGGCCTACCTCGCCCAGCGCACCCGCAAGGACCGCCTGCGGGTGTGGGTGCCCGGCTGCGCCACCGGCGAGGAGGTGTATTCCATCGGGATGCTGATCAGCGAGGTGCTCGGCCACCCCCAGGACCTGACCCATCATCTCAAGATCTTCGGCACCGACCTCGATGAGGACAGCCTGGCCGTGGCGCGCCGGGCCACCTATCCCGCCGCCTCCGGCCTGGCGATCCCGGAAGCGCTGCGGGAACGCTTCCTGGTGCCGTTCAACGGCGAGGTCCAGATCTGCGAGGCCCTGCGCAACTGCGTGGTCTTCGCCCGTCACAACGTGGCGGTGGACCCACCGTTCCCGCGTCTGGACCTGATCTCCAGCCGCAACACCCTCATCTACTTCACCCAGCCCCTGCAGGATCGGGTGCTCGCCCAGTTCCGTTTCGGCCTGCTGCCCTCGGGTCTGCTGTTCCTCGGCCGCACCGAATCCCTGGGTCACCGCACCGAGGGCTTCGAGGTGGCCAGCGCCGATCACCGCATCTTCCATCGCACCGCGGGACACCAGTTCGCCCGCTGCACCGCGGCCGTGCAGCCCACCCAGCGCCCACCGACCCTGTTCAGCCCGGTCGGGCGGATCTCGATCCTGCGGGAGACCGTGGTCGAGGAGCATGTCGCCACCCTCGAAGCGCTGGTCCGCAGCACCTCTCCCCCCTGCGTGATCCTCGATGAAAACCACGGGCTGGTGGAGGTGATCGGCGATGTCAGTCCCTTCTGCCGTCTCCCCGAGGGCCGGATCTCCACCGCCGCCACGTCCTTCCTGCTCCCGGTTCTGCAGGCCGAGGCCCGTGCCCTGCTGCTGATCGTGCGGGCCGATGGCCAGCCGGCCCGCAGCCGGCTGCTGCACCTGCCGGACTTCGCCATTCAGCTGCGGCTGGAGGCCCGGCCGCTCAACGTCAACGAGCGGGTGCTGACCCTGCTGAGCTTCCTCCAGGAACCTCCCGACGATGCCGTGCCGCTCCCTGGGGATGCGCCGCTGATCCGCGACCCTGAATTCGACCAGCAGATCGCCCGACTGGAGAAGGAGCTGCTCACCAGCCACGACACCCTGCGCCGCTCCATGGCGGATCTGGAGGAGGCCAACGAGGAACTGGAGGCCTCGGCCGAGGAACTGCAGGCCTCCTCGGAGGAGCTGCAGTCCTCGAACGAGGAACTGGAATCCTCCAACGAGGAGCTGCAGGCCACCAACGAGGAACTGGCCACCCTCAACCAGGAGCTGCGGGCCAGAAGCACCGAGCTGCAGCTGCTCAGCACCGATCTGGAGAACATCCAGAACTCCCTCAACCAGGGCATGGTCATCGTCGACCGGGAGCTGTGCATCACCCGGTTCACGCCCCTGGCGGTGCGGGTGTTCGCCCTGGTGGACGACGACATCGGCCGGCCCCTGCTGGGCATCCCCACCACTGTGCCCCTGCCGGGACTGCGCTCGGCCCTGTCGGAGGTGGTGGGCGGCGCCCCCCGGCGCAACATCGAGGCGGTCTACGAGGACATCGCCTACCTGGTCCAGGTGCTGCCCTACCAGGAACGGGAGGGGCAGCGGCTCGGCGCGATCATCACCCTCACCGACGTGTCGGAACTGCTGGCCCTGCGCCAGGCCGCCGAGGACTCCCTCGATTCCTTCTCCAGCCTCACCGATGCCCTCGAGGAGGCGGTCTGGAAGCGGGACGCCAGCCTGCACCGGCTGCTCTACACCAGCCAGCGCATCCTGCCCCTGACGGGCTGGAGCCCGGCCGAGCTGTTTGCCCAGCCGCAGCTGCTCGACGACGCCATCCATCCCGAGGACCGGGATCGGGTCTGGGCCAGCCGTGACCCGGCCCAGGGGGGCTGGTCGGTGCAGTACCGGATCATCCGCCGCGATGGCGAACAGCGCTGGGTGACGGAGAACGCCAACGTGCTGACCGTGGAGACCGACCGCTATGTGGTCGGCACGCTGTCGGACATCACCCAGCAGCGCCAGGCCCAGGAGCATGGCCGCGATCTCTCGCTCCTGTTCGAGACCCTGATCCGAAGTCCCAGCTTCTCTGTCGCGGTGTTCGACGGCAACCAGCGGGTGGTGATGGTCAACGCCAGCCTGTGCCGCCGGATCGGCTTCGAGCGCGACAGCCTGGTGGGGTCACCGGCCTCCCTGTTCTGCCAGCTGCCGGAGGCGGCCATGGCCTCCGGGCGCCCCGACGCGCCCGCCGATCGGCCGCTGTTGGTGAGTGAGGCCTTCGCCCTGCGCCATCGGGATGGCAGCACCCTGCAGACCACGGCCGAGCTCTGGTCGCTGCCATCGACGATGGGAACCGGCTCGCTGCTGATGGTGCTGCCCACGCCTCAATCCTGAGCGGGCCGCAGCAGGGCCCGCAGGCGGCGCGCCAGGGCCTCCAGCGGGGCTCCGTGGGGCGGACAGCTGCAGCGCAGCCCCGTGGCCCCATCCATCCAGACCGGATGGCTGCCCTGCCAGAGCAGTGGGCGATCCTCCCCCTCTCGCCAGGCCAGGGTGAGGTTGAGCTCCTCGCCGCTGCGGTAGATCTCCAGGTCCAGGTCCTCCACCGGCAGCCGCTCGCCCTCGGGGCTGCGGGCCTCCAGCCGCAGGCGGAGATCCAGGCTGAGCTCCTCCCCGACCGCCTCGGTGAGCGGCTCGGGGTTCACCACCGCATGGCGCAGGGGCCGGCGGCAGAGGTCGGCGGCCGCCGCCACCAGCTGGCAGAGGTCGGTGTTGGCGCTGCCGATGGAGGACTCAGGCGACGGCATCGATCGCCATCACCTCCAGGCTGAGCGGGCCGGCCCGGAAGCCCGGGTTGGCGGAGCCGTCGTCGCCGAACTTCGAATGCAGGATCTGCAGCCGGGTGATCCGGGCCGGATCGAAGCGCAGTGGCAGGCCGAGGGGCAGGGCCTCGATCGGCCTGGCCCGGATCGAGGCCCGCAGCTGGGCGAAGGGGATCCGCACCCGGCAGGGGCCTTCGGCCTCGGTGGCGAAGTTCGCCACCCAGCGCACGCCGCCGGGGATGATCTCGGTGAGACCCGCCACCCCATCGGCGCAGGCCACCGCCAGCTTGTAGTGGCGGCCGTCGCCCCGGAGCTCCAGCTCAAAGGCGGCCTGCCCCGAGAGATCCAGGGGCGGCGAGAACACCGGCGAGCGGCAGCTGACGAAACCGCCGCCTTCCTCCACCACCTCCGCCTCCAGCCGCAGGCCGCGGCTGCTGACCGTGCACACCCCCGAGCTGCGGCCCCCCATGACGGTGTCGTTGAGGGCATGCCAGCCACTGAAGCCATCGCCCGCCACCACCTGCATGGTCGATCAGGCCACGGTGAGGCCGTCGGCGGCGGCGGCATCGGCCAGGATCACCACCACGCCGGCCGGTTGCACCAGCCGGGCCGGGGTGCGCTCGGCGGGCTCGGCCGGATCGAGCAGCCGGGCCAGCGCCTGCCGCTTGCCGGCACCGCTGACCAGGAAGATCACCCGGCGGGCGGCCGATAGCACGGGCGCGGTGAGGGTGATGCGGGGCAGGCCCTTGCCTTCGCCGATAGTGACAGGGCGGTCGCTGACGCCGGGGGCCGCCGTGCCCGGAAACAGGGAGGCCGTGTGGCCGTCGTCGCCCAGGCCCAGCAGCAGCACATCGAAGCGGGGCAGGGCGCCGGGACAGAGCACCGCCAGCTCGGCGGCATAGGACTCGGCGCTGGCCTCGGGACTGGGGCGGTCGGTGGGCACCGGGTGGAAGCGGGCAGCGCTGGCGGAGGGGTGGGCCAGCAGGGTTTCCCGCAGCATGCGGGCATTGCTGGAGGGGTCGTCGGTCGGCACCCAGCGCTCATCCCCCAGCAGCACATCGACCCGCTCCCAGGGCAGGTGCTCCTCCGCCAAGCGGGTGTAGGCCGCCCGCGGCGTTTCGCCGCCGGCCAGGGCGATCTGGGCCCGGTCCCGCTCCGCCAGGGCCAGGTCGATCCCCGAAGCGATCTGCTCCGCCGCCTGGCGGGCCAGCTCGGCGGGACTGGTGGCGACGATCAGCTGGTAGCGGGTGCTGGATTCGGTCAAGCGAGCCACTCGGTATGGAACGCGCCGGGGCGATCCGTGCGCTCATAAGTATGGGAGCCGAAGCAGTCGCGCATGGCCTGCACCAGGTTCTGGGGCAGGCGGCCGGTGCGGTAGCTGTCGATGTAGTCGAGGGTGCTGCTGAGGCAGGGCACGGGGATGCCGGCCAGCGCCGCCCCGGCCACCACCTGGCGCAGCCCGGCCAGGCGCTGGTTGACCTGGGCGGCGAACCAGGGATCGAGCATCAGGTTGGGGAGGGAGGGGTCGGCGCCGTAGGCATCCTGGATGCGCTGCAGCAGCCGGGCCCGGATGATGCAGCCCCCCTTCCAGATCTGGCCGATGGCCGAGAAATCGAGGTGGTAGTCGTGCAGCTTGGAGGCCTCCTGCAGCAGGGCCATCCCCTGGCCGTAGCTGGCGATGCAGGCCAGGATGCAGGCGTCGCGCAGGGGTGCCATGCCGGTGGCCGGCTCCCCCAGCGGGAAGCTGTGGGGGGCGGGGGCGTGCAGCACCGCTTCGGCCGCCAGCCGCTCGCTGCGCAGGGAGCTCAGCACGCGGGCGTTGAGGGCGGCGTAGATGGTGGGCACGGGCACCCCCATCTCCAGGGCGCTGACCACGGTCCACAGGCCGGTGCCCTTCTGGCCGGCGGCATCGACGATCAGCTCCACCAGGTCGCCGCCGCTCTCGGGATCCCTGGTGCGCAGGCACACCTCGGTGATCTCCACCAGGAAGGAGGCCAGCTCCTCGGTCTGGTTCCATCCCGCCAGCACGTCGGCCATGGCCTCGCCGTCCATGCCGCCGATGCGCTTCATCAGGTCGTAGGCCTCGGCAAGGATCTGCTCGATGCCGTACTCGATGCCGTTGTGAACGGTCTTGACGAAGTGGCCGGCGCCGCCGGGGCCGATGTAGGTGACGCAGGGGCCGTCCTCCACCTGGGCGGCCATCTTGCGCACCAGGCCCTCGATCGCGTCGTAGGCGGCCCTGGTGCCGCCGGGCATCATGCTCGGCCCCTCCAGGGCCCCCTTGGCCCCCCCCGAGACGCCCATGCCGATGTAGCCGAAGCTCTTGCTCTCCAGCTCGGCCACCCTCCGCTCGGTGTCGGTGTAGAGGGAATTGCCGCCGTCGATCAGCAGATCCCCCTCCTCCAGCAGCGGCGAGATGCTGGCGATGGTGGCGTCCACCGGATCACCCGCCTTGACCATCATCAGGATGCGGCGGGGACGCTCCAGGGCCGCCACGAACTCCTCGAGGGTGGCCGCTCCCACGATGTCCTTGCCGGCACCGCGTCCGGCCAGGAACTCCTCGGTCTTGGCGTAGGTCCGGTTGTAGACGACGCTCGAGAAACCGTTTCGCTCGGCGTTGAGGACCAGGTTCTCACCCATCACGCCGAGGCCGATGAGTCCGAAATGCGCCTTGCCCATGGGAGCCTGGATGTCTTGCTGCATCGACACTGTGGCCAGAGGCCGGCGGAGCGTCGGTGTCCCGGGGAGGGATGTCAGCAACTGCTGGCCCAGCCCTCCCCGGGGGCGGGCCTCAGATCACCGTGCCGTCGGCGATCGTGCCGTTCTTCACCACCACGACGATGCCGTTGCGTATATAGAAATTGAGCTCCGGGCGGTCGGCCTCCTCGACCCGGTCCTTGTTCACGATGGTGACGTCGCGGCCGATGCGCACGTTCTTGTCGAGGATCGCCCCCTTCACCGTGGTGCCCTGGCCCACACCGATCGGGATGCCGCCCCGTTCGCGCAGCACCAGCCGTTCCTCGGAGGATTCGAAGAAGTCGGCCCCCATCACGAGAGTGTCCTGGAGCACCACCTCGTCCTCCACCCGGGAGCGCACCCCGAGCACGCAGTGGTGGATGCTGCAGGCCTTGAGCAGGGATCCCTCTCCGATGATCGACTGCGTCACCTGGGCATCCTGCAGCTTGCTGGGGGGCAGGTAGCGGGGCCGGGTGTAGATGGGGAACTTCTCGTCGTAGAAGGAGAAGGCCGGGTTGGGCTGGTCGGTGAGGGCGAGGTTGGCCTCGTAGAACGCCCCGATCGTGCCGATGTCCTCCCAGTAGTCGTCGAAGAGGAAGGTCTGCAGATGGTCCCCCCGGCCGAGGGAGGTGGGGATGATCTCCTTGCCGAAATCGGTGGCCTCCGGATGGCTGGCCAGGAGATCGAACAGGGTGCTGCGGTTGAAGACGTAGATCCCCATCGAGGCCAGGTAGGGACGCTTGGCGGCCTCCTCGGCGGAAAGACCGAGGCTCTCGGTGTTCACCCGCATGGCCGCGAGAGCCTCCCCCTTGGGCTTCTCGCTGAATTCCAGGATCCGGCCGTCGCTGGAGGTGCGCATCAGGCCGAAGCCCTCCGCCTGGGCCGCATCCACCGGCAGGGCACCCACCGTCAGGTCGGCGCCGCACTCGATGTGGTGCTGCACGAACTTGCTGTAGTCCATCCGGTAGAGCTGGTCACCGGAGAGGATCAGGACGTGGTCCACGTCCCATTCCTGGAACAGCCACTGGTACTTGCGCACCGCATCGGCCGTGCCTTCGAACCAGCTGGGGCTGTCGGGGGTCTGCTGGGCGGCCAGGACCTCCACGAACCCCTGGCCGAATCCGGAGGAGAGGTTGTAGCTCATCGTCAGGTGACGGTTGAGCGAAGCGCTGTTGAACTGCGTCAGCACGTAGATCTTGTTGATCTCGGAGTTGATGCAGTTGCTGATGGGAATATCGATCAGTCGGTACTTCCCGGCGAGAGGAACGGCGGGTTTCGCCCGCATCTTGGTGAGGGGGTAGAGACGCGTTCCCGCTCCGCCTCCCAGGATGATGGCCAGAACGCGTTTCATGAGCCCAGTCCTCGGTCCTTGGCTGGCCAGACCGTACTGGAGCGTGGTGACGCGGAGCGCCGCGCTGCTGCTTCTCGGTTCATGTTCCGTTGCAGTGAAAGGTGGGACTGGAGCCGGTGAAGCGGGGACCCCCCGGGGGGCGGGTCTCAGGCCTCCGGCGGGTCGTCGTGAAGCTCGAACAGGTCCTGCAGCACCCCCATGGCCACCCGCCGCTGCTGGCGGGGCTGGGGGGCCCGCAACCGGGTGACCGGCGTGTGCAGGATCTTGTTGATGATGCCCTTGCTCAGGGCTTCGACCACCTTCCGCTCGCGGGCGGAGAGGTCCGGGCCCATGCGGCTGAGGGCCTTCTGCAGCTCCTGCTCGCGGATGTCCTCCAGCTGGAGGCGCAGCCGGTTGACCAGGGGCACGGCCTCGAGGCCGTCCCACCATTCCAGGAACAGCCGCGCCTCCTCGGCCAGCAACCCCTCGGCTTCGGCCGCCATCTCCCGGCGTGCCTCCTGGTTGCGGGCGACCACCTCCTGGAGATCGTCGACGTCGAAACTGTCGACGCCCTGGAGCTCGGCCGCATCGGCGCTGATGTTGCGGGGCACACCGATGTCGATGAGCATCAGGCTGGAGCGGCGGTTGAGCCCCTCCAGCCGCCGGGCCGTGATGATCGGCTCCTCGGCGCCGGTGCTGGTGAACACGAGCGAGCAGGTGCTCAGGCAGTGGTCGAGGTCGTCCAAGGGACGGCACTGCACGGGCAGGGTGGGGAAGTCGGCCGCCAGGGCTTCGGCCCGGGCGACGGTGCGGTTGAGCAGCACCACCCCCCGGCAGCCCTTGGCCTGCAGGTGCTGGAGCAGCAGCCGGGCCATGCGGCCGGCCCCTACCACCGCCACCTGCTCCTGGTCGAGGGGCACCAGCTCATCGGTGCCCCGGGCCTGGCCCACCTTCAGCTGGGCCAGCTCGACGGCGGCCGAACTGATCGACACCGCCCCGGTGCCCAGGTTGGTTTCGGTGCGCACCCGCTTGCCGGTGCTCACCGCCTGGTTGAGCAGGCGGTTGAGGATCGGACCCACGGAGCGGTGCTCCTGGCCCAGGCGCACCATCTTCTTCACCTGGGAGAGGATCTGGCCCTCGCCCAGCACCAGGCTGTCGAGCCCGGCGGCCACCCGCAGCAGGTGGGCCACGGCCTCCTCGTGGTGGTAAGTGAACAGGTGGGGACGCAGCTCCTCCACCGCCAGACCGGACTGCCGGCTGAGGAAGTCGCCGATGGCGGTGATGCCCAGGTCGGGATGGCGCAGGAGGGTGTAAACCTCCAGCCGGTTGCAGGTGCTCAGGATCGAGGCCTCGATCACCTGCTCATCGGCCCGAAGTCGCTGAAGGGAATCCTCCATCGTCTGCTCGGGGATGCTCAGGCGTTCGCGGATCTCCACCGGAGCCGTGCGATGGCTCAGACCGACGACGGCGATGTGCATGGAGGCGGGCTCCGAGGTCCGGACTCTGGTGGGGATCAGCGCAGGGCGATGCTCGTGGCGCCCTCCTTGATGTGCACCGTATCGGTGAAGCGGGCGCTGCGGTCGAGGGTGCTGATGATCAGGCTGCTGGTGCGGGTGCAGTCGGCCTCGAACACGACACCCTTGAACAGCAGGCCGGGGGTGATGCCGCTGCCGGCGAAAACCACGTTCTCGCCGGAGGCCAGCTCCTCGGCCTCGTAGACCTTGTCGACGTCGGTGATGCCCATCTCGTTGAGGCGGGCGATGTTGCCCTCCTTGGTGTAATCGGCCCACTCGCTGGTCTGGGCGACGGCGGGGTCGTACACCAGCTGGCCCTGGAAGTGGCCGCCGAGAGCCCGCAGAGCGGCGGCGGAAATCACTCCCTCGGGGGCGGCGCCGATGCCCATCAGGCAGTGGGTGCCGGTGCCGGCGAAGCCGCAGGCGATGGCGGCCTGGACGTCACCGTCGCTGATCGGCTTGACCCGGGCGCCGGTGGCGCGGATTTCGGCGATCAGGTCCTTGTGGCGGGCCCGATCCATCACCACGATGGTGAGTTCGCTGGGGGCCAGCCCCAGGCACTCGCTGAGAATGGCGATGTTCTCGGTGGCACTCTTGCGGATGTCCACCTTGCCCTTGGCGGCCGGGGGTGCGGCAAGCTTCTTCATGTAGAAGTCGGGGGCGTAGAAGAGGCCACCCCGGTCGCTGGCGGCGAGCACGGCCATCGAGCCGTCCTGGGCATTGGCGCAGAGGTTGGTGCCCTCGCAGGGGTCGACGGCGAAGTCGACGCCGGGACCGGTGCCGCTGCCCACCTCCTCACCGATATAGAGCATGGGGGCCTCATCCCGCTCCCCCTCGCCGATGACGATGCGGCCCTGCATGGTGATGCTGCCCATGCGGGTGCGCATGGCCTCCACCGCCGCGGCGTCGGCTTCGTCCTTCTTGCCGAGCCCGGTCAGGCGGGCGGAGGCGATGGCGGCCTGCTCGACGACTTCGAGCAGTTCCTGGATGAGAGTGCGATCCACAACGGTCCGGCAGGGGGAGGGGCCTCAACGAGGGGCCGGCACGCCGGAGGCGGACCGCAGGCAAAGCGGGGAACGTTCCTTCCGCTGCAAGGCCTCTCGGTATCGAAGCGGGGTCATCGTACCAGCGCGCCCGGGAGCCCCTGGGGGGACCCCCGGGGGCTCCCGGGAGGGCCGCGGTGAGCGGCTCCTTACAATCACCGCACTCTTCCGCTGCGGTGGCCGTCCATGAGCACCAAGCCCCTGGTGATCTCCCCGTCGATCCTGTCGGCCGACTTCTCCCGCCTCGGAAACGACGTGAGGGCCGTCGACGCCGCCGGTGCCGACTGGATCCATGTGGACGTGATGGACGGACGCTTCGTCCCCAACATCACCATCGGCCCCCTGATCGTCGAGGCGCTGCGGCCGGTGACGACCAAGCCCCTCGACGTGCACCTGATGATCGTCGAGCCCGAGAAGTACGTGGCCGATTTCGCCAAGGCCGGCGCCGACATCATCAGCGTCCAGGTGGAGGCCTGCCCGCACCTGCACCGCAACCTCAGCCAGATCAAGGACCTGGGCAAGATGGCCGGCGCCGTGCTCAACCCCAGCACCCCGCTCGACACGCTCGAGTACTGCCTGGAGCTCTGCGATCTGGTGCTGATCATGAGCGTCAACCCCGGCTTCGGCGGCCAGAGCTTCATCCCCTCGCAGGTGGAGAAGATCCGTCAGCTGCGCCACCTCTGCGACGAGCGCGGTCTCGATCCCTGGATCGAGGTGGACGGCGGCATCAAGAGCGGCAACGCCTGGCAGGTGATCGAGGCCGGCGCCAATGCGATCGTCAGCGGCTCGGGCGTCTTCGGCCAGGCCGACTACGCCGAGGCGATCCGCGGCATCCGCAACAGCCGCCGCCCCGAGCCCGCCATGGTCTGAGGTCCGGCCGGCGGGCGGCCCCCGCGCTTCACGGCGCCGTCAGCGCCTGGGAACAGGGTCCATAGAACCGCGGCAGCGGACAGGGAAGGGGGTCGAAACGGGAGAAGGCCAGCCGCAGGGCCGGTCGGCCCGCCCGGCGGACATCCACCTCGCCCAGCGATTCAACGCGGCCCAGCCAGGGCAGCCAGGCATCCGGCAGGAGGGGCCGTCCCGGTTTGACGATGCCGAAGAGCACCCCCCTGCTTCCCCGGAACCCCCCGGCCGGCTGCCACCAGGCAAAGCCCCTCGCGTCGGGGCTGAAGGTGGTGATGGCCATGGCGCGGTTCCGGCCCAGGGCCAGGGACAGGAAGCCCGGCAGGTCGTAGCGGTTGGCGGCGATCAGGTCGGCGTCCTGGAGAGCCTTCCAGACGGCTGGATGGCGCTGAAGGTCCCGTCGCAGGCTGTCCGGGGGCATCAGCTGGGTCGTGGTGTCCAGACCGGCCGGCAACCAGTGGTTGAACAGTCCCCAGCGCCTGGGCCGACAGGGTGAGCAGCAGCGGCGGCAGCAGCAGGACCGTGCCCCATCCCGCCGCCAGGGTCCAGGTACGCAGCCTGGGCCTCGTCAGACCGGCCAGCCAACTCGCCAGCACGTGCATCCTGCCCGTGAGGGCGGTGAACACGAGCAGCTGCGGCAGCACCAGCCAGCGCAGCAACTGCCGGGGGCCGGCGGCCCCGTCCAGGTGGAAGCGGGGCAGCAGGGCCAGCAGCGGAACGATCCCCAGCGTCGGGAAGAGCAACGCCACCTGGGAGAGCAGAAACAGCGGGGGAGCGGCCAGCGCATAGCCGGCCACGGCATCGGTGCGGCCCCCATGGAACAGGAAGGAGACCCAGACGTTCTGGACATTCCAGAGCCACAGCGGCGCCGAGACGATCAACCGGATCAGCCATCCCAGGGCTGGCCAGGGACGGCGGACCAGAGCGCGGCGATCGGGCGATCCCAGGCTCCATCCCAGCAGTGAAAGGAGCACCAGGAAGGCGTGGTACTTGCCGAGGGTGACCAGGCCGAGAATCAGCCCGAGCCCGATGGTCTCGCCGGCCGTGGTAGGGATCACCGCCGGGTGCCGTGACAGCCAGACGAGCAGGAGCGCCAGGGCCAGCAGCAGGGGGCTGTCCGGCAGGAGCAGCAACCCGCCGCAGAGCAGCAGCAGCGGACAGAGGCTGCCCAGCAGGGCCGCCAGAAGGGCGCGCGCCGGCCGAACCAGCGCTGCGTCGCTCCGGCCAGCAGGGCCAGGGCGATGGTGTAGCTCAGCAGGGAAGGGATCCTGCAGGCCAGGACCGCCCCCCCAGGCGCTGGCCGGCCCAGGCCCAGACCCCCACGGCGAGGGGATGGTCGAAATATCTCAGGGCAGGATGCTGCCCGTGGAAGGTGTAGCAGGCCTCGTCGTAACCCGGCGGCAGAATCGCCGACAGGGCCAGCCTCAGGCCGAGACCCGCCAGCAGCACAAGGGGGATGCGCAGCCGTTCTGCCGGCAGCCACCGACACCGGTCGGGCGGCGTCCTAGTCACCCAGGAACCAGCCGTAGCTGTGCAGTCCGATGCCCAGCAGGTTGACGCCGATGTAGCAGACGGCGATCACCACCAGACCCAACGAAGCCAGCAGCGCCGGCCGGCGGCCCTGCCAGCCGCGGATCAGACGGGTATGCAGGTACGCGGCGTAGACCAGCCAGCAGATCAGGGCCCAGGTTTCCTTCGGGTCCCAGCTCCACCAGCTTCCCCAGGCCTCATTGGCCCACACCGCCCCGCTCACCAGGCCCACCGAGAGCAGCAGGAAACCCACGGTGATGGTGCGGTAGCTGAGGCTGTCGAGCTGCTCGCTGACCCGGAAGCTGCTGCTGATGAGGGCCATGGCGCCGGGACCGTCGCTGGCCAGCCGGGCCTGGCGGAAGCCGCCGCTGCCGATCGAGCTGCTGCGCAGCTCGAGATCCTGGTTGCGGTCGACGAACAGCACGGCCACCGACAGCAGCGACCCCACCAGGAGGGCGGCGTAGCTGACCATGATCACGCTGACGTGCATGACGAGCCAGCTGGAGCGCAGGGCCGGTACCAGCGGGGAGGCCTCCTGGAGGCGCTCGGGCAGGGCGAAGCTGGCGAAGGCCACGCAGCCCAGCCCCAACGGCGTGGCCGCCGCCGGCACCAGGGGGTTGGGCCAGCTGCGCTCCACCAGCAGCTGGGTGAGGGTGCAGGCCCAGGCCAGGAAGCAGAGCGACTCATAGAGGTTGCTGATCGGGAAGTGGCCGGACTCCCACCAGCGCAGCACCAGCTGGGCCGTGAGGCAGAGATTGGCCGACGCCACCAGGATCCTGACCACCGGGCTGCTGTGGCCTCCGCTGAGCGACCAGAAGGCGACGGGGAGCACCAGCAGAAGCAGGGCGAAGGCCGCAAGGCCGAGGCCGATGACCGGATCGTTCACCAAAGGAGCGGATCGAAACCGCTCCACTCTGCCGTGCCATCCCGCTGCCGGGGCCTCAGCGGCTCGCCTGTCGGAGCAGCCAGAGCCCTCCGGCCAGCCCGATCAGCACCGGCAGCCAGGCCGCCAGGAATGGCGTCAACGTGCCCGTGACCCCCAGGGAGCTGAAGATGAAGGACATCAGGTAGTAGCCGAAGATCAGCAGCACACTGATGCCGAAGCCCTGGCTGCGGCTGGTGCGGGAATTGGGACGCACCCCCAGGCTGCTGCCGATCAGGCCGAACACCAGGCAGATGGCCGGAAAGGCGAACTTCTCCTGGATGCGCACCCGCAGCCGCCGCGCCTCCTTGGTGTTGTTGGCTTCCAGCAGCAGCCGCTCCGCGCGCAGGGCCTGCCCCACGGTCATGGTGCTGGCGTCGGTGGGCAGCTGGGCCACTTCGATCGGGTCGCGGGTGAAGGGGTAGAAGTAGCGGTCAAAGACAGCAGAGGTGGTTGAACCGGTAGCGATATCAATATTTGTAGTCCTGCCATCAATAAATTCCCACATGGCTTTGTCCTCGTTCCATCTTCCTTCCTTGGCTGTAAGAACTTGGCGATAGTCAGGACGCGAGAAGTCGAGAAGAGTCACTTCTTTCATGACACCTTTGACAAACTTGCGTGCATAGAAGATATGGCTCAGCCTGTGTTCAATGGTCCCGTCAGACAGTTCAACATCCCCAAACCTTGAATAGAGGGCATTGTCACTTTGTTCTGTGGCAATCGCTCTTCCGAGGGCCCGCTCCAGGCTGTTGGTCGCCGCCAGATTCGCCCGCGGCACGATCGCGTCGTTGAACACGAAGGTCAGCAGGTACATCACCAGCGCCAGGGCCAGGGCTGGCAGGACCATCCGGCGGGTGCTCACCCCCACGCTGCGCAGGGCGGTCAGCTCGCTGCTCCCCGACAGACGGCTGTAGGCCAGCAGGGTGGCCATCAGGGTGGCCATCGGGAAGGAGAGCACCAGGAAGGAGGGCAGGCGAAGCAGCAGCACGTTCACGGCCGCCAGCAACGGCAGGCCCGATTCGGCGACCCGGCGCACCAGCTCGAACACCGCCCCCACCGAGAGGGACACCGCCGTAAAGGCGGCGATGCCGAACAGCAGTGGGCCCAGCAGCTCCTGCAGCAGCCAGCGGTCGAGCAGGGGCAGATCCCGCCAGCGGGGCATCGGCTTCCACTCCCGCAGCCGCTCACCGCCCGGCAGCTGCAGCCAGGTGGGACGCTTCTCCAGCAGGGCCCCCTTCAAAGCTGGAAGCCCTCGCCGAGGTAGTGACGCCGCACCAGGGGATCGTTGGCCACGGAATGGGAGGCACCGGAGGCAAGGATCCTGCCATCGGCCAGGATGTAGGCCCGGTCGGTGATCGCCAGGGTCTCCCGGACGTTGTGATCGGTGATCAGAACGCCCATTCCACGGTTGCGCAGGCTGTCGATCAGCGTCTGGAGATCGGCGACGGCCATGGGATCCACCCCCGCGAACGGTTCATCGAGCAGCAGGTAACGGGGGCCCTGATCACCCACCGCCAGGGCCCGGGCCACCTCGCAGCGGCGGCGCTCCCCGCCGGAGAGCTGGTAGCCACGGCGGTGCTGGAAGCCGCTGAGATGGAAGTCGTTGATCAGCCCCTCCAGGCGGCGGCGGCGCCCGGTCGGCTCCGAACCGCTCTCCTGCAGGGCAAGCATCAGGTTGTCGCGGACGCTGAGCTGGCGGAAGACGCTCGCCTCCTGGGGGAGGTAGCCGATGCCCAGCCGGGCGCGGCGGGGCATGGGCAGATGGGCTACCGACGCCCCGTCGAGCAGCACCTCGCCGCAGTCGGGCCGCAGCAGACCGGTGACCAGGTTGAAGGTGGTGGTCTTGCCGGCCCCGTTCGGCCCCAGCAACCCCACCACCTCCCCCGGGTGAAGCTCCAGGCTGACGTCGGTCACCAGGGGGCGGCCGGCGAGGGTGATGGCCACCCTCTCCAGTGCCAGGCTCACGGTTTGGCGGGTGCCGGCTTGGCGGTGCCCTGCTGAAGACGGAACTTGCTGAACACCTGCTTGCCGGTGGGCGGCTCCGCCAGCAGGCGCTCGCTGTCGAGCTGGTACACCACGCGCTCCGCCCGCAGCCTCTGGCCATCGGTGTCGATCACGTCCACATCGCCGGTGAGCACCAGGCGACCCTCGTTGCTGAAGTACTGGGCCTGGCGCGAGGTGGCCGTCATGCCCCGATCGGCGTAGACGATGCGCACGTTGCCCGTGGCGGTGACGATGCCGTTCTGGTTGTCGGCCTGCTGCACGTCCGACTCGATCGTGACCATGCCGGTGGCCGGAGGCTTCGGCTTCGGGGCCTGGGCTGACGCCGGGGCAGCCGGCGCCTGGGCCGCAACAGGACGGGACGGGAGCACCAGCAGGGCTGCGCCGACGAACCCCGCGGCGAGCACCAACAGCAGAGGACGGGGGGGCAGGGTCAAGGTGGAGATCGTGGAGGCCTTGCGTCTGATCAATGTACCGGCGCCGGGCCCGTTCCCCACGCCGGTTCCAGGCGCGGCAGGGCCAGGCCGCTGAGATCGCCCTGCTGCTGCAGGGCCTCCAGCCTGCGGGCGGCCCGGGTCCGGACCGGTTCCAGGAGCAGGCCGAGGGCCTCATCGCCGCAGCCCCGCAGCCGCCCCAGTCCCTCGCCCATCAGCACCGTCGCTCCGCGGCGATTGCCGCGTTCGAGATGGAGTTCGGCCACGGCGATCTGCAGCAGGCCCTGGAGCACGGGCCGGATCGGTCCCTGGGTCTCGTGCCAGAGCTCCTCGAAGCCGTCGTGGCATGGATACCACTCGGCGACGTTGAAGTGGTCGATGGCCCGCTGCAGGCGCGGGTCGGCCTGCAGCAGGGTTTCCTCGTCGGCGAGAGGGGCTCCGGAGCTCAACGCTTGGCGGGTTTCTTCACCGCCATCTTGCGCAGCCGGATCGACTCGGGGGTGACCTCCAGCATCTCGTCGGGGCCGATGTACTCGAGGGCCCGTTCCAGCGTCATCTGGATGGGGGCCTGCAGGGTGTCGAGCACCTCGGCACCGGCCGAGCGGATGTTGGTGACCTGCTTGGCCTTGCAAACGTTGATCTCGAGATCGGGCGGACGGTTGTGCTCGCCCACGATCATCCCCTTGTAGACCTTGGTGCCGGGGGTGATGAAGAACTGGCCCCGGTCCTCAGCGCCCTTGAGGGCATAGAAGGTGGCGGTGCCCTCCTCGAAGGCGATCAGCACACCGTTGCGGCGGGCGTCGAAGTCACCCTGCATGGGGCGGTAGTCGAGGAAGGAGTGGCTCATGATCCCCTCGCCGCGGGTGGCGCGGATGAAGTCGCCCCGGAAGCCGATCAGGCCCCGCGACGGCACCACGAACTCCAGCTGGGTGCGACCGTCGCTGGTGGCCTCCATGTTCTGCATCTCGCCCTTGCGGATGCCCAGCTTCTCGATGCAGCTGCCGACGGCCTCCTCCGGCACGTCCATCACCAGGGTCTCGAACGGTTCGTGGGGGGTGCCGTCGATGGTGCGGAAGATCACCTGCGGCTGGGAGACCTGGAATTCGAAGCCCTCACGGCGCATCGTCTCGATGAGGATGCCGAGGTGCAGCTCACCCCGGCCGCAGACGGAGAAGCGGTCCGGGGAGTCGGTGTCCTCGACCCGCAGGGCCACGTTGGTGAGCAGTTCCCGCTGCAGACGGTCGCGCAGCTGGCGGCTGGTGACGAACTTGCCTTCCTTGCCGGCGAAGGGGGAATCGTTGACGACGAAGGTCATCTGCAGGGTGGGTTCGTCCACCTTGATCAGGGGCAGGGCCTCGGGATGGTCGGGGCAGGCGATGGTCTCGCCGATGTTGACCTCGTCGAACCCGGCGACGGCCACCAGATCGCCGGCCCTGGCTTCGGGGATCTCCACCCGCTGCAGCCCCTGGAAGCCCAGCAGCTTGCTGATCCGGCCGCGCTTGATGCTGCCGTCGTCGCGGATCAGGGCGACGCTCTGGCCACCGGCGATCGTGCCGTTGTGGACCCGGCCGATCATGATCCGACCCAGGAAGTCGGAGTAGTCGAGGGTGGTGACCTGCAGCTGCAGGGGCTTGGTGGGATCACCCACCGGCGGCGGCACATGGCGCAGGATCGCGTCGAAGAGCGGCTTCATGTTGTCGCTCTCGGTAGCCATGTCGGGCTTGGCGTAACCGCCCATGCCACTGCCGAAGAGATAGGTGAAGTCGCACTGGTCGTCGTCGGCGCCGAGCTCGATGAACAGATCGAGCACCTTGTCGACGGCCTGCTCCGGATCTACGCGGGCCCGGTCGATCTTGTTGACGAACACGATCGGACGCAAGCCCTTCTCCAACGCCTTCTTGAGGACGAAGCGGGTCTGGGGCATGGGGCCTTCGTTGGCGTCCACGATCAGCAGACAGCCGTCGACCATGCCGAGGACCCGCTCCACCTCGCCGCCGAAGTCGGAGTGTCCCGGGGTGTCGACGATGTTGATGCGGATGCCGTTGTAATCCACGGCGGTGTTCTTGGAGAGGATCGTGATCCCCCGCTCCCGCTCGAGATCATTGGAATCGAGCACACAGGTGGGCACCGCCTCACCTTCGCGGAAGATGCCGGACTGCTCGAGCAGGGCATCCACCAGGGTGGTCTTGCCGTGGTCGACGTGGGCAATGATCGCGATATTGCGTATCGGGGCGCCTTTGATGTCGCCGCTCATGGGGATGTCGTCCTGCGAAGGTGTGGGAAAGGGTTCGACGAAATCGAATCGACGGTGGTCGTTTCCAGGGAAACGGGGCGTTGATGGCGAGACGAAGAAGACATGTCGCTGCCAACGTGGCGTTCGGATGGGGCGTTCAACTGGGGGTTGACCCGGACCCTGAACGGGGCGGGCCGGGGAATCCAGGGCTGGGAACAGGGACCAACCAACGCTCTGATGTTTGGTCAGGACTCTTTGGAGAACCCTGCCGCGCCGGCACGGTGGGACATGTGGCGAACGTTGAAGCGAATCTTGATCCTACTCCCACCCCCTCCGAACACCCCCGACGGCGGGTGGCCCAACCTGCCGGTTCAGCGGGCCAGCCGCTGGGCGGGCTCGAACATCTCCAGGGCCTCGGTGGACCCTTCGAAGCGCCAGTGCCAGGGTTCGTAGCTGACTCCCTGGGGATTGCCCCTGGGGAAGGAACGCACGAAATGGAAGCGGGCCGCGTGGCGATCGAGCCAGCGGTAGGCATCGGTGGTCTCGAAGCTTTCCATCAGATTGGTGGAGGGCAGGCGGCCGTCCCCCAGATCCACGGCGAAGCCGGTGCTGTGCTCGGAGAAGCCCGGCGGTGCGCTGACCCGGGCCCGGTCGGCGGAGGTCTGGTTGCGCTCGGCCTTGACATCGAAGAACAGCTGCTTCTGCAGCTCGACGCTGCGCCAGGCGCTGAGCACGGTGAGAGCGACGCCATCGGCATCGGCGGCGGCCCGCATGGCCTCCAGGGCACGGGCCGCGTCCGGACGCAGCCGCAGCCCCGGAGCGATGGCCACCAGTTCGGCGGGGTCGGCTTCGGGGTAGGGGAAGTGGCCGAGGAGCCGGCCGTCCGGCCCCAGGCGGGCCGCCAGTCCCGGCACGGGCGTGGGCGTGATCCAGGAGCGCAGCGGGCCGATCAGCAGGAGAACACCGCCACCGGCCAGCAAAGCGGCGCTGAGCACGACCCGGGCGATCCGCCAGGGCAGGGACGCGGACCGGCGCGGCGGCGGCGTGGTGCGCCTGGCCAGCGGGATGTCATCACCAGGGGGCATCGGCGACGGACCTCGGCGGAGCGTGGGCGGACGTTCCCTCAGGGGGAGATTCGCTCGGCCGCGGGCAATCCCTGATCTTAGGCGGGGGGCATTTCAGAACTTGCTGTACCGGGCGCTGGCCCGTCCGGCGGTGTTAGCTTCCAGGCCACATCCCAATGGCAGAGCAGGTTTCAAGATGTTGCGAGTGGCAGTCGTGGGCGGCGGCCCCAGCGGTTCATGTGCTGCGGAAGTTCTCGCCAAGGCCGGCATCGAGACCTGGCTGTTCGAGCGCAAGCTCGACAACGCCAAACCCTGCGGTGGCGCGATCCCCCTGTGCATGGTGGAGGAATTCGACCTGCCGGAATCGATCATCGACCGCAAGGTGCGGAACATGCGGATGATCTCTCCCTCCAACCGGGAGGTCGACATCCACCTGGAGAACGGCAACGAGTACATCGGCATGTGCCGGCGGGAGATCCTGGACGGCTTCCTGCGCAACCGGGCCGCCGAGCTCGGGGCCCACCTGGTCAACGGTCTGGTGCAGAGCATCGACACCGGCAGCCAGCGCCAGGGGCCCTACACCCTCCACTACGCGGACTACTCCTCCGGAGGCCCCACCGGTGAACTCAAGACCCTCAAGGTGGATCTGATCGTGGGCGCCGACGGCGCCAACAGCCGGGTGGCCAAGGCCATGGATGCCGGCGACTACAACGTGGCGATCGCCTTCCAGGAGCGGATCCGGCTTCCGGCCGAGGAGATGGCCTACTACGAGGATCTCGCCGAGATGTACGTCGGCACCGACGTGTCACCGGATTTCTACGCCTGGGTGTTCCCCAAGTACGACCACGTGGCGGTGGGCACCGGCACCATGCAGGCCAACCAGTCCCTGATCAAGGGACTCCAGAAGGGCATCCGCGAGCGTGCCAGCCGGAGGCTGCTGCGGGGTGAGGTGATCAAGGTGGAGGCCCACCCCATTCCCGAACATCCCCGCCCCCGGCGGGTGGTGGGACGGATGGCCCTGGTGGGGGACGCGGCCGGCTACGTCACCAAGAGCTCCGGCGAGGGCATCTACTTCGCCGCCAAGAGCGGCCGGATGTGCGCCGAGGAGATCGTCGCCGCCAGCGCCTCCGGCAGCCGCATCCCCACCGAGAAGGACCTGAAGGTCTACCTGCGCAAATGGGACCGCAAGTACGGCGCCACCTACAAGGTGCTGGAGCTGCTGCAGAACATCTTCTACAGCAACGACGCGGCCCGCGAGGCCTTCGTCGAGATGTGCGACGACAAGGACGTCCAGCGCCTCACCTTCGACAGCTACCTCTACAAGCGGGTGGTGGCGATGAACCCCTGGCAGCAGCTCAAGCTCACCGTGCTCACGCTGGGGGCGGTGCTGAGGGGCCAGGCCCTGGCGCCCGCCGGCTACAAGCCGGTCCCCAGCGCCGTCCGCTCGCCCGAGGAAGCCGAAGCGATCCTGGCGGCGGCCGAGCCTCGCTCGGCGATGAAGCCGGCCGGCATCCATGCCGTCACGCCGCCCGCGGATCCCGATGCCGACACCGTCAAGGAGCCGGTGCTGGTCGCCAAATGAGGTTCAGGCCGGGCCGTCCGGTCCGTCCGATGGCTCCTCGATGCGGCTGACCAGGAGCTTGTCGACCCGGTTGCCGTCCATGTCGACCACCTCGATGCGCAGGTCATCCCAGGCGAAGCTCTCCCCGGCCCGGGGAATGTGCTCGAGGTAGTGCATCACGAAGCCCCCCAGGGTCTGGTAGCCGCCCCGGACTTCCTCCGGCAGCCGTGCCTTCTCCACCAGGTCCTTGAAATCGGCGATGTCGAGCGCACCATCGAGGAGCCAGGAGCCGTCCTGACGCACGATGATCATTGGGTCCTCCTCGCCCGTGGCGGAGGAAAGATCGCCGACGATCGCTTCCATCATGTCGGTGAGGGTCACGAGTCCTTCGATGCCGCCGAATTCGTCGGTGACCAGGGCGATGTGCACACCCGTGGTGCGGAACTGCTCGATCAGCTTCAGGGCCCGCGTGCTCTCCCCCACGTAGAGGGGTGACTGCAGCAGCGACGCGATGTCACGGGGACCGTCGCCGAGCTGGGCCGCCAGAAGGGTGCGGCCGCGGACCACACCCACGCAGTCGTCGAGGCTGCCGCGGGCCACCGGGAACAGGGAGTGGTTGATCTCCATCACCGTCTCGAGGTGGGTCTGGGGCGATTCGGACAGATCCAGCCAGCGGATGTCGGTGCGCGGCGTCATGATCGCCTTGACCGGTCGGTCGGCCAGACGGAACACCCGCTCGACCATGGCGTGTTCCGCCACCTCGAACAGACCGGATTCCGTTCCCCGCCGCAGCAGGCTCCTGATCTCCTCCTCGGTGATCTCCGGCTCACCGGTCTCGCCGATGCCCATCAGACCGAGGAGGCGATCGGTGGAGGCCCCCAGCAGGTGGGCCAGCGGGGCCATCCAGCGGGACAGGGTGCGCATCGGAGGGGCCACGGTGCAGGCGATGCGCTCGGGGTCGCTGAGGGCGATGCGCTTGGGCACCAGTTCTCCCAGCACCAGGGAGAAGAAGGTGATCACGGTCACCACGAGGCCCAGGGCCAGGGGTTCGGCCCAGGGACGCAGCAGTGGCACCGCCTGCAGCAGCGGCTGCAGCGACTGGGCCACCCGTGAACCGCCGAGGGCCCCGCTGAGAATGCCGATCAGCGTGATGCCGATCTGCACAGTGGAGAGGAAGTCGTTGGGGGAGCGGATCAGCTGCAGCGCCACCCCCGCCGGATGGTGGCCCCGCTCAGCTTCCTGCTCCAGCCGCAGGCGCCGGGCCGACATCATGGCCAGCTCGGAACCCGACAGGACGCCGTTGAGCAGGATCAGCACGCCGATCACCAGGCCTTCCAGCAGCAGCGACGACAGGGACGACGACGGTGAAGGGGACGGCAACGGGGTGGACGGCACGGATGACGAGGCTAGGGAGAAGCGCTGAGACGGCTGAAATCGGCGAGCACCGATGCCTGGTTGCGCAGCACCGCCAGCAGCCGCAGGCGGTTGCGGCGCACCGCGGGCTCGTCGCAGAGCACCATCACGCTCTCGGGACCATCGAAGAAGGCCGCCAGCGTGGCGCCGCTCTCCCCCAGCCTCCGGGCCAGGGGCTCGTAGCGGGCGGTTCCGGTGGCGGCGGCATGGACCGCCAGCGCCTCCAGCACCGTCAGCACGGCGGCTTCGCTGGGGGAACCGAAGAGGTCCGGATCCACCACCCCCCGGGGACTGACCAGATCCGTCGCCAGATCGGCCTGCTCGGCCAGCCGGGAGGCCCGCTGCACCACCGCCTGCACCAGGGGGAGGCGCTCCTCGCGGCGCAGACGCCGCAGCAGCTCCACCCGGGCGCGGGCATCGGCCGGATCCTGCAGCAGCCGCTCCAGCGCGACGCCATCCCCCGCCACCGCCTGGACCAGATCGGCACCGAAGCCCTCCTCCTCCAGCAGGCTGGCCAGCCGCTGGCGCAGGAAGTCGAGCAGGTCGGCGGCCAGGCTCAGCGGCTGCACCGCCAGTTCCGGCAGCAGCCGCTGCCAGTGGGCGGTGGCCTCGGCCATCAGGTCCACCAGATCAAGCGACCAGTCCCGATCCCAGAGGATCTGCAGCAGACCGTTGCCCGCCCGCCGCAGGGCATAGGGATCGGAGGAGCCGCTGGGCCGCTCGCCCCTGGCGAAGATGCTGAGCAGCAGCTCCAGCCGTTCGGCCAGGGCGAGCACCGCCCCCGCCTCGGAAGCCGGCAGGGCGTCGCCCGCGCCACGGGGCAGGTAATGCTCCAGCACCGCCAGGGCCACGGCGCGGGATTCCCCCTCAGCCAGCAGGTACTTGGCCCCCATCACCCCCTGCAGTTCCGGGAACTCGCCCACCATCTGGCTCACGAGGTCGTGCTTGCAGAAGGGAGCGGCCCGGCGGGCGGCAGAGGCGGTCGGCTCCGCCAGATCCAGGCGACGGCAGAGCCGATCCGCCATCCAGGCCAGGCGCTGGCTGCGATCAGCCAGGCTGCCGAGCCCTTCGGCGAAGGTGACCCGCCCGAGGGCCTCCACCCGTTCGGCGCTGCTCTGACGGCGATCCGCCTCCAGGAAGAAGGCCGCGTCGGCCAGACGGGCCCGCAGCACCCGCTCATTGCCACGGCGGATCGTGTCGGCTGCGGAAGCCAGGCCGTTGGAGAGGCACAGGAAGCGGGGCATCAGGGCCTCGCCGGCCACCAGGGCCAGGGGATCGGACGGGGCGTCCGCCCGGCGCAGGGGGACGTAGCGCTGGTGGGAGCGCATCACGGTGCTCAGCACCTCCGGTGGCAGGGCCAGGTAGTCGGCGTCGATGGAGCCCTCGATCAGCCGGGGGGACTCCACCAGGTCGACCAGCTCGTCGAACAACTCCTCCGGCAGATCCAGCTCCGCCCCCGCCCGCGCGGCGGCGGCCTCCAGGGCCGTGCGGATGGCGGTGCCCCTGGCCTCCCGATTCACTTGGACGTCGGCCGCCTCCAGGGCGGCGGCATAGCCCGAGGCCGAGGGGATCGTCACCGCTGGCGCATGGAGGCGGTGGCCGCGGCTGAGCCGGCCGCTGGCCAGGGGAGGATCCAGATCGGTGAGCGCCACCGGCACCACCGCCTCGTCGAGCAGCGCCACCAACCAGCGCAGGGGGCGGCTGAAGCGGCCGTCCCCGGCACCCCAGCGCATGAAGCGCCGTCCCTGCAGGGAGCGGATCCACCCGGGGATGCAGCCGGCCAGCACGTCGGCGGTGGCGCGGCCGGCCTCGGTGGTGCGGGCGAACACGAACGGCCCCTTGTCGGTGTCGCGGATCTCCAGCCGGTCGGGGCAGCAGCCGCAGCGCCGGGCGAATCCGATGGCGGCCTGGGTGGGCTGGCCATCACGGAACGCCTGGTGGGCCGGCGGGCCCTTGCGGTCCTCCACCAGATCCTCCTGTTCCCGCGGCAGGCCGGTGACCGTCACCGCCAGGCGCCGGGGTGTTCCGCCGGTGCGGATGCCGTCCCAGGCGAGTCGGGCCTCCTTCAGGTCGCGGGCCACGATCGCCTCCAGCTGGGGCTGGACCAGACGCACGAAATCGGCCGGCAGTTCCTCGGTTCCGATCTCCAGAAGAAAGGTGGCCATGCAGGGGAGCGGGCAGGAGGCGACTGTATGCAAAGGCGGGAAACGGCCGGACCCTTCGGCGGAGTGCCCCGTCCCGTTCGCTAGTTTCAGTCCTGACACCCTTCCGCATGCCGATGTCCTCGACGACGGTCGCCGACAGCACGTCGCTCCCATCGGCTCCCACCACCAAGCCCCCCACGAAGCAGGAGGCCCTCAAGGCCGGCAGCGGCCACCTCCATGATCCCCTGGCGGCCGAACTGGGCAACGATCTGCCCAGCTTCAGCGATCCCGCCGTCCAGATCCTCAAGTTCCACGGCAGTTACCAGCAGGACGACCGGGACAACCGCCGCAAGGGGGCGGAGAAGGACTGGCAGATGATGCTGCGGCTGCGCAACCCCGGCGGGCGCATCCCCACATCCCTGTACCTGGCGCTCGATGGCCTCGCCGACCGGCTGGGCAACGGCACCCTGCGGATCACGACGCGCCAGGCCTTCCAGATGCACGGCGTCCAGAAGACCGACCTCAAGGAGGTGATCGGCGGCATCGTGCGGGCCCTGGGCTCCACCCTTTCGGCCTGCGGGGACATCAACCGCAACGTGATGGCCCCGGCGGCCCCGTTCGAGCGCGACGGCTATCCGGAGGCGCGCCTGCTGGCCGATCGCATCGCCGACCTGCTGGCCCCCCAGGCCGCCGAAGGCTCCTACCTTGACCTCTGGGTGGATGGAGACCTGAGCTACCGGATCAGGCCCCGGGGTCCGGTGAAGAAGGCGCGCCGGCTGCAGGAGAGCGGCGCCGTGTTCAGCGGTGATGAGGCCGAACCGCTCTACGGCTCCACCTACCTGCCGCGCAAGTTCAAGGTGGCCGTCACCGTCCCCGGCGACAACTCGGTGGATCTGCTCACCCAGGACATCGGTCTGGTGCTGTTCAGCGACCCCTCCGGCCGGCCGCTGGGCTGCAATGTCTACGTGGGCGGTGGCATGGGGCGGACCCACAACAAGGACGAGACCTTCGCCCGTACCGCCGATCCCCTCGGCTACGTCGCTTCCGGCCAGGTGCTGGAGCTGGTGCAGGCGATCGTCGCCCTGCAGCGCGACCACGGCGACCGGGAGCAGCGCCGCCACGCCCGCATGAAGTACCTGATCCACGACCGGGGGGTCGACTGGTTCCGCACCGAACTGGGCCGCTACTTTCTCCATCCGATCAAGGCGATGCGCCGGGAACCCGCCGCCGTGCTCACCGACTACCTGGGCTGGCACCGCCAGTCCCCGGGTCTTTGGTTCGTGGGCCTGCCGGTGCTGTGCGGCCGGCTGCACGGCGAGCTCAAGAGCGGCCTGCGGCGTCTCGTCGAGACCTACCAGCTGGAGGTGCGGCTCACCCCCAACCAGGACCTGCTGCTCTGCAACATCGGCAGCGCCCAGCGGACGTCGGTGCGGGAGGGTCTGGAGGCTCTCGGGCTGAGCGCCCCCGAGGCGCCGGCACCCCTGGCCCGCCATGCCCTGGCCTGCCCGGCCCTGCCCCTGTGCGGCCTGGCGATCACCGAAGCGGAACGGATCCTGCCCTCGGTGCTCGATCGCCTCGAGGCCCTGCTGGAACGCCTGGAGATCCGCAAACCCCTGCTGGTGCGCATGACCGGCTGCCCCAACGGCTGCGCCCGCCCCTACATGGCCGAGATCGGTCTGGTGGGCAGCGGCGTGGACACCTACCAGCTCTGGCTCGGCGGCAGCCACGGCCTGACCCGCCTGGCCAGCCCCTACCTGGAGAAGATGCCCCTGGAGAAGCTGGAGGCCACGCTGGAGCCGCTGCTGGTGGCCTGGCGCGACCAGGGGGGCCCCCGCAGCCGCTTCGGCGACTTCATCGAGCGGATCGGCGCCGAAAGGGTCGGCCAGCTGCTGACCGCGGCCTGATGGGCCGCCGAACCGCCGCTTCGATCCGCCCCCTCCTGGGCGTCCTCCTCCTCGGGGTGCTGACGGGCCTGCCGTCCGGCTCGGGGCACGCCAGTGACGCGGCTGAGCGCCCCAGTCCCCCCGAACCCCCGGTGCGGACCTTCGACTCCGATCCCCAGGCCTGCCGGCCGGAGGCGATCCGGGCCGCCTATGAGGCCCACCTGCAGCCCTTCGCCGACCAGAGCCCGGCGGTGATCGCCAAGCTGAAGCGCGTCCAGGACGATCTCACCCTGGCCAGCCTCAAGCGCTGCGTCCAGAAGGGGCTGCTGACCCGCCCCCAGGCCAGCGAGCTGTTCCGGGGGCTGGGGCTGACCCTGCCGGGGACCGTGATCCCATGACCAGTGGCCCGCCGCCGGGAGCAGCTCAGCCGGCACCGTCCACGGCACCGTAGAGCGCCCGCGACTCGCCATGGCGCCAGGCCCACAGCTGGTCGCCATGGCTGAAATGCCACCACTCGTTGGGGTGCTGGGCGAAGCCGGCCTCCCCCATCACCGTCGCCAGCAGGCGGCGCCCTTCGTGCCAGCCGGCGGCCTCGCTGCCGGGGGCGGCGCCGGCGTAGTGGTCGGGCTCGGAGATGGCTCCGATCGCGTCGATCGCCCCGCCCATGGCCAGGGGGCGGCCGCTGGCGTCGGCCAGGGTGAGATCCACCGCGGCGCCGGTGCTGTGGGGCGGCGGGGTGGCCGGATCGGCACAGGGTGGGGCCCAGAAGCGATCCACCTCCGCCGCCACGGCCTGCTGGGGGAGTCCGAAGGCGTCGGGGTCAAGGCCCCGCTCGCGGCAGGCATCACGGAAGGCCTGGCGTACCATGAACTCCTGAACGGCGATGGGACGCCAGGCGTCGAAGATGGCCAGCCGCCAGTCGGGCCGGTGCTGCCGCAGCCGCTCCTGTGCCCGCTCCAGGCGCACGACCACTCCCCGCCGAAGGCGGAACGGGCTGGCATCGGGGCCGTAGGGCGCCCCCAGGGCCTGGTAGGGATGGGGCTCCAGGCGCCACAGGCCCGGCGGCAGGTCGGCCAGGGGCTCCCCGCCGTCGGCAATCGGAATCGGACTCCAGGGGCGCAGGGGCGGCATGGACGCGGCGGGTCCGGCACGACCCGGTGATCGGCATCAATTCAACTGGGCCGCCTCCACGGAGCGGCGGCGCTGGGCTTCGAGGGCCTCGCGCAGGGGCGGATGCCGGGCCAGGTCGGGATCCTCCGCCAGGATCCGCTGCGCCGACAGCCGTGCCTCCTCCAGCACGGCGCCGTCGTCGCTGAGGCTGGCCAGGGCCAGGTCCGGCAGGCCCGACTGGCGGGTGCCAAGCACCTGGCCCGGGCCCCGCAGCCGCAGGTCCATCTCGGCGATCTCGAAGCAGTCGCTGCTGCGGGCCAGCAGCTCCAGCCGCTGGCGGGCCATGGCGTTGTCGCCCTCGTGCAGCAGCAGGCAATGGGATGCGGCGGCCCCCCGACCCACCCGCCCCCGCAGCTGGTGCAGCTGGGCCAGGCCGAAGCGCTCGGCATGTTCGATCACCATCACACTCGCCTCCGGCACGTCCACCCCCACCTCCACCACCGTGGTGGACACCAGCACCTGGGAGCGGCCCTCCTGGAAGGCGCTGATGGCCCGCTGCTTCTCCTCGCCGGTCATCCGCCCGTGGAGCAGCCCCACCGTGAGTTCCGGGAACACCTCCTCATCGAGGTGGCGGTGCACCTCCACGGCTGAGCGGAGATCAAGCTTCTCCGATTCCTCCACCAGGGGCAGCACCACGTAGGCCCGCTGGCCCCCGGCCACCTCCCGTCGCACCAGCTCCCAGGCGCCGGTCCGCTCGGAGCCCCGCAGCAGCCGGGTCTGGATCGGGGTGCGACCGGGCGGCAGTTCATCGATCTGGCTGAGGTCGAGGTCGCCGTGGATCGAGAGGGCCAGGGTGCGGGGAATGGGTGTGGCGGTCATCGTCAGCAGGTGGGGCTGGAGCCCCTTGGCCAGCAGCCGGTTGCGCTGCCGAACGCCGAAGCGGTGCTGCTCGTCGACCACCACCAGGCCGAGGCGGTCGAACTGCACCGGATCCTCGAGCAGGGCATGGGTGCCCACCAGCAGCTTCACCTGGCCGTTGGCCAGGTCCTGAAGCACCTGGCGGCGACGGCGGGCGGGGGTGGAGCCGGTGAGCAGTTCGATGCTGACGTCGAGCTGGGGCAGCCAGCCGGCCAGCTTGTGGAAGTGCTGGGCCGCCAGCACCTCGGTGGGCGCCATCAGGGCCCCCTGGCAGCCGGCGGCAATCGCCCCCAGCAGGGCCGCCAGGGCCACCACCGTCTTGCCGCTGCCCACATCCCCCTGAACCAGCCGGGCCATGGGCTGGGGGCGCTCCATGTCGGCGCGGATCTCGGCCAGCACCCGGCTCTGGGCGCCGGTGAGAGGAAAGGGCAACAGGTCGAGAAAGCGGCTCACCAGGTCGTCGCCGCCGCTCGGCAGGAGCAGCGGCGGGGCCGGGGTGCGGCGCAGGCGCTGCCGCCGCTGACCCAGGGCCAGCTGCAGCAGCAGGAACTCATCGAACACCAGCCGCCGCCGGCAGCGCTGCAGCTCCTCGCGGTCGGCGGGGCGATGGAGGCCAAGGAACGCCTCGCCGCGCTGCGGCAGGTCCAGCTCCCGGCGCAGGGGTTCCGGCAGCGGATCGGGCCAGCGGCTCGCCGCCGGCAGCACGGCGGCGACGGCCCGGGCGAGGGTCTCGCCACTGAGCCCCTCGGTGAGGGCATAGACGGGCACGAACCGTCCGATCCGCTCCGATCGCACCGACGCGCCGGGGGCCTCCAGCACCTCCAGCAGGGGATCGGCGAAGCAGGGACCGTAGGGGCTGTCCTTCACCAGACCGCTCACGGCCACCGTGGCCCCCACCGGATAGAGCCGCTGCTGGGCCTTCAACCAGCCGGGGCTGCTGAAACGGCGCCCGGCAAAGAAGCGCGTCACCCGCAGGCGGCCGGTGACATCCTGAACCTGCAGCTCCAGGATCGCCAGGTTGGGGTTGCGGGGGCTGCCGAAGGCGTGGCAGCGGCGCACCGTCGCCACGATGGTGGCGGTCCGCCCCGGCTCCAGGGACGCGATCCGCACCAGATGGGCGTAATCGAGGTAATCGCGCGGGTAATGGTTCACCAGATCGCGCACCACCAGCAGGCCGAGGGCGGCCAGGCGGGTGGCGGTCTTCGCTCCGATCCCGGCCACCTCCGCCAGCGGCGTCTGGGGATCGAGCCGCCGGGGCCCGCCAGCGGCCTGGCCCGCCGCCGGTGCGGGGTGAGCCAGCCGCAGACGCGGGGGGGCCACCGGCCGGACCTCCTGCCGCCGTTGGCGCAGCTCGTGCAGCGCCTGCCGCAGGCGCCGCACCAGTGACTGGCGGGCCGACGGCGCCAGAGCGCCATAGCCGGCGACGTCCCGGGCGAAGGCGGCGATCTGCCGGCGCTCGCCGGGCTCGAGCCCCTCCGGCGGCGCCGCCAGGGAGGTGGCGAGGAAGCCGCTGAACCTGTCGCGCCGTCCCTGGAGATCGCCGAAGCCGGCTTCGGCCTCGAGGCGGCAGGCCAGCTGCAGGGGCGCGCACCAGCGCTCGAGGCTCTCCGGGGGCGACGCGGCAGTCCCTTCCATCGAGGAGGGGCCGGTCAGTCGTTCGGAATCGATGGGGGGCGGATGTCCTGCAGCCAAAGCTGTTCGGCCTGGTGGATCCGTAGCCGCCGTTGCAGGCGACGGAACTGCTGGGCCATTCTGCGAACCTCCTGCCGATGCTGCTGCAGCCGTCGCCGGCAGGTGCGCAGACGGGGCTCCTCCAGCTCCAGATCGGCGGGGCGCAGCAGCACCGCGAGCGTCTGCGCCTGGGGAGCGCGGGCGCCCGGAAAGGGCAGGGGCAGCCGCATCAGGTTGGCGGGGGCAGCCATCGTCTCCAGCTGGCCGGCCAGCACCGCATCGAGCAGGCTCACCGGCAGCAGGCTGCGGCTCACGCCGCCGCGCAACAGCTCCACATTGACGGCGTGGGAGAGATTGCGCAGGCGACGGCCAAGGGCCTGCTCCATGCCGTCCATCCAGCGAAGCACCCGCTCGGGATCGTCGGGCAACCGTCCGGCCCGCCAGAGAGGGTCCTCCTGGTCAGGGCCCTCTGAGCCGTCCCCTTCGCGGTCATCGCGGCGGCCGTCCCCGTCATCCGGGGGAGCCTCGTCCTCGTCGTCCGATAGGGCCTCGTCGTCGTCCGGCTGGGCGTCGTCCGGGTCGTGCCGTGGCTCTTCCACGGCGTCCGGGTCGGGAGGCGCCCCTCGGCCCAGCGCCCCCCAGAGGAAGGAGCCGCCGGCCAGGGGCGGGGCGAAGCCGAGCTGCACCGACCCCGGCGGCAGGGGCTCCGGCTCCCCACCCCCGTTCTCCCCCTGCCAGGCGAGGTCCTCGAGGAGCTGCTCACGGTCGTGACGGTCGCGTCGCTGGTGCTCCCGGGAGATCTGGGCCGCCAGGATCACCAACTGCTCCACCGTCAGCAGGCTGCAGCAGCGGGCCACCAGCTCCTGGATCTGGCCATGCAGCCGCCGCCGCCGCTCGTCCGGCATCTCGGTGTAGCGGTGGGGGTGCACCTGGGTGGCGAGATGGAAACAGGCCTGGCGCACCTGCTGGGGCAGCGTCTGGCGCAGCACCTGCAGGTAGAGGGCGACGTGGCGGTAGAGCTCCGGGTTCGACTGGATCAGCCGCCCGGTCAGGGCCTGGAGCTGACCCGGCAGATCGATCGAATCGGACGGGTCGCTCAAGGGCTCCGGCTCAGCCAGCCTTGCCCATCGCCGCCACTTCGGCCGCGAAATCCGACTGCTCCACCTCGATGCCCTCGCCGAGGGTGTAACGGGTGAAGCGGCGCACCCGGATGTTTTCGCCGGTCTTGCCGGCGGCCGATTTCACCATTTCGCCCACGGTGACGGTGTTGTCGCGGATGAAGGGCTGGTCGAGCAGGGCCAGCTCCTTGAGGCGTTTGCCGATGCGGCCCGCCACGATCTTGACCTTCATCTCCTCCTTCTTGCCGGCGAGATCGTCACGGCCCATCTCGATGGCCTTCTCCCGTTCCGCCACTTCGGGGGGAATGTCGTCGGTGCTGACGTATTCCACATTGGGGCAGGCGGCGATCTGCATTGCCACGTTCCGCACCAGCTCCTGGAAGAGCTCACCGCGGGCCACGAAATCGGTCTCGCAGTTCACTTCCACCAGCACACCGACGCGGGCACCGGTGTGGATGTAGCTGCCGACGGCCCCTTCGGCCGCCGTGCGGCCGGCCTTCTTCTCGGCGGTGGCGATGCCCTTCTGGCGCAGCCATTCGGCGGCCTTGGTGGCATCCCCACCGGATTCGGTGAGGGCTTTCTTGCAATCCATCATGCCCGCGCCGGTCTTGTCGCGCAGGTCCTTGACGAGCTTCGCTGTGATCTCAGCCATGGGGTGGGAGTGGGGGAGGTCGGGAGGGAGAGAACGGCTCAGGCGTCGTCGTCGCCGCCGCGCTGATCCTGGGCTCCATGGCGGCCCTCATTGATGGCGTCGGCCAGGCGGCCCAGGACCAGCTGGACGGAACGCACGGCGTCGTCGTTGCAGGGGATGGGAACGTCGCAGAGGTCGGGATCGCAGTTGGTGTCGAGCATCGACACCAGGGGGATATCGAGCTTGCGGCACTCGAGCACGGCGTTGGTCTCGCGGCGCTGATCCACCAGCACCACCACATCGGGCAGCCGTCGCATGTTCTTGAGGCCGCCGAGGTACTTCTGCAGGCGGTCGAGCTCACGGCGCAGCACGGCGGCTTCCTTCTTCGGCCGCATGGCGATGGCACCGGAGGACTCCATCCGCTCCAGGTCCTTGAGGCGGTCGATGCGGGCACGCATCGTGCTCCAGTTGGTGAGCATGCCGCCCAGCCAGCGCTGATTCACATAGGAGGCGCCGCAGCGGGCGGCTTCCTGGGCGATGACCTCGGAGGCCTGCTTCTTGGTGCCGACGAACAGGAACCGCTTGCCGCTGCGGGCGGCGCTGCGGGTCCATTTGTAGGCGTTGTTCATGCAGACGGCGGTCTGCACGAGATCGATGATGTGGACCCCGTTGCGCGCGCAGTAGATGTAGCGCGACATCTTGGGATTCCAGCGACGGGTCTGGTGTCCGAAGTGGGCACCAGCCTCCATCATCTCGGAGAGAGTGACGACAGCCATTTGGGTTGGGGGGTTTCGGGTTGGCCTCCACCTGCCAGGGATGCCGTGCCCGGAAGAGGGCAGCGGATCACCCGAAACGTGCAGGTGTGCGGTGTTGGTGTTACTGGGTCAACCTACCAAATGGCCCTGCTGGCGGGCCTCGGCGTGGAGGGCCCGCACCCCGAAGCGGTTGAGGGGCAGCCGCAGCAGCTCCATCGCCAGGCCCGCCTGGCCACGGCGGATCAGCCAGCGCAGCAGGGGCCGCAGGCTGCGTTCATTGATCAGGCCGCCGAGGGTGAGCAGCTCCCAGAGCGCCAGGTGCAGCCAGGTGTACTGAATGATGAAACGCACCCGCCAGGTGGGGTGCTTGCGGTAAAAGACCAGACCCATGCGGGCCCGTTCCCGCTCCACCCGCACCAGATCGGGGATCTGCTCGAGGCTCAGGGGGGGATGCCAGTGGTAGCCCACCGCCTCGGGGCAGCGCACCAGCCGCACGCCCATGCGGCGCAGGCGTTCGCCCAGTTCGAGATCCTCCCAGCCGTATAGACGGAATCCCGTGTCGAACAGGCCCGACTGCTCCAGCACCCGGCGGTCGATCGCCACGTTGCCGGTGGCGAAGTAGGCCCAGGACAGGTCCCGCAGCTTGTGGGGCTCCGCGGTGGGCGCTTCGAAGTTGTGGGTATTGATCACCGCGCCGTAGGTGAAGCAGAGCCGATCGCCGCTCTCGCTCCAGGCCCGCTCCAGGGCGGTGGCGTGGTGCAGCAGGAACCGTTCGGTCACCACCAGGTCGCTGTCGATGAAGACGATCACATCGCCGCGGGCCTCCTGAACCCCGCGGTTGCGCCCCTCGGCCGGACCGCCGTGGTCCTGGCGGATCAGCCGCAGATGGGGGAAGGCGGTGGCATGGGCATCCAGCCAGCGGACCGTGTCGTCGGTGGAGCCGTCGTCCACGAGCACCACCTCATAGGCCTGCAGGGGACCGCCGGTCTCCTGGCGCTCCAGGGCCTGCAGGCACTGGCGCAGGATCGGCAGCCGGTTGTACGTGGGGATGACGACGCTGATGAACATCGGGTGTCGGTGGAGGAACCACGGCGGAGGAGCCATGAAAAAAGGGGGATCCGCAGCGAATCCCCCCGGGGCCATGGCCGGACCGGACCGCTCAGTCCGCGGCGCCGCCGTTGTTGGCCGTGCCGGTCACGCCGTTGCCGGCGCCTTCACCGCGGCCGTCGTTGCGCAGCTTGCGCTTCTTGAACTTGCGGGCGTAGGCCCGGTTGCGCTCCTGCTTTTCCTTCTTGAGGTTCCTGCGTTTCGCCATAGGGGAGGGAAGGCCTGAAAAGACTGTGAGGGTTCACCCTACTCACCCGGCCACGGCCTCCTGGGCCCACAGCCGGCCATCCTCCATCCGCACCAGGCGATCGGCCACATCGAGGATGCGGGGATCGTGGGTCACCATCAGCACGCCACAGCCCTCGTCCCTCGCCAGGCGCTGCAGCAGTTCCACCACCTCCCGGCCGGTGCGGCTGTCGAGGGCGGCGGTGGGTTCGTCGGCCAGCAGCAGGCGGGGATGGGCCGCCAGGGCGCGGGCGATGGCCACCCGCTGTTTCTGGCCGCCGGAGAGATCGTGGGGCAGCTTGCCGAGGTGATCGGAAAGGCCCACGGCCCGCAGCCATTCCCGCGACAGGTCGCGGCGGGCGCGGTAACCCAGACCCTGCAGCAGGTCGGCTCCCATCTGCACGTTCTGCTCGGCGGTGAGGCAGCGCAGCAGGTTGTGGCCCTGGAAGATCATGCCGACGCTGCGACGCAGCAGCTGGCGCTCCTGGCGGCTGGAGCCGTTGAGCTCACAGCCCAGCACCCGCACCGACCCCTCCATCACCTGACGCAGGGCCCCCACCAAGGTGAGCAGGGTGGTCTTGCCACAGCCGGACGGCCCCGTGAGCAGGACCACCTCGCCGGGGTGAATCTCCAGATCGATGCCCTGGAGCACCTGACGCCGCATCGTGCCGGTACCGTACCAGTGGCTGAGACCCCGCACGGTGACGGTGGCCGGCCCGACAGGGTCGAGGCCGCTGGGGGGGACGGAACCGGGCAGGAGGACGGTCATCGGCTCGGGAGGCAAGGAAGCGGCATCGGATCAGAAGATGTCGGCCGGATCGGCATCGCCCAGCTTGCGCATCGCCATCGCCGCCGAACCCATGCACATCACCAGGATCATCAGGAAGACGGTCGCGGCCCGGTCGCCGGCCATGGCCACCGGCAGCTTGGTGGCGGCATGGATGACGCCGTAGAGCACCTGACCGGCGAGGTAGGCGGGCACGTAGCCGAACACCGCAAGCAGCAGCCCCTCGCGGGCCACCACCCCCAGCAGGGTGAGCAGGCTGTAGCCCATGGCCATCAGGGTGGCGTACTCCGGCAGGTGATCGCTGACGTCGGAGTAGAGGATCTGGTAGACGATCACGCAGCCCACCACGAAACCCATGGCGGCGCCCAGGGTGAAGATGAAGCCGATGGCGGTGCTGGTGCGCCAGTAGTCCATCTCCAGATCCAGGAAGCCCTGCTTGGTGAGCACGGTGACGTCCTCGGGGAGCAGGCGCCGCAGGCGTTCCACCACCCGGGCGGGGTCGGCTCCAGAGCGCAGGCGGATCAGCCCCAGCTCGATGCTGCCGGGCGGGTTGTACGGCACCAGGCTCAGGAGCGTTTCCCGGCTGGTGAGCAGGTTGCCGTCGGCGCCGAAGGTCGGGCCTGAGCTGAACAGCCCCGCCACCCGGAGGCGCTTGCCAGACACCTCACTCTCCACGTTGCGGCCCTCCCGGAACCATTGCGCCACCGGTCCGAACTCATCCCGGGAGAGGTCGTCGAAGAGCACCCGGCCCTTCTGGGTGAGGCGGGGCGCGAGCGCAGTGACGGCCGGGTCGAGGAACAGGGGATCCCCCGGCTCGAACCCAAGGGCAACAATGGCACGGGTGCCCTTGGTCTGGGGGTTGCGCCACAGCAGCAGGTTCCAGTGCACCGGGGTGATGCCGGTCACGTCGGGATCGGCCATCGCCTGGACGAGCCGTCGCTCGGGGAAGCCGGTCATGCTGATCGAGCTCTTGCTGCGGGGGCTGAGGAGCACCAGATCGGTGTCGAACAGCTTGTGCACCGTGACGCTGGAGTCGAACAGGGCGTCGCGGAAGCCCAGCTGCATGAACATCAGGATCCCGGCGAAGGTGATCCCGGCCAGGGCCACCGCCAGGCGCATCGGCTGGCGGGTGAGCAACAGCCACGCCAGCGGAATCCGGCGTCCCTGCCAGAAGCTCATGGCTGCAGGCGGGCGATGACCTTGAGGCCGCTGAGGGCGGCGACCCGGGCCCCATCGGAGGGATCGAGCCGCACCCGCACCTCGACGACGCGGGCATCGGCGTCGCCGGTGGGATCGGTGGAGAGCACCTCCCGCTGGCGGACCTGGGGGCTGATGCGACGCACGGTGCCCCGCAGGGTGCCGTCGAAGCCGCCGTTCTCGCTGGTGAGGGCGACGGCCTGGCCGAGCCGGACCCGGTCGATGTCGCTTTCGTACACCTCGATGGAGGCTTCCATGCGATCGCTGGCCCCCAGCTCGAGGATGCCCTTGTCGCCGGGCCGTTCGCCGACGCGGGTCTGGATGCGCAGCACGGTGCCGTCGATCGGGGCCCGCAGTTCGGTGTTGACCAGATCGGTGCCGGCCTTAACCAGGGAGGCCCTGGCCTCCTGCAGCTGGCCCTGGAGCTCCAGGGTGCGCTGCTCCAGCACATCGAGATCGGCGGCGGAGAAGGCCCCGTCGCTGGCCAGCTTGCGGTAGCGCGCCAGGTCGCGGGTCTGGATGGTGAGCCGGCGGCTGAGGTTGGCGATCCGGGTGCGGATCAGGTCGATTTCGGCCCGCTGCATCGGCTGGTTGTCGAAGCGGGCCAGCAGCTGGCCGGCGCGCACCCGGTCGCCCTCGGTCACCAGCAGCTCGGTGATGCGGGGACTGCCGCCGATGCCGGTGATCGGTGCGGCGAGGATGCGGACGTCACCATCGGGCTTGAGCTGGCCCAGGGCCGCCACGGCCTCCACCGGAGCCGGCGGCCTGCTGACCGCAGCGGCCGGGGGGCTGGCGGGCCGGAGGCGCTGATGCAGCACCACACCCCCCACGACCAGGCCCGCCACGCCGGCGACGATCAGGCCGTTGCGCCAGGGGACGGTGGGTCGTCGAAGAGCAGGTCCTCGATGTAGCGGTCGGCCCACTGGGGGTTGAACGCCTTCTCCAGCACCCTCCGGGTCTTGTCGTTTTGTTTCTGTTGCTTGCAATACCACAGCTGCCCTTCCCATCGCGCAAACGTAGCTGGATCGTCCGGTGCCTGGGAAGGGCTGGCTTCGGCCGCTGCCGCCAGCACCGCGAGGAACGTCGCCACCTCCTCGACGAACGCCCGCTCTTCCGCCTCCGACTCCGGCCGCACGAACAGCACGTGGGGGGAGAAGATCGACCCCCAGGGGGGCAGCTCGCGCACCTGGGCGAAGGCGGACCGCTGGCGGCCGGCCAGGGCTGCGGCGATCGCCTCCGGCAGGCCCTTGCCCACCGGCGAGAGATCGACGATCGCAGCGCTCACCCCGCCCCGGCCGGCGACGATATCAGCGCCGAAGACCGGCAGGTCGTGGCGGGGATCGGGGAAGAACACGCAGTGGAGGATCTGCAGGCCGGCACCGAGGCGTGCCGTCTCCAGGTGCAGCTTGCGCATCCCCCGGCAGCGGTGCACCTCGTTGCGGATGAACAGGGCATCCCCGTCCAGGCTGCCGCTGATCGCCTCCAGTTCGGGGTCGATCGCCAGGGGGGCCAGCTCCGGCAGGGCCTGCCGACAGAGGCGGATCCGCTCCGCCAGACCATCCACCAGGGGATGGATGCCGCCCTCGACGGCCGGAGCGACCTCACCCATGGACACGGCGTCACAGCAGAATGCGGATCCTGCCATGCATCCGTGAGCGATTCCCTGGGTTGTTGCGGGTCCTTGCTGCCCGGTCTGGCCGACCCCGTCAGCCACACCCTCGCCAACGGGGTCGAACTGGTGCAGCTCGACCTGGAGGAAGCCCCCCTGGTCTGCCTCGATTTCTGGTGTCGCGCCGGCAGCGCCTTCGAGGGGACCACGGAAAGCGGCCTGGCCCATTTCCTCGAGCACATGGTGTTCAAGGGCAGCCAGGGGCTGGCGGCCGGTGAGTTCGATCGCCGCATCGAGGCCCTGGGGGGCAGCAGCAATGCCGCCACCGGCTTCGACGATGTCCACTTCCACGCCCTGATGCCGCCGGAGGGGGCCGCCGAAGCCCTCGATCTGCTTCTGGATCTGGTGCTCCAGCCCCGACTCGACCCCGACAGCTTCGCCATGGAGCGGCAGGTGGTGCTGGAGGAGCTGGCCCAGAGCGAGGACCAGCCCGAGGAGGTGGCTCTGCAGCAGCTGCTGTCCCTGGCCTGTCCAGGCCATCCCTACGGCCTGCCGATCCTCGGCCGGCGCCAGGCACTGCTCGGCCATGACCCTCAGGCCATGGCGGCCTTCCACCACCGCCAGTACGCCGCTGGCCGCTGTGTCCTCTCCCTCGCCGGCGCCGTCGGCGACGACACCCTGCTCCAGCGGGCCGCCGGCGGACCCCTGGCCTCCCTGGCCGCGAGCGGCGCTGCCATGGTCCCGGCGGAGCTGCGGGTCGACGCGGGGGAGCACCGCCTGGCGGTGCCGCGCCTCGAGGCCGCCCGGCTGCTGATGCTCTGGTGGCTGCCGCCCGCCGCCGACCAGGAGGCCATGGTCGGGGCCGACCTGGGCACCACCGTACTGGCGGAAGGACGCCGCAGCCGCCTGGTGGAGCGCCTGCGGGAGCAGCTGCAGATCGTCGAGAGCATTGATCTGGATCTGCATGCCATGGAGGGCGGCAGCATCGCCCTGCTGGAGGCCGTCTGCGATCCCGGGGAGCTCGGCGAGGTGCGGCAGGCGATCGGACAGGTGTGGCAGGAGCTCTGCCAGGACGCCCCGGGCGAGCAGGAGTGGGGGCGGGCCCGGCGCCTCGTCGCCAACGGCTATCGCTTCTCCCTGGAATCCCCCGGCGGTGTGGCCTCCCTGATCGGCAGCAGCCGGCTCTGGGGCCGGCCCCAGCCCCTCGGCCACCCCCTGGAGCTGCTCGAGCGCTGGTCGCCGCGGCGGCTCCAGGACCAGGTGCTGCCCCTGCTGGATCCGGCCCGGGCCTGCGTGCTCGAGGCGGTGCCGGCATGAGCATCGCCCCGCCCCCCGGCAGCCCCCTGCCCGCCAACGGAACCTGCCGTGTCCTGGAGGGCGGCCTGCCGCTGCGGATCCTGCACCGTCCCGGACCGGCGATCCTGGCGGCCCGTCTCGCCGTTCCGGGCGGCAGCGGACGCGATCCCGCCGGCGCCCGCGGCGCCCACCAGCTGCTGGCCGGCACCATGACGCGGGGCTGTGGCGCGCTGGATGCCGAGGCCCTCGCCGATGCGGTCGAGGGGGCGGGGGCGGCGCTGCGGGTGGAGGCCCACGAGGATGGCCTGGTGCTGGCGCTGAAGTGTGCCGCCGACGACGCCACCCGCCTGGTGCCCCTGCTGCTGGCCATGGTCCGGCGACCTCGCCTGGAGAACGAACAGCTGGCGATCGAGCGCCAGCTCAACCTGCAGCTTCTGCAGCGCCAGAGGGAGGACCCCTTCCAGCTGGCCCACGACCAGCTGCGCCGGCTGCTTTACGACGACGGTCCCTACGGCCACGACCCCTTCGGGATCGAGGCGGAGCTGGCCGGCCTCGGGCCGGACGACCTGCGCCCCCTGGTGGAGCGTCTCGGATCGGACGGCGCGATCCTGGTGCTCTGCGGCGATGCCCCGCCGTCCCTGGGGGAGGCCCTGGAGCGCGAACTGGCGGTGGCGCCCTGGAGCACCCACCCGCCCCGCCTCCGTCCCTTCGACGGTCCGCCGCGGGCCACGGGGCGCTTTGGCCGCCAGGTGCAGGACACCGAGCAGGTGGTGCTGATGCTGGGGGCCGCGACCGTTCCCCTGGCCCATCCCGACGCCCTGGCCCTGCGGCTGCTCCAGGCCCATCTGGGCATCGGCATGTCCAGCCGCCTGTTCGTGACGCTGCGGGAGGAGCGCGGCCTGGCCTACGACGTCGGTGTCCACCTGCCGGCCCACGTCGGGGCGGCGCCGTTCGTCATGCACCTGTCCACCTCGGCCGAGCGGGCGGCGGAGGCCGCCACCTGCCTGCTGGACGAATGGCGGCGGCTGCTGGCCGAGCCCCTGGACGAGGCCTCACGGCTGCTGGCCCTGGCCAAGTTCCGGGGGCAGGACGCCATGGGGCGCCAGACCTGCTCCCAGATCGCCGAACGGGAGGCCCTGGTGCTCAGTCACGGCCTGCCCGCCGACCACGTGCGCCGGGTGCTGGAGCGGGCTCCGGCCCTCGGCTCGGAGGATCTGCGCGGGGCCGCCCGCCACTGGCTCGCCGCGCCGTCCCTGAGCCTGGTGGGCCCGGCGCCGGCCCTGGAACAGGCGGAGCGGGCCTGGCTCGACCACCCGCTCAGCCGTCGGTCGGGGCAGGCTCCAGGTCCGTCGCGTTGATCAGGAAGGTGCCGCGGCGAAAGCGGATGGCGCGCAGGTCGAGGGCCCGGATCTCCACCACGCGCCCCACCTCGCCCGGATCCACCAGGTCAGGGGGGCGCAGCATCGGCATCGGGTCGGCGGTCTTGAGGTAGCGCAGCGGCTGCCGCAGCCGCACCGCATCCCCCAGATGGATCGCCGCAGGCGGAGCCGTGGGCGCCGTCTCCTGGGCGGCGGGCGCATCGGTGGAGGTGGAATCCGGCATCGGTGAGGCGTCCTGCGGGCTGGGTGCCCGGCGGTCGGGCGGGGGGGCCCTTCTCAGCCGAACCTAGCTGCAGCAGGATGGGCGCCAGCCACGGACGGTTCATTGAGGGCCCTTGCCACCTGGAGCGGAGCGATCGCCGGCCTTCTCCTCATCCTCGTCGGCGGTCTGGTGCCCGCGGCCTTTCCGGTCCATGGGGCGGAAGGCTGGGCCCTGCGTCCGCTCGGCATCACCCTGCAGGTGCCGGCCCTGCTGCTCACGGCCCTGGTCTGCGGCCCCCGCAGTGCCACCCTGGCGGCCGTGGCTTACCTCAGTGTCGGCCTGTTCCAGCTGCCGGTGTTCCACGAGGGGGGGGGCATCGGCTACCTGCTCGACCCCGGCTTCGGCTACCTGGCGGGTTTCCTGCCGGCGGCCTGGATCACCGGCAAGCTGGCCCGCCAGCCGGGCATGGACGATCCCCTCACCCTTGCCGGCGCCGCCGCCATCGGCCTGGTGGTGCTGCATCTCTGCGGCCTGGCCAACCTGCTCCTGGGCAGCCTGGCCGGCCGCTGGGGCGGAGACACCCTGACCCTGGTGGTGGGATACAGCCTGGCCCTGCTGCCCCAGCTGCTGCTCTGCTGCTCCGCCGGTGTCCTGGCCTGGGTGCTGCGCCGTCTGCTGCTGGTGCCCTCGTGACGGCCCGACCGCTGCGCCGGCGGCTGGCCACCCTGCTGCTGGCGGCCCTCGCCGTGGGCCTCGACCAGCTCAGCAAGGGCTGGGCCGTCGAGCACCTGGCCACCGGCACGGTCCAGCCGTTGCTTCCCGGCCTGCTGCAGCTGCAGCGGGTCAGCAACACCGGGGCGGCCTTCAGCCTCTTCGCCGGGGCGCCGAACCAGCTGGGCCTGGTCAGCGCCCTGGTGAGCCTCGGTCTGCTGTTCTGGATCCTGTGGCGTCCACCCGCCGGCCTCTGGAGCGTGCTGGCCCTGGGACTGCTGCTTGGGGGCGCCGTCGGCAACGGCATCGACCGCTGGCGTCAGGGGGCCGTGGTGGACTTTCTGGAGTTCGTCCCCATCGATTTCCCGATCTTCAACCTCGCCGACGTGGCCATCAACCTGGCTGTGGCGTGCTTCCTCATCGATCTGCTGCGACCCCATGCCGAGCGCCATCCTTGAAGGTCCGGAGCAGCGGCTGCGCTCCGGGAGCCCCGGCCCCCGGCTCAGGGTGCTGCGGCCCGGCCTGCCGGATCTGGAGCAGCCCCTCCACGGCAGTCTCTACCGGATCGGCCGCGCCGCCGACAACGCCATCGTCATCGACCACACGGCGGTCAGCCGCCACCATGCCCTGCTGGAGAACCACGGCGGTCACTGGCTGCTGAGCGACGCCGGCTCCACCAACGGGCTGTGGTGGCGGGGCCGGAGGGTGCGGCAGCTGGTCCTGCGGGACGGGGACCGGGTGCGCTTCGGGCCCGCCGATCAGGCGGATCTGCCCACCCTCCGGTTCGAGCGGGACGGCAGCACGCGCCTTGACCGGCTGGGCCGCTGGGGGGCGCGGCTCGCGGTGGCCGTGGCCGGCGGCGGCACCCTGCTGCTGGCCCTCTCCCTGCTGCAGGTGCCGACCCGCGGCAGCCTGGCGACGGTGCGCGGCCCCCTGCTCCTCTACGACCGCAACGATCGACCCGTGGCCTCCGTGGCCGATCGCAAGCGGCGCGAACTCCCCACGCTCGGGGCCTACCCCCCGGTACTGATCGATGCCCTGCTGGCCAGCGAGGACAACCGCTTCTGGTGGCATCCGGGCGTGGACCCGATCGGCACCGCCCGGGCCCTGGTCACCAACCTTCTGGGGGGGCGGGTGCTCGAGGGCGGCAGCACCCTCACCCAGCAGATCGCCCGTAGCCTCTACCCGGAACAGGTGGGGCAGGGGGAGACCCTGGGGCGCAAGTGGCGGGAGCTGCTGGTGGCCCTGCAGCTCGAGGCCCGCTTCAGCAAGGAGGAGCTTCTGCTCAGCTACCTCAACCGGGTCTATCTCGGGTCCGTCTGGGGTTTCGAGGACGCCTCCCGGCGGCTCTTCAGCCGTCCGGCCGCGGCGCTGACGCTCGAGGAGGCCGCCCTGCTGGTGGGTCTGCTCCCCTCCCCGAACGGCTACGACCCCTGCGTCGATCCCGCGGCGGCTCTCGCCTCCCGCAATCAGGTGCTGGACAAGATGGCCGCCACCGGCAGGATCTCCGCCGACCAGGCCCGTCGGGCCCGGCGCCAGCCGATCCGGCTGGCCGCGGACGCCTGCCGTTCCGCCCAGGAACGGGGGGCCCCCTTCTACACCGACCAGGTGCGACGCGACCTGGAGAACCAGGTGGGCAAGACGGTGGCCGCCGAGGGCAACTTCCTGATCGATACGCACCTCGATCCGCTGCTGCAGGAACGGGTCGAGCTGCTGCTGCGCCGGCGCATCGACGCCAGCCGATCCCTTGGGGTGAGCCAGGGGGCGGTGGTGGTGCTCGACGCCCGCAGCGGCGGGATCCGCGCCATCGCCGGCGGCCGTGATTACCTGCAGAGCCAGTTCAACCGAGCCTCGATGGCCCTGCGTCAGCCGGGCAGCACGTTCAAGCTGGTGCCCTATGTCGTCGCCCTGGAGCGGGGGGCCCGGCCCGGGGACCGGATCGGCTGCGGACCGCTGGACTGGGGCGGCCAGCATTTCAGCAGCGGCTGCGGCGGCAGCCTCAGCCTGCGCCAGGCGATGGCGATCAGCAGCAACACCGCCGCCCTGCGGCTGGCCCGCAAGGATGGTCTCGACGCCGTCGTGAGCAAGGGCCGGGACCTGGGCTTCACCAGCCCCCTGGCGCCGGTGCCGGGTCTGGCCCTGGGCCAGAGCGAGGTGACCCTGCTGGAACTCACGGCGGCCTATGCCGCCGTCGCCGCCGATGGGCTCTGGCGGGCGCCGACGACGATCCGGCGGCTCACCGATGCCGAAGCCTGCCCCGCCTCGCCGGCGGGGAGGCCGCCGGGCGGTGCGGATTGCCGGGCCGCCGCCGGGAGCTCCAGGACCGTCACCAGCCCGGGGCGGCGGGTGATGAGCGCCGCCACGGCCAAGGCGATGCGGAGCCTGCTGGAGGCCGTGGTCAGCGGCGGCACCGGCAGCGCCGCCTATGTGGGCGCGGGCAGCTGGGGCAAGACCGGCACCACCAACGACGGCCGGGACCTGCTGTTCGTGGGCTACGCCCCCGGACGTCAGTGGGTGATCGGCATCTGGCTGGGCAACGATGACAACCGCCCCACCGCCGCCAGCAGCGCCCTGGCGGCGTCGCTGTTCGGCGAGATCGTGCGCTCCGCACCGCCGGGGCCGTGAGGCTGCCGCCGCGGCTCTGGATCTGGGTCGTCCTGGCTCTGCTGGCGCTGGTGGCCCTGGGCATGGTGCTGCAGGCGATCCAGCAGCTGCAGTGGACCCTGAGCACCTGGCTGCCCTACTGGATGGTGGGGCCGCTGATGCTGATCCTGCTGGCGGCCCTGGGGGTGGCCTTGGCCCAGGTGGGCTGGCCCTGGCTGCGCGGGCTGCGGCAGCGCGGAATGGAGAAACCCGGCAAGGCGGCCACCGCAGCGGTGCCGGCCAGCCGCCGGGAGGCGGCCCAGCGCAATCTGGGGGCCATCGACCGCACCCTCGATCAGGTGCGCGACGCGGTGGAACGGGAGGCCCTGCGCCAGGAGCGCCAGCGGATGGAGGCGGAGCTGGAACGGGGCGACCTGGTGATCGTCGTGTTCGGAACCGGCTCGACGGGCAAGACCTCGCTGATCCGCGCCCTGCTGCAGGAGCTGGTGGGGGAGGTGGGGGCGCCGATGGGCTCGACCACCGCCGCCTGCCGCTACCGCCTCCGGCTGCGGGATCTGCCCCGGGCCGTGATCCTGGAGGACACCCCGGGCATCCTCGAAGCGGGCCGCGAGGGCCGGGAGCGGGAGCGGGTGGCCCGGGAACTGGCCGCCCGGGCCGACCTGCTGCTGCTGGTGCTCGACGGCGACCTGCGCGCCAGCGAGCTGGAGGTGTTCGAGGCCCTGGCGGGGCTGGGCAAGCGGCTGCTGCTGGTGCTCAACAAGTGCGACCTGCGCGGCGAGGCGGAGGAGCGGCGGCTGCTGATGCTGCTGCGCCAGCGCTGCGCCACGCGTCTCGGCCCCGAGGATGTGATCCCCGCCAGTGCCGCCCCCCAGAGCGTGCCGAGGCCCGGCGGCCGGCCGCTGCAGCCGGAACCGGAGGTGGAGGCCCTGCTGCGCCGCATCGCCGCCGTCCTCCATGCCGACGGAGAGGAGCTGATCGCCGACAACCTGCTGCTGCAGTGCCGTCGCCTCAGCCAGGCCAGCCAGGACCTGCTCGACCGGCAACGCCGCGACGATGCCGTCACGATCGTCGACCGCTACATGTGGATCGGCGCCGGGGTGGTGATGGTGACACCGCTGCCGGGCATCGACCTGCTCGCCACCGCCGCGGTGAACGCCCAGATGGTGGTGGAGATCGGCCGGGTCTACGGCGTCAGCCTCAGCCGCGAGAGCGCCCAGGATCTGGCCCTGTCGGTGGGGCGCATCCTGGCGGGCCTGGGCCTGGTGAAGGGGGGGGTGGGCCTGATCACCTCGGCCCTGAGCCTCAACCTTCCCGCCCTGGTGGTCAGCCGGGCGGTCCAGGCGGTCAGCGCCGCCTGGCTCACCCGGGTGGGGGGCCGCAGCTTCATCACCTACTTCCGCCAGAACCAGGACTGGGGGGATGGGGGGCTGCAGGAGGTGCTGCAGCGCGAGTACGACCTCAACCAGCGGGAGGGGATGCTGCGCCGCTTCCTGGAGACGGCCCTCAGCCGGGTGGTGGAACCGCTGCAGCAGCGGCAGGCGCGGCGGTTGCCGCCGCGCCAAGGGCCTCGGGGGGCGGGGGCTGGAGGGGACCGCGGGAATCCAGGACGGTGATCAGCACCAGGTAGGCCACCCCGATCAGGATCGAGAGGGCGCCGGTGAGGATCGCCACCCAGCGGCCGCGGCGGTCGTTCGCGGGGCGTGGCGGCGGCACGGGCTCCGGCATCGGATCAGCCACCGGTGGCCTCCGCCAGGCTCCGCCCGACCACCAGGGCCAGCCGCTCCAGATGCTCGCTGCCGGTGTGCGGGTTGCCCAGCACCGCCTTGAGGTGGTGGCGCCCCCGATAGACGGGCCGCGAGAGCATCAGCTGCTCGCCTAGAAGGGCCGCCCGGGTGGCCGCACTCCAGCGTTCGGCGGCGGCGGCACCTGAGCCCTCGGGACGGAAGGCCAGCAGATGCAGGGGGCCGCTGCAGAGGGCCAGGCCGCCGATGGCCCGCAGCCGCCGTTCCAGCTCGCTGCGGCGGCCCACGGCCGCCTCGATCAGGGCGGCCATGCCGTCGAGACCCAGCTGGCGCAGCCCCAGCCAGAGCTTGAGGATCTCCCCCGGCCGGGTACCCTGCAGGCCCGCCTCCCCCTGGTGGCCCCCACCCCAGCTGGGCTCCATGTAGGGCAGGCCGGTACTGAAAGCGCGCTGCAGGTGGCGGGGGTCGGCCAGCAGCAGCAGGGAGGAGGTCTTGGTGATGCCCAGCAGCTTCTGGGGGTTGACCGTGATCGAATCGGCCCGCCCCAGACCGCCCAGAAGGGGAGCAAGTCGCTGACTGAAGGCGAAGATCGCCCCGATGGCCCCGTCCACATGCAGCCAGTGGCCGTGGCGGCGGCAGAGGGCGGCGATGGGCTCCAGCGGATCGAGGGCCCCCCGCACGGTCGTGCCGGAGGTGGCCACCACGGCGATCACGGGAACGCCGGCCCGATCGAGGCGGGCCAGACGCTCCTCGAGGGCCAGCGGATCGAGGCCCCCGGCCGCGGTCACCGGCAGCCGCACCAGGGCCTCGGCAGGGAGGCCCATCACGGCGACGGCCTTGATCAGGGAGACGTGGGCCTCCTCGCTGCAGAGCACCACCGCGTCGGCCCGGGTCGCCAGACCGCGCTGGTGGCGGGCGGTGACCATGGCCATCAGGTTGCTGAGGCTGCCGCCGCTGGCGGCCACGCCGCCGGAGCCCTCGGGCAGGCCCAGACAGGCCGCCATCCAGGCGCACAGGGCCCGCTCCAGGCGGCTCAGACTGGGGGAGAGCTCTTCCGCCAGAAGGTTGTTGTTCAGCCCGGCGCAGATCAGGTCGGCCACGATCGAGGCCGAGAGGGGCGGCGGGTCGAGGTGGGCCAAGGCTCCGGGATGGTTGGGGTTGTAGGCCCCCTCCATCACCAGCTGCAGATCGGCCAGCAGGCGGTCGCTGCCCAGGCCTTCAGCCTCCGGCTCGACCACCGGCAGCACGCTCAGCCCGGGAAGGGGGGTGCCGTGGCCGGCCTGCCCCAGCCAGCGGCACAGCAGGGCCCCCGCCTCCTGCAGAAAACCCTCGAGGGCCGGATCCACCTGGAACGGATCCACGAAGGAGCCGCACTCCCTGGGGGGCGGCGGCTGCCGCTGGGCGGGGGGGACGCTGGCCAACGGCGACGGTGAAGGCTCCGGCATTCTGCCGCTTGCCCCTCCGGAGGTCCGGCTAGAAGGAGATCATGTGCATGACGCGTCGATGCTGAATGACGCCGCCAGCCTGCTGTGGATGGACCGGCTCCTGCGCCTCGCCGACACGGTCGGGGCCGGGGGGGAGATCCCGGTGGCGGCGGCCCTGCTGGATGAGGCCGGCCGCTGTGTGGGCTGGGGAAGCAACCGGCGCCACCGGCGAGCGGATCCCCTGGGGCACGCCGAACTGCTGGCCCTGCGCCGGGCGGCGGCCTCCCGGGGCGACTGGCGCTTCAACGGCTGCACCATGCTGGTCACCCTGGAGCCCTGTCCAATGTGCGCCGGCGCCCTGATCCAGGCGCGGGTGGGCACGGTGATCTACGGCGCGGCCGATCCGAAACGGGGCGGGCTCGGCGGCAGTCTGGATCTCTCAAGCCACCCCAGCGCCCACCACCACATGGTGGTGCGGGGGGGCGTGCTGGAGGAGCGGGCCGGCGCCCAGCTGGAGATGTGGTTCCAGCAGCGGCGCCTGGCTCGGCAAGCACTCCGGGACGGGGAGAACGGCCAGTCCTGACTCAGGCGACCCCGGCTGCGACCGCCGCCGGTGACGGCCGGAAGGCGGGCAGCTCGCTCTCGAAGATGGCCAGCAGCCGGTCGACGTTCTCGGGGGTGCTGTTGTACCCCATCAGGCCGATGCGCCACACCTTGCCGGCCAGATCGCCCAGCCCGCCGCCCACCTCGATGCCGAAGCGGTCGAGCAGGTGGCGGCTGAAGGCCTTGCCGTCGACGCCCTCCGGAATCCGGACGGTGGTGAGGGTGGGAAGCCGCAGTGGCTCACGGACGTGCAGTTCGAGGCCGAGGCGCTCCAGGCCGGACCAGAGCCGCTCGGCGTTGCGGCGGTGGCGTTCCCAGGCAGCCTCCAGCCCTTCCTCGGCGAGAAGCCGCAGGGCTTCCCGCATGCCGTAGTTCATGTTCACCGGCGCCGTGTGGTGATAGACGCGGTCGCTGCCCCAGTACTTGTTGAGCAGGGAGACATCGAGATACCAGTTGGGCACCTTGCCGGTGCGGGCGGCCAGCTTGGCCTCGGCCCGGGGGCCCATGGTGAAGGGACCCAGGCCGGGGGGGCAGCTGAGGCCCTTCTGGCTGCAGCTGTAGGCCAGGTCGACCTGCCAGGCGTCGATGTGGAGCGGCACCGCCCCGAGCGAGGTGACCGTGTCGAGCAGCAGCAGGCAGCCGTGGCGCCGGCAGAGCTCGCCGATGCCCTCCATCGGCTGGCAAACCCCCGTGGAGGTCTCGGCATGGACCATGGCCAGGATGGCGGGCCGATGGGCGATCAGGGCCGCCTCGATCTCGGCCAGGTCGAAGGCTTCTCCCCAGGGCCGTTCGATGGTGGCCACCTCGGCCCGGTAGCGGCCGGCCATGTCGACCAGGCGCTGGCCGAAGTAGCCCATCACCGCCACCAGCACCTTGTCGCCGGGTTCGATGGTGTTGGCCAGGGTCGCCTCCATGGCGGCGCTGCCGGTGCCGCTCATCGGGATGGTGAGGCGGTTGTCGGTCTGCCAGGCGTAGCGCAGAAGTTCCTGCACCTCACCCATCAGATCGATGTAGAGGGGATCCAGGTGGCCGATCGGCATCCGAGCCAGGGCCTGCAGCACCGTGGGGTGGGCGTTGGACGGACCGGGACCCAGCAGCAGTCGCTCAGGGGTGGCGATCGGGTCCAGGGGGAGACGGTGGGCGCTGCTGACGGAGGGAGGCACGGGGAGGGAAGGCAAGACCTGGCGGGGCGGCGGAGGTGGACTGAGATTAGGGAACGCTCGCCTCAGCGGGCCCGGACGTTGCTCGAGGAAAGGCCGCTGCAGAGATGCTCGAAGGGAGCCCGTACCAGGGCGGTATCGGCCATGCCGGCATCGGCCAGCATCTCCGCGACCACCTCACCGAGGAGGGCGATGCTGCGCACGGTGGGACCGGTGGGCACCCCCAGGCTCTTGTAGGTGTCGTCGAGGCCGTTGAGGACCCGCTCGTCGAGGATGGTGAAGTCGTCGGCCACCAGGGCGTAACTGGCGTAGCGCAGGAAATAGTCCATGTCGCGCAGGCAGGCCGCCAGTCGCCGAGTGGTGTAGGCGTTGCCACCGGGGAGCAGCAGTTCGGGGTCCTCCAGCCAGAGGCGCTGGGCCGCTTCCCGCACGATCGTGGCGGCTTCCCGGTTGATCAGTTCGACAGCCGCCAGCCGCTGCTGCGCCTGACCGAAATAGGAGTCGATCCGATCGATCGCGGAGCGATCGAAATAGCGTCCCAGTTGGTCATAGCGACCGATCAGACCGGTGATGGCATCTCGCATGGACGAAACGGATCGACGCACCTGAAGCGGAAGGTAGCACTCGCAATCCGCCAGATTCCTGTGCTGCGGCTTGTTCTGGGGAATCTGACAGAAACGGTTACGCGGCCAGCGGCCGCTCGCAGGGGCAGCATCGTGGCGGCAGCCTTCCCATCCGCCTCCCGCCATGGCCACTTCCGCCCAGGACGTCCTGCGCCGCCTCGGTGACGACGGCATCGAGAGCATCGACCTCAAGGTGACCGACCTGGAGGGGCGCTGGCAGTCCTTCGGCGTAGAGGCCCATCGCTTTGGAGCGGACGCCTTCCAGCACGGCCTGGGCCTCGACGGCCTGGTGCTCCACCCCGACCCGGCCACCGCCTGGATCGACCCCTTCCGCGCCCCCCGGAGCCTCAGTCTGATCGCTGCCGTCGAGGGGCCGGCCGACGACGCCGGGCCTCTGACCCATTGCCCGCGCTCGGTGGCGGCCCGCGCCCAGGCCCTGCTGGCGGGCAGCGGACTGGCGGATGCCGCCCGCTTCGGCGCCGAGGCCGACTACTTCCTGTTCCAAGAGCTCGCCGCCCATGCCGACGACCGCGGCTGCGGTTGCCGGGTCGACCCCGGCGGTGCTACGCCGGAGGCGCTCCACAGCGAGCTGGGGCACACCCTGACCGCCCTGGGGATCCGGGCCCGGCTGCCGCTGCCGCCGCCATCAGGTCCCCTGCAGGGCCTGACGCTGGCGAGCGGCGACCCGCTGCGGGTCGCCGATGCGCTGATGGTGAGCCGCTACGTGGTGCGGAACGTGGCCCGCCGCCACGGCTGGAGCGCCACCTTCCTGCCCAGACCCAGCCTCGGCACCCCCTGCGCCGGCCTGGTGGTACACCAGAGCCTCTGGAGGGCCGGCCACCCCCTGTTCGCCGGGGAAGGGACCTACGGAGAGCTGTCCCAGACCGCCCGCTGGTACCTGGGGGGGCTGCTGCGCCATGGCCCCTCCCTGGCCGCCTTCACCAACCCCGGCACCAACAGCTACCGGCGCCTGAGGAGCGGGCCCCTGGCGCCCGTCCGGCTGGCCTATGCCCGCAACGACCCCGCCACCACGGTGGCCGTTCCCGAGCCGGACGGCGATCCCGGCCGGCGGCGGCTGGTGCTGCGCCAGGCGGACGGGCTGGCCAATCCCTATCTGGCCTTCAGCGCCATGCTGCTGGCCGGCCTCGATGGGGTGCGCCACCGGATCGATCCCGGCCCCCCCGCCGACCGGGACCCCGTCGCGGCAATGGCGGCTGCCGTTCGGCCGGCCGCCCTGCCCGCCGACCTGGGCGGTGCCCTGGCGGCCCTGGCGGACGACCACGACTATCTGCTGGCCGGGGCGGTCTTCCGCAGGGAGCTGCTCGATGACTGGATCGCCCTCAGGCGCGCCGCGCTGGAGGCGCTGGAGCAGCGCCCCCACCCCCTCGAGTTCGTAGGCGAAGGGCTCGCCTGATCGGCGGGTCAGGGCCGCAGCAGCCAGGCCAGGAGCAGTCCGAGTCCCCCCCAGCGGAGGGCCGTCCAGAAGCGATCCGCCCTCCGGCCCGCCGGCAGCAGAGCTTCCGGGAGTGGGTCCAGCAGCCGTTGGGCCAGCTCCAGCCGCTGGCGCCGGCGGCGCAGTCTGACGCCGCTGGGCGCCACCGCCCCGGAGCGACCGGCCAGGCTCAACAGCGCCGCCAGGTGGTGGAGCAACCCGGGGGACGGGGAGCGTCTCGGGCGCTGGGGACGTTGCATGGCGGCGCGATCGACACGACGAGGCCTGGAGCGACAGGATGGAACCACTTCGGTCCGATCGTCCAGTGGAAGCCCCCGCCGCGCCAGCCGGAACCCGCACGTGGCCCGCCGAAGCCCTGCCCCTGGCCGAGCGCCTGCACCGTCAGCTCAGCATCGGCGATCGGGACTGGCATGCCCTCAAGCGTCAGCGGCCGCGGCGGGCCGCCGAACAGCTGGCGGCGGCCTTGGTGCAACTGCTCGCCGCCGATGATCCCGGCGCCACGGCCGCCACCGATGGCCGCCTGCGCGCCATCGCCCTGCTGGAGAACGCCCAGGCCTGGCTGCGGGCCGAGATCAGCGATCCCGGTTGTCCTGCCCACGGGCGCTGACCGCCGCCCGACGGGCTGCCAGCTGCAGCCGGTTGCCGCGACTGCTCCAGCGCACGTCGTCGAAGCAGTGGTGGATGAGGAACAGTCCCCGGCCGGAGGGGGCATCCTCCTGGCAGGGCAGGCAGCCGTGGCGGGCATGGGCCGGCAGGCCGGGGCCCTCGTCCTGCACCTGCCAGACCACCCAGCGCGGGGTGACGATCCGGCGGATCCTCAGGCACTTGCCCGGGTCGCAGCCGTTGCCGTGGCGCACCGCATTGACCAGGGCCTCCTGGAGACCGAGCTGCAGCTCCGCCTGGCGCAGGGCGCAGCCGATGGGTTCGAGGAGCAGCTCCACCAGCGGAGCCAGCTGCAGGGTGGAGGGGGTGATGTAGTCGGCCCAGCGGAGCTGCATGAAGCAGGAATTTCCATTCGCCTCACCGGAACCTAACGCGGGCGCCCCGCCGCCGCCCCCTCCAGCCGCGCCTGGATGGCGGGATGTTGCAGAAGGGCGTCCATGAGGCGCACGCCCCGCAACTGGTTGATCAGGGGCATGTGGCCCTCCGGGGCGTCGATCGACCACTGGAAGGCACCGGGATACCGGGTCCAGGTGCCGTCCGTCTTCCAGCCCAGGCGGGGCCAGAGACGCTCCCACTGCCCCTGGCAGGCCTGCAGCAGCCGGGCCTGGGTCGAGAAGCCGAAGCGCCCCTGGGAGTAGCAGGTCCAGAGGCGGTCGAGGCTGGTGAGATCGGTGGCGGGCATGGCCGCCACCTCGCTGTAATAGACGTAGCCCCGAGGCACGGCCCCCTCGCCGGCCAGCTGCCGCAGGTGGTCGCTGGTGAGCCGGTCGGCCTCCTCGAACGCCTGCCGCATCAGGTGGTGCTGCAGGGGGGCGTAATCGAGTCCGGCCACGCTGGTGACGGCAAGCCAGCCCTGCGGGTGACGGGCCAGCAGGGCCTCCCGGCTGGCGGTGTCCCCGGAGGCCAGCAGCAGCTGGATCAGGTGGCCGGCGGCCCAGTCGTCTCCGGTGGCATCGAGGTGGTCGAGGCGGTCCGGGATCCGGTCGAGAAGGGCCGGACCGGCCTGGCCGAGGCTGGCCAGCAGAGCGCGGCGCTGACGTGTCGAGCCCGTGAGGAAACGCTCCAGCAGCTGATCGGCATCGACGGTGCTGGAAACCGGAGGACCGGAGAGCATGGGGGAGACGACCGGCCGGAAAGGCAGCAGGGTGGGTCCCACTATGTCAGGGCCGATAGGCACAGGACTGGGGCCCGGGGTCCGGCCCTGAGGTCCCGGAAGGGACGGGGGAGGGCTCTGCCTAAAGTCACCTTTTGAGCGAGTGCCATGGCCGCCGCCATTCAGTTCTTCCGCGGGGTGGACGAAACGGTCGTGCCCGACATCCGCCTGACCCGCTCACGGGATGGCCGCACCGGCCAGGCCACCTTCGTGTTCGAGGAGCCCGAAGCCCTGGCCCCCCAGTCGGTGGGCGACATCACCGGCATGTTCATGCTCGATGAGGAAGGCGAGATGGTGACCCGGGAGGTCAAGGCCCGCTTCGTCAACGGCAAGGCCAGCGCGCTGGAAGCCACCTACACCTGGAAGAGCACCGCCGACTTCGAGCGCTTCATGCGTTTCGCCCAGCGTTACGCCGACGGCCACGGCCTCGGGTTCGCCGGTCAGGGCGACGAGCCGGCCGCGGAGGCTGGAGAGGAGGTTTGAAGTTCGGCCAGTGGCTGGGCCTGATCGCCCTGCTGGCGGCGCTGGTGCTGCTGTGGAGCCTGCGTGACGCCCTGATCCTCCTGTTCGCCGCCGTGGTGCTCGCCATGGCCCTCTGCACCCTGGTGGGCGCCATACAGGAGCGGATCGGCGTCGCCCGGCCGATCGCCCTGCTGCTGGCCCTGCTGCTGGTGAGCCTGGTGGTGCTGGTCGTCGCCACGGCGGTGATCCCCCCATTCATCAGCGAATTCCGCGAGCTGGTGCAGCAGGTGCCACGGGCCTGGACGGAGCTGCTGAAACTGCTGCGCCAGTCGCTGCAGGAGGCGTCGATGATGCTCTACGGCCGCCAGGACGCCAGCCTGGATTGGCTCAAATCCACCCTGTCGGCACCCGCCACCCTCCCTCCCGATCTGCTGGGCCGCCTCGGCGGCGGTGCCATCGGCCTGGTGGGTGTGGCCGGCAACCTCGGCACCGGTCTGCTCCAGTCCCTGTTCGTGGTGGCGGTCTCGCTGATGGTCGCCGCCCAGCCCACCGGCTACCGGGAGGCCCTGCTGCTGCTGGCCCCCTCCTTCTATCGGCGGCGCCTGCGCCAGGTGCTGGTGGCCTGCGGTACGGCGCTCAGCAGCTGGATGGTGGGGGTGCTGATCAGCTCCCTGTGCGTGGGCCTGCTGGCGGCGATCGGCCTGTCCCTGCTGGGGGTGAAGCTGGTGGCGGCCAACGCCCTGCTGGCCGGCCTGCTCAACATCATCCCCAATGTGGGACCAACGCTGAGCACGATCTTCCCGATGTCGGTGGCGCTGCTGGATGCCCCCTGGAGGGCCCTGGCCGTGCTGCTGGTGTATGTGCTGATCCAGAACCTCGAGAGCTACGTCATCACCCCCTCGGTGATGCATCACCAGCTGCAGCTGCTGCCCGGCCTCACTCTCACGGCCCAGCTGCTGTTCACCCTGCTGTTCGGCCCCCTCGGCCTGCTGCTCGCCCTGCCGCTGGCGGTGTGCCTCCAGGTGCTGCTGCGCGATGTGCTGATCCATGACATCCTCGACCCCTGGAAGCGCCAACGCCGGCAGACATGAAGGCACGCACCCTGATCGGGGCCCTGGCGCTGGTGGCGCTGTTCCTGCTGCTGTGGGAACTGCGCTGGGTGCTGCTGATCCTCTTCGGGGCCGTGGTGCTGGCGGTGGCCCTCGATGTGCCCACCAGCCTGCTGCGCCGTCTCACCCCCCTGAACCGGGGAGCGGCCCTGTCGGTGGTGCTGCTGGTGCTGCTGGTGATCGGCTGGGTGCTGGCCAACCTGCTGCTGCCGGAACTGATCGACCAGATCCGCCAGTTCAGCCAGCTGGTCCCCGAGCTGCTGCAGCGGCTGGGGGATGTGGTGCCCAAGACCCCCCTGCTGCGCGACCTGGAACGGCAGCTGGCCGAGGGAACCCTCTGGGACAGGCTGCAGCCCCTGGGCGGCCAGCTGCTGGGGGTGGCCGGCGGTGCCGCCAACAGCACCATCCAGCTGCTGCTGATGCTGCTGCTGGCGATCCTGATGGCCCTCGATCCGGCCAGCCACCAGCGGCTCCTGATCGCCGCCACGCCGCGTTTCTACCGCCCCCGCATGCAGCAGCTGCTGTGGGAGTGCCGTGAGGCCCTCGGCGGCTGGCTGGCGGGCATGACCATCTCCGGCACGGTGGTGTTCGTCACCACCTGGGCGGGCCTGGCCCTGCTGCAGGTGCCGCTGGCCCTGCTGAGCGGCCTGGTCTGCGGCCTGCTCACCTTCGTGCCCACCATTGGTCCCACGGCCGCCACCCTGCTGCCCCTGGCCGTCGCCCTGCTGATCTCTCCGGCCAAAGTGCTGCAGGTGCTGGTGCTGCGACTGCTGCTGCAGAACGGCGAAGCCTTCCTGCTCACCCCCCTGCTGCTGAGCCGCACCGTCAATCTCCTGCCCACCGTGGCGCTGATGGCCCAGCTGAGCCTGGGGGCGCTGCTAGGGCTCCCTGGCATCCTCCTGGCCCTGCCCTTGGTGGTGGTGCTGCAGGTGGCCTGCGAGGAGGTGCTCGTCCGGGACGTGATGGACCGCTGGGAGCGGACCTGAGCGAGGCGTTAGCCGCGGCATCGGCCGCCCCATCGGCCGCTGGCTGCCGCCTCAGCCGCGGATGCGGCGGTAGTGGTGCCAGAGGGAGGGCTGGGCGGCCAGCACCGTGACGGCCAGCAGATGGGAGCGGACGGCGGCGGTGAGCGCGGCGAGGGTGAGGTGGTCCCAGAGCAGGATCAGCTCCACCCGCAGATCGATCAGGGCCAGCACCAGCAGCACCAGCGGCAGCAGGGGCCAGCCGCGCCGATCCGCCTCGGTGCGCTCGGGGTCCCTCATCGCTTCGAGAACACCGGCAGCAGGGTGGGAGCCACGCCGATGCTCGACCAGCTGCCGACAGCGATGCCCACGGTGAGGGCCACGGAGAACCAGAACAGGGTGCTGCCGCCGAAGAAGATCAGGGCCACCAGGGGCAGCAGGGTGGTCAGGGAGGTGTACAGGGAACGGGTGAGGGTGGCATCCACCGCCGCATCCACCTGATCGGCCAGGGGGAGGTCTCCGAGGAGGCGTCGCTGCTCCCGGATCCGGTCGTAGACGACCACCGTGTCGTTGACCGAGTAGCCGGCGATCGTGATCAGGGAGACGGCGAACAGGGAATCCACCTCGATGCCCTGAAACAGACCCAGCCAGGCGAACAGCCCGCAGGTGATCAGCACGTCATGGGCCAGGCACAGCAGGGCCAGCCCGGCGAAGATGCCGCTGTAGCGGAAGGAGATGAACACGGAGATTCCCACGAAGCTGACCAGCAGGGAAATGAGGCTGCCCCGCAGGAGCCGGGAGCCGAGGGTGGGGCCGATCGTGTTCACCGAGGTGCCGCTCTCGAGCAGCGGGCCGAACCGGGTGGCCAGGTCATCCACCAGCGCCGAGCTCTGCTCGGCCTCGAGGGCGGGCAGACGCAAGAGCAGGGAGCGGCCGCCGTCGAGCACCTGGACGGCGGCGCTGCCCAGGCTGGGGGGGCTCTCTCCTTCCGGGGACGGCAGGGTGAGACGGCTGAGGCCCTGACGCACCTCGGCGGGGGTGACGGGCCGGCAGGGGGCGCAGTCCCGCTCCACCTGCACCTGGGTGCCGCCGGTGAAATCGAGGCCGGGCCGGAGCGGGGCCCCGATGGCGGGGTTCAGCCAGCAGAGGGCCAGCCCCAGCAGGCTGAGGCCGCACGCCAGCCCAGAGACCAGCCAGGCCAGCCGCCGATGGCGGTTGATGCGGAAGCGCGGGGCGGGGACGGGGGTCATGGGGGTCATTCAGGCCGCCCCGGCCGGGGCCGCACCGGAGCGGGCGGGCGGCAGCTGGCGGGCGGAGAGGAAGTAGGTGGGTCGCCGCAGGGCGGGGTAGCTCATCAGCAGGCGCAGCAGGGTGCGGGTGCAGGTGAGGGCGGTGAACAGGCTGAGCAGCAGGCCGATGGCCAGGGTGACGGCGAAGCCCTTGACCAGGCCGGTGCCGAGGAAGAAGAGGGCGGCGCAACTGATCAGGCCCGTCGCATGGCCGTCGATGATCGAGGAGAAAGCCAGGGAGAAGCCGGTGTCGATGGAGCGGATCAGGGTGTTGCCGGCCCGCAGCTCCTCCTTGATGCGCTCGAAGATCAGCACGTTGGCATCCACGGCGATGCCCACCGAGAGGATGAAGCCGGCGATGCCGGGAAGGGTGAGCGTGACCGGCAGCAGGGCGTAGATCGCCAGGTTGAACAGGGCGTAGAGGCTGAGGGCCACCACCGCAACCACCCCCGGGAGGCGGTAGACGACAGCCATGAACACCGCCACCAGGGCCAGGCCCGAGAGGCCGGCCACCAGGCTGGAGCGGATGTTCTCGGCGCCGAGCGACGGTCCGACGGTGCGCACCTCGACGATCTTCACCGGTAGGGGAAGGGAGCCCCCCCGCAGCTGCACCTCCAGATCACGGGCCTCCTCGGCCGTGAAGTTGCCGGTGATCGAGGCGGAGCCGCCGGTGATGCCGGCCACCTTGAACTGCTCACCGACGGTGGCCTCACTGATCGAGCGGCCATCGAGCACGATGCCCAGCACCCGGTTGGTGCCGGCGATCGACTGGGTGAGGGCCGCGAACTTCTCGCCCCCTTCGCGGCTGAAGCCCAGGGTCACCTCCCAGCCGGTTCCGGTGGCCTGCTGCTGGCGGCCGGCACTGGTGAGGTCCTTGCCGGTGATCAGGGGTGGACCGTAGAGGGCCAGGATCCGGCGGTTGGTCTCCCGGAGCAGCAGCTGGAGCTGGTCGACCTCGCTGCTGCCCTCAGGGACCTGGATCCCGAGGGAGCGGAGAGCCTTGGCCAGATCCTCCGACGAGAGGGAGGCCGGCTCCGGGGGTGTCGCCGCCGTGGGGTCGTCGCCGGCGGAGGGGGGGCGCCTGGAGCGCAGCACCGACTCGGCCTGGCGCTTGAGGCCCAGCAGACTGCGCATCTCCTCCTCGCTGCCGGGCTTCTGGGCCCGGAACTCGAGCAGGGCGGTGCTGCCCAGCACCCGGGCCGCTTGGCTGGGATCCTGTTCGCCCGGCAGCTGCAGCACCAGCTGGTCGCTGCCCACGGACTGGAGGGTGGACTCGGCCACGCCCAGGCCGTTGATGCGGCGCTCCAGCACGTCCTTGACCGCCTCCAGCTGCTCGGCGTCCACCCGGGTGATGGCACCGGCGGGCATCACCTGGAGGGTGAGCTGGCTGCCGCCGCGCAGATCGAGGCCCAGCTGCAACCCCAGCATGGAGACCGCGGCAGCGGCGGCGATGGTGAGGGCAAGGATGAGGGCGAACCAGCCCTGTTGGCGTCCCATCTCAGCGACGGCCCGCCTTCAGGTCGAGCGCCGCCGCGACGATCTGATGCGGCTGGATGATGGTGAGATTCTCAAGATTGCCGTTGTAAGGCGTGGGGATGTCCTGGGACGACAGCCGCAGGGGCCGGGCATCGAGATCGTCGAAGCAGTGCTCCGTGATCAGGGCGATCAGTTCGGCGCCGATGCCGCCGGTCTTCATGCACTCCTCCACCACCACCACCTTGTGGGTCTTGCGGATCGAGCGGGCGATGGTCTCCATGTCGAAGGGCTTCAGGCTGATCAGGTCGATCAGCTCGACGTCGACCCCCTCGGCCTCCAGCTGCTCCACCGCCTTGAGGCAGTGGTGGCGCATGCGCGAGTAGGTGAGCATGGTGACGTCCTTGCCCTCGCGCACGACCTCGGCCTGGTCGAGGGCACAGATGTAGTCGCCCTCAGGGATCTCCTCGCTGAGGTTATAGAGAAGAACGTGCTCGAAGAAGAGCACAGGATTGTTGTCGCGGATGGCGGCCTTCATCAGGCCCTTGGCATTGGTGGGGGTGCTCACCGCCACGATCTTGATCCCTGGCACGGCATGGAAATAGGCCTCCAGCCTCTGGCTGTGCTCAGCACCGAGCTGGCGGCCGACGCCGCCGGGTCCGCGCACCACCGCCGGGATCGTGTAGTTACCGCCGCTGGTGTAACGCAGCATCCCCATGTTGTTGGAGATCTGGTTGAAGGCAAGCAGCAGGAAGCCCATGTTCATGCCCTCCACGATCGGCCTCAGGCCGGTCATGGCGGCACCGACCGCCATGCCGGTGAAGCTGTTCTCGGCAATGGGGGTGTCCAGCACCCGCAGTTCGCCGTACTTCTCGAACAGATCCTTGGTGACCTTGTAGGAGCCGCCGTAATGGCCCACGTCCTCTCCCATGACGCAGACGTGGGGGTCGCGGGCCATCTCCTCGTCGATGGCTTCGCGCAGGGCGTTGAACAGCAGAGTTTCAGCCACGGAGCAGGAGCCTGTGCGCGGCCAACCTATCTCAGCCGCCGGCGGCGAAGGTGCTGAGCAGCAGGACCGACAGCAGCATGCCCGGCAGCAGAAGGGCCACCAGCAGACCCAGATCGTGGGGTGTCATCGGGGGAGGGACGGCTGGGGGGAGCTTAGGAAGGGGATTCGGCCCTGGCCGGCCAAAGGCTGCGGATGAACACCAGAAACAGCCCCAGGCCGATGAAGGCGAAGCTGAAGGTGGCGAGGAAGCACATGCCCACCATCAGGGTCTTCATGGCGGTGGCGATGCTCTGGGCGAAGGCTGAGTCGAAGTGGGGGGGATGAGTCACGTACCAGCCCACCACCCGCTGGCTCACCCCCAGGCACAGCCAGGCCAGCAGAGCGCTGGTGAGGGCGCCGGAGAGGAAGCTGAGGGGTCCCTTGCGCGGCGGTGGGGCGGGATGTTCGTCGGTCATGGGGCGGATCCAGCGGTGACCAGGCTGACACCGGATCCGCCGCAGCGGCAGCACCAGGCCTCGAAGCCCGCGGCCGCCAGCGGCTCCGCCAGGGCGGCCCGGGCGGCCTCGGCCGTGGCCAGATCAGGGTGAAGGGCGAAGAGGCTCGGCCCCGACCCGCTCATGGCGACGGCCAGGGCCCCGGGGGCGCGGCGCAGCAGGTCGAGGCCGGCGCGGACGGTCTCCACCTCCGGCTCCAGCACCGCCTGCAGGTCATTGCGCAGGGGAGGCAGGGGCGCCCGGCCGGCCAGGGCCGCCACCAGGGGGCCCTGGCGCAGGACCTGGCGCCGCTGCTCGAAATCCACCTCGGCGTCGAGATAGAAATCACCGCGCAGATCCCGGCAGCGGCCGTAGGCCCAGGGGGTGGAGACGCTGGCCTCCGGATGCTTGATCAGCAGCACCGCCTGCCCCGGCGCCCCGGCCGCCGCCACGGGCTCGAGCCGCTCACCGCGGCCGAAGCAGAGCTGGGTGCCGCCTTCCAGGCAGAACGGCATGTCGGATCCCAGCTCGGCCGCCAGCCCCTGGAGCCGCTCGCCGCCCAGGGCCAGACCCCAGAGGGCATCGAGACCCACCAGGGCGGCGGCGCCATCGCTCGATCCCCCCGCCAGGCCGGCGCCGATGGGGATGCGCTTGTGCAGTGTGATGGCGACGCCCAGTTCCGGCAGGCCCACCCGGGAGCGCAGCAGCTCCGCCGCCCTGACGATCAGGTTGGTGCCGTCACTGGGCAGCTCGGGGCTGTCGCTGCGCAGCCGGATCGTGGCGTCGGCGGTGGAGCGCAGCACCAGCGTGTCGCTCAGGTCGATGCTCTGCATCACCATGGCCAGTTCGTGGTAGCCGTCCGGCCGCAGACCCAGCACCTCCAGGTGCAGGTTGATCTTGGCGGGGGCCCGCACTGTCACGTCTGCCATCGGGATCATGCTCCGCCGGGATCGGCACTCGCTGCCCGATTCAAGCCGGTGGCGAGCGCCAACCAGCGGTCGGGCGCCAGCTCCTGGGGCCGCTGCTGCAGATCGACGCCGGCGCCGGCGGCCACCTCCAGCAGCTGCGGCGGCGGCAGCAGGCCCGCCAGGGTGGTGCGCAGCTTCTTGCGTCGTCCGGCGAAGCAGCGGGTCAGCAGCCGCTCCACCGTCAGAGCCAGTGCGAGCGGCGGCAGGGCTTCCGGCGGCAGGGGCTCGATCACGATCACCTCCGAGGTGACCTTCGGCGGCGGGGAGAAGCAGCGGGGCGGCACCGGGCAGACGCTGTGGCAGCGGGCCAGCAGCTGCAGGCGCACACTCAGGGCCGAGAAGGCGCTGCTGCCCGGCCGGGCCCGGATCCGCTGGCCCACCTCCTGCTGCACCAGCAGCACCAGCCGCTCGAAGCGGCAGGGGGCCGGCCGGCCCAGGCGTCCCATCAGCCGCTCCAGCAACGGTCCGGTGATGTTGTATGGGATGTTGGCGACCACCTTGGTCAGCGGCGGACGGTCCGCGACGGGCAGGTCCAGCTCCAGCACGTCCGCCTCGATCAGGGTGAAGCGGCGGTCGCCTCCGAAGCGCTGCCGCAGACCCGCCATCAGATCGCGGTCCAGCTCCACCGCCAGCAGCGAGGCCGCCGGCGAGGCCAGCAGCCGTTCGGTCAGGGCGCCCCGGCCCGGGCCGACCTCCAGGAGATGGTCGCCCTCCCGCAGGTCGGCGGCCGCCACAATGCGATCAAGGATCGCCCCATCGGTGAGCCAGTGCTGGCCGAAGCGCTTGCGGGCCCGGTGGCCGCTGAAGGTCATGGGAGCGCCGGCAGATCTCCCCAGATTGCAGCGCCGTCCGGCCTGGCTAGAGCGGGAGCAGCGATGCCTCCCCCCCATGGCCCCTGGATTCCGAATGGCCGCCGCTGCGGCCGGCACCCTGGCCGCCACGCTGGCCGCCGTGGTCGCCCTGCCGGCGGCTCCCGCCCGTGCCGGCAGCGTCACCGCCGAATCGATCTTCGACCGTCAGGCGACGCGCCAGCAGGCCAGGAGCCAGGTGCCCAAGGGCGCCACGATCACCCGCACCGTCTGCGAGGACCTGGAGGTGGGCCTGGACAACACCCGCTACCGCTGCACTGTGTACTACACGATTCCGCCGGCCCCGGCCCCGGCCGCCGCGCCGACCCCGGCCGCCCCGGCCGCCGGCCAGCCCTGAGCCGCCCCACCGCCTCCGAGCCGGACGCCCCGGTCGCCTCAGTCACCGAGGCGAAGCCAGCGCACCGGCCTCCGGGAGGGCGGCAGCGGCACCAGGGCCGCCACCTGCTCCACCGGCGTGCGCTCCCAGCGGGGATGGGCGGCCAGCCAGCAGTCCCAGGCGCGCGCCAGCCGCTGGCGCTTGCGGCGCCGCAGGGCCGTTGTGCCGTCACCGTCCAGGCTGCCGGGGCGGCGACCCTTCACCTCCACCAGCAGCAGACGCCCCGGCTTGTGGACGATCAGGTCGAGCTCGCCCCAGCGGCAGCGCCAGTTCCGCTCCAGGAGCTGCCACCCCTGGAGCCGCAGCAGCCGCAGCACGCGCTGCTCGGCCCAGGCGCCCTGGCGCTGGGCGGGGCTGGGCCGGCCGGGGCTGGGCGCCATGGGTGGGGATCGACTGCCCCAGGGTTCCCCCCGGCCGTCGCCGTCCCGCCGGCCGTCCACCGCGGCGCCCGGCAGGACTCAGACCCCGCAGGGTGATCGCCAGCAGGGCTCCGCTCCAGGAGAGCAGCACCTGTGCGGGCCGGAAGCTGGGGTGATCGGGGCGGCCTTTGCGTCGCTGCCCACAGGCGGCTCACTCCTACCGGCGGGGGTTCTGGCTGATGGCCAGCTGCACCTCCAGCAGGAACAGCAGCAGGCCCACGATCATGCTGCCCATGGCCGCCACGAACAGGGGCACCACGATGGCGGTGACATCGAGGGCCGCCACCGCGCTGATGAACAGCACCGCCACCACGGCCGCCACCAGCAGGGCGGTGATGGTGACCGCCAGGATCGCACGGTTGATCAGGAAGGTGCGGCGCCGCTGCACCGCCAGCACCTGCCCCAGGCGCTCCGCCTCGCTGCGGTCGCCCTCCGGCTTGGCCAGGCTGGTGGCCTGGGCCTCCTGAATGACCCGCGTGCGGTCGATGATCCGGGCCAGCCGGGAGGTGAACAGGCTCAGCAGACCCGTGACACCGGTGAACAGGAACACCGGCGCCACCGACAGCTGGATCGCCCGCGACAGGCCAGCGACCGCCGGAGCACCCCCTCCATCCAGGGTCAGCGGCAGGAGAACGCTCCAGGCAATCCGGGCGATCGCCTCAGGCTTCCGCCGAGATCTGGCTCTGGAGCAGGGCCTTCAGCTCCTGTTCGGAGAGCGGGGCCGAGAGCTGGTAGCCCTGGCCGTGGCGACAGCCGAGGGTGAGCAGCATCTGTCGCTGCCGGGAGCGTTCCACCCCCTCCACCACCACCATGATTCCGGTGGCGTCACTGAGACGGATCACGGCGCTGAGCATGGCCTGCTGCAGCTGGTCGTAGTCGATCGCGGAGTTGAGGCTCCGGTCGATCTTCACCTCGCTGAAGGGCAGTTCGGTGAGCTGCTGCAAACCGGAATAGCCGGTGCTGAAATCATCCATGGCCAGCGCGAACCCCTGCCGCCTCAGATCCCGCAGCTGGTCGGCGACATGGGTGGACATCTCCAGGATGCTGCCCTCGGTGAGCTGCAGGACGATCCGGTCAGGCGTCAGCTGGTGGCGTTCCAGGGCCATCAGCAGGTCGCTGCTCCAGGTCGGGTCCTGCACCTGCAGCGGCGAGACGTTCACGCAGATCCGCCCGAGCTGCAGCCCGGCCAGGTCCCAGCGGCGGAGGGCCTCGAACGCCTGCTCCATCACCCAGCGCCCCAGGGAGGAGATCTGGGCCGTGGCCTCGGCCACGTCGATGAAGTCGGCGGGGGACTGGCGCCCGAGCACCGGATCGTCCCAGCGGCAGAGCACCTCGGCGGCGATCACCCGGCCGGATTCCAGCTCGATGATGGGCTGGAATGCCAGTCCAGCTGCTCCTGCTCGATCGCCAGGGCCAGCGGACGGGCCAGGAGCTCCTGGAGCTGGACCGACCGCTCCACCGGTGCCGCGATGCAGCAGCTGGGGAAGGGCTGGCGGTGGGTTTCCTCCAGGGCCCGGGTGGCGGCATCCAGCAGCAGCGAGAACTCGCTGCCGTCGTCGGGCGCGCGGCTGATGCCCACGTTCAGCGACGGCTCGATGACATGCTCCAGCACCGTGGTGGGGCTCTCCAGGCTGGCCAGCAGGCCCCGCACCAGACCATCCAGATCCGCCAGGTTCACCCGGTGGTCGAGCAGCTCCAGCAGGCACCAGGCCGTCCCCGGCCCGGCGGTGGCCGGCAGACGCGTGAGCATCAGGGGAATCGCCCCATCCACCTGATGCACCCCGACCAGATCACTGCGCAGGGTCGCCACGCTCCCCGTCAGCAGCGGCGCCACGTCGGCGGCACAGAGCTCCTGAAGGGAGCGCTGGCGCAGCGCCGCCGGCTCCAGCCCCGACCGCCGGCTCCCCTGTCTCGGCGCCATGGCTCGCCATCACGACTCCGTGGCGTGGGGCCAGCGGCCGGCTCCTGGCCGCCGGCAGTCCCTGGGCTGGAAGTCCCTGGTCATCAATGGATGCGGAGAGCGAACGGGCCGCCGATGCGGTCCTGCATCACGCTGGTCGCCCTCTCCCCTTCGGCATCCCTTCCCGGGCTGCGGGGCGGCTTGGAGCCCTTGCCTAGGCTGGTCTTCTCCGCTTCATCGCCGATGACGCGTCCCCGCCTCCTGCTGCCGGCCCTGCTGCTGGCCCCGCTGCTGGCCCTGCTGCTGGATGGACTGCTGCTGCTGGCCCGTCCCGAACCGGCGACGGCGGCGATGGACTACGCCAAGCAGGTGCTGATCGGCGCCGATTTCCACGGCGCCGACCTGCGCGGCGTCACCTTCAACCTCACCAACCTGCGCGACGCCGATCTCTCGGGGGCCGACCTGCGCGGCGCCAGCCTGTTCGGGGCCAAGCTCCAGGACGCCGACCTGGCTGGCAGTGACCTGCGGGACGCCACCCTGGATTCGGCCGTGTTCGAGGGCACCGACCTTCGCAACGCCCGCCTCGATGATGCGTTCGCCTTCAACACCAAGTTCCGCGAGGTGCTCATCGACGGCGCCGACTTCACCAACGTGCCCCTGCGCGGCGATGCCCTCACCAGCCTCTGTGCGGCCGCCAGCGGCACCAATCCCGTCAGCGGCCGGCTTACCCGCGACACACTGAACTGTCCCTGAGTCCGCCCCGATGAGCTTCGATGCCCGCAGCCGCGAGCGGCTGGAGGCCCTCGGTCGCCAGCTGCCCCGCCCGCTGCCCGCTCCGCCGCCCCCCACCCCGGCCGCCGGCGCTGCCGCCCCCGGGGCACCGGCCCTCGAGCGCCGCCATCCGGTGGAAACCGAGCAGGACCCAGAGAAGCTGTTCCGGGCCCTGATGAACGTCAGCGCCGACGGCAGCGTGCCCCCCCATCTGCTGGAGCGCCTGCGGCAGCTGGAGACGCCCGCCGGCGGCGAGCCGGGCACCGAACCCGCTGGCGCCTCCCCCGTGGCCGCCAGCCGGCCGGCCACCCAGGCCCTCCGCGGCGGGGCGAAGCGGCGCCCCCCCGCCGACGACAGCGAACGGGACCTGTACACCGCCTTTCAGCAACTGCTGCTCGAGGACGCCGACGGATGAGTACATCCGTACTATAGTGAGGTCCGTCGCCCGGGGCCCGTGCCCGATCCACACCAGCCCGATCCACCCCAGCCCGCCACCACCCACGCCGGCCCGGGGCTCGATGGACACGGGCCGGGGCTCGACCTCAACGCCCAGCTGAACCTCCACCCCGAGCGCACCCTGCTGCTGCGCGTCTGCGGCGACTCAATGGTCGGTGCCGGCATCCGCCACGGCGATCTGCTGGTCGTCGATCGGGGCGTGGCTCCCCGATCCGGCCGCATCGTGGTGGCCCTGCTGGAGGGGGGGTTCACCCTCAAGCGCCTGGTCCGCCGGGGGCCGCGCTGGTGGCTGGAGGCGGCCAACCCCGCCTACCCGCCCCTGGCCCTCGGCGCCGGCGACGACGACCGCCTCTGGGGCGTGGCCCTGCACGTCATCCGTTCCCTGCCGGGAGGCCGATGGCCCAGGCCACAGTCCTGATCGACGGCAACAACTTCTACGCCTCCTGCGAGGCGGCCCTCGATCCCGCCGTGATCGGCAAGCCGCTGGTGGTGCTCTCCAACAACGACGGCTGCATCGTCTCCCGCAGCGCCGAGGCCCGCGCCATGGGCATTCCCATGGGCACCCCCTGGTTCCAGGTGCGCCACGACCTGGAACGCCGCGGCGTGGTGGTGCGCAGTTCCAACTACGGCCTCTACGCCGACATGAGCCAGCGGCTGATGGCCAGCCTCGAAGCCTGGGTGGAGGAGCTGGAGGTGTACTCCATCGACGAGGCCTTCGGCCGCCTGCACCGCCCGCCCGGCGGCGGCGACCTCACCGCCTGGGGGCAGGACCTGCGCCGCCAGGTGCGCCGCCAGCTGGGCCTGCCGGTGGCGGTGGGCATCGCCCCCACCAAGGTGCTGGCCAAGATCGCCAACCGCATCGCCAAACGGGACCCCTCCCATGGCGGCGTGTTCGATCTGGGCCAGGCGGGGGATCCGGGTCCCTGGCTGGAGACCATCGCCATCGAGGACGTCTGGGGCATCGGCCGCCGGCTGTCCCGCTGGTGCCGGCTGCGGGGCATCGCCAACGCCCGGGAGCTGCGCGACAGGCCGAGCGGCGAGCTGCGGCATCGCTGCGGCGTCGTGGGACTGCGTCTGCAGCAGGAGCTGCGCGGTCACAGCTGCCTGCCCCTGGTGGCGGTGCCGCCGGCGAGGCAGGAAACCTGCGTCAGCCGCAGCTTCAGCGAACCGGTGACCAGCCTCGAGGGCCTGCGGCAGGCGATCGCCACCTACCTCAGCCGGGCCGGCGAGAAGCTGCGCCGCCAGGGGCAGCGGGCGGGCAGCGTCACGGTGTTCGTGCGCAGCAGCCCCTTCAACGGCACCCGCTTCTACGCCAACGCCGCCACCGCCCGTCTGCCGCTGCCCAGCAACGACACCGCCGTGCTGCTCGCCGCCGCCCTGCCCCTGGCCGAGCGGCTGTTCCGGCCCCACAAGCCGCTGCAGAAGGCGGGGGTGCTGCTGCAGGATCTGCAGCCGGTGGAGCTGCTGCAGCACCATCTGCTGGTGCCGCTGCCCCCCGAGCAGCAGCGGCGGCGCGAGGCCCTGATGGCCGCCGTCGACGGCCTCAACCGGCGCTACGGCAGCGGCACGGTGCAGTGGGCCGCCTGCGGCCTGCGGCCCCGCTGGACGATGCGCCGCTCGCGCCTGTCCCGGGCGGCCACCACCCGGCTGAGCGACGTGCCGGTGGTGCGGGCCTGAGGCCCTCAGCGGCCGTCGAAGAGGCTGGCGATCTGGTTGCGCCCGTTGCCCTTGGCCAGCTCGAGGGCCTGTTCGGCCCGCAGGATCAGGTCGGCGAACCGGCGGTCGGAGGGGGCCAGGGTGGTGAGGCCGCCACTGATGTGCAGGTGGAAGTCGGAATGGGTGTGCACGCCGGGCATGTGGCTGATCGCGGTGCGGAGGGCATCGGCCATGGCCATGGCCTGGTCGCGGTCGATGCCCACCAGCAGCAGGGCGAACTCGCCATCCCCCAGCCGGGCGGGGAAGTCCTCCTCCCGCAGGAAGGTGCGGGCCAGCTGGACCAGATCAGCCAGGACCCGGTCGCCGGCCGCATGGCCCCAGCGGTTGTTGATCAGCCGGAGATTGTCGACATCGAAGAGGAGCAGCGCCAGGGGAAGGTGATCGCGGCGGGCCCGGTCGAACTCCCGCTCGCCGATGGCCAGGAAGGTGTGGCGGGTGGGTAGGCCGGTGACCGGGCAGAGGTGGGCGAGGCGCCGCAGTTCCAGCTCACGCATGGCCAGCTGGGCCAGGCGATGCAGCAGGGCGCGCTGCTCGGTGCTCAGCTCGCGGGGCTCCCGGTCGATGACGCAGAGCGTGCCGAGGTTGTGCCCGTCGGGCGTCTTCAGGGGCGCGCCGGCGTAGAAGCGGATGTGGGGGTCAGCGAAGACCAGGGGGTTGCTGCGGAAACGTTCATCGGCGCGGGCATCGGGCACCACCATCACCTCGTCGTGGACGATGGCATGGGCGCAGAAGGCCATCTCGCGGGGGGTTTCGCACACGTCGAGGCCCCGCCTGGCAAGGAACCACTGCCGGTCGGCCTCCACGAGGGAGATGGCCACGATGGGCGTCCGGAAGATGGCGGCGGTCAGATCGAGGATGCGCTCGAAGTGTTCGTCACCGTCGCCCTCGAGGATCCCGTAGCGCTCGAGGTCGCGGAGCCGCTGTTCCTCGTCGGCGGGAAACGGAAAGTCCGGATATGGCGCCATAGGACCATGCCTCAATCAGAATTTTAGGCAGATCGGACGTCGTCGAGCGGCCCCGGCCTCAGGCGGCCGGGGCCGCGAGGGTCTCCTCGTAGCCGGCCCGTCGGCCGTCATCGAGCTGGTTCAGGTAGCGGCGCTCGGCGTAGTAGGCCTCCTGAAAGCGCAGGGCATCGGCGTTGAGCGCGTCGAAAAGGTCGTGGATGCGGGTCTCCATGTCGAGGCCGCCGCCGGAAGGGGGGGCGCCGGCGGAAGGGGGGGCTTCGCGCTCCTCCTCCAGCAGCCGGGCGATGCACTGCTCCAGGGTCTGGAGGCGCTGGCTCGACCAGGCGTCGAGCAGATGGCGGCAGCGGCGCAGCACCCGCTGGCGCTCCAGCGACGCCGTCGCCCCCCGCAGCTGCAGGGGCGGGTGGGCCAGGCCCATGCGCTGCACCTCGGTGGGCTCCAGCAGGGGGGTGAGGCGGCCCAGCAGGGCGCTCTGCTCCACCAGCAGCCGCTCGCCCAGCAGGCGGGGCAGGTCGAGGTCGGCCAGATCCAGGCCGGGGTCGGTGCCGCGGTTGATGGCCTCGAGCCGACCGGCCCCCAGGTTGTCCTCCTCCAGTTCACCGATGGCGGCCCAGAGCCGGCGGTGGTGCTGGAGGGCGAAATCATCGAGTTCCCGGCGCCGCAGCTCGGCACGGATCACGCCGCGCCAGGCCGGGCAGTGCAGATAGAGACGCAGGATCTCCGCCTCGGCCCGCTCCCGGTGGCCCACCTCCCTGGGCTGCTCCCATTTGGCCGAGCGGCCATGCCAGCGCTGGCCCTTGACCTGCTGGCGCAGGTCCTCCTCCAGCTGGATGGCCAGCCGGGCCTGGCCGCCCGAGAGGCGCTCGGCCACCTGCTGCAGGTAGTGGCTGCGCACGGCCGACTGGGGCAGCTTGCCCAGCAACTGCACCAGCCCGGTGACCGCCTGCTGGAACTGGTCGGCCCGGGCCAGATCCCGGCCGTCGAGCACCTGCTCGATCTGCCAGTCGAGCCAGAGGGGGGCCTGATCGAGCAGGGAGCGGTACTCCCCGGGGCCGTGCTGCTGGAGAAACTCGTCGGGGTCCTTGCCGGCGGGCAGGTGCAGCACCCGCAGCTCCAGCTGGCCCTGCAGCGCCAGCTGCTCCACCTCGCCGATGGCCCGCTGGGCGGCCCGGATGCCCGCCCCGTCGCTGTCGAAGTTGAGGATCAGGCGCCGGCTGTCGCAGCAGCGGCACAGCTGGGTGATCTGGCTGGAGCTGAGGGCCGTGCCCAGGGCCGCCACCGCGTTGGTGATGCCGGCGGCATGCAGGGCGATCACGTCGAAGTAGCCCTCCACCACCACGGCCCGGTCGCCGCGGCGGATGGCCTCGGCGGCCCGATCCAGCCCGAACAGGTGCTTGCCCTTCTCGAACACCTCCGTTTCCGGGGAGTTGAGGTATTTCGGCTCGGCCCCGTCCAGCCCCCGGCCACCGAAGCCGATCACCCGGCCCTGGCGGTCACGGATCGGCACCATCACCCGGTCGCGGAAGCGGTCGTAGAAGCCGCCGCCTCCCTTCCGGGCCACCACCAGGCCGGCCGCCTCCAGCAGGTCGGGACCGAGGCCCTCCACCTGCTGCAGGTGCTGCAGCAGGCCGTCCCAGCCGGCCGGGGCATAGCCGAGCTGGAAGGCCTCGAGGGTGGTCTCGGAGAGGCCGCGCTGCTGGCGCAGGTAGGCGAGGGCCGCCGCCCCCTCCGGGGCGCGCAGCTGGGCCTGGAACCAGCCCGCCGCCAGGGCCAGCACCCGGTGCAGGCGGTCGCGGCGGGAGAGCTGCTGCCGCAGCCGCTCCTGCTGGGGACCGTCGAGGGTCTCGACCGGCAGCTGGTACTTGCGGGCCAGATCCAGCACCACCTCGCTGAAGCTGGTGCGCTGCAGCTCCATCAGGAACTTGATGGCGTTGCCGCCGGCGCCGCAGGAGAAGCAGTAATAGAACTGTTTGGCGGGCGACACCGTCATCGACGGGGATGTGTCGTCGTGGAAGGGGCAGATGCCGACGAATTCCCGGCCCTTCTTCTTGAGCACCACGTGCTCCCCCACCACGTCGACGATGTCGGCCCGCTCCTTGACGGCCTCGATCGTGCGGGGGTGGAGACGGGGAAGGCTCAAGGGTGCTGGTTCTGGGGGCGGCCGACACCAGGTCTGGGGTCCGGCCCGGCTCCATTGTGGGGCATGGCACCAGGTCTGGGGGGCGGGGGCGGCCGCCATCGGCGCCTGCCAGGGTGGGGCCCCAGACCGGCCGGCCCGTGAGCCCCACCCCATCCGCCGCGGCGCCCGAGACCCCACCGGAAGCGACGGCCGTGCTGGCCCTGCTGCTCGGTGCCCTGGCCTTCAGCCTGATGGCGGTGGGCGTGAAGCAGGTCATCGGCCGGATCCCGGTGGCAGAGATCGTGCTGGTGCGGGCCCTGCTCAACCTGGCGATGAGCGGCTGGATGCTGCGCGCCGCCGGGGTGAGCCCCTGGGGGCGGCGGCGCGGCTGGCTCGCCCTGCGGGGGATCGCCGGCAGCCTGGCCCTGTACGCCGTCTACGCCGCCCTGGCGCGGCTTCCCCTGGCCACGGCCACCCTGCTCCAGTACCTCTACCCCACCCTCACGGCCCTGCTGGCCTGGTGGTGGCTGGGGGAGCCGGTGGGTCGGCGCGTGGCCCTGGCCCTGGCCCTCGGCTGGCTGGGGGTGGCCCTGGTGCTGCAGCCGGGGGCGGGGGCTTCCCGGGAGGGGGTTCCGCTGGCGCTGGCCGGAGCCCTGCTGACAGCTGTGGCCTACGTCAGCGTGCGTGGACTGGGCCGCAGCGAGCACCCGCTGGTGATCGTGTTCTGGTTTCCACTGATGGCGGTGCCCCTGAGCCTGCCCTTCGTGGTGCTCGATCCGGTGCTGCCCACCGCCACCGAACTGGCCTGGCTGCTGGGGGTGGGGCTGTTCACCCAGCTGGGCCAGCTGGGGCTCACCCATGGCCTCACCCGTCTGCCGGCGGGGCGGGCCACGGCCCTGGGGTACGCCCAGGTGGGCTTCGCGGCCCTCTGGGGCTGGAGCCTGTTCGGCGAAGGCCTCGCCCCCCAGACGCTGCTGGGGGGCGGCCTGATCCTGGCGGCGGCGGCGCTCTGCCACCGTTAGGTCAGGTCCCCACAGAACTGGGCATTCCATTAAGTCCTGGTTTCCTGAGCCTGGCCTGGAGGCGCTGCGAAGCCCCCCACCCCCAGCCCCTACGGCACCTACGGGCAGCTGCGCGAGCGCAGTGAGGAGCAGGGTCGCTGGGACTGCGCGGCAGCCGCCCGTACGATGGCGCGGCCGGATGGGATTCCTCCACTGTTCCCACCATCTCCCGTTGGGATCTACGGCTGGCTGGCCACCGTGGAGAACGGCCTGGGCCCCGGAACGGGAACGAGCCTGCTGCGGCCGACGCTTCACCCCGGCGTGGTGCCGTTGCCGCTGATGATGGTGACCATCGGTGGCATCTTTCTCGGCACTCTGGCCATCAGCCGCTTCTCCCTGAAGATCGGCATTCCAGCCATCCTCGGGGTGCTGCTGTTCGGGTTACTGATCAATCCCTCCGTCACCCTGTTCAGCCAGGAGACAATCCTGCGGCTGCAGGCCCTCAGTCTGTCGATCCTGCTGTTCAACGCCGGCCTCGAGACCGACATCCGCTCGATCCGGGGCTTCCTCGAATACGGGATCCTCCTGGCGGTGGGCGGGGTGATCCTCTCCTGCCTGCTGCTGGGGCTGATCATCTGGTTCGTCGCCTCCCCCGATGCCGGCGGTATCGAACTGGGCTTCCAGCAGATGCCGCTGGCGGTGGCCATGCTGATCGCCGCCTGCCTTGGCTCCACCGACGCCGGAGCCACCATGAATGTGCTGCAGTCGCTGCAGAGAGCGATCCCGCCGAAGTTGGCTGCCCTGGTGCAGTTCGAATCCTCGGTGAATGATCCCACCGGCATCCTGTTCCTCGGCCTGGTGATCGGCCTCACCACCCTCGATGGAGGCAGCAGCGGCCAGGCGGTGGTGCTGGGGGAGTTGCAGACCTTCCTGCAGAAAATCGGCTCGGGCCTGCTGATCGGGGGGGGTGTGAGCTATATCGGCCGCTTCAGCCTCAACCGGCTGGTGCGGGATCCCAGCCAGCTGCTGATCCTGGGCATCTCCATCGGCCTGATCTCCTACGGCTTGGCGGAGCTGCTGGGGGGCTCCGGCTTCATCAGCGCCTATGTGGCCGGGCTGATGCTCAGCAACCTCCCCTACAGCAACGAATGGATCACGCCGCAGGCCCTGCAGAAGACGCTCCTGCCGTTCAACACCATGACCGAGATCACCGTGTTCCTCATCTTCGGCCTCAGCGTCCATCCGGTGGTGCTGCTTCCCTCGCTGCCGGAGGGCATCGTCGTCGCCATCGCCATGATGCTGGTGGCACGGCCGGTGAGTGTCCTGCTGCTGCAGCGCTTTTCCCCCTTCGATCGGCGAGAGTCCCTGCTGGTGTCCTGGTGCGGCCTGCGGGGGGCCGTTCCCCTGGCCCTCAGTTTCGTGATGGTGGATGCGATCCCGAAGGTGCGGGGGCTCGATCCGGCCATGGTGCCCAGCCTGGTGAGGAACGCCGGCGGCATCGTGTTCTGTGTGGTCGTGATCAATCTGCTGGTGCAGGGGCTGACCCTGCCTCGGGTGATCCGCTGGCTGCGGCTCGGCGAGGGGGCCCCCTCAGCCCCATGAGCGCAGGGGTAGGGGATCGGTGATCCAGTCCTGACTGCTGCCGTCACTGCTGCCGCTGGGCCGGGCCAGCCGCCAGCTCTCGCCCCTGGAGCCCCGCTGCAGGTAGATCTCGAAGGGGCTGTCGACACGGATGGCATCCCCCGGCAGACGCCAGTCGAAACGGCCTGTGAGGTGCAGGCCGCGGTCCGCCCCGATGGCCACGACCTCCTGAGCATCGACCCGCACCCGGCTGACCTCGGGCAGGCCGCCCGCCTGGAGATCGAGGGCCCGGGCGATGGCCCCCTGGGTGAGCTGGATCTGCAGGGACAGGGCGTCGATCAGCACGCTCCTGGGGGGCTGGTCCACCCTGGCGCAGCCCCCCAGCAGCAGCAGCCCCGCCAGTAGTCCCGCCAGCAGCAGGGCCGGCAGTGACGGGAGGCGGCCCTGGGGGCTTGGCAGGAGGGGCAGCATGGGGGCTGACGCACGTCTGACCATGATCGGCTGGCTGCAGGGGCGACTGGCTGAACCGTGGCAGCGGGCTCACCGTTGCGGGGCCCTGCTGGTCTGTCAGGGAGTCGGCTACGAGGTGCAGCTCACCCTGCGCCAGTGGCGACGGCTGCCGGAGGAAGGCAGCGACCTGGCCCTCCACATCCACAACAGCATCCGCGACGACGGCTGGACCCTCTACGGCTTCCCCGATCGGCGGGAGCGGGATCTCTTCCGGGAGCTGGTGGCCGTCAGCGGCGTGGGGCCCCAGATGGCCCTGGGGCTGCTCGGGGCCCTGGAGGTGCCCGATCTCGTGCGCGCCATCGTCCATGCCGACCTGCGCAGCCTGTGCCAGGCTCCGGGGGTGGGCAAGCGCACGGCCGAACGCCTGTCGGTGGAGCTGCGGGCGCGCCTGCAGGAGCGCTTCGCCGGCCTGGTGGATCCCCTCGAGGACGACGGAGTGGCCGGTGAGGCGCCCGACGCCACCCCGTCGGCCCCTTGCCGCGAGGAGGTGCAGATCACCCTGGTGGCCCTCGGTTACGAACCCCTGGAGATCCACCGGGCCCTCCATGCCGTCGCCGCCGGGCTCGACGCCTCCGCCGGCGCCGACGACTGGATCCGGGAAAGTCTGCGCTGGCTTTCCCGCGCCGTGGCCTGAACCGGACCCGCCCGGGGGTGGGCCAACGGGCCGCACGTTAAGGTGTTGGTTTGCACCGTTCGGGCACAGGTCCGCCCATGCCGCTCACCACCACCAAGAAACAGGAACTGATCAATTCCCATCAGGCCCACGGCACCGACACCGGGTCGGTGGAAGTGCAGGTCGCGATGTTGAGCGAGCGGATCCAGCAACTCAGTGGCCACCTCCAGAAGAACATCCACGACTTCTCCTCCCGTCAGGGGCTGCTCAAGATGATCGGCCGCCGCAAGCGCCTGCTCGGCTACCTCCGTGCCCAGAGCGAGACCCGCTACGCCGACCTGATCAAGAAGCTCGGCATCCGCGGCTGAGGCACGTTCCATGGTCCGTCGGCCGAAGCCGAAATCCTTCGCAGCGCAGCGTTCCGTCCCGACCCCGGCCAGACCGCCGCGCAATCAGGTGATCCCCGACGCGGTGGCCAACCGCATGGTACGGCGTATCGCCATCGCCACCGGCACGCCCACCGTGCTGGGAATGGGGGTATTCGTCACCAGCTACCTGCTGGTGAGTCGAGATGTGCTCGACATCCCCCCCGGCCTCACCCTGGTGGGATCCGGGGCCTTCTTCCTGCTCGGCCTGCTGGGCCTCAGCTACGGGGTGCTCTCCGCCAGCTGGGAGGACGGCCCGGGCAGCCTGCTGGGCCTCGAGCAGATCGGGGTGAACATCAGCAGGGTGCGGGCCTCGGTGCGGGCCATGCGCCAGGGCGCCACTGGCTCCGACTCAGGCAGCCCCCAGGGGTGAGCGCAGCCAGGCCCTGAAGTCGGCCGAGGCGAGCGTCTCGACAGCCGCCGGCGCATCGGCGACGCAGAACTGGCCCCCCAGGCGCACGAACCGGGTTTCGTCCTGGTGCTTCACCAGCGCCACCACCGGCACCCGCACCCCCGCCTCCTCCTGGCCGGGACGGTGGCGGGTGAGGCATTCCCGCAGGCGGTGCTGGACGGCGATGTCGCCGGCCTCCTCGGGGGCAAGCTCCACCATCACCAGCTGTAGATCCTCGATGCTGCGGCAGTCGTCCACCATCAGCTGCACCCGGTCGTCGCGGCGGTCGACCCCGGCCCAGAGCAGCAGGCGGGCATCCACCATCAGGTGATCGGCCAGGCGGGCATAGCTCCTGGGGAACACCACCGCCTCGCAGGATCCGGTCAGGTCCTCCAGCTGCAGCACGGCCATGCGGTCGCCCTTGCGGGTGGTCACTTGGCGGATCTCACTCACCATCGCCACCACGCTCACCTTGGCCTTGTCGGCCATCTCCTCGAGATGGGCCAGGCCGATCGGCGTCAGCAGCCGCACCCGGGACGCCAGCTGGCGCAGCGGGTGGTCGGAGATGTAGAAGCCCAGCAGCTCCTTCTCCAGCTTCAGCTTCTCGGTGGGGGGGTAGTCGGCCACCGGAGCGGCCTTCGGCGGAGCGGGGGCCTCAACCGCGGCGGCGCCCTCGACACCGCCGGCAGCACCGCCGAACAGGTCGAACAGGTTGCCCTGGCCGCTGGCCCGGTCGCGGGCGCGGGAGCTTGCCCAGTCGAGCACCAGATCAAGGTCGGCCATCAGCTGGGCCCGGTTGGCCCTGGGCTCCAGGCCATCGAGGGCACCGCAGTGGATCAGGGATTCGATCGCGCGGCGGTTGAGCTGCTGGCCCGTGATCCGGTCGCAGAGATCGGCGAGGTGGAGGAAGGGGCCGCCGCTGGAGCGAGCCTCGATCAGCTGGCGTATGGCGCCGTCCCCAAGGTTGCGGATGGCGGAGAGGCCGAAGAGGATCTTCCTGCCCACGGGGGTGAAATCGATGCCGGAGGCATTGACGTCCGGCGGCATCACCTCGATGCCCATGGCCTGGCAGTTGGCGATGTAGCGCTGCACCTTGTCGGTGCTGCCGGCATTCACGGTGAGCAGGGCCGCCATGTAGGCCACCGGATGGTGGGCCTTGAGGTAGGCGGTCTGGTAGGTGACGGCGCCGTAGGCGGTGGAATGGCTCTTGTTGAAGCAGTACTCGGCGAACAGCACCATCTGGTCGAAGAGCGCTTCGGCGATGGCGGCTTCCACGCCCCGTTCGGTGGCGCCGGTGACGAACTGGTGACGGTGCTTCTGCATCTCCGAAACCTTCTTCTTGCCCATCGCCCGCCGCAGCAGATCCGCCTCCCCGAGGGAATAGCCCGCCAGATCCTGGGCGATCCGCATGATCTGCTCCTGGTAGACCATGATCCCGTAGGTCTCCCTGAGGATCGGCTCCAGCTTGGCGTGGGCTACATCGATGGCTTCGCGGCCGTGCTTGCGGTTGATGAACTTGGGGATCAGACCCGCATCGAGGGGTCCCGGCCGGTAAAGGGCCAGGATCGAGGAGATGTCCTCCAGGGAGGAGGGCTTGAGATCGCGGACGATCTGGCGCATGCCGCTGGATTCCAGCTGGAAAATGCCCTCGAGATCCCCCCGGGCCAGCAGGGCGTAGGTGCCCGGATCGTTGGCGGGCAGGGCATCGGGATCGAGCCGTTCACCCTCGGCCTGGGCCACCAGCTCGATCGTCTTCTCGATCATGGTGAGGTTCTTGAGGCCCAGGAAGTCCATCTTCAGCAGGCCCATCGCCTCGACGTCCTCCATGAAGTACTGGGTGATCACCTGGCCGTCGTTGTTGCGCTGCAGGGGCACGAGCTCATCGAGCGGTTCGGCGGCGATCACCACCCCGGCGGCATGCACACCGAAGGTCTTGTTGGTGCCCTCGATGCGGCGGGCCAGATCGACCCAGTGGCGCACCTTCGGATCGTTCTCGTACTTCTCGCGGAACTCCGGCACCGGCGACTCGGGTCCGATCATCTCGGCAAGCTTGGCCGGCTTGCCCCGGGCCACGGGAATCAGCTTGGCCAGCCGGTCGGCCTCGCCGTAGGGGATGTCGAGCACCCGGGCCACATCCTTGAGCACCGCTTTGGAGGTCATGCGGTTGAAGGTGATGATCTGGGCGACCTTGTCGTCGCCGTAGCGACGGGTGACGTAGTCGATCACCTCGCCGCGGCGCTCGATGCAGAAGTCGGTGTCGATGTCCGGCATCGATTGGCGTTCCGGGTTGAGGAAGCGCTCGAACAGCAGGCCGTGCTCCACCGGATCGATGTTGGTGATGCCCAGGGCGTAGGCCACCAGCGAACCGGCCGCCGACCCCCGGCCCGGCCCCACCGGGATGCCCTGCTCGCGGGCGAAGCGGATGTAGTCCCACACCACCAGGAAGTAGGTGGGAAAGCCCATCTGCTCCATCACCTGCAGCTCGAAGGCCAGCCGCTCGCCGTAGCCCGCCGCGATCGGGTCGTCGTCCGCGAGCTTCAGGCGGGCCCGCAGGCCCTGGTGGGCCACCTCGCTGAGGTAGCTCACCGAGGTGTGGCCCTCCGGGATCGGGAAGCGGGGCATCTGCTGACGCCCCAGGATGTCGTAGTCCTCCACCTTCTCGGCCACCCGGGCGGTGGTGGCGATCGCCTCGGCGATCACCTCCGGCTCCAGGTGGTCGGCGAAGAGGGCGGCCATCTCCGCCTCGCTCTTGATGTATTCGGTGCCCGTGTAGCGCAGGCGCTTCTCGTCGCTGATCAGCTTGCCGGTGAGCACGCACAGCAGGGCGTCGTGGGCCTCCACGTCGTGGCTGGTGAGGTAGTGGGCATCGTTGGTGGCGATCAGGGGGATGCCCAGTTCGGCGCCGATGCGGGCCATCCCCACGTTGACGATGCGGTCCTCGAGGCCACCGTGGTCCTGGATCTCCAGGTAGAAGTCGTCCCCGAACACCTCCCGATACCAGGCGGCCGCCTCCCTGGCCACCTCCGGGCGGCCCCGCAGGATCGCCTGGGGAATCTCGCCGCCCAGGCAGGCGGTGGCCACCATCAGCCCTTCGCTGTACTTCCGCAGCAGGGCCTTGTCGATGCAGGCCCTCGCGAAGATGCCCCGGCCGCGCATGCCGCGCAGGTGGCTGATGCTGGTGAGCTTGACCAGGTTGCGGTAACCGGTGGCGTTCCTGGCCAGCACCACCAGGTGGTAGCGGCGCTCCTTCTTCGGCTGCGGATCGTCGATCGAGCCGTTGATGACGTACATCTCGTTGCCGATGATCGGCTTGATGCCCGCCTTCCTGCAGAGCTTCAGCAGCTCGATGGCCCCGTACATCACCCCGTGGTCGGTGAGGGCCAGGGCCGGCATGCCAAGCTCCACGGCCCGCTGCACCATCGCCGGCAGCTGGGAGGCCCCGTCCAGGAGGCTGTAGTCGCTGTGGTTGTGGAGGGGGACGAAGGCCAAAGGGCTCTGCATGGCGGCGCTAAGCCTAGGGGTGAACACCACCAGATCAAGGCCATCCCTGGGCCGAATGGCAACACCACACACCAGATATGGTGTCGCAACAGGCTCGCCTAGGTGATGCTGAACTGGTTGCTGGTGAGGGCCATTCCCGGTGTGAGCTTGGCGAAGGCCACCGCTGCGGCAGCGCCGTTGCCATCGCTGTCGTAGGCGAGCAGACCGGTGCGGACGTTGTAAAGGATGCGATGGGCGCTGGTGGTGGCGGCCGCGCCGATAAAGAAAGCGCTGGCGGCAAGGCTGCCGGCGGCGGTGAAGGCGGTGAACACGGCGTTCTCCAGTTCGATCGTGTCCCCCTGGGCGAGGGAGAAATCGGTGATCACGTCGCGGTTGGTGGTGGCATTGAGGGCCGTGGCGAAGCGGAAACGATCGGCGCCAGCGCCACCGGTGAGGGTGTCGTTGCCCGCACCACCGATCAGGGTGTCGTTGCCCGCACCGGCGTTGATGAGCACAGGTCCGAGGGTGAAGGCGCTGGCGTCGAAGCGGTTGGCGCCGGAATAGCCGATCAGTTGGGCCTGATGGATGCCGTTCAACGTGTCGGTGCCCAATCCGGTCAACTGGGTGTCGGTGAGGGTGAAGTCGGCATCGCCGACCGCGCGCACGCGGTCATTGCCGTTGGCGCGGCCAATGAGGATGTCGTCGCCGCCCTGGCCTTCGTAGATGACGAGGGCGCCGGTGAAGCCGGAGCCGTCCAGGGTGTTGGCGCCGGGGCCGCCGATCAGATGGGCTTCTTCGACGCCGTCGAAGCTGTCGGTTCCCAGGCCCCTCAACTGGTTGGCGCTCAGGGTGAAGTTGGTGTCGCCGCGCCCGACGATGCGGTCGCGCCCGGCCCCGCCGCTAATGAGGTCGTCGCCAGGACCGCCCTCGAGGTGGTCGTTTCCGTGGCCACCACGAAGGGTGTCGTCGCCGCTCTCGCCGTACAGGAAAACGCTGCCCAGGGTGAAGGCGGAGGCATCCAGGGTGTTGGCACTGGCCCCGCCGATCAACACGGCCTGATCGATGTGCTGGAGGCTGTCGGTGCCCTGGCCGGTGAGCTGGCTGTCGGTGAGGGTGAAGTCGACATCGCCGCGGGCGCGCACCCGGTCAAGGCCGTCGGGGCGGCCGATCAGGGTGTCGTCGCCAGCGCCGCCTTCGAGGATGGTCAGGGCGCCGGTGAAGGCGGAGACGTCCAGGGTGTTGGCACTGGCCCCACCGATCAACACGGCCTGATCGATGTGCTGGAGGCTGTCGCTGCCCTGGCCGGTGAGCTGGCTGTCGGTGAGGGTGAAGTCGACATCGCCGCGGGCGCGCACCCGGTCAAGGCCGTCGGGGCGGCCGATCAGGGTGTCGTCGCCAGCGCCGCCTTCGAGGATGGTCAGGGCGCCGCTGAAGGCGGAGACATCCAGGGTGTTGGCGCCCGCCCCGCCGATGAGGATGGCGGCGTCGATGCGGATCAAGGTGTCGACGCCATCGCCACTCAGCCGGCTGTCGCTGAGGGTGAAGTCGCCGTTGGCTTGGCCGCGCACCCAGTCGTGGGCGACCCCGCCCACAAGGGTGTCGTTGCCACCTCGGCCTTCAAGGACGGTGTAAGTGCCGGTGAAGCCGGCGACATCCAGGCGGTTGTCGCCTTGCCCGCCAATCAGGTAGGCGATGTCCATGCTGGTGAAGCTGTCCGTTCCGTTGCCGGTCAACTGGGTGGCGCCCAGGGTGAAGTTGGTGTCGCCGCGCTCGACGATGGCGTCACTGCCGACCCCGCCCGTGAAGGTGTCGTTGCCAGGCCCACCGGTGAAACGGTTGGCATAGAAGCCCCAGGGCCAGTGCCCGGTGCCGGCCTCCCTGGGGCCAATCAGATGGTCGTCTCCCGCCCCGCCGCTGAGGGCAACCGGCCCGCGGGTGAAGGCGCTGGCATCGAGGGTGTTGTTGCCAGATCCGCCGCTGAGGCTGACCCGTTCGATGCTGGTGAGGCTGTCGGTTCCCAGACCTGTTAGTTGACTGTCGCTGAGGGTGAAGTTGACATCCCCTTGTTCCTGAAGTTCATCGATGCCATCGCCGCCGATGAGGGTGTCGTTACCGGCACCGCCTCTGAGGGTATCATTGCCCCCAGAGCCAAGGATTCGATCTGCAAAGGGTGTACCGATGTAGTCGTCGTTGCCTGGTGTACCTTCGAGTTGTATCGGGGTGCTGCGGCCATCGAGGATCTGGCCGCGGATCTGCCAGTGTCTTTGTTCCTCTTCCTGATTGATGGAGTCGACAAGTCTGTTGGCTTCCAACCAGCCAACCACGAAACGTCCGTCGACCAAAGGCGTGACGGTGATCTCCTCGAAGTAGTGGCCACTGGGCTGATTCACAAAAAAGCGCTCGCCCGCAGGTTGGCCCTGGGAATCGAAGCGCTGACCTCCAATCGCCCGACCCTCACCGCCGGGACCCGTCGCTCCCCAGATGGCGACAAATCCCCCATCTGGCAGGGCTGAGAGGCGGGGTGGATTAAACTGACTGAGGTTGCCACCCTCCACCACAATCTGACGCGACAGCGTGTGGCCATCGACCTCAAAGAGTTGGGTTCGGATCAAACTATCGTTGTAATCACTCCAAAGAACCCCTACACGGCCACTGGTCAGGCTGACAATCGCATGGGGCAATGAAACATTGTTCCAGGATGATTCCTGCACAGTGATGGCAGGACCGGTACTGACGCCATCAGCGTTAAATCGCTCCCAGAGTACTCTGGTATTTGGCTCCGGGTGAGGCCTACTAAAACGGCTTTGCTCTTGCCGGATCGTCAGAACGCCGCCGGAGGCATAGGGAACCACCTGCAGGTTCTGTAGTGTCCAGTCGTCGAGTTCAGTATCAGTCCGCACGGCTTCACCCTGAATCTGGCCGCGGGAGTTGAAGATAAGTGTTTCGTAGACAAGGCTCCTATTGGTGATGTCATTGAAGCCTGGCAGCAGAGGATTGACCAATCGTGTCAACGCAAAACCACCACCATTGGTGCTCTGAAGATCAACCAACTCTTTGTAAGAGTGATCGACAAGCCGCACCGGATCGCCAGCAGGGCCAAGCATCGGATCAAAATATTGAGCCTGCAACCCACCTTCTGCTTCCCAGACGATCAATAGCTGGCCGTCGCTGAGAACAGTGCTTTGTGCCCTCTGGATTGAAGATTCTAATGCCAGAAGTGCGGTGACGGCTCCAACTTTGTGCCCGCTGGCATTGAAAAGCTGGGAAAACAAGCCACCAGCTTGATACGAGTACCAAGTAGCAAGAAATCCACCTCCGGGAAGCGCATGCAGAGCGGATCGCTCAGCAATTCCAGATGGGTTGCCACTGATTGACAATACTGCGCCAAAGCGGTTGTTCAAACCCGAATTGACCGCTTGGTTCGAATCGAGTGAGAGTAGATTCTCGGTCACTGTTCGATGAATGCGATTTGTATTCTACCCATTGTAATCATCACTGCGACGGTGTCAATCATGCTGAGGTGTAAGCAAGTGCAAGAAAGTGCAAACGCCCGGTCAGGCGTCAAGGAAAACTGATCCGGGACCATCAGCGGATGATGCTCGACTGGATCATCAGCCCCCCTGACGCAGCTTGATGCCGATGCCATCGGCCTGGTGGGGCCGGCTCTCCATCCGCCAACCGGCAAGCCCGCAATGGCGCAGCGGGCGGGCTGGTCGGCGGAGCCTGGGCTGTTGCCCCCTTGGGGCCCTTGCCTTCTTTGGGGTTCCCCCGATTCTGAGGACAAGTCGATCAACGCCAGGAAGCGGATCGAGCAGGTGTTTGGCTGGATCAAACAGGCCGCAGGACTCAGGCAGCTCAAGGCCAGGGGGCGATCACGGGTGGAAGCGGTGTTCCGGTTGTCTGTGGTGGCCTACAGCCTGATTGGCCTGGCCAACCTGCTCAGAGCGCGGGAAGTGCGAGCATGAGCCTGGAAGAGCTGAGCCATCAGCGGAGTCACTCACCGGGGCCACAACGGCCCAGATGAGTTGCCCGATGGGTTGAACACTACGACCGATCGGAGCTGTCCATGTCGGTCAAAGACCAAAAGCGCCATGGCAAGGCTTGGGGTGGTGGTTGTTTCACAGCCTCGTAGGCTCAAACCTCCAGGCCCCTTCGACAGGGCGATGGTGCTGCTCAGGCCACCAACTCCGCCGTCGGGCGCCGCTCCATCACCCTCGCCGCCTGCTCGTACTGGTGGGCCACCCGCAGCAGCTTCGGCTCCTCGAGCACCCCGGTGATCAGCTGCAGGCCGATCGGCAGGCCCTGGCCGTCGAAGCCGCATGGCACGCTGATGGCCGGCAGGCCCGCGAGGTTGGCGGGGATGGTGAGCAGGTCGGCCAGGTACATGGCCAGGGGATCGCCGGCGTGGGCGCCGCTGGGAAAGGCGGTGGTGGGCGAGGTGGGGGTCAGCAGCACGTCGACGGTCTCGAAGGCGCGGTCGAAATCGCGGCGGATCAGGGTGCGCACCTGCTGGGCCTTGCGGTAGTAGGCATCCACATAGCCGGCGGAGAGGGCATAGGTGCCGATCAGGATGCGGCGCTGCACCTCCTCGCCGAAGCCCTCGGCCCGGCTGCGGGCGGTCATCGCCGCCAGGCCGTCGCTGCCCGGCTCACCGGCGGCCCGGTAGCCGTACTTGACGCCGTCGTAGCGGGCCAGGTTGGCGGAGGCCTCCGAGGGGGCGATCACGTAGTAGGTGGCGATGCCGTCGATGAAACGGGGGCAGCTCACCTCCACCAGCTCACAGCCCAGGGCCTCCAGCCGTGCGGCGGCCGCCAGCACGGACGTCTTCACCTCTGGATCCAGACCCTCCTGATCGAAGCACTCGCGGATCAGCCCGACCCGCAGGCCCTTGATGGGTGTCTCCAGATCGGCGGAGTAATCGGGCACCGGCGCCCGCAGGCAGGTGGCATCGCGGGGGTCCTCCCCGGCGATCACCTGCAGCAGCTCGGCGGCATCGGCCACGCTGTGGCTGAACGGGCCCACCTGATCCAGGGAACTGGCGAAGGCCACCAGACCCCAGCGGCTGACCCGGCCGTAGGTGGGCTTGAGACCCACCACGCCGCAGAAGCTGGCGGGCTGGCGGATCGAGCCGCCGGTGTCGGAGCCCAGGGCGCCGATGCACTCGCCGGCGGCCACGGCCGCCGCACTGCCACCGGAACTGCCCCCCGGCACCCGATCCGGATTCCAGGGGTTGCGGCTGGCGCCGAAGGCCGAGGTCTCGGTGGAGCTGCCCATGGCGAACTCGTCGAGGTTGGTCTTGCCCAGCAGCACCGCACCGGCCCGCCAGAGACGGTCGGTGACGGTGGATTCGTAGGGGGGCACGAAGGTCTCCAGCATGCGGCTGGAGCAGGTGGTGCGGATGCCCCGGGTGCAGAGGTTGTCCTTGATGGCCAGAGGAATGCCGGCCAGGGGAGGCAGGGTCTCCCCGGCGGCCCGGGCGGCATCGATGCGGTCGGCATCGGCCCGCGCCCGCTCGGCGGTGACCTCCAGAAAGGCATGCACGGTGGGATCCACCTCCGTGATGCGCGCCAGGTGGCGATCCGTGAGCTCCCGGGCGGACACCTCGCCCCGCCGAAGCTGCTGCCGCCATTCGGCGATGCCCATCCAACCGCTGACCAGCTGGGATGGACGCTATCAGTCGGCCAGAATCAGTCGGCCAGATCCGGGGATTCGGTGAACGGCTCGCGGCGGCCGGTGCGCAGGCACTGGTGCTCCAGGGAGGCCGGGGACTCGGCCCGCAGGTCGTCGAGGAAGGCGGGCAGCGCCTGCTCCAGGGTCCGACGACGCACGAAGGGTCCGAACCAGTAGACCGCATCGGGGGAGCGGGTCTCCACCCGCGCCCACCAGGCCAGGCCCAGCCCATTGGCGATGCCGCGCATGGGCCAGAGCAGAGGATTCATGGTGAGGGGCGCGGCGAGGTGGCCATTCTGAGGCGCCGTCGGCGCCATCCCCCTGCGCCTTCAGAGGCGGATGTCACCGTTGAAGCCCGGCTGGGGCGATGGCAGGTAGGGCAGGGGCTCCAGCGGGCTCACCGGGGGCTCGGGGAGGGCGGGTGCCGCCGCTTCCGAGGGCACCGGCAGGCCATCCGCGACGAGGTCGGCAGTGGCGGTCTCGGAGGGGGCGCCGGCGGGCCGTTCGAGGGCCGCCTCGGGCTGGCTCTCACCGGGCCCGATGCCATCCTCATGCCCCTCGTCCGCCGCGTTGGCCTGCGGCGCCGCTGTGGCTGGGGGCTCGACCACCGCGTCGGAAGGGGTCTCCGGCTCGGGATCGGGGGGCGCCGGCATCGAGGGCCGCACGATCCTGGGGGCGGGGGCGGCGCCGCGCAGGCCCCGCATCCAGCCACGCCGGGCGACCTCGTAAAGCAGCAGCGCCGTGGCCACGGAGGCGTTGAGGCTCGGGGTGGCACCCCGCAGGGGAATGCGCACCAGCTGGTCGCAGGAGCGGCGGGTGAGCAGCGACAGGCCGTCCCCCTCCGACCCGGTGACCACCACCAGGGGACCCTCCAGGTCCACCTCCTCCAGGCTGACGCTGCCCTCCTCCGCCAGACCCACCACCCTGTAGCCCTCCTGCTTGAGGGTGTCGAGGGAGCGGTTGAGGTTGACCACCCGGGCCACCGGCAGGTGCTCGAGGGCGCCGGCCGCCACCTTCGCCACCGAACCGGTCAGGCCGGCATTGCGGCGCTGGGGCAGGACCATCCCATGGGCTCCCAGGGCCTCGGAACTGCGGACGATGGCGCCGAGGTTCTGGGGATCGGTGAGGCCGTCCACCGCGATCAGCAGGGGGGCTTCGCCGATGGTGCGGCAGCCCTCGATCAGGCTGGTGAGGTCGAGGGTCTCGGCGGCGGCGGGCTGCAGCACGATCCCCTGGTGCACGGCCCCGCCGGTGAGCTGGCCCAGGCGCGCCCAGGTCACCTCCTCGACGAGCACGCCGGAAGCCTTTGCCTCCCGCAGCAGTTGCAGGAAGCGGGGGCTGAAGCGCATCTCCGGGGTGCACCACACCCGGTGGATCGGCCGGCCGCTCTCCAGCGTGGCCTGGGTGGAATGGCGGCCCCAGATCAGATCGCTGGGGGCGGCGGCGGCGAAGGCGTCGGCCGCGCCGCGGAAATCGACGTCGGAGCCGTCGGACTCCGGGCGGTCGGGGCCACGGCGGCCCTCGAAGGGGCGTGGGGCCCGGTCCGCATCACGGAACAGGGCCGGGCCGCGGCGGGCCGGCGCCGAGCGGGTGGGGCTGGGCCGGCCGAGGCTGGGTCGGCCGGGGCGGCCGAAGGAGGGCCGGGCGGGGATGGAGCGCTCGCCGCCGCGGCGTTCCCGGGACGGGCGCCCACTGTCGCCACGGAACTCGCCGGGACCCTCCCGTCCGGGGCGGCCCTCGAAGGGGCGCCGGCCGTAGGGGCTGCCAGGCGCGCGATCGGGGCTGCCCGCCCGCTCGCCGCCCCATTCCCTGCCGCGCTCGCCACCCCGTTCTCCACCTCGCTCACCGCCCCGCTCCCGGTCGAAGGGGGGCCTGGCGCGGCCGAAGGGATCACCGGGTCGGCGGGGGCGGGAAGAGGCGGCACCGCGGTTGACGGGGCGCCCGCCGGCACCGGAGCCGAGACGCCGGGGGGTCCGGTCGCTGCCGGGGTCTGAGCGGCGGTCAGGACGACGGTCGGGGCGACGGTCGCCGCGGCGGTCAGGGGAGGGACTCATGGGCTGGCGGATGGGGAACGGGGTTCGGTCTTCTCGAGATGGTCCAGCAGCTCAGCCAGCCGTCTGGGGTCCTGCAGAAAAAGCCATCCCAGCATCGTCTCAAATCCCGTGGCCTGCCCATAGGCCTGGGGGGAGCCCCGGCGGGGGCCCGGCCCGGCCTGGTTGCGTCCCCGCAGGACCAGGCGGCGTTCCGCCTCGCTCAGCAGCGGATCCAGTCGCCGCAGGGCCTCGGCCTGGGCTTCGGCCTGCACCCGGGCCACCACCGCCCGGTGAAGATCGGCGGCCCGCGCCGGTCGGCGGCAGTGACGCTGCCGCTGGTGAAGTTCCCAGACCGCATCCCCCAGCCAGGCCAGCTGGGCCGTGGCAAGCGCTGGTGATGGTGGCCGGGCGGGCACGGAGGCCACCCAGTGGCCGGACCCCTCAGGCGGGGGCGAGGCTGCCAAGGGCGGACTCCAGATCGGGTTGCAGGTGCAGGAAGGCCTCCAGGCGCACCAGCTTGACCGTCTGGACGACCCGGGCGTTGCCGACCACGATGAACTGTCGGTCGCTGTCGTTGAACAGTTTGGCCAGCTGCACCAGGGCACCGAGTCCGGAGGAGTCGATGAAGTCGATCCGGCTGAGGTCGATGACCACCGGGAGGGACTCTCCCTTGTGCCGCTCGGAGATGAATTCGGTGAACTGCTTGTCGGAGTAGGCGTCCAGCTGCCCCGTGAAACGGAACAGCAGGCACTCATCCCGCCGTTCGCTGCCCCCTCTCAGGGAGACGGTCAGTCGCTGCAGGTCGGTGATGGCCCCAGTCCTCAAGGTGTGGAACGCGGGGAACTGTAGAGACCCCCCTCCCGATTCAGGGAACCGCAACGAAACGTGCCGATTCAGCGACGTTCGGCCATCAGCGCCACGAACCGGGCGAAGTGGTGGTCCGCATCGTGGGGACCAGGGCTGGCCTCCGGGTGGTACTGGACACCGAAGACCGGCTGGTGGCGCAGGGCCAGGGCGGCCACGGTGCGGTCGTTGAGGTTCAGGTGGGTGATCGCCACCCGCTCAGCCGGAAGCGAGGCCGCATCGAGGGCGAAGCCGTGGTTCTGGCTGGTGATCTCCACCGATCCGGGCGAGCCGCAGGGGTGGTTGAGGCCCCGGTGGCCGTAGCCGAGCTTGAAGCTGCGGCCCCCCAGGGCCAGGCCGAGGATCTGGTGGCCCAGGCAGATGCCGAAGAGCGGCAACTGCGGTTGCCGCAGCAGATCCCCGGCCAGGGCGATGCCTTCGGCCACGGCGGCCGGATCCCCGGGACCGTTGGAGAGGAACACCCCCTCCGGCTCCAGGGCCAGCACCTGCTCCAGGGTGGCGTCCGCCGGTAGGACGGTGACCGCGCAGCCGTGGGCCACCAGACGTTCGAGGATGGCGCGCTTGATGCCGAAATCGATCGCCACCACCCGATAGGGACGGTCGGGACGGGGCTGGAGCCGGGTGTCGAAGGCGGCCGAGCAGCTCCGGCTCCAGCCGTAGGGCTCCCGGGTGCTGACCTGGGCCGCCAGGTTGAGGCCCGCCATGGACGGCGCGGCCCGCACCTGCTCCAGGAGTGTCACCGGATCGGTGCCGTCGCTGGCGATGGCACCGTTGAGGGCACCGCCCTCCCGCAGGTGGCGCACCAGGGCCCGGGTGTCGACGCCCCGGATGCCCACCACCCCCTGGCGGGCCAGCCAGTGGTCGAGGGTCTCCTCACAGCGCCAGCTGCTCGGTCGGGGGGCGAGTTGGCGCAGGATGCAGCCGCGGGCGTGGGAGTGGTCGGCCTCGAGATCCTCGCCATTGACGCCGGTGTTGCCGAGTTCGGGGTAGGTGAAGGTGACCAGCTGGCCGGCGTAGCTGGGGTCGGTGAGCACCTCCTGGTAGCCGGTCATGCCGGTGTTGAAGACCACCTCGCCGCAGACCCTGCCGCGGGCGCCGCAGGCCAGACCCCGCAGGACGGTGCCGTCGGCGAGCACGAGCACGGCGGGCGTCTCGCCGTCGGGGATGGGGACCTCTGGGGCCGCCTTTGGGGTGTCCAGGGGGGCGTCAGCAGGGATCCCGATCATCCTTCAGCCCCTGACAGGGCGGAGCGCAGGGCCTCCAGCCTGCCCCAGGCGCTGCCGTCACCCAGGGCCTGGCGGGCCCGCTCCAGACCCTCCGCGATGGAGGGCTCCAGCCCCGCGGCCCACAGCACCAGGGCGGCGTTCAGGGCCACCACGTCGGCCTGGGCCCGGGTGCCGCCACCCTGCAGCACCGCCTCGAGGATGGCGCGGTTGGCCGCCACATCGCCTCCCCGGAGGGCCTCCAGATCCGCCGGAGCCAGCCCCAGCGCCGCGGGATCGAGCCAGTCGCGCCGCACCTCGCCGTCCTCCAGCAGGCGCAGCTCGCTGGGGCCCGAGAGGGTGGCCTCATCGAGACCGCCATGGCCATGGACGACGACGGCCCGCCGCTGGCCGAGCCGGCGCAGGGCCTCGGCCATCGGATCCAGCAGGTCGGGCCGGGCCACCCCGAGCACCTGGGCCTCCGGCGTCAGGGGATTGACGAGCGGGCCGAGCAGATTGAACACGGTGCGTACGCCGAGGGTGCGGCGCAGGGGGGCCATGCCCACCAGGGCGGAATGCCAGCCCGGGGCGAACAGGAAGGTCACGCCGGTGCGGGGCAGGGCCTCCACCACCGTGGCCAGGGGCGCCCCCAGGTCGAGGCCGAGGGCCTCGAGCACGTCGGCCGAACCGACCCGGCCGCTGGCGCTGCGGTTGCCGTGCTTGGCCACATGGGCGCCGCAGGCGGCGGCCGTGAAGGCCACGGCGGTGGAGATGTTGAAGCTGTCGGCGCCGGCCCCGCCCGTGCCGCAGGTGTCGATCAGCTCCAGCGGCGGCCGCTCCCCCGGCAGGGGGCAGGCCTGCCGCAGGACGGCGGCCATCGCCGCCAGTTCCTCGCCGCTGGTGCCCTTGGCCCGCAGGGCGGCCAGCAGGCCGCCGGTGAGCACAGGGTCGATGCTGCCGTCCAGCCAGCCCCCCATCAGGGCCGTCGCCTGGTCGGTCTGGAGATCCCGGCCATCGAGGAGCTGCTCCAGCAGCCGGGGCCAGGTGGGGGAGGCGGTCATGACCGAACGCTGAAGCATCAGCGGCAACTTACGGGAGTCCGGCCATGGGCCGGAACGGGGGAGAGGAGCGCAAGAAAAAGCCCGGGTGCAGAGCACGCCGGGCCGGGTGATGGGGACATGTCCACTATCGCCCGAAGTGGGCCGTTCTGACCAACGGGGGCGGAACCGGACCCCTCCCCATGCGGTGGCGGCCCTGAGCAGCCGCCCTCAGCCGGCATCGTCGGAGGCGGTGTCGAAGCCCGAGCCCACCGCTTCGGCCACCGGTGCGGCACCGGGCCGGAACCCGGCCGCCCAGATCGCCCGGGTGCGGGCGTGGAGCGCCTCGACCTCCAGACCCCAGAGCCGCAGGATCCGCTCGAGATCGTCGCGGATGTCGGCGGCGCCGGGGAAACCCGCGTAGCGCATCTGCAGACGGGCCGCATCCACCAGGTGGCCGTCCTCCGGACGCTCCACGGCCAGCAGGCGGTCGACCGTCTCCCGGTCGATGGCGTGGAGGGGATGGTTCTGGTCGTCCATGGCCCGGGCGGCCCGGGGGCCAGGGGAGAGGTGCCTAGGTTAGGGGCCCCCTTGCTCCGCCTTCCTGCATGGCTGCCCTGCGGCTGGATCTGATCGGGCGGTACCTCAGGCCCCACAGACGCACGGTGCTGGCGGGGGCCGCCGCCCTGGTGATGGTGAACCTGCTGGGGGTGGCGATTCCGCTGGTGGTGCGGCAGGCGATCAACGCGCTCAAGCCCGGCTTCGTGCTTGCGGACGTGCTCGGCGTGGCCGGCCTGATCATCGTGATGGCCACCGTGATGGGGGCCATCCGTCTCTGGTCGCGGATGCTCGTGTTCGGGGTGGGCCGCCAGGTGGAGGCGAGCCTCAAGGAGCGGATCTTCGACCACGTGCTCACCCAGGACCCCGGCTGGGTGCAGACCACCGGCAGCGGCGAGGTGATCAGCCGGGCCACCAGCGATGTGGAGAACATCCGGCGGCTGCTGGGCTTCGCCGTGCTCAGCCTCACCAACACGGTGCTCGCCTATGCCCTGACCCTGCCGGCGATGCTGGCGATCGATCCGCTGCTGAGCCTGGCAGCGGTGTCTCTCTATCCCGCCATGCTGATGGTGGTGCGCCTGTTCGGCGGCCGCATGATGAGCCAGCAGCGGCGCCAGCAGGAGGTGCTGGCCAGCCTGAGCGACCTGGTCCAGGAGGACCTCAGCGGCATCGGCGCCATCAAGATCTACGGCCAGGAAGCCACCGAGGAAAAGGCCTTCGCCGACCTCAACAGGGTGTATCTGGACGCCCAGCTCTCCCTGGCCCGTACCCGCAGCACCCTCTTCCCGCTGCTGGAGGGCATCGCTTCCCTCAGCCTGCTGCTGCTGCTGGCCCTGGGCAGCGGCCAGCTGGAGAGCGGCCTGCTCAGCATCGGCGACCTGATCGCCCTGATCCTGTTCGTCGAGCGTCTGGTCTTCCCCACGGCCCTGCTGGGTTTCACCCTCAACACCTTCCAGACCGGCCAGGTCAGCCTGGAGCGGGTGGAGTCCCTGCTCAGCCATCCGCCCGCCATCGTCTCGTCGGCCGATCCCCTGCCTCCGGCCCGGCCGGCGCTCGGGGCCGTCGTGGCCAGGGGGCTCACGGTCCGGTATCCGGGGGCGGAGCAGCCGTCCCTGGAGGACCTCAGCTTCGCGATCCGGCCCGGGGAACTGGTGGCGGTGGTGGGACCGGTGGGCTGCGGCAAGACCACCCTGGCCCGGGCCCTCGGACGGATGGTGGAGGTGCCCCCGGGCCAGCTGTTCCTCGACGGCGTCGATGTGACCCGGCTGCGCCTCGGCGACCTGCGCCGGCAGGTGGCCCTGGTGCCCCAGGAGGGCTACCTTTTCACCGCCAGCATCGCCGACAACCTGCGCTACGGCGACCCGGAGGCCGGCATGGACCGGGTCGAGGAGGCCGCCCGCCAGGCCCGCCTGGAGGGGGACATCAAGGGGTTCCCCGACGGCTACCGCACCCTGGTGGGGGAGCGGGGCATCACCCTCAGCGGCGGGCAGCGCCAGCGCACCGCCCTGGGGCGCGCCCTGCTGGTGGACGCCCCCCTGCTGGTGCTGGACGACGCCCTGGCCAGCGTCGACAACACCACCGCGGCGGGCATCCTGCGCTCGGTGCGCGAGGAACAGCGGCGGACGGTGGTGATGATCAGCCACCAGCTCTCGGCCGCAGCGGCCTGCGACCGCATCCTGGTGCTGGAGGCGGGCCACCTGGTCCAGGAGGGCCACCACAACGAGCTGCTGCGGCAGGAGGGCACCTACCGTCGGCTCTGGGAGCGGGAGGAGGCCGACCGCCAGCTCCAGGCCGCCTGAGTGCCCGGCACGTCCCGGGAGGGGGCTGACGACGTGATTTCTAACAGTTGTTGAGCGGCCCTCCACCAGGGCGGCGTCTGGGCTTATCTGGAATGGCCGTGGTTCCCTACGTCCGCCACGTCGTACGTCCGCCACGCCGTCCCCATGGCCGCCACACCTTCGCTCCTCAGCCAGCCGTACAACGTCCGCTGCACGCTCACCTTCGGAGACATCTACGGTCAGGTGCTGATCTGGATGGCGGTGATCTTCGTGAGCCTGGCGGCGGGCCTGGCCCTGATGGGGGCGAGCCGGCCCCTGTTCGCCCTGGTGGGTGTGGGTCTGATCCTGGTGCTCTCGCTGCCGTTTCTGCTGTTCGCCTTCATCACCACCCTGCTGAACCACATCGCCCTGGTGCCGCAGCAGGACCAGCAGGGCGCTGCCTAGGCTGATTTCACTGACACTCCACGCCTTGTTCGGCCTCTTCAGCAATCCAGCGAGCGGCGCCATCCCCACGGGTGGCGCCCTGCATGCGGTCCTCGGCACCCCACTGGCGGCTCCGCCGGCGGAAGGGCAGGCCGAGGTCTGCTTCGGCTGCGGCTGCTTCTGGGGCGCCGAGAAGGGCTTCTGGCGGCTTCCCGGGGTGGTCACCACCGCCGTCGGCTACGCCGGCGGCCAGCTCCCCTCCCCCACCTACGAGCAGGTGTGCAGCGGTCGCAGCGGCCATGCCGAGGTGGTGCGGGTGGTCTGGGACACCGCCCGGGTCTCCTTCGCCGATCTGCTGAAGCTGTTCTGGGAGTGCCACGATCCCACCCAGGGCAACCGCCAGGGCAACGACCGGGGCAGCCAGTACCGCTCGGCGATCTACGTCGACGACCCCCAGCTGCTGGCCCTGGCCGAAGCGAGCCGCCAGGCCTACCAGAGCGCCCTCGACGCCGCCGGGCGGAGCCCGATCACCACGGAGATCACCAGCGGCCAGCGCTTCCACTTCGCCGAGCCGTACCACCAGCAGTACCTGGCCAAGCCCGGCAGCCGCCCCTACTGCTCCGCCCAGCCCACCGGCGTTCCCCTGGGGGAGTTCCCCGGGGCCACCTACCTCCTTCCCGCCGGCGTGTGGGACAGCTATGACTGGGCCATCCCCCATTGCGTCCTTCGCGGCGACAATGCGCCGATCGCCCTCGTCTGACCGCTTCCGCCATGGCCGCCCCCCCGCTGCTCGCGCTCGGACTGCTGCCGCTGCTGGCCATGCAGTCCCCGTGGTGGGAGAACTACGAGATCCGTGAGCGCTTTCTCTGCGGTGACAGCCTGTCGGTGGTGCTGGAGCGCAACGCCTCCCAGGCGTCCCTGATCGCCGGCCGCACCCGCGCCACCCTGTTCCGGGAAGCCTCCGATGCCCCCGGCCTGCTCTATCAGAATGAGTTCCTGCGGGTGATCCTGCGGGGCGATGAACTCACCCTCGAGCAGCTGCCGATCAAACGGGTCTGCGTGCGCAGCGAACAGGTATGAAGCCCCTCTCCGATCGGGTCGTGATCGTGGCCCTGATCGCTGCTGTGGGGATCTGTTTCGCCCTGGCCTTCTGGACCGTGCGCCTGAACCCCGGTGGCGAACCACCCCTGCAATGGCGCCAGGGGCCCAGCGCCCTGGCCCCGGCTGTGCCGGTGCCGGCGTTGCCGACGTGAGAGACCCCGCCGAGGAGCAGGACCCCCCGAAGCGCCAGCTGCATCCGCTGCCCAGGGGGCTGGTGGAGCTCTACGGCCTGCTGGCGGTGCTGTTCGTGCTGGTGCCCGAATGGATGGCCGGTGGAGCCCTGCAGGGCTTCCGGGAGGGGCGGGAGGGCTCCGAACTTCCCCTGCCGTCGATGGCCTGGCAGCGGCTGCCGGAACTGCAGCTGGCCACGATGGGGCTGGCGGAGCTTCGGCTGCTGGCCCGTCGCGAACGTGTCCGTGGCTACACCAGCATGGGTCGCCAGCGACTCACGAACCGCCTGATGCGGCGGCTCTCCAGGCGGCGCGAGACCCCCAGGACGCTGTGATAGCTTCATTCCGCCGGGGCGTAGCGCAGCTTGGTAGCGCACCACTTTGGGGTAGTGGGGGTCGTGGGTTCAAATCCCGCCGCTCCGATTCAGCCGGTCCGACGAACGATCATCCCCCGGGGTGGTCGGAGTCCTTCCTTCCCGTCAGCTGAGCCCATCAGCTGATTTTTTTTGGCCCTGCCCGGATCGGCGGGACAGCGGCGGATTTCAGCGCAGGCGGGTCAGGACGTTGAAGCGGACCAGCCAGAGGTTGACCCGCCGCCGCAGGCGCGGCGGCACCTCCTGGACCAGCTGGAACAGTTCCTGGGACGCCAGCCGGCGCAGGGCCCGCACATCGACCCGCCAGAGGGCTTCCGCCTCCCGGATCAGCCGGGCCCAGGTGCGGGCCGTCTGCCAGCGGCGCACGCTCTGCTGGGCGGTGTCCACGCCCTCGGCGGAGTCGGTCGGCGACCGGGTGACCATGGCTCCGACGCCGGAGGGACACCCCAAGGGTGGGGAGGCCGGGCGGAGGCGCCCCGGATCCCCGGTTGCGCTTCAAGGATCGAAACAAAAACGGAAGATCCGCAGCGGATCGCCCCAGGCCTCAGGCGCTGTGGACCAGCCCCTCGGCGGGGATCGGATCCGCCACCCGCTGGACCGGGAAGGGGAGCGCCTCCACCTCGCGCCGGCTCAGCCGGCGACTCCAGGCGCGCGGCACGGCCTCGTTCCAGCGGAAACCGGCCTCCCTGGCCCGGTGACGCTCGGCGTAGGGCAGGTCCGCCCGGTAGAGGCTGCGGGGCTCCAGGGCGGCCAGCAGGAGCGCCTCCAGGTCGTCGCAGCGCTTGAACACCTGGGCCAGATAGATGCAGTCGGTGAGGGCCCGGTGGGCGGCCCAGACCGGAACGCCGTAGGCCAGGGCCAGATCGCGGACCGAAGGGGAACTGCGCAGCTGACGCTCCGCCGGCCAGCGGATGTCCTCCATCGAGCAGATCCAGGGGCGGTCCAGGGACGGGAGCGGACCCAGGCCGAACCACTGGCGATCGAAGGCGGCGTTGTGGGCCACCAGGGCGTCACAGGCGGCCGCCATGGCCAGGAAACAGGCCAGGGCCTCCTGCCGGGGCTGCTCCAGCCGCGTCACGGCGGCGGCAATGCCGTTGATGGCCTCGGCCGGGTTGGCCGGGCAGGGCAGCAGGAACGAGATCTGGGTGAGCACGGCCCTGTGGGGCACGTGGAACAGGATCGCCCCCACCTCGATGCACTGCCCCTGGAGGGTGGAGAGGCCCGTGGTCTCGGTGTCGAGGATCAGCAGGGTCTCGGGCCCCCGGGTGAGGGCCCGCTGGGGGCGGCCGCTGCAGGCGGGCAGTGAGATGGAAACCGGTCGCGACGGTTCGGCGGCGGCCCGGGGTGGCGATGGGGCCGGCGACGGCGACGGGGTGGCCGACTCCCGCGACAGGACTGTCGCCTCCCCGGGCGCCGGTGGTTCCGGGGCGGCCAGGCCCAGCAGGTCGTTCTGCTGCCAGAGACCGGGTTGCTCCTGCATCGGCGTCGTCCGCACGCTGGTCCATGGTCGCAAGCCGGGCAAGGTCCCCCCGGTCCCGGTCCCGACCCCGCCCGTGCCGGCTTCCTAAGCTTCGCGGATCCCGCCCCATACCCGCTCCGTGGCCCCAGCCCTCGCCCCCGGCGACACCGCCCCCCTGATCGCCCTCCCCGACCAGGACGGCACGGAACGCCGCAGTGACCGCCTGGAAGGCAGGGCCCTAGTGCTGTTCTTCTATCCCAAGGACGACACCCCCGGCTGCACTATGGAGGCCTGCGCCTTCCGCGACAGCTATACCGACCTGCAGGCCCTCGGGGCTGAGGTGTGGGGCGTCAGCGGCGACGATGCCGCCAGCCACCGGCGCTTCGCCAACCGCCACCGGCTGCCCTTCCCCCTGCTGGTGGATGGGGGCAACCGGCTGCGCAAGGCCTTCGGCGTTCCCGGCGTGCTGGGACTGCTGCCCGGCCGGGTCACCTACGTGATCGACGGATCCGGGGTGATCCGCCACGTGTTCAACAACCTGCTGGACGGGCCGGCCCACCGCCGCGAGGCCCTCGACGCCCTGCGCGGCCTGCAGGCCTCCTGAGCCCGCTGACGATCCACTGCGGGGGAAGAAGCCGATGGCGGCGTGGCGACAGCAAGGGGACCTCTGGCGGCTGGAGCCGCCGGGCCGGCCCCGGGGACTGATCGAGTTCATCGGCGGCAGCTACCTGGCCGCCACCCCCCAGCTCAGCTATCGGCGCTGTCTGGAGGCCCTGGCGGCACGGGGCTGGCGGATCCACGCCTGGAGCTACGTGCCGGGCTTCGACCACCAGGCCCAGGCCAACACAGCCTGGCGGCTGTTCCGGCAGCAGCGGGGTGAGACCACCTCCCCCCTGATCCGGCTGGGCCACAGCCTCGGCTGCAAGCTGCATCTGCTGGCCCCGGACGGCGGCCGCCGCTGCGATGGGCTGGTGGCGCTCAGCTTCAACAACTTCTCGGCGGAGCGCTCGATTCCCTTCCTGGCGGAGCTGGGCCAGCAGTTCCGTTTCCGCAGCGAGTTCAGCCCCTCCCCGGAGGACACCCTGCGGCAGATCGGCAGCAGCTACATCCAGCCGCGCAACCTGGTGGTGCGCTTCAGCCGCGACACGATCGACCAGAGCGGCCGGCTGATCGGCGTGCTGCAGGCCAGGGCCGGCGATGCCTCCACCCTGCTGGAGCTGCCGGGGGACCACCTCACCCCGGCCAGCGGCGGGCTGCGCAGACAGTTCCTGGGGGAGTGGGCCGATGATCCATCGCGCCAGCGGGCCATGGAGCGGCTGGCCGAGCAGATCAGCGCCTGGTCTCAGACCCGCAGCTGATCGAGGACCGACCGGTCCTCCAGGGTGGAGGTGTCGCCGCTGACGTCCTGCCCCGCCGCCAGGGACCGCAGGATGCGGCGCATGATCTTGCCGCTGCGGGTCTTGGGCAGGGCATCGCTGAAGCGGATCACGTCCGGCCGGGCGATGGGTCCGATCTCCAGCCCCACATGGCGGCGCAGCTCGGCCTCCAGGGCCGCGTCGCCCTCCAGGCCGGCATCGAGGGTGACGAAGGCCACGATGGCCTCCCCCTTGAGCTCGTCGGGCCGACCCACCACGGCCGCCTCCGCCACCGACGGGTGGCTCACCAGGGCCGATTCGATCTCCATCGTGCCCAGCCGGTGCCCGGAGACGTTGATCACGTCATCGACCCGGCCCATCACCCAGAAGTAGCCGTCGGCATCGCGGCGGGCGCCGTCGCCGGCGAAGTAGAGCCAGCTGCCGTCGGCGGGACGGATGTGCTCCCAGTAGCTGCGGCGGAAGCGGTCCGGGTCGCCATGCACCGTGCGCATCATGCCGGGCCAGGGGCGCCGCACCGCCAGGTAGCCCCCCTGTCCCGCCGGCACGCTGTTGCCCTCCAGGTCGACCACGTCGGCGGCGATGCCGGGCAGGGGCAGGGTGGCCGATCCAGGCTTGGTGGGGGTGGCCCCGGGCAGGGGGCTGATCATCACCCCGCCGGTCTCGGTCTGCCACCAGGTGTCCACCACCGGGCAGCGGTCGCCGCCGATCACGTCCCGGTACCACATCCAGGCCTCTGGATTGATGGGTTCCCCCACGGTGCCCAGGATCCGCAGGCTGCCCATGTCGTACTGGTCGGGCACCGCGCGGCCGCTCTTCATGAAGGCCCGGATGGCGGTGGGGGCGGTGTAGAAGATCGTCACCCGGTGCTTCTGGATCACCTCCCAGAAGGCACCAGGTTTGGAGGGCCGCGGGGCCCCCTCGTACATCAGCGTGGTGGCGCCGTTGGAGAGCGGGCCGTAGACGATGTAGCTGTGGCCGGTGATCCAGCCCACGTCGGCGGTGCACCAGTGGATGTCGTCCTCGCGGATGTCGAAGATCCACTGGAAGGTGAGGTGGGCCCAGAGGTTGTAGCCGGCGGTGGTATGCACCACCCCCTTGGGTTTGCCCGTGGAGCCGGAGGTGTAGAGCACGAACAGGCGGTCCTCGCTGGCCATGGGCTCGGCCGGGCAATCGGCGCTCTGGCCGTCCACCAGCTCGTGCCACCAGACGTCCCGGCCGGCTTCGAAGGCGGTGGTCTCGCCGGTTCGCCGCACCACCAGCACGTGCTCGACGCTGGGGCAGCCCTCCGCCAGGGCCTGGTCCACGGCGGGCTTGAGCGCCACCGCCTTGTCCTTGCGGAAGCCGCCGTCGGCGGTGATCACCAGCTTCGCCTGGCCGTCGATCAGGCGGTCGCGCAGGGCCTCGGCGGAGAAACCGCCGAACACCACCGAGTGGGGGGCGCCGATGCGGGCGCAGGCCAGCATGGCGATGGCCGCCTCCGGCACCATCGGCATGTAGAGGGCCACCAGATCCCCCTTGCCGACGCCGAGGGCCTTGAGGGCGTTGGCGGCCCGGCAGACCTCGGCGTGCAGCTGGCGGTAGGTGAAGAAGCGGCCGTCGCCCGGCTCCCCCTCCCAGATCAGGGCGGTCTTGTCGGCGCGGGGACCGTCCAGATGGCGATCGAGGCAGTTGGTGGAAAGATTCGTGGTGCCCCCCTCGAACCAGCGGGCGAAGGGGGGCTCGCTCCAGTCGAGCACCGTCTCGAAGGGCTCGAACCAATGCAGCTCCCGCCGGGCCGCCTCACCCCAGAAGCCATCGGGATCGGCCGCGGCGCGGGCCGCCAGGGCGTCGTAGGCCGCCATCGAACCGATGCGGGCCTTGGCGGCCAGCTCCGGCGGCGGGGCGAACTGCCGCTCTTCCTGGAGCACCGACTCGATGGTGGGGGAGGAGTCCTGGGTCATGGCGAGGCCTGCCGGGCAGGCTGGGGCATGGTGCATTCAACCGCAGCCGGGCCACGCTGGAGACCACCGCCCCCCTCCCATGCCCGCCTGGCTGACGATCCTCCTGGTGATGGGGCTCGTGATCGCCGTTCTGACCCCGAGCCGCCAGCAGTTCGCCTGGTTCCTGCGGCTGCGGCGTCCCCGCTGGCTCACCTTCGAGCGCTGGATCCCGCCGATCTGGTCGCTGATCTACCTCTGCTTCTACGTCTCCGCCCTGCTCCGCTGGCGGGCCGGCGGGGCGATGGCGCCGCTGGCCATGGCCGCCTACCTGGTGCTGCTGGTCCTGGTGCAGAGCTACACGCTGCTGATCTGCCGCACCCGCCGGCTGGCCTGGGGAACGGCGGCGGGCCTGGCCGGCTGGATCTGGGGCCTGGGCCTGGCCCTGGCGACACGGCCCCTCGCGCCAGCCGCCGCCCTGCTGCTGGTCCCTTTCCTGCTCTGGAGCCCGATCGGCACGTTCGTCACCTGGCGGATGCAGCGGCTGAATCGCTGAGCCACCCCCGGCCGGCAACGCCGGGCAGGGCGATCAGGGCTGCTCATCCCTGGTTGGCAAGATCGCCCGGCGGCGTTAGCCAGGGGACGACCCACGGGACTGGAGCGGATGGCCATGGAGGAGAAGCCGATCACGCCCCATGCCGGCCCGACGCTCGACGCCGACGGCAACCTCACCTATGTGGGGGACGACGGACGCCGCTATGTGGTGGGGCTGCCGCCGGACATCGACGAGGACAACGTCGAGAAGGTGATGACCCTGCTGCGGGGCGGCACGGCCCTGTTCCAGCAGATCGAGGGACTGTGCCACCGCTGGATCGACGAGGTGATCGGCAGCGAGCTCGATGAGCGGGCCGCCCTGGTGCTGCTGCTCACCACCCTGGAGACCGCCCTGGAGGATCGCTACCCCGGGAACGATCCGTCCTGATGCAGGCTGGGGGGATGCCCCAGCGACCCGCCGCCTGCCTGTTCGATCTCGACGGACTGCTGCTGGACACCGAGCCCGCCCACGCCCGGGCCTGGCAGGCGGCGGCCAGCCACTTCGGCCGGCCCCTCGATGGGGCCGAGCTCCTCAGCCTGCGGGGCCGCCGGCGGCTCGATTGCGCCAGCCAGGTGCGCCAGTGGATCGTCGCTGCGGGGGGGCCCCGGCTGAGCGAGGAGGAGCTGCTGGCCGTGCGCCAACCCCTCGCCGAAGCCCTGCTGGCCTCCGCCCCGGCCATGCCCGGTGCCGAAGCCCTGGTGCGGCGCTGCCGGGCCCTGGGCATCCCCATGGCGCTGGCCACCAGCAGCGCGCGTCCGGCGGTGGAGAGGAAGGTGGCCCCCCATCCCTGGATGGCCCTGATCGACGAACGGGTCCACGGCGACGATCCGGAGCTGGCCGACGGCAAGCCGGCCCCGGATGCCTTCCTGCTGGCGGCCCGTCGCCTCGGCGTGGCGACCACCGCCTGCTGGGCGTTCGAGGATTCCAGGGCCGGGGTGGCCGCCGCCCTGAGTGCCGGCTGCCGGGTGCACGTGCTGCTGCCGCCGGGGGTGAGCTGCCGGACCTATCCCGAGGCAGTCGTCTGCCTCAACTCCCTGGAGGAGGTGCGACTGGATCCGGAGAGCTGAATCAGGGCCGGATCAGTAAAGGCGGCTGAGGACGAATTCCGGCAGGGCCCGCAGGGCGCTGCGGGGCTCCGAAGGGGGCAGCCACTCGATCGCCTCATAGGCTTCGCGGGCGAAGCCCTCCGCCAGAGCCCGGGAACGGCCGATGGCCTCGCAGCCCCGCACCATCGCCAGGGCCTGGTCGAGGTCGCCAGCCTCGCAGAACTCGCGCTCGATCAGGCCCGCCAGGGCGGGCCGCTCCTCGAGGGCGTAGAGCACCGGAGCGGTGAGGTAGCCCGAGGCCAGATCGCTGGCGGCGGGCTTGCCGAGCTGCTGGTCGCTGGCGGTGAAATCAAGGATGTCGTCGACCACCTGGAAGGCCAGGCCGAGCTGGCGCCCGAATCGGTAGAGGGCATCGAGCCGCGGTGCGCTGAGGCCGGTGAGCACGCCGGCGGCCCGGGCACTGTTGGCGATGAGGGAGGCGGTCTTGCAGTAGCTCTTCTCGAGGTAAGTCTCGAAGCTCTGGCCGGTGTCGTAGCGGAACAGGCCCTGGCGCACCTCGCCGTCGGCGAGGTCCATGATCACGCGCGAGAGCAGCTTGACGACATCGAGATCGTCGAGGTTGGCGAGGTGCCAGCTGGCCTGGGCGAAGAGAAAATCACCGGCCAGGACAGCCACGCGGTGATTGAAGCGGCTGTGGACCGTGGCCACCCCCCGGCGGGTGGCGGCTTCGTCGACGACATCGTCGTGGACGAGGGAGGCGGTGTGGATCATCTCGGTGATCTCCGCCAGCCGCCGGTGACGGGGACTGAGGCCACCGTCGGGAGCGATGGCCCGCGACAGCAGCAGTACGATGCCTGGCCGCAGCCGTTTGCCACCGGCCGCGAACAGGTGCTCGGCGGCCGCCTGCAGGATCGGATGGCCGGCGCCGATCAGACTGCGCAGGTCGGCCAGCAGGGCATCGAGGTCGGACTCCACCGGCTGGAGCAACTCTGCAACCGTCGCCACGTCACCTCCACGATGAAGGGATCCTAGGGGCCGTGCCTCAGTAGGCGCGGGCGGGCGACTGCAGGCTGACGCTGCGGACCGCCGGCCGGCTTCCCAGCCAGGCGGCGGCCGCGCTGGCGAAGGCGTCGGCGGGGCCGGTGACGCAGAAGCGCGTGCGCTGCAGCGGCGGCTGCACCGAGTCCCCCGCCTGGTCCACCTCGGGGGAATCCCCCAGGCTGGCCAGCAGCGGTCCGAGGCGCTGGGCGGCCGCCAGGGCCGGGTCCACCAGCTGCACATCCGGGGGCAGCAGATCGGCGAGCAGGGCCCGCAGCAGCGGGTAATGGGTGCAGCCCAGCACGATCGTGTCCACGTTCGCCGCCAGCAGCGGGGCCAGATAGCCGGCGGCGGCGGCCCGCAGCTCCGGGGCCTGCAGGTCGCCGACCTCGATCAGGGGCACGAAGGCGGGGCAGCCCACCTCCAGCACGCGGGCCGAGGGGCGGCAGGCCTGGATCGAGCGCCGGTAGGCTCCGCTGGCGGCGGTGGCCGGGGTGGCCAGCACCCCGACGTGGTCGCTGGTCAGCTCGCTCGCCAGGCTGTCGATCAGCCCCACCACCGGGACGCCCGCCTCCGCCACGGCCACATCGAGGGCCAGGGCGTTGGAGGTGTTGCAGGCCATCACCAGCACCCCCACCCCCTGGAGCCGCAGCCACTGCACCACCTCCGAGGCGATGGCACGGATCTCCTCCTTCGAGCGCTGCCCGTACGGGACCCGGGCGGTGTCCCCCAGGTAGAGGCAGGGGGAGTGGGGGTAGAGCGCATGGACCTGGCGCAGCACCGTCAGGCCCCCGAGGCCGCTGTCGAACAGACCCACCAGGAGGCTCAAGAGGCCCCCTGGAGAAAGTCGAGGATGCCGGCTCCGATCGCCACCGCCAGGCGACGGCGGAAGCCGGGATCGGCCAGACGCGGGGCGTCGATGCGTCCGGTGACGAACCCCATCTCCGCCAGGGCCGCCGGCATCACCGTGCGGCGGATCACGAAGAACCGACCCGGCCGGGCCCCGCGGTCGGGGGTACCCGGCGAGACGGCCATGATCCGTGACTGGATCGCCTGGGCCAGCCGCTGGGAGCTGCCCGACTGGAAATAGAACGTCTCGACGCCGTTGACGTCGGGGCGGGCCATGCTCAAAGCATTGGCATGGATGCTGACGAACACATCGGCATTGCTGCTGTTCGCCAGGGCGACCCGCGGCGGCAGGTCGACATCCACCTCCGAGGTGCGGGTCATCAGCACCTGCACCCCCCGGGCCTGGAGCAGCTGGGCGACCTGCAGGCTCACATCCAGCACCACGTCGGTCTCCCGCAGCCCGCCGATGCCCACGGCTCCCGGATCCGGGCCGCCGTGGCCGGGATCGATCACCACCCGGAACCGGCCCCGGGGGACCACCGGCAGCCCGTCGGCGGAGAGGGGCCGGCCGGAGGTGGTGCGGCCGCTGCTGCCGAAGCCGGAGGGGCGGGAGGCGGTCCAGCTGGAGCTCGGCGCGTCCATGTCCCCCTCGCCGACGTTCCGGGTGAAGCCGCTCAGGGGCAGGCCGGTGAGCGACAGGCGCCAGCGGTCAAGGGCCGTGCCCACCAGGCGCAGCTGGCGTGGATCGATGCGCGTTCCGGGACGGAATTCGAGCACCAGCCGGGTGGTGCCGGGGTCGGGTCGGCCGATGCGCACTTCCCGCACCAGGCCGCCGACTGGGACCGAGCGGCTGCGCTGGGGGGCACCCGGCAGATCCACCCACACCCGGGGCCCGGTGACACCGGAGCCCTCCTCATAGAAGGCCTGCAGCCGCACACCCGGGGAAGTGCGCAGCTCCAGCACCCCCTCCCGGCTCAGTCGCCAGGCCGACAGGGCACTCGCCGCCCTGGCGGGCAGGGCCCCGAGCACCAGGGGCAGGGTCAGCAGCCAGGCGAATCGCGCCGCACGCACTCCCATCACCCCTCAGAACAGCGCCGGATGGCGGTGCTGAAGGCTGGGCATCTGGGCACGGACCCTGGCCTCGTGGGCCATGTCGACCGGGGCCACCGCCAGGCCCGGCTCGACGCCCGCATCGGCCATGACGGTGCCCCAGGGGTCGATCACCAGGGCATGGCCGTGGGTCTGGCGACGGCCGTAGTGGAGGCCCGTCTGGGCGGGGGCCAGCACGTAGGCGGTGTTCTCGATGGCCCGGGCCTGGAGCAGCACCTGCCAGTGGTCCTTGCCGGTGTAGGCGGTGAAGGCCGCCGGGATCATCAGCAGCTGGGCCCCGGAACCGGCCAGCTGGCGGTACAGCTCGGGAAAGCGGACGTCGTAGCAGATCGACAGCCCGATCCGGCAGAGGCCCGGCACGTCGACAACCGGCGGCGGCTCGTGGCCGGGCTGCACCGTGGCCGACTCCCGGTAGGTGATGCCGTCGGGCAGGTCCACATCGAAGAGGTGGATCTTGTCGTAGCGGGCGAGGAGCTGGCCTTCGCGACCCACCAGCTCGGCGCGGTTGAAGGTCTGGCCCTCGCCGGCCGGCACCGGGAAGCCGCCCCCCAGCAGGGTGACCTGGTAGCGGCGCGCCATCGTGACCAGGAAGCGGCTGCAGCGCTCGGCCAGGAGCGGCGCCAGCTCCAGACGACGGGCGTCATCGCCCATGAAGGCGAAGTTTTCCGGCAGCCCGACCAGATCGGCGCCGCGGCGGGCGGCCAGCTCGATCAGCTCCTCGGCCGCCGAGAAATTGGCATCCGGGTCCGGCGTGCTGGTGAGTTGCAGCGCCGCTGCCAGAAAACTGCTCACCGCCGGACCGCTCCAGGACCGGCGAATCGTAAGGGACGCGCCACGGGCGGCAAGGCGCCCCTCAGCTGGCCCGCAGCACCCCGGGTTCGGCCTGGATCGGCACGATGTCGAGGCTGTCGACGGCGGCGCAGCAGGCGAAGTCGGCGTCGTGGTTGCCCAGCCCGATCAGGCGCTGGCCATGGCTGGCGCTGCGCAGGCAGGTCTCGGTGTCGTGGCGCCACTGCTGCCAGAGGGCGAGGGCCGCCAGCATCTCGTCATTGGCGCAGCGCACCCCCATGTGGGGCGCCACCGCCTGCTCGATGGCCGCCGAGGCCACCGCCCCTGCCGCCAGGCTGTCCTCGAGGGAGTAGTCCCCCTCCCAGCCGCTACCGACGATCCAGACCCGCAGGGCCTGGCGTTCGATCAGCCGCCGGGCCACGGCGCTGCGGTTGGGCAGGCAGGCGGTGACCAGCAACGGGACATCCCGGACCCGGTCCAGGGAGCGGGTGCCGTTGGTGGTGCTCAGGAAGATCCGCTTGCTCTCCACCCGCTCCGGGGTCACCGCCAGGGGCGAATTGCCCAGGTCGTAGCCTTCAACGCGCTTGCCGCCGCGCTCACCGGCCCGCAGGCGTCGGGCCGCCGGCCAGTTCGCGGCGGCCGCTTCGAGACTGCCCAGGTCGGCGAAGGCCTGGATCGCCTCGGCCCCGTTCTCCAGGGCCCAGGCGATGGTGGTGGTGGCCCGCAGCACGTCGATGACCACAGCGGCATCAGGGCCGTCCTGCTCGGGGGACAGCAGGGGGGGGACCGCTTCGGAGGTGTGGAAGTAGGAGATCTGCATAACGGCACAGGAGCACAGGCGACAGTGTGTCAGTCCCCACAGCTGCCCAGGCCTGGCTGCAGCCGGTTGAGGGCGTTGAGCGAGCAGGTGAGCCGCTGGGTGCCGGAGGCTCGTTGATCAGCTCACGGTTCAGGCTTCCGGTTCAACTTCCGGGTCCACCATCGTGTCAGTCTCGCCAACCTCGCGGTCGAGAGCGGCGAACAGGCTCTCGACCATGTCGCGGCTGCTCTCCAGCTGATGGCTGGCGAGCCGCTGGGTGCCGGCATCGTTCACCACCAGCTGCTCCTGCCTGCCGCTGCTGGTTTCGCAGGCGGTGACGGTAAGAATGCCATTGAGATCAAAGCTGAACTGCACTTCGATCGCCACATCTCCCGAGGGTTTCGCTGGCAGACCTGCCACCTCAAAGCTGCCAAGGGGAATGTTGTCTTCGGCATTGAGATTCTCCCCCTGTGAAACCTCGATACGCACCATCTTTTGGTTGTCGCGCATCGTATAATAAAGCCTGGAGCGGCTTGCGGGTATAACTGTGTTGCGCGGGATGATCGTGCTGAAGATGTTGGGGATCAGGCCCTGGTCGGTTTCCATCGCCGTGGCGACACCCAGGGAATGGGGGGTCACATCCACCAGGAAGGTCTCCACCTCTTGTCCATCAAGAACCGCCGCCTGCAGCGCCGCTCCGAGCGCCACGCAGCGATCCGGCTCGAAGCTGTTCACCGCCACGCCCGGCAGATGGTCCTCCACCAGCTCCTGCACCAGAGGGATGCGGGTGGAGCCACCCACCAGGATCGCCCGGTCGAGATCCGCCGCCCGCAGACCGGCATCGGCCAGGGCCCGGTCGATGGCCGTGAGAGTCTCGGCCAGCAGCGGCTGAATCAGGGCCTCGAACTCCTCCCGTACCAGTTCGGTCTCGAGATGCAGCGGCGTGTCACCCTGGCTGTGCAGAAAGGCCTCCCGCAGCGTCACCCGGGTGCGCTCGCTCAGCTGGATCTTCGCCCGTTCGGCCGCCTGCAGCAGCCGCGCCTCCAGCACAGCCTCAGCCGGCAGGGAAAGATTATGGGCCTGCTCGAAGCGTTCCACCAGCAGGCGCTGCAGACGCCGGTCGAAGTCATCGCCGCCGAGACGGTTGTTGCCATGGCTGGCCAGCACCTCCGTCACCGGTCCCGTGATCTCCACGATCGAGACGTCGAAGGTGCCGCCCCCCAGGTCGTAGACCAGCAGCCGCTGGCCGTTGTCGTCGCGACGGTCGAACACGAGCGCCGCTGCGGTGGGCTCATTGATGATCTGGAGCACCTCCAGGCCGGCGATCTCCCCCGCCTCCTTGGTGGCCTGCCGCTGGGCGTCGGTGAAGTAGGCCGGCACCGTGATCACCGCCTGCTCCACCGGCTCCCCGAGCGCCTCCTCCGCCCGCTGCTTCAGGGTGCGCAGGATCAGGGCGGAGATCTCCTGAGGGCGGTAGGGCTTCCCGGCCATCGCCACCGTGCCCTCGCTGCCCATCTGGCGCTTGATCGAACGCACGGTGCGCTCCGGGGCCGCCGCCGCCTGGCGCCGGGCCGCCGCCCCCACCAGCAGGTCTCCGCCGGGGCCGATCCCCACCACCGAGGGCAGCAGCAGCTCGCCCTCCTCATCCGGGATCACCCAGGGCTGGCCATCCTCCAGGGCCGCTACGAGCGAATGGGTGGTGCCCAGATCGATGCCGACGACGGTGACCATGGGGTGTGGTGCAGGGAACGAGGTGAGAACAGGGGATGCGGGGAGAAGGCGCCGGTGTCAGGGGCCCGCCACCAGCACCTGGGCTTCGCGCAGCAGCTTCCCCTGCCAGCGGTAGCCGCGCAGGGCTTCCTCCACCACCAGCCCCGGGGTTTCGCCCGGCCGGGCCTGGCGCTGGCCGAGGGCCTGCATCGACTGGGGATCCAGGGGTTGTCCGAGTGTCTCGATCGGCTCCAGGCCATGGACCTCCAGGACCTCAAGCAGCTGGGCGCGGATCATGCCGATGCCTTCGCCGGCACCCAGGGCCAGCGCCTGCGGTGAGCGCGGCGGGGCGATGGCTGCGGACATCGACGGGCGCTGAGCGCGCTGCCACCAACGGCGACACCATCTTTGCCAGCGGGGCCAGGCGCCCGGGACCGGGGCCGGGCTGGTGGGTGCCGGCAAGGACTGCCGCCAGTGGCTCTCAGCCCGGTCGAGGGCATCGAGCACCGGCAGCAGATCCCGCACCAGCGCCTGCTGTTGCTGACGGAGAGCGAGCTGCTGCTGGGCCCGTTCGCGGGGGGAGGTCATCGCAGTCGCTACCGGGATGGGGCGGGAAACTGGCTGGGACAGTGTCCGGAGTGGCGGTGGTTCACAGGGTGAGGCGCAGGAGCGTGGCCAGATCGATCCGACAGGAGCTGCGCACCCGTGCCTCCAGGGCGTGGAGGACTTCGGCATCCAGTTGCTGAATCAGGGGGCCGGGCTGGAGCGGATCCCCCCGCTGCGCAGCCGCGGCGCGCAGTTGCTCGTAGGCGGTGCGGATCCGCTGGAACTCCTGGGGATGGCTGTGGGCCGGAAACCGGCGCAGCTGATGGTGATAAGCGGCCTTGAGCTCCGCCGCCGAAGCTTCGGGCGTGAGGCCCAGCAGGGTGTAGGGATCAGCCATGGCTAGAGGTCCATGAAGGTGCGGCGACGGCGGGCCGGGCGCGGCGGTGGTGGATCCGGTGGCGGCGCCTCAGCCTCGCGGCGCCGCGCCGCCGCCAGCTCGCGCACCTGCCGATCGAACTCCTCCGGTCCCATATGGGCGAAGGCCTCGCGCAGCTCACGCTCGAACTCCGGCAGCAGCCGCTCCAGCTCCGCCTCGCTCGGCACTTCTCCACCATGCTGCAGGACAGAGTGCCGCAACAGGCCTTTGAGATCCACCTCGGCGATGCGCTTGCTCCACAGGGGATTACCGGCGAGAGTGCGGGCGCGGCGCCGGGCCTGCTCGCGATCGAAGGCCGCCTCGATCCAGGCCTGTTCACGCCGGCAGGCGGCCAGAGCCTCGCGGTCCTGCTGGGTGCGGGCCTGCTCGAAGGCCCGCTCGCTGAGCCGGCTGTAGGGGGGCGTGAAACTGCGTTCCATCGTCGCCAGGGCGAGGCTGAGCAGCGGATGGTCGGGGGCGTGTCGCTGCAGCTCCCGCACCAGCGCCTGCCAGGGGCGGGTGGAGCCGAGCAGACGCAGATCGAGCAGGGCCAGGGGCAGCTGCCGCTCCGGTTGGGCGCAGTCGCGCAGCAGGCGCTGGGCCGGTTCGTCAGGAGTTTCGCCGCGCTTGAGACGCAGGCCGAGCAGCAGCAGCAGACCGCGCCGGGCCCGCTCCGCCGTGGCCGGCTCATCACTGGCAAGCCGCTCTTCCAGCTGGAGCAGGCGGCCGCTGATCTCGGCGGCGAGGGCCTTGCCGCTGCGCCGGCAGTAGCGGTGGATCGCCGCCACCATGGCGATCAGTGCCTCCACCTGCTGCTGAGGCGGCAGTGAGGCGAGCAGGGCATCCCAGGCGGCGCTGGCCTCCGCAAGCTGCAGATCCAGCCTGCGGAGGTTGACCGGGGCATCGCCGCCGGATCCCCTGCCAGCGGATCCGGTGACATGGTCGTTGAAGATCCTGAGGGCCGCGAGGCCGCCACCCCCGCCGGCAGGAAGGGCGCTGAGGGTTTTGCCCATCGCCAGGGCGTCGGCCTCGCTGAGCGCCACCAGCCACAGCGGCGGGCCTTCATCGGGCTCCATATCCGGTGAAGCCGTCACCCCGAAGCGCCGTCCGTGCTCCCGCAGCAACCGCTGCCGCTGCTCCAGGTGGCCCTCGTCTTCCAGGATCTCCTCCAGCACAGGGAACACGGCGGGGTTGCTGCAGCCGCCTTCGATCGCGCGCCAGAGAAGGGCAATGGCGGTGTCCGTGGCGCCGTTCATGGCCGCCAGCAGGCCGCGACTACCGCATACATCGGCATGGTCGGGCGCCAGCTGACGAGCCTGCTTGACGCTGCGGCCAGCCTGCTGGCGCATCCCCAGCCGCATCTGGGCATCGGCCTGCCAGCAGTGCAGCCGCGCCAGGGTGGTGGAGAGCAGCGGCTCGGGCCAGTCCGCGGGCGCAGCACGGGCAGCACGGCGCAGCCAGCTCAGCAACAGGGCGGCGAGCCGTTCCGCCTCCTGCAGTTCGTCCTCATCATCGGATTCGATCAGCAGCGGATAGAGGCGCAGGGCCAGATCGGAATCCAGCGTGGGGCGATCGACGATCGGCCGCCAGCAACGGATGGCCTCGCTGGGGGCTCCCTGTTCGAGGGCCTGTTGGCCGGCAACCAGCAGCAGGGGCCGCCGCAGGGGCTCCAGCTCCGGCCACGCGGTGACCAGAGCGCGTTCATGGCTGAGCAGCCGTTCCGCGGCCTGCAGCAGGCGACCCTGGCGCAGCTGATGGAGCAGCTCCAGCGCCTGCAGCTGCTGCTGCGGCGGCGGATGACGGCGGGGGCCTTCCAGCAGGCTGGCGGGGTGCTGATCGTCGGCAGCAGCCAGATCGAGCGCCAGGGCAGCGCCGGCGGGATGGTCGATCCCCTGAAGCGCAGCGGCAGCCGCCTGGGTGTCTCCCGCTTCCCGCAGGGCCCAGGCCCGCCACACACCGGCATGATCGCCGGGCGTGGCCGGGGCGGCCATCCGCTCGAACTGGCGCCTGGCATGGGTGGGGTTGCCCTCCAGCAGGGCGAGCACACCGGCAGCCCAGTGAAGGTGGTGGTTCTGAAAGCGTTTCGGCTGCTCGCGCAGCAGCCGCCGCACCGTGGACTCCTGGCCCTGCAGCAGCAGCAGCTTGAGATAGGCCCCGGCCAGCTCCGGGGCCAGCTCACTGGCCTGAAAGGAGTGCTCCAGCAGAGCCAGCGCCCGCTGCGGCTGCTGTTGCTGCAGCTGCAGCTGCGCCAGGCCCAGCAATGCCTCACCGCCGGGGACAAGGGCGAGGGCGCGGTTGAAGGCGGCTTCGGCTCGTTTGGGTTGCTGCTGCTCCAGGGCCTGGCGGCCCTCCAGGCAGCAGAGCTGCGCTTCGCCCGGGCTGAGGCTCCAGTCGGGATGGCGGCGGAGGGCCTGCTCGCGCACCCGCAGGGCCTGGCTGTAGTGGTGCCGTGTCACCAGCTCGGTGAGCTTGCGCTGAGTGGCAGCGGAGTTTGCATCAGGGGCGGGGCGTACGTCATCGCCGTGTGCCTTGCCGCTGGCGGTGGGTGCGGCTGGGCGTCGGCGGGCCATCGAGGTCACAAGAATGAAAGCATTCAAGCCGAAACCAGAGAGCTGCTCCCAACGCAGCGCGTCACCACAGTGTCTCCAGTCCCTCCAACGCCCGCAGGCTGGCGTCTTCCGTGATCAAGGGCGCTCCCAGCTGAAGGGCCATCTCCCACTGCCTGGTGTCGGCGATGGCCAGCTCGGCCTGGCTGCGGCCCAGCTCAAGGGCCTGGCGTGCCGCCGATGACAGCCGTTCGGGCTCATGGGCCCAGAACGCATACAGCACCACATGGGTGTCACAAAGGGGCGGCATCGCCGCTCCAGGCGTCGTCTGCTGACTCCGAACCCAGGGGCGCCAGCACATCCACCAACGTCACGCGCCCCTGCAGCCCCTCGAGCCATTGGCGGGCTTCCTCCGCCGGATCCTGCTCGGCCTGCAGCCGGACGATGACGCGACCGCGGGAGGTGATCTGGATGGCTTCCCCCCTGCTGCACCCGCTTGAGATGAGGCAGGTGCCGGCGCAGGTGGGACACCGACACGCACGTCACGGCTTGTCCATGCGATAGGTACCCGCGTGGCCTTCCTGGCCGGGCTGCGTCCAGACCCGAGGCCTGAGGCACAATCCACGAGCGGCTCCGTCCTCTCAGTCCCCATGGCCATCCGCAAGTCGGGGCTGTATTCGAGCCTGTGGACAGGGCTGCCCAAAAGTCCGTTCAGGCCGTGCTCGGTTCGATCGCTACTCAACCCAGCGTCAACATTCCCCTGAAGCGGGCGCCTACCTCATCGTCGCCGAACAGGTCGCCCGATCTGTTGAAACAACTTGCCTCCTTGGCCTGTCCCTCTTCCTTGTCCTTGCTCTTCTTGCCCCTGCTGAACAGCTCGCTGGCGCCCTCCAGCAGCTGCCGCTTCCACTGGCTCACCTGGATCGGGTGAATGGCGTGGTCGGCAGCGATCTCCTGGGTGGTCCTGCGGCCACTGATCGCCTCCATGGCGACCATGGCCTTGAACTCGGGACTGGGGGTGCGGCGCTTGCTCATCGATGGGAGCCCCCTTCAGGGGTGGTGCCCCGCCTCAGACGTTAACGATGGAGGCTGTCCAGAAAAGCCAGACCACCTCGGACTGCCCCTCGGGAGGGGGAGGGGGGGGTATGACGGAATCGTCTCTAACGCATTAGGTATTATGGCTGTCTACACCTGGGAATATGGCTCAACCGCAGCAGGCCTTGTCTTCACTGTCATCTATGACAGTGCTGCAGGGACGTTCACTGTCAAGGTGCTTGAAGGCTCCATGGATCTCGCTGCGCTTTGGCTTTCAGATGGCGATAGGGCCGCCGAAGGCAACACAAAACTCAGCAAGTCTGACAATAGCCTAAACATGAATGGCAGCACTCAGGTCTGGGATGATGGCTCATCTATTGCAGAGAAGTTCACGTGGGGTCTATATCAGAAAGACACATCATCGACAGGAATTATTACAGCAGGGAACAGCATAACAATCACTGCAAGTCAGGCGATGCGTGATTTCCTCACGGCCAATATCAGCACCATCGTTCTCGGTGTTCGTGCGACGAAAACTTCTACTGAAGGTGGAAGCATTAAATGTATGCGTTCAGAGATCGGGATGGTGGCAGCGTGAATCCACCTGTGGGCGGTATTGCCCAAAGGGATCAGATCACAGAATCAATTGTGTGGTCTGAGCTGCTCAGCGATCCTGCAGCAGCGATGGCATCACCCCGCCGCGGTGATGGGCGATCCAGGCCTGTTCCAGAAAATCCCAGACATCACGGCCCTG
>NZ_JACJSZ010000010.1 GCF_014698445.1 Microcystis elabens FACHB-917
TACACCAAGAACATCCTGCTCAACGAAGGTCTGCGTGCCTGGATGGCGCCGGCCGACCAGCCGCACGAAAACTTCATCTTCCCTGAAGAGGTTCTGCCCCGTGGAAACGCCCTTTAATTCCGGTCTCATTTCGGTCGGGGGCAAGGACCTCGACTCCACCGGCTATGCCTGGTGGGCTGGCAATGCCCGGCTGATCAACCTCTCCGGCCGTCTCCTCGGCGCCCATGTGGCCCACGCTGGCCTGATGGTTTTCTGGGCCGGCGCCATGATGCTGTTCGAGGTGAGCCATTTCACCTTCGACAAGCCCATGTACGAACAGGGCCTGATCCTGTTCCCCCACGTCGCCACCCTCGGCTACGGCGTCGGCCCCGGCGGTGAGGTCACCGACCTCTATCCGTTCTTCGTGGTCGGTGTGCTGCACCTGATCAGCTCCGCCGTGCTCGGCCTCGGCGGTCTCTACCACGCCCTGCGGGGTCCCGAGATCCTGGAGAACTACTCCGCGTTCTTCTCCCAGGACTGGCGCGACAAGAACCAGATGACCAACATCATCGGCTACCACCTCATCCTTCTCGGTGTGGGTGCCTTGCTGCTGGTGTTCAAGGCCATGTTCTTCGGCGGCGTCTACGACACCTGGGCACCCGGGGGTGGTGACGTGCGCCTGATCAGCAACCCCACCCTCAGCCCCGGGGTGATCTTCGGTTACCTCACCCGCGCCCCCTTCGGAGGCGAGGGCTGGATCATCGGTGTCGACTCCATGGAGGACATCATCGGTGGCCACATCTGGATCGGTCTGATCTGCATCTTCGGTGGCATCTGGCACGTCATCACCAAGCCCTTCGGCTGGGTGCGTCGAGCCTTCATCTGGAACGGTGAGGCCTACCTGAGCTATAGCCTGGGCGCCCTGAGCTTCATGAGCTTCATCGCCTCGGCCTATATCTGGTTCAACAACACTGCCTACCCCTCGGAGTTCTACGGCCCCACCAACGCCGAGGCCTCCCAGGCCCAGAGCTTCACCTTCCTGGTGCGCGACCAGCGCATGGGTGCCAACATCGGTTCCGCCATGGGCCCCACCGGCCTGGGCAAATATCTGATGCGCTCCCCCACCGGTGAAATCATCTTCGGTGGTGAAACAATGCGCTTCTGGGACTTCCGTGGACCCTGGCTGGAGCCCCTGCGCGGCCCCAACGGTCTGAGCCTCGACAAGCTCCAGAACGACATCCAGCCCTGGCAGGTGCGTCGGGCCGCCGAGTACATGACCCACGCTCCCAACGCCTCCCTCAACTCCGTGGGCGGCATCATCACCGAGCCCAACTCGGTGAACTTCGTCAACATCCGCCAGTGGCTGGCCTCCACGCAATTCGTACTGGCCTTTTTCTTCCTGGTCGGCCACCTGTGGCATGCGGGCCGCGCACGCGCCGCCGCCGCCGGCTTTGAGAAGGGCATTGACCGTCAGGCCGAGCCCACCCTGGCCATGCCGGACCTCGACTGATGGGCTCCGGGGGTTCCCATCCCGGATTCCTTCCCATCGGCCTTCCACCAGCCTCCGCCCATCGGGCGGGGGCTTTTTGCTGGCGGGGCGATCGGGCGTGGAGGGTCAGCTTCCGTACCATGGGTGCTGCCAGGGCCGCCAGGACGCGATGGGCCTGTGGGGAAAGCTGAGCGGCAAGGTCAGGCGATCGCCCCGCACCCTGCGGGTGCTGCTGGCTCCCCGCCTCCGGCGCCGCAGGGCGGCCATCGAGCACCTGCTCAACCGGCGCCGGTTTTCAGCGACCCGGCGCGCCCTGCGGCGCCGCAACCCCGACGGGACCGGCCTGGTGCTCAACACACGGCTGGTGGAGCCCACGATCCCCTCGATCGCCCACTGGGCCGACTGGAGCCTGACCCGCCATGGCTTCTGCGGCAACTTGCGCGACCAGCCACAGCTCCTGTTCGTCAAGGCGATGCAGGAATGCCTGGAGCTGTTCCTGGACCTCTACCTGCCCCGCATCGAGGCGACGACGCGCTTCGTCCTGGTCACGGGCGATGCCGACACCACCCTGCCCCGCCAGGTCGATCAGCGGTTCCCCGATTACGGCACCTCCGGCCTGCAGCAACGCCTGCTTCACCTGCTGGACGACCCCAGGCTGCTGCACTGGTATGCGGAGAATCTCGACACGCCGCTGCCCGGTGTCACCCCGATCCCGCTGGGTTGCATCAACAGTGATGGCCACGTCATCTACCGGCAGACCCTGGCGGCGGACGCTCCGATCCCCCTCCGGGAGCGGCCCCTCAAGGCCTTCTGCGCCCACTACGTCCGCGAAGGTCCGCAATGGGAGAACCGGCGTGCTGTGATGCGGCTCGCCACCGGCGACTGGCGGGCGTTCGTGGAGGTGCACGAGCAGATCCCCTACCACGCCTTCTTCCCGACCCTGCAGCGCTACCCGTTCGTGATCTGCGCCGGCGGCGGCGGCCTCGACCCCTCCCCGAAGGCCTTCACGGCCCTGCTGGCCGGAGCGATCCCGATCATCGAGCGCAATCCCACCACGGCCGCCTATGGCGACCTGCCGGTGGCCTACGTCGAGGGTTGGGACAACCACAGCCTCTCCCCCGCCCGGCTGGAGGCCTGGCGGGAGCAGTTGTACCCACGCTTCGAGGACCCGGCCCAGCGCCGCGTCGTGCTCGAGAGGATGGCATTGGCCCACTGGCTGCGGCGGATCCGCGCCCATCACCCGGGCGCCTGAGCCAGGGCCCCGGCCCCGGGGCCGAGCCACTGGCGCAGCAGGGGCAGGCTGAGGCCGATCACGTTGCTGAAGCAGCCCTCCAGCCGCTCCACCACCAGGCCGCCGCGGCCCTCGAGGGCGAAGCCGCCGGCACAGGCCAGGGGTTCGCCGCTGGCCACGTAGGCCTGGATCTCCGCCTCGTCGAGGCAGGCGAAGTGCACCCGCGTGGTCACCACCGCCTGCAGGGGCTCCGCTGGCCGCTCGGAGTCGGGACGCCGCAGCAGGCCATGGCCGGTGTGCAGATCTCCCCAGCCGCCGGCCATGCGCCGCCAGCGGGCCGTCGCCTCGGCGGCGCTGCGGGGCTTGCCCCACGTCTCTCCCCCCACCACCAGCAGGGAGTCGCAGCCCAGCACTCCCATCGACGGCCAGTCCGCCGCTGACGCGAGCGTTGCGGCCACGGCCCGGGCCTTGGCCAGCCCCAGCTCCTGCACCAGCCGCCGGGGATCCGCCCGGTGGATCCCGTCCTCATCCACCCCGCTCACCTGGATGCGGTGGGGGATGCGGGCCTGCTCCAGGAGGCGGCGCCGGGCCGGGGAAGCGGATGCCAGCAGCAGCACAGGGGACTCCGGAGTTGCCTCCAGCCTGCCCGTCGATTGGGGAGAATGGCGGGATGGCACAGGCCGACACCGAGTCCCGTTCGCTGGCGCGGGCCGCGCTCTCCCTTCGCTGCCTGCCCTTCCGTCGCCGCTTCTATGAGGCGGTGGGGGAGGAGCCCCTCAGCAGCACGGAACTCGTCCGCCGCGCCGAGGGCCCTCCCCCGTTCACCTTCCTGCCCCTCAGCAGCGAACGGACCGAGGACCATTTCCTCTGGCTGATCCGGCTGGGGGTCCTGCGCAGGGAAGTGGATGGCCAGGGGCTCACCGAACGGGTGCGGCTGACGCCGATGGGCCGCAAGGTGCTGTGGTGCTGGTCTGGCGAGATTCCGCGGGCGGGCCGGCGGGAGCGGATCCTGGAGGCGCTGCGCCGCCACCGCCCCCGCCTTTGAACCGACCTGACCCCGCCTCACCCCGCCCGCTGATGGTGCTGGGCACCAGCAGCGGCGCCGGCAAGTCCCTGATGGCCGCCGCCCTCTGCCGCGTGCTGCGGCGCCGGGGGGAGCAGCCCCTGCCGTTCAAGGGGCAGAACATGAGCCTCAACGCCTGGGTCGACCAGCAGGGCGGGGAAATGGCCTACTCCCAGGCCCTGCAGGCCTGGGCCGCGGGCCTGGAGCCCCGGGTGGCGATGAACCCGGTGCTGCTCAAGCCCCGGGGCGACAGCACCAGCGAGGTGATCCATCTGGGCCGGTCGGTGGGCACGGCCCGGGCGGAGCACTACTACCGCGACTGGTTCCGGCCCGGCTGGGCGGCGATCCGGAGCGGCCTGGCGCAGCTGCGGGAGGCCCACCCCGGCGGCCGGCTGGTGCTGGAGGGGGCCGGCAGTCCGGTGGAGGTGAACCTGCAGGCCAGGGACCTCACCAACCTGCGGCTGGCCCAGTTCCTGCGGGCCCGCTGCCTGCTGGTGGCAGACATCGAACGGGGCGGCGTCTTCGCCCAGATCGTCGGCACCCTGGATCTGCTGCGGCCCGTGGAGCGGCCCCTGATCGGCGGGCTGCTGATCAACCGCTTCCGCGGCCGCCGCTCCCTGTTCGATGCCGGCCGCGAGTGGCTGGAGCGGCGGACCGGCGTGCCGGTGCTGGGGGTGATGCCCTGGCTCGACGAGCTGTTTCCCCCCGAGGACTCCCTCGACCTGCTGGAGAGGAGCAGCCGCAAGCCCCGCGCCGAACTCAGCCTGGTGGTGCTGCGTCTGCCCTCCCTGAGCAACTTCTCCGACCTCGACCCGCTCGAGGCCGAACCCAGCGTGCGCCTGCGCTGGCTGCGGCCGGGGCAGCCCCTGGAGCGGCCCGATGCCGTGATCCTTCCCGGCAGCAAGCAGACCCTGCGGGACCTGGCGGCGCTGCGCGACAGCGGCCTGGCGGAGCGGCTGCGGGCCTATGTGGCCGGAGGGGGGCAGATCTTCGCCCTCTGCGGCGGTCTGCAGATGCTGGGGCAGGAGCTGCACGACCCCGATGGCCTCGAAGGGGGCCGGGCCGGGGAGAGGCTAAGCGGGCTGGGCCTGCTGCCCCTGCGCACCGTCTTCCAGGGAGACAAGACCTTGCGGCAACGGCAGAGCCGGGCCCTCTGGCCCCCCGGCCGGGGCGACCTCCCCCTGGTGGAGGGCTTCGAGCTCCACCACGGCCGCAGCGAGCGGATCGACCCGTCGGGCTGCGCACCCCTGACGGAGGACGGGTTCCTGGGCTGGTGGACGGAGTGCGGCGGCCAGGGCGGTGGGGTGGCCGGCACCTATCTGCACGGCATCTTCGAGAACGGCCCCTGGCGGCGCCGCTGGCTCAACCTGCTGCGGCGGCGGCGCCGACTGCCGCCCCTGGAGGAGAACCAGCCCCACCATGGCCGTCAGCGGGACGCCCTTCTCGATCGCCTCGCCGATGCCTTCGAGGCCCACATCGACCTGGAGCCCCTGCTGGCCCCGGATCCTGCCCCCCGGACGCCGCTCCCCTGAGCGGCCACCAGCCCCTAGATTTCCGCCAGAGCGACCGTCCCCCCATCGCGATCCCCCGCCCCGCCATCACCATCGCGTGGCCGGACGGGCGCACCTCGACCGCGATCCCCGGCCAGGACTGGCTGGAGGCCGCCCGCCAGGCGGCGGTGATGATTCCCACCGGCTGCCTGGGGGGCAGCTGCGGCGCCTGCGAGATCGAGGTGAACGGGCGGGTGGTGCGGGCCTGTGTGGCCACCGTGCCCTCCAGTCCGAGCGGTCGGCTGACCGTCAGCCTGGCCAGTGATCCCCATTGGTAGGGCGTGTGAGTTCCCCCCCCCGGTGCCACATCCTCTCGATCGATTTCCAGGATCTCGACGTGATCTGGAACGTTCGGCTGTTCTACCTGGCGGCGGGCTTCGCGCTCGTCCGCGACGGAGAGGATCCGGATCTGGACCTGCTGGTGATCCTGCGGGGCGATCCGGGCCAGGCCCATCGGGAGCACCGCGGGATCGTGCATGTGTACGACTACGTCAAGGAGCTTCAGGTGGACTGGCCCGCGTGCTTTCCCCGGGCCCGTGAGATCCGGCTCGTCTCCCTGTTCCAGCCGGACCCCCTGCCCGATGGGGTCCGCTGGGTGCCCGGCTACCTGCCGGTGATCCCCGAGTTCTGGCAGCGGCACCCCTTCCGCAAGAAGGCCCGCAGGCCGCTGCACATCGCCAACTTCAAGCCGATGGGAGACGACCCCTATCAGCGGGATCTGGCCCGGCTGGCGCGCCACGGGCTGGTGCGGGTCTACGGCGCGCGCTGGGACAGGCTCGGCCTCGCGACCCACGGCCTCAGCTACCTGGAAGCGAATCGACGGCTGGCGGATGCCTGGTGCTGCTACGGCCTGATGTACCCCTACCAGCGGGGTGCCACCCTTTCGGGCCGGATGTGGCAGGCGCCCCTGCACGGATGCCAGGTGATCAGCGAACAGGGCACCAACCCCCTGGGACTCCCCGGGATCCTCGAGGTGGAGCGCTTCACTCCGGAGACGCTGCTCAGCGTGGGCTCGATCCGGGAGTGCTGGCAGATCCGGCAGGACGCCACCCGGTTCTGGCGCGAGGCCACCGAGCGCCTGGCCCGCCAGCTCGACCTGCCGGCCCACCGGGGGCCCTCGGCCGCCCAGCTGGCCGGCTGCCGGCGGGAACGACGGGCCCAGCATCTGAGGGTGGTCTGGGGCCGGCGCCTGGCCAGGCTGGGGCGCTGGCTGACCCCGCCGCCGGTGAGCTGCTGGTGGCGACGACGGCAGCGGACACTGCGAGGGCTGGGGCGACTCCTGCAGGGGGCCTCCAGCCAGGGGAGTGGACGCTGAAACGACAGGACCTTCGATGTCAGCGGGCTGGGGCTACGATGCTGGTACGTGTGACGTTTTTGCAGGCATCTAGATGGCGCTGCCAACAGTTCTGAAGCGTGCCGTTCCGGAGAACGTGCAATCGGCTGTCAAGCGTTTTCTATGGCCTGAATATTCCCATGTACCACCCGGTCAGAAAGTCATTGAATTCTGGGTGGATGTGGTGAGTGGCTGCAATCTGCGCTGCACCGCCTGTCCCGTCGGCATGCCCGAGTACACCAACAGCATCGGCCAGAAACTGACGGAGATGCCGATCGAGCTGTTCGAAAAGATCTGCCTGAAGGCCAAGGCTGACACCAACGGCAACTGCCGTTTCGGCCTTTACAACTGGACGGAGCCCACGCTCCATTCCAGGCTGGACGAGCTGATTGCCTGCGCCGAAAGCCATGGGGTTCCCTGTGGTATTTCCTCCAACCTCAACTACGACTACGACTGGTCACTGCTGAAGCCCCTACGACTCTGGAACTTCACGATCACGGTGTCGGGATTCACCCAGCGCACCTACCAGATCAACCATAAGGGCGGCCGCATCGAACCGGTGCTCGCCAACCTGATCCGCATCTCCGAAACCCTCGGCGACTGGGAATGCTTCCAGGACATCGATGTGCGCTATCTGGTGCACAAGCAGAACCTGCATGAAGTGCATCTGTTCAAGCACTTCTGCGAAAAACTGGGGATGAAGTTCACGCCCTATCACGCCTATTACATGCCCATCGACAAGATGTTCGACGGGCTGGAAACGATCCCCCCGGAGCTCGAATACATCTACTACAGCCCCCAGCTGGTGCAGCAGGCCATCGGCAACCACCGATCCCAGAACTGCTTCATGCGGGAATCGCAGGTGTGCCTCGACCATGAAGGAAACTTTTCGGTGTGCTGCGTGCAATCTCCCTCCGCCCCCTCGATCGCCAATTACCTGGATACCCCCTATCAGGTGATGCAGGCCAAACGCTATGGCAGCGAACTATGCAAGAAGTGCACCAGCACCGGCATCAACATCTTTGCCACCTACGGCATGCAGGAGCCGCCGGAGATCCAGCAGTCGATTGAAAACCTTCTGCCCGTCGACCTGAAGGATTTTCGTTGATTCGTGATCTCCCAGGAATCAGACTCACCTAGCTACGACTACCTGATCGTCGGCTGCGGGCTCTTCGGCGCCACGTTCGCCAGGCTGGCCACCGACGCCGGCAAGCGCTGTCTGATGATCGATCGCCGATCCCACATCGGCGGCAACTGCTACACGGAGAAGCTGGAAGGCATCAACGTTCACCGCTACGGCGCCCATATCTTTCACACCAGCAACAAGGCCGTCTGGTCCTTCGTCAACAGGTTTGCGGAATTCAATCACTACATCAACTCGCCCAAGGCGATCTCCGGAGACAGGCTGTACTCCCTCCCCTTCAACATGAATACCTTCTACGAGCTCTGGCAGACGCGCACGCCCGAGGAAGCGCGGCGCAAGATCGCCTCCCAGCGCTTCACCGGTGAACCCACCAACCTGGAGGAGCAGGCCCTGTCGCTGGTGGGGAAGGACATCTACGAGACCCTGATCCGCGACTACACCCGCAAGCAGTGGGGCAGGGATCCCCGTGAGCTGCCCGCCTTCATCATCAAGCGGCTGCCGCTGCGCTTCACCTACGACAACAACTACTTCTCCGACCGCTACCAGGGCATCCCGATCGGGGGTTACACGGCCCTCTTCGACGCCATGCTGGAAGGTATCGAGGTCCGCCTCAACGTCGACTACTTCGCCCACCGCTCAACGCTGGATCACCAGGCCCGCAAGGTGGTCTACACCGGCTGCATCGACCAGTACTTCGACTACGCGCTGGGGCGGCTGGAGTACCGCTCCCTGGAGTTCGACAACGCCGTGGTGGAAACCGACAACTTCCAGGGCAATGCCGTGATCAACTACTGCGACACCCGCGAGCCCTTCACCCGCATCATCGAGCACCGGCATTTCGAAGGCTCCAGCTCCCCGGTCACCGTGATCACCAGGGAGTACCCCCGCCTCTGCAGCAATCACGCCATCCCCTACTATCCGGTCAACGATGCCCACAACCAGGGGCTGTACCGGCGCTATCAGGAGCTCTCCCAGGGCACGGAGAACGTGATCTTCGGCGGCCGTCTCTGCGAATACAAGTACATGGACATGCACGTGGTGATCGAATCCGCCATGAACCGGTTCCGCAGCGAGAGCCGTCAGGCGTCGGCCTGAATCAGCCCGCCCCCGAGCAGCAGCTCGCCGCTATAGGCCACCGCCGCCTGGCCAGGGGCCACGGAGAACTGGGGCTCGGAGAAGTCGAGCCGGGCCCGGTGGGGCCGTCCGGCGGCGTGGTCGGCGGCCGATTCGGGGAGAGGCGTCAGCAGCGCCCGCTCCGGCAGGCTCCTATAGCGCACCTGCACCTCCACCTCGATCGGCCCGCTGGGCGGCGCGATCGACACCCAGTTGATGGCGCCCACCACGCAGGCCTGCCGGGTCGCCTCCCGCCGGGGGGACACCACCACCCGGTTCATGGCCCCATCCAGCCGCACCACGTGGAGGGGTTCGCTCCAGGCCACCCCCAGCCCCTTGCGCTGGCCGATGGTGAAGTGCTCGATGCCGTCGTGGTGCCCGAGCACCGTGCCGTCCGTGAGCACGATCTCGCCGCGGCGGGGCGGCAGGTAGGCATCCAGGAACGCCCGCATCGACCCGTGGTGGTCGGCGAGGCAGAGGTCCTGGCTTTCGGGCTTGGCGGCGGTGCGCAGGCCAAGGCGTGCCGCCTCGGCGCGGGTGGCCTCCTTGGTGAGTTCACCGAGGGGAAAGACCAGCCGGCCCAGCACCGACTGGGGCAGGTCGTAAAGGAAGTAGCTCTGGTCCTTGTGGGAATCCAGGCCACGCAGCAGCTGGTGGCGGCCGTCCTGTCGCAGCCGGGCGTAGTGGCCCGTGGCGAGGCGACCGATGCCCCGCTCCGCCGCCGCCCACTCGAGCATCGGGCCGAACTTCACCGCCCGGTTGCAGCGGGAGCAGGGCAGGGGGGTGAGGCCGTCGCCGTACCCCTCCACCAGAAAGTCGACGATCTGCTCCTGGAAGCGGGCCCGGGAATCGACCACATGGTGGGGAACCCCCAACTGGTCGCAGATGCCGGCCGCATCCACCAGGCCCTCGGCGCAGCAGGCGCCCTTGCCGCTCATCAGCCACAGGGTGAGGCCCTCCACCTGCCAGCCGGCCGCCACCAGCAGGGCCGCGGTCAGGGAACTGTCGACTCCGCCGGAGAGGCCCACCGCCACGCGCCGCTCACCGGGCCAGTCGCGAAGCCGTGCCAGCACCTCGGCGACATCTAGCGAGACGGCGCCTGGCGTGGCGGGGGGCGGCGAGGCGATGGGGCTCAAGGTTTCCGGTGGGTGGCGCGGGCGAACGCCTCCATCATGGAAGAGTGCTGCTCGGGCCGCCGTGAACCTCGGGCCGATGCCCACCGCCTGGCCACCGGCGGATGCCGATCACGTCCTGGTGAGCGGTGCCGCCATGGCCGCCATCGAGGAGGAGCTGTTCGCCAGCGGACTGCCGGTGGAGGCCCTGATGGAGAAGGCCGCCCTGGCGGTGAGCCGCCGCCTGGCGCAACGGCCGGGCCGGGACCGGCCGGAGGGCCTGCTGGTGCTCGTGGGGCCGGGACACAACGGCGGGGATGGGCTGGTGGTGGCGCGGGAATGGCACCTGGCGGGAGGCCGGGTGCGGATCTGGAGCCCCTTCGAGCGCCGCCGTCCCCTCACCGAGGCCCACCTGCGCCATGCCCGCTGGCTCGGCATCCCCCTGCTGGAGGCCCCCCCCGACCCGGGCGATCCGGCCCTCTGGGTGGATGCGCTCTTCGGCATCGGCCAGCACCGGCCCCCCGGCCTGCTGATCGAGGACCTGCTGGCGGATCGGCAGCGGCGCCGCCCGGGCGGCCTGGTGGCCATCGATGTCCCCACCGGACTGGACGCGGATGACGGGATGCTTCTCGGCGGCGTGGCCGCCACGGCCGCCACCACCTACAGCATCGGCCTGATCAAACGGGGGCTGGTGCAGGACTCGGCCCTGCGCTGGGTGGGACGGCTGGAGCGGATCGACCTGGGGCTTCCGGCCACGCTCCTGGCACGGCCCGGCGGAGATCCGCTGCTGGGCCTGGGGGCCGCCGACCCATCCTCGGCTCCCTGGCCCGTACCGGATCCGGCCGCGGGGAAGTATGCCCGCGGCCGCCTGCTGGTGGTCGCCGGCAGCCGCCGCTTCCGGGGGGCCGCCCACCTGGCCCTGGCCGGCGCCACGGCGTCCGGGTGCGGCAGCCTCCGGGCCGCCCCGCCCCGGGAGATCGCCCCCCAGCTCTGGCAGATCCATCCCCATGTGGTGCTGGAGCCCGGCCTGGGCGCCACCCCGGCCGGGGGCCTGGACCTGGGGGACCTGGAGGCGGGCGGGCTGGAACGGCTGGATGCGGTGCTGCTGGGTCCAGGGCTGGGCGGCGTGGGCGGCCCGGGGCCAGGCGGCGGTTCGCCGGCGGCGGGGATCGACGCGCCGGAGCGACAGCGCTGGCAGCCCCTGGCCGACTTCGGCGGGCTGCTGGTGCTCGATGCCGATGGCCTCAACCGTCTGGCGACCATGGGCAGCGACTGGCTCCGGACGCGCCGGGGCCCCACCTGGATCACCCCCCACGCGGAGGAGTTCCGCAGGCTCTTCCCCGACCTGGCTCCGCTGCCCCGGCCGGAGGCGGCGGCGGCGGCGGCCTGCCGCAGCGGCGCCAGCGTGCTGCTCAAGGGGGCCCGCAGCGTCGTGGCGGCCCCCGACGGGCGTCGCTGGCAACTGCTGGCGGCCTGCCCGGAGGCGGCCAGGGCGGGACTGGGGGATGTGCTCGCCGGCTACGCGGCCGGACGGGGGGCCCTGGGGCTGGCCGCCCTGGGGGGAGCGCCGGCGGTGGCCCAGGGAGCCGATGCCGTCTGGCTGGCGGCCGCCGCCCTCGAGCATGCCCTGGCGGGCGTCCGGGCCCGGCGTCGGCACGGGGACGGAGGGGTCACCCCCCTCGCTGTGGCCGAAGCCCTGGCACGCAGAGAGCGGCGGGGCTGAAGATCCGGAAGGGGCGGAATCGGTCGGCAACGGCCACGTCCCGAACGGAGGACTCTGGCGATTCTTCGTATCGGCCCCCGAAGATTTAGCCCTCTGCTCATCCAGACGCAGCCAATCACTAACAAAGTCAGATTGTGTGCGAGTTCGCATGTCACTCCTTAAAAGTTGTTCCAGACACTTTCTCCTCTTGGCAGCGGGTGGATAATCCTTGTCACTTTCGAAGGCGCCATTACGCCCCCTCCTATGACCGTCTCCGCCGTTGCGACGCGAAGGGAGGGCTCCACCCGCCGAGGGAGTGATTCCATCACCTGGTACCTCACCTCCATCGGCAGAGAGCCACTGCTCACTCCGGCCGAAGAGATCGAGCTCGGCAACCAGGTGCAGGCGATGATGCATCTGGTGGGGGAATCGAAAGCCCGCTACTCCGTCCAGGAGAACAAGACGATCAAGGTCGGCCGCCGCTCCAAGGAGCGGATGATGCGCGCCAATCTCCGGCTCGTGGTGAGCGTGGCCAAGAAGTACCAGGGCAAAGGACTCGAACTGCTCGATCTGATCCAGGAAGGCTCCCTGGGCCTTGAGCGTGCCGTCGAAAAATTCGACCCCACCCGGGGCTACAAGTTCTCCACCTACGCCTTCTGGTGGATCCGCCAGAGCATGACGCGGGCGATCGCCTGCCAGTCCCGGGCCATCCGCCTGCCCGTTCACCTCAGCGAACGACTGACGACGGTCCGCAAGGTGAGCCTCGAGCTGGCCCACAAGCTCGGTGCCATGCCCAGCCGCCGGGAGATCTCCGAAGCGATGGCCATCCCCGTCGAGGAGCTCGATTCCCTGCTCCGCCAGGCCCTCACCATCTCCAGCCTCGACGCCCCGATCCATGCGGAGGACGGCCGCAGCTTCCTGGGCGATCTGATCGCCGATGGTTCCGCCGAGGAGCCCCTGGATCGCATCGAGCGGGGCATGCACCAGGAGCAGCTGGCCGAACTGATGGGCCATCTCACCGCCCAGGAGCGGGAGGTGCTTGGCCTCCGCTTCGGCCTCGACGGCATGGAGCGCCACACCCTGGCTGAGATCGGCCGGCAGCTGGATGTCTCCAGGGAGCGGGTGCGGCAGATCGAACTCGAGGCCCTGCGCAAGCTGCGCACCCTCTCGAGCCGTTCCACCGCTCCCCTGTCCTGATCCGGCGGAGCCTCAGCCGCGGCGCCCCCCGACCAGCAGCCGCTTCAACCAGCCCCTGGCCTGGAGGCCGGCGATCTTCAGCCGGCTCTCCCCCTTGAGGCCACGGTCACGGCGGATCTGGATCGGAGCGTCGCCGACCCGCTCCCAGTCCGGCAGCCAGCAGTTGTCGGCGCGTGGGAACCAGAACTCGAACACGGATATCGTCGAGATGGGCAGCAACTTGCCCAGGATCGAGTAAATCGACTGATCATGGCGGTGCTCCTGGAAGCCCTCCAGATTGGGGGAGCGGGACGGGCGATCGTCGATCATCGAGAAATCCTCGCTGAACACCCGGATCCACTGCCTCATGAAATCCATGGCGGCGGGACACTTGCGCACGAAGAAGGTGGTCGCCCCGAGTTGCTGGGTGCCGGTGATCTCCGGCCGCTCGCGCACGGCCAGCCGGTCGAGCAGATCGCCCTTGGTCCACTTGGCCTCCCCCTGATCGGGAAACTGACGGCCCTCGTAGATGAGGGAGCCGTTGGGGGGAAGACATTCGAATCCCTGCAGGCCGGAAGGGGCCTCGGCCGCCATGGAGAAGAACTCCAGCAGACGCTGCCGTCCCGCCGGGTTGAGGTGGCAGCCGGAATCGATCCAGTGCACCAGATCGCCATCCTGCAGACGCTCGAGCGTCTGGAAAACGATCTGGGGCTTCCAGGCGTAGTAGCCGAATCCGCGATGATCCGGTGTCAGATAGTCCTTGAACCGCTGGCGGAAAGCGGGTTCGAGATCAAACTCCGAAGCCCCTACGACATCCGTATAAACCTCCATTTCCCTGGCCTGACGACATAATCGACGCCGGGCCACTTTCATGCGGTGATCGGTGAACGTGACAAGGACACGTCTGGACATCAGTCCGCTGCCATGGCTGCCATCGTTGCGTTCAGTCGTCGGCCCAGATGTAGCGGGTCAGCTCACTGCCATCGGGCTCGGGTGCCGCGAGGGCGAACTCGACGCAATCGGCCACGACGGCATCGATCTCCCTGTCGATCTCCTTGAGCTCCTCGGCCGTGGCCAGTCCCTGCTCGGTGAGCCGGACCGCCAGTTGCTTGATGGGATCACGCTTGGCCCAGAACTCCTTCTCCGCCGCTTCCCGGAGTTCGTCCGGATCGGCCAGGGAGTGGCCGCGGAAGCGGTAGGTCAGACACTCCAGCAGGGTCGGCCCCTCCCCGGCCCTGGCCCGGGCGATCGCCCGCTGGGCCGCCGCCCGCACGGCCAGCACGTCCATGCCGTCGACCTCCTCACCGACCATGCCGAAGCCGGCCGCCTTGCGCCAGATCTCCGGCTCGCTGGTGGCCCGGTTGTGGTCCATGCCGATGGCCCAGCGGTTGTTCTCGACCACGAACAGGATCGGCAGCTTCCACAACGCGGCCATGTTCAGGCATTCGTAGAACTGGCCGATGTTGCAGGTGCCGTCCCCGAAGAAGGCCGCCGTGACGGCATCGCTGTCGGCCTGACCGAGGGCCTCACGCTTGTAGCGGCTGGTGAAGGCCGCCCCCAGCGCCACGGGAATGCCCTCGCCGATGAAGGCATAGCCGCCGAGGAGATGATGCTCCCGGGAGAAGAGGTGCATCGAGCCGCCCCGCCCCTTGCTGCAGCCGGTGGCCTTGCCGAACAGTTCGCTCATCACCTCCCGGGCCGGCACTCCGCAGCTCAGGGCATGGACATGGTCGCGGTAGGTGCTGCAGAACCAGTCGTGCTGGAGACGCATCGCCCGGATGACCCCGGTGGAGACGGCCTCCTGACCGTTGTAGAGATGCACGAAGCCGAACATCTTGCCCCGGTAGTACATCTCGGCGCACTTGTCCTCGAAGCGGCGCCCCAGGGTCATGTCGCGGTAGAGCATGAGGCCCTCTTCCCGGCTGACGCTGGCCCGTTCGGCCGGATACAGACCCTCCAGCCGCACCGCATGGCTGCCGGCCTCCTCGGTCGGCGAGGCTGCGCCGACGGTGCCGGGCTGCGCTGCCCGCGCCGCGGTCAGTTCCTGAGTCATGGCAGGACGGCGATGCGATTCGTGGGCTCGACTGTACGGGGTCCGTTCCCTGATGACAGTCAAAACCACTGCCTCTGACTACAGTCGCGCCCCAGCGGCCTCATCGGATTGGACCTGCCGATCGATCACTTCCGGTTGCTGGGCGTCTCTCCGTCCGCCGATGCCCAGACGGTCCTGCGCACCCTCCAGTCACGGCTGGACCGGGTGCCCCACGGGGGTTTCAGCCAGGAGACGCTGCAGGCCCGGGCCGACCTGCTCCGCGCCAGTGCCGACCTGCTCTGCGACCACGATCGGCGCGCCGCCTACGAAGCGGAACTGACGGGCCTGGCCGGCACCGAGGGCTCCCTGCAGCCGGCCCTGGAGATCGCCACCACCCGCCAGGTGGGGGGGCTCCTGCTGCTTCTGGAGGGCGGCCAGCCCCTGGAGGCCTTCGAACTCGCCAGCCGCAGCCTGCAGCAGCCCCAGTCCCCCACCCTGGGCAGCGGCCGCGAAGCCGATCTGACCCACCTGGCGGGTCTGTCCTGCCTGGAGGCGGCCCGGGAGCTGGAGGAGCAGCGCCGTTTCGAAGCCGCCGCCCGCACCCTGTGGCAGGGACTGCAGCTGCTGCAGCGCCTCGGCAGGCAACCCGAACTCAGGGAAACGATGAGCGCCCGCCTGGAGCGGCTCACCCCCTACCGGGTGCTCGATCTGCTCAGCCGGGATCTGGCCGCCACCGCCGAACGGAGGGAGGGGCTGGCCCTGCTGGAGCAACTGGTGCAGCGGCGCGGGGGCCTGGAGGGGGACGGTGATCCCCATTTTCCCCGCGAGGACTTCCAGCCCTTCTTCCACCAGATCCGCTCCTATCTCACCGTTCAGGACCAGGTGGATCTGTTCAGCCGCTGGGCGGCCAGCGGCTCCGAGGCAGCCGACTTCCTGGCCACCATCGCCCTGACCGCCTCCGGCTTCGCCCAGCGCAAGCCCGAGCGCATCGCCGAGGCCAGGAGCCGCCTGCAGCGCAGCGGGCGGGAGGGCGTCGAGCCCCTGCTCGCCAATCTGCACCTGCTGCTGGGGGAGGCCGACACGGCGCGGACCTGCTTCGACAGCGGCGCCAGCGAGGAGCTCAAGGACTGGGCGGCCGACCGGAGCAGCGATCCCCTCGGCCAGCTCTGCGCCTACTGCAGCGATTGGCTGGTCCGCGACGTTCTGCCCGGCTATCGGGACCTGGACGCTGAGCCGGACCTGGTGGCCTACTTCAGCGACCGGGACGTGGTGGCCTACGTCGAGCGGGAAGACCAGCGGCGGGGTCGCGCCTATGCCTCGGCGCCGGCGGCGACGCCCGCGGCGGCCCCTCCCCCCTTCCAGGGCTTCGACACCGGTGCCTTTCCGGCGGACTCCTTCGCGGCCACCGGCTCCGCCCCGGAGGATTTCGCCCCCCTCGCGCCCGCGGGTTCCGTCACCGATCCCGACGACGAACGGGATCTCGATGACGAGGTGCCCCTGCGCTGGCCCCTGCCGCCCCGGCCCTGGCTGCTGGCGGGCGGCGCCGCCCTGCTGTTGGTGCTGGCTGGTGGCTGGATCCTGCGGCAGCGCCGGGACGCGCCACCGCCGCCACCATCGCCGGCACCGGCACCGCTGCCGGCGACTCCCGCCAGGCCCCCGGCCGCCTCTCCGTCCGCCGCCCCGTCGCCCTCCTCCGGGACGGCCACCGGCCCGAGCCTTGCGCCCCTCACCAGCCCCCGTCCCGATGCGGCCCAGGTCCGCCGCCTGCTGGAGAGCTGGCTGACCGTCAAGGGCGATGTGCTGGCGGGGGAGCCCGTTCCCCAGGATCTGGATCGCATCGCCCGGGATGGGCCGGTGAATCTGCTGATCCAGGAGCGTCGCCGTGACGCCGCCCGGGGCCAGACCCAGCGACTGGATGTGCGGATCACCGACCTGACCCTCTCGGAAAGCGGGCCCCGGCGTCTCGTCGCCGTTGCCCGGCTCCGCTACAGCGACCGGCGCCTCGATGGGAACGGCAAAGTGGTGGAGACCACCGCGCCGATGGAGCTGCGCAATGGTTATGTATTCGGACGCGACGGCGACAGCTGGCGCCTGGTGGCCACCCAATCCCTCGACTGATGTTCGACGAACTCTCCCAGCGCTTTGAAGACGCGGTCAAGGGACTGCGGGGCCAGGCGGCCATCTCGGAGACGAACGTCGACGGCGCCCTGCGGGACGTCAGGCGGGCCCTGCTGGAGGCCGACGTGAGCCTGCCGGTGGTGAAGGAGTTCGTCGAGGAGGTGCGACGCAAGGCCGTGGGGGCCGAAGTGGTGCGCGGGGTGACTCCGGACCAGCAGTTCATCCAGCTGGTGCACGCGCAGCTGGTCGAGACCATGGGCGGCGCCAACGCCCCCCTGGCCCGGGCCGCGGAAGGGCCCACCGTGATCCTGATGGCCGGTCTGCAGGGGGCGGGCAAGACCACCGCCACCGCCAAGCTGGGACTGCACCTCAAGGAGCAGGGCCGCCGTCCGCTCCTGGTGGCCGCCGACGTCTACCGGCCGGCCGCCATCGACCAGCTCCAGACCCTGGGACGCCAGATCGGCGTGGAGGTGTTCAGCCTCGGCAGCGAGGTCAGCCCCGAGGCCATTGCCGCCGCCGGGGTGGCCAGGGGGCGGCAGGAGGGCTTCGACACCGTTCTGGTGGACACCGCAGGCCGGCTCCAGATCGACGCCGCGATGATGGAGGAGATGGTCCGGATCCGGGAGGCCACCCACCCTGACGATGTGCTCCTGGTGGTGGATTCGATGATCGGCCAGGAGGCGGCCGACCTCACCAGAGCCTTCCACGAGCAGGTCGGCATCACCGGCGCGGTGCTCACCAAGCTGGACGGCGACTCCCGCGGCGGGGCGGCGCTCTCGATCCGCAAGGTCAGCGGCGCCCCGATCAAGTTCATCGGCACCGGCGAGAAGGTGGAGGCGCTGCAGCCGTTCCACCCGGAGCGGATGGCGAGCCGGATCCTGGGCATGGGCGATGTGCTCACCCTGGTGGAGAAAGCCACCAAGGAGGTGGAGCTGGCCGACGTGGAGAAGATGCAGCGCAAGCTGCAGGAAGCCAGCTTCGATTTCTCCGATTTCGTGCAGCAGATGCGCCTGATCAAGCGCATGGGATCCCTCGGCGGCCTGATGAAGCTGATCCCCGGCATGAACAAGATCGACGACGGCATGCTCCGGCAGGGGGAGAGCCAGCTCAAGCGCATCGAGGCCATGATCGGCTCGATGACCGAGGCCGAACGCCGCCAGCCCGAACTGCTGGCCGCCCAGCCCTCCCGCCGCCGCCGCATCGCCGCCGGCAGCGGTCACACCCCGGCGGATGTGGACAAGGTGCTCCAGGATTTCCAGAAGATGCGCGGTTTCATGCAGCAGATGACCCGGGGCGGGATGCCGGGAATGCCCGGAATGGGAGGAATGCCTGGAATGGGCGGCATGCCCGGGATGGGCGGCTTTCCCGGCATGCCGGGGATGGGTGGGATGCCGGGGATAGGCGGCCACGGCGGTCGCGGCGGCGGCCAGCCCCGCAGGCCCCCCAAGCCGGCCAAGAAGCGCAAGGGATTCGGCCAGCTCTGAGCCGGCCTGTAGGATTAGCGGCTGCATTTCGAGCACCCTTTTCCAGATGATCAAGCTCCGGCTGAAGCGGTTCGGCAAGAAACGGGAAGCGAGTTTCCGTCTGGTGGCCACCAACAGCACCTCCCGCCGCGATGGCCGTCCGCTCGAGGAACTGGGCTTCTACAACCCCCGCACCAAGGAAACCCGCCTCGATGCCGAGGCCATCCGCGTCCGCCTCGGCCAGGGTGCCCAGCCCACGGACACCGTGCGCAGCCTGCTCGAGAAGGGCGGCCTGATCGTGAAGACCACCCGCCCCGCCGAAACCGTCGGCAAGCTGCAGCAGGCCGCCGCCCGTGACGCCGCCGCTGCCGCCGCGGCGAAAGAGGCAGCAGCAGCCGCCGAAGCCGCCAGGGAAGCCGCCGCCAAGCAGGCCGCTGAGGCTGCCGCCGCCGCCGAAGTGGCCGCCGAAGCCGCCGCCGAACCTGCCGCCGCCGAGGCCTGAGCGAACTCTCCTCCACGTTCGTGCTGCCGGACAGCGCCGCCGCCATCGCCCTGGCCGGCAGCGATGGCACTGCCCTGCGGCGGTTGGAAGCGCTGACGGGGGCCCAGATCGTCCTGAGGGGCCTCGACCTTCAGATCAGGGGCCGCAGCGCCCAGGTCGAGCGGCTGCAGGCGCTGATCCAACTGCTGGCGCCGCTGTGGCAGCGGGGCGAGCCCATCGGCCCGGTGGACATCCAGGCGGCCCTGACGGCCCTGGACACGGGCCGCTCCGACCAGCACCGCAGCATGGGGCTGCAGGTGCTGGCCACGAGCGTCACCGGCCGGCCATTGCGTCCCCGCACCCTGCGTCAGAACGCCTTTGTCGAGGCGATCGAACGCCACGACCTGACCCTGGCCATCGGCCCCGCCGGCACCGGCAAGACCTTCCTGGCGACGATCCTGGCCGTGCGGATGCTCCAGGAGCGCAAGGTGGAGCGGCTGGTGCTGACACGACCGGCGGTGGAGGCCGGTGAACGGCTGGGGTTCCTGCCCGGCGACCTGCAGCAGAAGGTGGACCCCTATCTGCGCCCCCTCTACGACGCCCTCCACGGACTTCTGGGTCAGGAGCGCACCAGCCAGCTGCTGGAGAAGGGGGTGATCGAGGTGGCGCCCCTCGCCTTCATGCGCGGCCGCACCCTGGCCGATGCCTTCGTGATCCTCGACGAGGCCCAGAACACCACGTCGGCCCAGATGCGGATGTTGCTCACCCGGCTGGGGGAGAACTCCCGCATGGTCGTGACCGGAGACACCACCCAGATCGATCTGCCTCCAGGGCAGCTGAGCGGCCTTGTGGAAGCGGAGCAGGTGCTGGCCGGGGTCGAAGGGGTGGCGATCTGCCGCTTCTCCGACGCCGACGTGGTGCGCCATCCGCTGGTGCAGCGGCTGGTGCAGGCCTACGCCCGCCGCGACGCCCGCCCGTCACCCCCCCCAGCCAGGAAGCGGACGGATGCCCCCCCTGCCCGATCAGACCCATGAACGGAGCGCAGCGGCTGCACATCCCGGCCCAGATCGCGCTGGCGGCCCTGGTGGCCGTGTGGCTCTGCCCCGGGTCGGGCCGCCCGTCCGGAGGGGACGCCTGAAGCCCTGTCGGAGCTCCGATCCCCATGGGGAGATCCGAACCGGCGCCCCCGCCGCAACCCTGGGGCCGCTGGCATGATGCATTCAGTTTGAGATGCCAGCGCCATGCCGGCCCGAAGCAATTTTCAGGAAGCCATCCGCGAGGCCCAGTCCAGCGCCCTGGTCGGGCCCAATGTGGTCAACAAGGCCCTTCCCTATGTGGGCGGCGGCATGGTGCTTACCGCCGCCGGCGTCGTCGGTGGGTTGTCAATGATCGGCAGCCCGATCTTCATGCCCCTGTTCTGGGTGGCGTTGATCGGCAACTTCATTCTGTTCTTCGTGGCCCAGAACGCCGCCATGAAGGGCAACAACGGCACCGCCCTGCCGATCCTGGCCACCTACAGCCTGATCACCGGCTTCACCCTCAGCGGGATCGTGGCGCTGGCCATCGGCACCGCCGGCATCGGTGCGATCGGCACCGCGGCCCTGGCCACCGGCATCACCTTCGTGATTGCCTCGATGGTGGGCCGCAACATGAGCGACAACCTCGGCCAGGCGCTCAGCGGGGTGGTGGGCCTCGGCATCATCGGTTTGCTGATCGCCATGGTGGTGCAGCTGGTGGGGGGGATCTTCATCCCCGGTTTCGGCGGCAACGGCTTCGAGCTGATGATCGCCGGCTTCGGCACCGTCCTGTTCGTTGGAGCTGCCTTCGTCGACTTCTACACCATGCCCCGTACTTACAGCGACGACCAGTATCTGGCCGGCGCCCTGGGCATGTACCTCACCTACATCAACCTCTTCATCTTCATCCTGCGGCTGATCATCGCTCTTCAGGGTGGCGGTCGCCGCGACTGAGCTGCGATCCTCATCGTCAGCAGAGACGTTTCATGGGCCTGTCCTCTGAGGATGGGTCCATTTTTTATCGTCGGGCACCCCTGCCGGTCAGACCGATCTTCAGGGTCTGCCGCCCCTTGGTCCGCCGGCAGCCGTGGCGTCCGCTCCGCAGACATACCGCGAGCGCCCAGCTAAGCTCCCCAAGATTCCTGCCCATCCGGGCAGGACGGGAACATGCGCAGGAGCCATCCGCACTCCCGCTCGGCTGGGTCCGTCCATCCACCTTACGAACACAACGGAAACCCCATGACCAAAACGGCTCTGATCACCGGGATCACCGGCCAGGACGGTTCCTACCTGGCGGAGCTGCTCCTGGAGAAAGGGTATGTGGTGCATGGGATCAAGCGACGGGCCAGCAGCTTCAACACCGACAGGATCGACCACCTCTACCAGGATCCCCACGAACAGAATCCCCGCCTGGTTCTGCACTACGGCGATCTGACCGACTCCACCAATCTGATCCGCATCGTTCAGCAGATCCAGCCTGACGAGATCTACAACCTCGGTGCCCAGAGCCACGTGGCCGTGAGTTTCGAAAGCCCCGAATACACCGCCAACTCCGATGCCCTCGGCACCCTGCGAATCCTTGAAGCCGTCCGCATCCTGGGCCTGACCGACAGGACCCGCATCTACCAGGCCAGCACCAGCGAACTCTACGGGTTGGTGCAGGAGATTCCCCAGAAGGAAACCACTCCGTTCTACCCTCGCAGCCCCTACGGAGTAGCGAAACTCTACGCCTACTGGATCACGGTCAACTACCGCGAGGCCTACGGAATGTACGCCTGCAACGGCATCCTCTTCAACCACGAAAGCCCCCGGCGGGGAGAGACCTTCGTGACCCGGAAGATCACCAGGGGGCTGGCCCGCATCGATGCCGGTCTCGATCAGAACCTGTTCATGGGCAACCTCGACTCTCTCCGGGACTGGGGTCACGCCCGGGATTATGTGGAGATGCAGTGGCGCATGCTTCAGCAGGAGCAACCCGAGGACTTCGTGATCGCCACGGGGCGGCAGGAATCGGTGCGCCGCTTCATCGAGCTCACCGCCCAGGAGCTCGGCTGGGGAGGCATCGCCTGGAGCGGCAGCGGCGTTGAGGAGACGGGCGCGCGCCGCGACACCGGTGCGACGGTGGTGCGGATCGACCGGCGCTACTTCCGTCCGGCGGAGGTGGAGACCCTGCTGGGGGATCCCACCCGCGCCCGGGAGCGGTTGGGGTGGACCCCCACCACCACCCTGGAGGAACTGGTGGCGGAGATGGTCGCCACCGACAAGGTGGAGGCCGCCAAGGAGGCCACCCTGCGTCGGGAGGGATTCACCGTCGTCGGCTCGATGGAGAATCCCCCCCAGGTTGGCCTGACGACTGCCCCGTGAACGGGCCAGCGAAGTGCCGCTATGGTCATGGCTCGATTCTGTTTCTGTTGCGCCAGATCCGCGCTCTGACGATGCCCTGCACACCGGACCCCATCACCGTTCAGAAGCGCAAGGCCCTCACCATGTCCCCATGCTGATCTCCACCAACGACAGGATCTTCGTCGCCGGCCATCGCGGCATGGCCGGCTCGGCCATTGCCCGATGCCTGCAGGCGGAGGGCTACGGGCACCTGCTGACGGTCAGCCGCTCCGACCTTGATCTGATGGATGGGGCTGCGGTGGCGGCATGGTTCGCCGACCAGCGGCCGGACGTGGTGGTGCTGGCGGCAGCCCGGGTGGGGGGGATCCTGGCCAACTCCACGTTCCCCGCCGACTTCCTGCTCGACAATCTCAAGATCCAGCAGAACGTGATCGAGAACGCCTGGCGGCAGGGCACCCGTCGCCTGCTGTTCCTCGGCAGCAGCTGCATCTACCCCAAATGGGCCGAACAGCCGATCCGGGAAGAGTCCCTGCTCGGGGGGCCGCTGGAGCCCACCAACGAGTGGTACGCGATCGCCAAGATCACCGGCATCCAGCTGTGCCGGGCCCTGCGACTGCAGCACGGCTTCGACGCCATCAGCCTGATGCCCACCAATCTCTATGGCCCGGGTGACAACTACCACCCCACCAACAGCCATGTGCTGCCCGGCCTGATCCGCCGCTTCCAGGAGGCGCGCGAGTCCGGAGCCGACGAGGTGGTCTGCTGGGGGACCGGTCGTCCCCTGCGGGAGTTTCTCCATGTCGACGACCTGGCCTCGGCGGCCCTGTTCTGCCTGCGTCACTGGCAACCGGGCACCGATGAGCTCCAGCACATCAACGTCGGCACCGGATCGGAGGTGAGCATCCAGGCGCTGGCCACGATGGTGGCGGAGGCCGTCGGCTTCCGCGGACGGATCCTCTGGGACGTCTCCAAGCCCGACGGCACACCCCGCAAGCTCCTCGATGTCAGTCGGCTGGCCGCCCTGGGCTGGCGGGCCTCGATTCCCCTGGAGGAGGGGCTCCGCCGCACCGTGGCAGAATTCGTCTGCGAGCGGGCGAGCGGTGCCGAAGTGCGGCTGTGAGAATCCTGGTCACCGGTGGCGCCGGCTACATCGGCAGCCATGCCGTCAGGGCCCTGACGCGGGCGGGCCACCAGCCGGTGGTGCTCGACAACCTGGTCTACGGCCATGCCGACATCGTCGAGAAGACCCTCAAGGTGCCGCTGGTGCTGGGCCAGGTGGGCGACCGGGAAGTGCTCGAACCGCTGCTGCGCGGCCGCCATCCCGCCCTCGACGGCACGGCCCTGGAAGGCAGGCCGATCGAGGCGGTGCTCCACTTCGCCGCCTACGCCTATGTGGGTGAATCGGTGAACGATCCAGCCAAGTACTACCGCAACAACCTGGGCGACACGCTCACCCTGCTCGAAGCCCTGGTGGCCACCGAGCGGCCGTTGCCGATCGTCTTCTCCTCCACCTGCGCCACCTACGGCATTCCCCAGCAGGTGCCGATCACCGAGGACCACCCCCAGGCGCCGATCAATCCCTACGGCCGCAGCAAGTGGATGGTGGAGCAGCTGCTCACCGACTTCGCGGCGGCCTACGGCCTGCCCAGCGTGATCTTCCGCTACTTCAATGCCGCCGGTGCCGACCCCGACGGCGACCTGGGGGAGGATCACAACCCGGAGACCCACCTGATCCCGCGGGTGCTCGACACCATGAGCGGTCGGGAACCCTACCTGCAGATCTTCGGCGACGACTACCCCACCCCGGACGGCACCTGCATTCGCGATTACATCCACGTGGCCGACCTGGCCGATGCCCACGTCCTGGGGCTGGAGCGGCTGCTGCGGCTGCGGGAACGGGAGGAGACCGAGCGCCGACCGCTGATCTACAACCTCGGCAACGGCACCGGCTACTCGGTCCAGCAGGTGATCGAGACCGCCAAGGCCGTGACCGGCCGCGGCCTGCTGGCCCATGTGGCCAAGCGCCGGGACGGTGACCCTCCCCAGCTGGTGGCCGGGGCCACCCGGGCCCACCATGAACTCGGCTGGCGGCCCCGCTTCCCGGAACTGGAAACGATCATCGAGCACGCCTGGGCCTGGCACCAGCGGCGTCACCAGGGCTGAGGCCCCCCGCCCCAGGCCAGGGCCTTGCCAGGGGCTCGCCGATGAAGACCCCCTGGCCGGGCATGGCCACGCTGCGCCAGTAGCTCTCGATCAGGGTGTCACCGCGGAGGTAGTAGGTGAGCAGCAGGCCGGGATCGGGAAACTTCGCCGTGAAGTTGCACGGCTCCACCACGGTGCCGTAGCTGCCGGTGGCGCCGGCCTCGAGCCAGCGGAGCGCACTCATCTGCGGGCTGTCGGTCAGCTGTCCCCCCAGGGAGGTGAGGTGATCGGCGATGGCCCCCGGCCGGAAGCGGTTGGTGCGCAGGCCCACGGGGACGGCCAGACCCGTGATGTAAGCCATCACGTCCTTGGCCCCCACCAGGGTGTCGCCCACGACGATCCGCACCCGCAGGCGGGAGCCGATGGCGGCCCTGACCCGTTCGTAACCGGCGGCACGTCGGTTGCGCCGGGCATCGCTGGTGCTCAGCAGATAGGCCGTCCCCGGAGGGGCGGTGCCGTCCGAGGCCACACCCTGCTGGATCAGGCGCCTGGCCGTCGCCGCGCTGGTGGCCGCCAGCATCATGCTGGGCCGCACCCGCAGCTGATCCCAGGGACGGCGCACGTCACCGCGGGCAAACAGGGGGCTCAGGGCGGTGGTGCGGCAACCGCTGGCGCAGAAGCGCGGATCGAGGCCGAAGCTGAAGGCGCTGGTGATCGACTGGCAGCCGACCCGGTACGGGGCCGCCCAGGCCAGGGCATAGACCTGGACATGGGCCGGGGTCTGGCGGTCGACGCTGGCCTTGAGGCGGCGGAACAGTTCTGGGTTCAGCGACGATTCCCCAGGCGGAAAGCGTAGCCGGATCACCTGGTCGGATGGGATCAGTCGGGCCGCCTGGTACAGCCGGCCGATGGTCTCACTGAGGGGATCGGCGGCGTTGATGATGATCGCCAGATGGCGATGGTCGAGGGGACCGCGGGAGGGCGACCCCGGGCCGGTGAAGCGTCGTGCGCCCCATGGGCGACCACTGGCCACCAGGGCCAGGGGCAGAAGCAGGGCCAGCACCATGGCCAACCGGCGGCATGTCAGCCTCAACAGGCCGGCGGCGGCGTGTCGCTTCCCGGCCGGGGAGCGGGGAACCGGTGGCCGTGGCGGAAGCGGGGCCATGGCGGAAGTGGCGCGACAGGGGGCTGGGTCGACAGAGGCGGCCCCTGCCCTGCCCCGCCCTGGCCGCCGCTGGGACGATGGTAGAACCAGCCTCCGTCATGCAGGCCCACGGTGGCGACCTAGATTTCGCCTGACGGTGCATCCGCACGTTGCCATCCCGATCCCGGCCTCGTCACCCGTGGGCGGCCCTCCGCTCCGAGACAGGACGTCGCAGGCACCCCCATTCCCCAGCCGCCGATTCCCGCTCCCCTTCCGCCTCGCCGTTGATGCCGCTTCTCCACCGCATCGCCAGACGACTCCCGAGCCCCCTGCTTGCCCCCCTCACCGACCAGAGGCCCGCAGCACGCCTGATCCGGCAATCGGCGAAGAAGCACTGGAAGCTGCTGGCCCTCAACTTCTCCACCAGCCTGGCCGCCAGCCTGAGCGAGGGCGCCACCCTGGGGATCATCTTCCTTTCCGTCAGCCTGATCAGCGCCCCGGAGAACAGTGACTGGAGCAGGATCTCCATCCTCGGTTCCCTCGACCGGCTTCCCTGGCTGCAGGACTGGCTCAACAGTGCCCTCAGCACCCGCGGCGGCCGCGACGTGATCTTCATACTTCTCCTGGCCACCGCTGTGGCCCTGCAGGGCCTGATGGCGGCGACCAGTTACGTCAACAGCATCAGCACCGCCGTGATGGGGGCCCGCATGGGCACCGAAATCACCGGCAGGCTCAACGATCGGGTCCTCTCCCTCACCTTCGGCTGCGCCAGTCGGTACCGCGTCGGCGACCTGCTGAACTACGTCGGCTCCGGGGGCAGCACCGTTCAGAAGGAGATCAGCCTGGCCAATGGCCTGTTGATGAACAGCCTGCAGCTGACCATCTACCTGGCCATCCTGGTGGCCATCTCCCCCTGGCTTCTGCTGGTGGCCTTCGCCATGGCTGCCGTGATGCAGACAGTCCAGAAGGTCCTGCTGCCGCGGATCCGCAAGAATTCACGGGAGCAGCAGAAAGTGGGCGTCGAGCTATCCAGCCATCAGAACGAACAGATCCAGGGTCTTCGGCTGCTGCACAGCACCGGCCAGCTGGAGAGTTCCAGGAAAAGACTGAAGGATCTGCTCCAAGAAAGCAGACGGCTGTCGATTCGGCAGAGCAAGCTCTCTAACATCGTGCAGCCGATTTCCAACATGCTGCCGATCATCTCGATCGCCATCATTGCGGCCCTCAGTCTGCTGATCTTCAAGGATCGCAGCAGTGGCGTTCTTCCCAGCCTGGTGACCTTCATCATCGCTCTCCAGAGACTCAACCAGCGGGTCGGGACCCTGACGGGCCTGGCCACGGGGTATGCCGCCAACAGCGCCAGTGTGGAGCGGCTCAGTCAGATTCTTCGCGACGACGACAAGCAGTTCGTCCGCACCGGTGGTGTACCGTTCACGGCCCTTCGCCAGGGAATCCACCTGGACGATGTCTCGCTTCGCTACAGCCCTGAGCTGCCGGAGGCCCTGTCCAGCATCCACCTGAGCATCGGCCGTGGCCAGACGGTGGCGCTGGTGGGCTCGAGCGGGGCCGGCAAGAGCTCCATCGCGGATCTGCTGGTGGGGCTCTACGAACCCACCGGAGGCCGCATCCTCATCGATGGGGTCGACCTGCGGACGATCCATCTGGCCAGCTGGCAACAGCGGCTGGGAGTCGTCAGCCAGGACACCTTCCTGTTCAACGCCAGCATCGCCAGCAACATCGGATTCGGCGTCGAAGATGCCTCCATGGACGACATCGTGGAGGCGGCCACGAAGGCCCAGGCAGCCCGTTTCATCGCCGATCTTCCCGAGGGCTATAACACTATTATCGGTGAACGTGGTTATCGACTGAGCGGTGGCCAGCGCCAGAGGATCTCCCTGGCCCGGGCAATTCTGCGCAAGCCGGAACTGCTGATTCTCGATGAGGCCACCAGCGCCCTCGACAGCCAGAGCGAACGGCTGGTGCAACAGGCGATCGAACAGTTCGAGCGCCAGCACACGGTGCTGGTGATCGCCCACCGCCTCAGTACGATTGTCAATGCAGACATGATCTGTATGCTTTCCGAGGGCAGGATTGTGGAGAGGGGTCTTCACCATGATCTGCTCCATGAGGAAGGCCTCTACGCGAAGCTATGGAGCGACCAATCCAAGCATCCCCTCGAGAAACCAGTCACGCCGGCCACGGTCTGATGGTTCCACCAGCCCCCATGGCGACCTTGCAGGAGTCCACATCCTTGCCATGATCATTGCCTGTACCATCGATAACAACTACATCCGGCACTGCGCCGTGATGCTGAAGTCCCTGCAACTCTCAAATCCAACCGAAAGCCTCAGCATTTACATCCTCCACGGTGTCATCGATGCCGCGGAACGGGCCCGGCTGGCGGCCTACCTCGGAACCTTCCTGCCTTCGGTTTCCTTCCTGCAGCTGGACGAGCAGATGCTCGCCGGGTTTCCCGTCTTCGGTCATATCAGCCTGGCCACCTATTTCCGGCTGCTGCTGCCGGCCGCCCTTCCCCACGCCGTGGAGAAGGTGATCTATCTGGATTCCGACCTGATCGTGGTCGATTCCCTGCAGGACCTCTGGGAGTCGCCGCTGGAGGGGAACAGCATCGGTGCTGTGGAGGAGCACAACCAGGAGTTCGACCGCAACCGCCTCGCTCTGGCGGAGGGCTCCCTGGTGTTCAATGCCGGGGCCATGCTGATCGATCTGGGCCACTGGCGACGGGAGAACATCCTGGCCAAGGGCCTCGAGTTCGCCCGCACCCATCCCGAGCGGATCAAGCACTGGGATCAGGACGTGCTCAACTCCCTGCTCGAAGCCCGCTGGCGTCCCCTCGACTGGCGCTGGAACGCCTTGCCCCACCTCTGGTTTCATCCGGAGTACACCGCTGCTGTCACCCCCCTGGGTCGGCAGGCGGAGCAAGCCCGGGCAAGCCCCGCCGTGATCCACTTCGCGGGCTCTGGTGTGGCCAAGCCCTGGCACCATCGCTGCACCCACCCCTGGCGCGATCGCTATCTGGAGATCCGCCGGCAGACGCCCTGGGCGCACCTGCCCCTGGAGGGCACCCCCAGTCCCACCTCGGGCGATCCCCTCCAACGCCTTCGGTCCCGTTTCAAGCGGGCCGGCAGGGAGGTGCTCGCCAGACTGGCCCCCCGCAACCGATGACCATCCAGATCGGCGACCACCGGCTCACCTGCATCGGCTACGCCGACGCCAGCGAAGCGGAGCTGCTGGGACGCTTCCTGCGCCAGGGAAGCCGCGCCCTGTCCGAGAGCCAGGGGGAATACGCTCTGGTGATCGAGACCGACAGCGGCGACGTGACGGTGGTCACCTCGCCGGTCGGGGCGACCCAGTACTACGTCCTGGAGCATGGGGGCCGGCTCTTCCACGGCGATCGGGTGGCCGAGATCCTGCGTCGCAGCGGCCTGCCCTGGCGCTGGAACTGGCCGGCCCTCGGCGATCTCTGCCAGCTGGAGAACCTGACCGGCAACCAGACCCTCCACCCTGCGGTCCGCCGGGTGCCGCCCGCCAGCATCCTCCACTTCACCGAGGGCAGGCTCTCCCTGCAGTCCGAGCCCGTCCTCGACCGGATACCGGCGGCCCCCGCCGACCCGGACGCCGCGGTGGACGCCCTCAACGACGCGGTGCTGCGGCTGGCGGGCGAGAACCCCTATCTGTCGCTGTCAGGCGGCTTCGATTCGCGGGTGATCCTGTCGTCGATGCTGCGCAAGGGCCTGCGCCCCCATCTGATCACGATGGGACGGGAGGAGGCGACCGACGTTCTGGTGGCCCGCCGCATCGCCCGGCGCTTCGAGCTGCCCCACCAGCTCATCAGCCTGGAGCTCGATGACGTCTTCCAGCACGCCCAGACCATCTCCAGCCTCACCAACGGCACCAAGACCGCCTGGCACTGGCACACCTTCCTCTATCCCCTCAAGGCGGCGATCCCGGCCGACGCCACGTTCTTCGTCGGCACCCTGGGGGAATTCGCCCGTTCCTACTACTTCGACCGCGGCTGGCTGGGGCGCTTCGCCTCGCTGGCCCCCGATGTCGCCCTCAGCCGGTTCTGGGGGATGAAGCTGAACCGGCACCCCAGCTTCTCCCCCGACGAACTGCGCCACCTGGCGCCGCCGCTGGCCGCCGAGCTGACGGCGGAGGGGCGCGGCAGGCGGGCCTCTCGCCTGGCGGGGCATTGCCGTGGCGGGTTTCTCACCGGTCTCACCCGCTACTACTTTGAGCAGCGGGTGCCGAACTTCTACGCCAACGGCATCCGCATGTACCGGGCCTCCAGCGCCTGGCGCTCCCCCTTCCACGATCGCCGCTGGATCGAAGCGATCTGGAACCTTCCCGATGGCTGGAAGCTCGGCTCCAACTGGCATCGCCATGCCATCGCCCGCAACGGCCCCGAACTGCTGACCTTTCCGGAGGAGAACGGGTTCGACCGCCGGCGCATGCTCCCCAAGGCCCCGCCCCTCTACTGGACGTTGCCGATGCGGCGGGCCCGCTACGTGAGCTACGACCTCAGCGCCGACTGGTATCGCGATCCACGGATGCATGCCTTCCTGCGCGAGAACGCCGGACGGATCGACGATCTGCTGGATCCGGAACTGGTGGTGCGGATCCTGGAGGCCCACAGCAGTGGCACCGACCGCACCAGGACCCTGGCCTTCCTGCTCACCCTGATCGTCTGGAAGCAGGTGATCACCCCATGAGGGTGCTGTTCGTCTCCCACATGGCCACCCGCAGCGGTGCCCCGTTGCTGCTGCTCTGGCTGCTGCGCTGGCTGATGGAACACGACTGCGGCATCGAGCCGGCGGTGGTGCTGCTCAGCGATGGTCCCCTGCGCGCCGATTTCGAGGCACTGGCGCCCATCGAGGCCTGGAGCCGGCCGCTCTTCCAGCCCCTGCGCGAACGGGTTGCCGCCCGGCTGGGCCGGGGACGGGCGGGCAGTCCCGCCGCGCTGCTGGAGGCGGCGGTGCAGCGCCACCGGCCGGAGCTGATCTACCTCAACACCCTGGTGCTGGGCCAGCACCTGGGGGGCCTCAGCGCCGATCCGGCCCGGCCGGCCTGCCTCAGCCATGTCCACGAGCTCGACACCACCCTGGCCACCATGAGCACCCCGGAGGCCGTGGCCCGCCAGCTGTCCCTCTCCAGCGTGGTGGTGGCCTGCGCCGAGGGGGTGAGGCAATCCCTGCATGCCCACCACGGCATGCCGCTGAACCGCTGCACGGTGATCCCGGGCTTCCTGCCCTCCTCCGCGCCCGGGCAGGGCCGAAGCGCGCCGGGGCCAGCGCCGGAAGGGCCCGGCCTGGATCCGGCTCTGGACCCCCTGGAGGCGGCCCTAGCGGCGGGCACGTTCGTGTTCGGCTTCGCGGGCCAGGCGATCGCCCGCAAGGGCTTCGACCTCTTCCCCCTGCTGGTGCGGGAATGCGAGCGGGTCTTCGCCGGCCGGCCCTTCCTGGCCGTCTGGCTCGGGGCCTCCCCCCGGCAGGAGGAGGTGATCGTGGCCAGGCGCGATCTGCGGCTGCTGGGGCTGGAGCACCGGGTTCTGCTGCTGTCGCCGATGCCCTCCGCCAGCGGCGTCCTGCCGCGCCTCGCCGTCCATGGCCTGCTGTCGCGGGAGGATCCCTATCCGCTGGTGGCCCTCGAGGCCGCCGCCTCGGCCGTGCCCACCGTCTGTTTCGAGGGCGGGGGCGGGATCGTGGACTTCGTGGCCGACGGCTGTGGCCTGGCCGTCCCCTATCTCGACCTGGCGGCCTTCGCCACCGCCCTGCACCAGCTCAGCAACGACCCCGACCACCGGCGCCGCCTGGGGGAACGCAGCCGGGCCCGGGTGTGGCGGGAGTCCGGCATCGATGACGTGGCCCCCCGTCTGCTGGCCTGCATGGAGCGGGCCGTCGCGGCCGGAGCCCGCCATGGCTGAAGTTCCCCTGCCCGCCAACCGTCCCCTCTACGGCTGGAGCCCAGCCGCACTGCCCAGCGTGCCGGAACGGTTTCAGCGCGATCCTGAGCGGCCCGTGTTCTCGATCGTCATCCCCACCCTCAACCAGGGGGCCTTCATCGAGGACACCCTCCTCTCCATCCTCTGGCAGGAATACGACAACGTCGAGATCATCGTGGTGGACGGCGGCAGCACCGATGACACCCCGGCGGTGCTGGAGCGCTACCGCCCCTGGATCTCGGTGCTGATCAGCGAGCCTGACCGGGGCCAGTCGGACGCGATCAACAAGGGCTTCCGCCGGGCCACCGGCTCGATCCTGGCCTGGCTCAACTCCGATGACTTCTATCTGCCCGGTGCCTTCCACACCGTGCTGGCCTGCTTCGCCGCCCAGCCTGGCCGCCGCTGGGTGATCGGCAGCGGCGACATCATCAGCGCCGACCAGCGCTTCCTGCGCCACGTGCCCGCCCGGGAGGGTTCGGAGCAGACCCTGCTGGCGATCGAGAATGGCTGCTTCCTGCTGCAGCAGAGCTGCTTCTGGAGCGCCTCCCTCTGGCGGGAGGCCGGAGGGCAGGTGGACGAGTCCCTGAGCCTGCTGATGGACTACGACCTCTGGTGGCGCTTCTCGCAGCGCTGCTCCGGCAGCGTCACCCAGGAGAAACTGGGGGCGATGCGCTACTACCCCACCGTGAAGACCCGGCGCCAGGGGGAACGCTTTCCGGCCGAACTGGCCACCATCTACGCCCGCTACGGGGCCAGCGCCTCGCTCGATCGCCTGGTGCAGCGGCTGCTGGCGGAGAAGTCCGCCCTCGGCGAGCGACTCTCGGCCCTGGAGCGCCGGCTGCCGGTGCGGCTGCTGCGCCGCCTGCGGCTCCTCCCCCGACCATGACGACCCCCGAACTCTTCGTCGGCATCACCAGCTGGAACAGCGAGCTGTTCCTGCCCCACTGCCTGGAGGCGCTCCAGGCCACCACCCAAGACCTGGCGACCCACGTCTGCGTGCTCGACAACGGCTCCACCGACCGCTCCGTGGCGATCGCCCGCGAGCGGGGGGCCGAGGTGGTGCAGCGCCGCTGCACCCAGCCGGACGCGCTCAATGCCCTGCTGAACCGTTCCCGTTCCCCGTACACGCTGCTGCTGCATGCGGACGTCATCGTGCTGGCACCGGACTGGTTCAGCCGGTGCCGTTCCCGGCTAGTGGAGGGGGTGGCGCTGGTGTCCCCGCAGGACATCGGCTGCGGACCGCTCACCCGCCCCTTCGGCGCCGGCATGCCGGAAAGCTCCTTCCTGCTGATGCACACCCGGCGGTTCCGCCGCTGCCGGCGCCTGCACTGGCGGCGCAAGGGGCGGTTGCCACGGCCGCGCTACGAGGTCGACTTCCACGGCCCCCACATCACCCACCACCTGCCCCGGGAGCTCCGGCGGCAACAGCTCGACTGGGTGCCCATGGACGTCTACGTGTCCAACCGCGCCAGCGAGCCGCTGTTCACGCCGGCCACACCACCGGCGGTCTGGAGCGACGAGCTGGCCTACCTGCGCTACGGCCTGGGCAATTTCTACGGCCTCGACGGCACGATCACCCACTACCACAACTGGTACGACCGGATCGCCGCGCGGGAGAAGAGCGAAACGGCGCCGGCCCCCGGCCGCAAGGATTTCCCGGTGGAGTTCATCCGCTCGTACACCCACCGCCTGCTGGACGACTATCGGGCCGGCCGGCTGGAGCTGCCCACCGACCTCAGCACCACCCGCACCCCCCGAGCGCTCTAGCCCCATCGTCCCCCCATGACCGGTCCCACGTCGCCACGGCCGATCGCCGCCCACTTCCTGCTGGTGCCGGAGCTGCTGCACTCGCCCCCCAACGAGGCGATCATCTCCGCCCTGCTGGAGAACGGCTACGACGTTCACGTCTTCGCCCCGGGGCCCTGCGGCAGCACCGCCCCCTACGGCGAGCGGGTCAGCACCCATCCGGTGGCCTATTCGATGCGCTGGCTGCTGGGCCAGGCCTGGCGTCCCCGCTGGCGCCGCTACGCCTGCTTCTCCGGCACCACCGAGGACCCGATCGCCGTGGTGGGGGTGCTGGCCCGCCTGCACCGCCGTCCCTCCTTCATCCTGGGGGACGAGATCCGCGCCGGCAGCTACCGGGGCCCCCGCTCGGAACGCTGGAAACGGCTCTGCCTGCAGGCCTACCGGCGGGCGCGCTTCACCATCGTCAACGACACTCACCGGGTGGATCTGGTACGCGACTACGCCGGCCTGCCGCCGGAGCGACCGGTGCTGGTCTACCCGGGCTGTTTCCGCAACCCCCCAGCGCGGGATCCGGTGCTGCGTCGCGAGCTCCGCCGGCGCTGGGGCCTGGCGCCGGAGGCCCTGACCCTGGCCATCTCCGGCGGCTTCAACCTCACCGCCGGCGCCGACTGGCTGCTCGACGCCCTGCATGAGGATCCGGCCCTGTGCGCTGTGATCCAGCCCCTGGGGGTGGATCCCCTGGCCCTCTACCTGCTGCGGCGCCTGAGCCTGGGGGGCCGGCTCCACATCGAGACCGGCCGGCTGTCCTGGCAGGAGGCCTGGCGATCGGCCGTCGGCTACGACATCGGTCTGGCCGTCTACACCAATCCGGCGCCCCAGTTCCAGGCCATGGGCGTCAGCTCGAACCGGCTGTGCATGTACCTGGCCATGGGGGTGCCGGTGATCTGCAGCCGCCAGCCCAGCTTCCAGTTCGTCGAGGACTTCGGCTGCGGCGTGATGGTCGACGATGGCGCCGGTTTCCTGGCGGCGGCCCGTCACCTGGGGGCCGACCTGGAGGCCCGGCGGGAAGACTGTGCCCGCTGCTTCCATGACCACATCCGCCCCCGGGAGCGCTACCGCGCCCTGGTGGAGGCCATTGGCGCCCTTGGGCGCCCCTGAGGGATGCCCCCCATGAACCGCTCCTCCCTCAACCTGCGCCTGTACCTCGCCGCCCGGGCCGTGGTGCACGGCGGCCGCCGCCGCATCCCGCCGGTCCTGCTGCCGCCGCGCCGTCCCCTCGGCGATCGATTCACGATCGCGATCACCACCTTCGAGGCCCGCTACACCACCTATTTCCGTCCCCTCTACCGCTCCCTGCGGCGCAGCTTCCCCGAGGTGCCGATCCTGGTGGCCGTCAACGGCCACGCCGATCCGGCGAGCCAGCGCGCCTACCTGGAGCGGCTCTGCGCTGAGTTGGCCAGCGGCGAGCCGCCCCATCGCCGCTTCCTGCTCCATGACCGGGTGGTGGGGCTCTGCCAGATGTGGAACGAACTGCTCCAGGCCAGCCCCACCGCCATCACCCTGGTGCTCAACGACGATCTGCGCATCGACCCCTACCTGCGGCGCTGGGCCGAAGCCATGGCCTGGGAGTCGGTGGACCTCAGCCTGCTGAACAACACCTGGTCCCACTTCGCCATCGGCCGCCGCTGCTGGGAGCGGATCGGCGCCTTCGACCAGAGCTTCAGCGGCATCGGCTTCGAGGACATGGACTACACCGCCCGGGCGTCCCTCGCGGGGGTGCGGATCGGGGGCGTGGCCTGTCCCTATCTGCGCCATGCCAACGACCAGCCCGCCACCACCTCCTTCGACGGCCAGTCGGAGCGCGTCTGGGGCAAGTACACCTCCGCCAACCAGGAGGTGTTCTTCCGCAAGTGGGAACGCTGCCCGGCGCCGGAGGGGACCTACATCCGCCAGCTCGGTGAGAACGTGCGTCCGATCAGCCCCCTGCCGCACCTGCCCGTGCCACCCCGGAACCCGTCCGGGGCGGGGGTGGTGTTCCTGGATCGACGGCCATGAAGGTGCTGGTGCTCGCCCCCTCCGCCTACCTGCTCGGCGGGGTCCAGGATTGGCTGGCGACCCTGGTGCCGGGCCTGCGGGACGGCGGGCTGGCGGTGTCCGTGGCGGTGCCCGATGGGGACCACCATCGCCATGGCCCCTACGCCCGGGCCTATCCGGCCCTGGCGGCCGAGGCGATCGCCAACCCCAGCGGCAGCGCCGAAGGCAGGATCCGTGCCGTCGCCGCCCTGCTCGGCCGGCTGGACCCGGAGCTCGTGCTCGGCGTCAATCTGGTCGACCTCTACCCCGCGGCCCGACGGGCCCGCCGCCTGGGGCGGTTCCACGGACGGGTGGTGATGACCCTGCATGCACTGCAGGCGGAGTATTTCGACGACCTGCGTCGTCACGGCGCCGGCATCGATGCCGTGATCGCCACCAATCGCCTGGCCTGCCGGCTGGCCAGCGGGCGGGGCGGGGTCGATCCGGCCCGCGTGCTCTACGCCCCCTACGGCGTTCCGGTGCCAGCCTGGCGGCCCCCCGGCGGCGATCCAGCCGCCACCCTGAAGCTGGCCTGGGTGGGCCGGCTGGAGCAGGCCCAGAAACGGGTGCACGATCTGCCGCCGCTGCTGGAAGCGCTTCAGGCCCGGGGCATCGACGTCCACCTCAGCATCGCCGGCGACGGTCAGGAGCGTCCGGCCCTGGAGAGGTCCCTGGCCCCCTGGATCGGGCGGGGAAGCGTGCGGATGCTCGGCCACGTTGATCAGGACCGGCTGGCGGCGGAGATCTACGGCCAGCACCATGCCCTGGTGATCACCTCCTCCTGGGAGACGGGCCCGATCGTGGCCTGGCAGGCCATGGCCAGCGGCATGGCGGTGGTGAGCAGCCGCTACGTGGGTGCGGGCCTGGAGGGGGCCCTGGAGCCCGACGCGACGGCCCTGCTGTTCCCCTGCGGGGACTCGGACGCTGCGGCGGGCGAACTGGCACGGCTGCAGGACCCGGCCCTGCTGGAACGTCTGTCCAGGGCCGGCCACGCCCTGGTGGCCGGGCGCTACAGCCAGGCGGCCTCCCTGGACGCCTGGCGGCGGGCCCTCGATCAGGTGATGGCCCTGCCCCCCTTGCCGGAGCTTCCCCCCGCTCCGGCGCCGGCCCCCGCCGGACGGCTGGACCGCTGGCTGGGCCACCGACGGGGCGAGGACCTGCGCCGGCTCCTGGGGCTGCGCTTCCGCCACGGCAGTGCCGGTAGCGAGTGGCCCCATTCCGGTGGCGACGGAGCCGATGGGGCCTCGGCCGCGGGGACGGACGATGCCGCAGGGGCGGCGACCGATCTGCTGCTGGCGGCGGCCCGCCTCGACGCTCCGGGGGCGTCCGATGGCTGAAGCGGCGCGGCCCACCCGGCGGGAGCGGCTGGGGGTGTGGCTCAAGGACCGGCTCAGCTACGAATGGCACCTGCGCCGTCCAGCCCCGGCCCAGCTCGGCATCGCCAACCGCCGCGAGCGGCTGGAGCCCGCCCCGGATGGCTGGGGCCAGGCCTGCCGGTGGCGCTACACCTCCCGGTTGCACGCCCCCGCCGTCCAGCCGGAGCTGGGCCGGCGCCTGCTGCGCCGCTGCCTGGTGGCGGCGCCGATCCGGCGCCTGGCCGCCCCCGGCTGGGCCGATGGGCCACCGGAGCTGAGCGTGCTGATCGGCCACCGGGGCACCGAGCGGCTGCCCCTGCTGCTGGCCACCCTGGAGTCCCTTGCCGCCCAGGAGGACGTGCGGCTCGAGTGCCTGGTGATCGAGCAGGACAGCGAGCCCCGTATCGCCGACCGTCTGCCGGGCTGGGTGCACCACATCCATGGGCCCCTGCCGGACCCCAGCGCCCCCTACAACCGCTCCCAAACCTTCAACCTCGGCGCCCGCGCCGCCCGCGCCCCGGTGCTGCTGCTGCACGACAACGACATGCTCGTGCCCAGCGGCTACGCCCGCCGCCTGCTGGAGCGGATCGCCCGGGGCTACGCGGTGGTGAACCCGAAGCGGTTCGTCTTTTACCTCGACGAGGCCCACAGCGCGGCGGTGCTGGCCGGCTCGGACGCCTATGACGCGCGACCCGCCGAGGCGATCGTGCAGAACCTGGAGGCTGGAGGCTCGATGGCGATCACCGCCGAGGCCTATGCCGCCATCGGCGGCATGGATGAGGGCTTCGTCGGCTGGGGCGGGGAGGACAACGAGTTCTGGGACCGCTGCCTAACCCGGCCCACCTGGATCTGGGGCTACGAACCGATCGTGCACCTCTGGCACCGCGGCCAGCCCCTCAAGCACCAGAAGGACAACCCCAACCTGGAGCGGGCCCGGGCCGTGATGCGCCGCCCGGCCCTCGAGCGCATCGCCGCCCTGCGGCCCGCGCCGGTGAGCGGCCTGGTCAGCACGATCATCCCGGTCCACAACCGCGCCGCCCTGCTGCGCGAAGCGGTGGGGAGCGTGCTGGCGCAGGACCACCGGCCGATCGAGATCGTCATCGTCGACGATGGCTCCAGCGACGACACCGGCGCCGTGGCCGACGGCCTCGCCGTCGCCCATCCAGGGATCCTCCGGGTGATCCACCAGCCCAACGGCGGTCCCGGAGCCGCCCGCCAGCGGGGCCTCGACCACAGCCGCGGGGAATTCGTCCAGTACCTCGACAGCGACGACCTGCTGCTGCCCGGCAAGTTCAACGCCCAGGTGCGCGCCCTGCGGCGCTCTCCCGAAGCCGGCATCGCCTACGGACCCAGCATGGAGGAGGACCACTCCCTGCAGCCCGTCCAGCGGCGCGGCCCGATGCGGGCCACCGGCGTCCCCCAGGAGCGGCTGTTCCCCCGGCTGCTGCTGGAGCGCTGGTGGACCACCAGCGGCCCCCTCTACCGGCGCACCCTGCTCGACCGCATCGGCCCGTGGCAGCCCTGGATCAACGAGGAGGACTGGGAGTACGACGGCCGGGCCGGTGCGACCGGGACACCCCTGGTGTGGGTGCCGGAGCCGGTGTCGGTGCGGCGGATCCACATGGGCGACGACCACCTCAGCGACCGGGGCCACCTCGACCCCCGCAAGCTGGCGGACCGGGCCCGGGCCCAGGACTCGCTGCTGCGCAGCGCCCTGGCCGCCGGGGTCGACCCCGATGGTCCGGAGATGGCCCGCTTCTCCCGCTCCGCCTTCCTGCTCAGCCGCCAGTGCGGTGCCGCCGGCGCCGAGCGGGCCTCCCGCCGCCTCCTCCGGCTGGCCCGGCGGACCGCCGCCCGGCAGCCGCGACGGCAGCTGGAGTTCCTCCTCTACGGCCTGCTGGCCACGGCCCTGGGCTGGAGACGGGCGGCCCGGCTGAGCATGGGGGTCCGGACATGGCGGCGGCCAGGACCCCGCCCAGGGGGGAACATGACCTGAGGTGATGCACGAGCCTGTGGAGCACGAATCCGGCGCGCCCCCGCTGGTGTCGGTGGTGATGGGGGTGCGCAACGGCGCCACCAGCCTGGCGGCGACCCTCGATTCCCTCACCGGCCAGGAGGGCGTGAATCTGGAGATCGTGGTGATCAACGACGGCTCCAGCGACGACACCGGCGCCCTGCTGGCCGCCCGGGCCGCCGCCGAACCGCGGCTGCGGGTGCTGGAGCGGCCGGGCCGGGGCCTGACCCGGTCGCTGATCGAGGGCTGCCAGGCGGCTCGCGGCTCCTTCATCGCCCGCCAGGACGCCGGCGACCTCTCCCTGCCGGGGCGGCTGCTGAGACAGCTGCGCTGCCTCAAGCTGCACCCCGAAGCCAGCCTCTGCTCCACCCACGTGCGGCTAGTGGTGCCGGAAGGGGCCACCGTGCGCGTCAACGCGCCGGAGCCCGCTGAGCTGGCCGATGGGCTCACCGGTCCGGCCATCCACGGCTCGGTGATGATGCGGCGCAGCGCCTATGCGCGTGCCGGAGGCTATCGGCCGATGTTCTACTTCGCCCAGGACATCGATCTCTGGAGCCGCATGGTGGAGCTCGGCACCCACCTGGTGGTGCCCGAGGTGCTCTACGAGGCCACCCTCTCCCCCGGATCGATCAGCGGCTCGAGGCGCCGCGAGCAGGAGGCGTTCCACGCCCTGATCGTGGCGGCCACCGAGGCGCGCCGCGGCGGCCAGCCGGAGGCGCCCGTTCTGAAGGAGGCCGAGGCCCTGAGCGAACGCTGCCGCGGCTTGCGGGCCCAGCCCCGCCGCCAGGCCGATGGCGCCTACTTCATCGGCGCCTGCCTCAGCCGCGAGCACCCCGACCTGGCCCGCCGCTACCTGCGCCAGGCCCTGGCCCTGAACCCCTGGCACCTCAAGGCCCGGCTCAAGCTGGCCGCCCTGCCATGACCCTCAGCGTCGCCATTCCCACCTTCGGCCGCGATCAGGTGCTGATCGACAGCGTGGCCGCCCTGCTGGCGCTGGATCCGGCCCCGTTCGAGCTGCTGGTGGTCGACCAGACGCCCCGCCACGATCCCGACAGCGAGGCCCGGCTGGCGGCCTGGCAGGCGGAGGGGCGGATCCGTTGGCTGCGGCTGCCGACCCCCTCGATCACCGGCGCCATGAATGCGGCCCTGCAGGAGGCCCGCGGCGAGCGGGTGCTGTTCCTCGACGACGACATCCTGCCGGACCCGGAGCTGCTCAACGCCCACGAACGGGCGGGCGCAGCCGACCCCGACGCCATGCTGGCCGGTCGGGTGCTGCAGCCCTGGCACCGGGGCCAGAGCGATCCGGAGGACGGTCCGTTCCTGTTCAACAGCCTGCGGCCCCGCGCCGTGGAGGAATTCATGGGGGGCAACGTGGCCATTCCCCGGCGGCTGGCCCTGGAGCTGGGGGGGTTCGACCAGAACTTCGTGCGGGTGGCCTACCGCTTCGAGGCGGAATTCGCCTTCCGCTGGCGCCAGGCCGGCCATCCGATCCAGTACGTGCCCTGGGCCCTGATCCACCACCTCCGGGCCGAGCGGGGCGGCACCCGCAGCTACGGCAAGCACCTCACCACGGTGAAGCCCGACCATGCCGTGGGGCGGTACTACTTCCAACTGCGCACCCAGCCCCTGCCGGCGGCCCTGGCGGGCTGCCTGCGGGGCTGGCTGGGGTCGGTGCGCAGCCGCCACCATCTGCGCCATCCCTGGTGGATCCCCCCCACCCTGATCGCCGAAGGGCGGGGCCTGCTCTGGGCCCTGCGCCTGCAGCGGCGCGGGCCGGCCCTGCTGCCCTCCCGCCGCCGGCGGCGGCTGCTGATCGCCGGCAGCCACCCCGTCCAGTACCAGACCCCCCTGTTCCAGGCCCTGGCCGCCACCCCGAGCGTGGCCACGGACGTGCTCTACCTCACCCTTCCGGACGCCCGCACCCAGGGTCTGGGGTTCGGCGTCGCCTTCGAGTGGGACGTGCCGCTGCTGGAGGGTTACCCCTGGCACCGGGCCGCCAGTGGCCGGGGCCGCGGCATCACCGCCGGCTACCGGGGGGTGTGGCTGGCCCGGCCCCTGGGGGAGCTGGGCTTCGGCCCGGCCCGCCAGCGGCCCGATGCCCTGCTGCTCACCGGCTGGCACTTCCTGGGCATGGTGCAGCTGTTCATCGCCGCCCGGCTGCAAGGTCTGCCGGTGCTGCTGCGGATGGATTCCAACGCCTTCCGCCCCAGATCCTGGGCCCTGAACCTCACCTATTGGATCCTGTTTCGGGGGGTGTCGGTGGGCCTGCCCGTGGGCACGGCCAACGCCCGCTGGTACCGCCAGTTCGGTGTGCCCCGGAGCCGACTGGAGCCCTCACCCCACTTCGTCGACAACGCCTACTTCGGCGAGCGGGCCGCGACCCTGCGCCCCCGCAGGGACGCGCTGCGCCAGGACTGGGCCATCCCCCCGGAGGCCTTCTGCTTTCTGTTCGCCGGCAAGCTCCAGCCGAAGAAGCGGCCCCTCGACCTGCTCGAAGCGCTGCGGCTGCTGCTGACGGACCCCCTGGCCCCCCCGGTGCATCTGCTGATCGTCGGAAGCGGCCCCCTGGAGGAGGCCTGCCGGGCGGTGGCCGGCCAGCACACCCTGCCAGTGAGTTTCGCCGGCTTCCTGAACCAGTCGGCGATGCCCTCGGCCTATGCGGTGGCCGACGCCCTCGTGCTGCCCTCCGACCACGGCGAGACCTGGGGGCTGGTGGTCAACGAGGCCATGGCCTGCGGGCTGCCGGCGATCGTGAGCGACCAGGTGGGCTGCGCCGAGGACCTGGTGCTCGAGGGCCGCACGGGCCTGGTGAGCCCCATCGGCCAGCCGGCGGCCCTGGCCGCGGCCATGGGGCGGATGGCCGCCGATCCGGCCGCCGCCGCCGCCATGGGGGAGGCGGCCCGGGAGCTGGTCAACAGCAGGTTCAGCGTGCGGAACGCCGCCGAGGGGATCCTGGCGGGGCTGGCCCTGCTGGAGCGCCGCTGAGATGCCCAGAGCCCTGATCCTCTCCCTCCAGCCGCCCGGGGGCGGCGGCGTCCAGGCCCGCCGCTACGCCAAGCTCCTGCCCCATCTGCCGGCGGCCGGCTGGGAGTTCCATGTCGTCGGCCCCGATCCCCGGCTCGATGCGGTCACCCCGGAACCCTTCACCGTCCAGGACCGCTTCTGCCACTACAGCCGGCGGGTGTCCCGCTCCCAGCGCTGTGCGATCCGCAGGAACCGGCGCAGCCCCGGCTCACCGCTCCGCCTCTGGTTCGGCCTGCGCCAGCTGATCCACCGGCGGCTGGAGCAGCTGGGCCGCCACGACCCCCAGGCCCATGCCCTCGCGGGCCTCAGGACCACCGCCCTGGAGACGGCGGCGCGGATCCCCTTCGATGCGGTGGCCGGCATCTGCCCCGACTTCCGGGTGCTCGAGCTGGCGCGGGAGGTGGCCGGCGCGCTGGGCAAACCCTTCATCGCCATCTACGACGACCCCTTCGGCCACCGGGAGAAGGGCAGCTTCCATCCCGCCCACCCCGAGCGCCAGCGGGCCGTGCTGGCGGCCGCCGCCGGGGCCGTGTTCGCCTCGCCCCTCACCCTGGAGCGCTACCGGGAGCAGGGGCTGCTGGGCGAGACGCCGGCCCGGTTCCTGCCGGATTGCTTCGATCCGGGCGAAACCCCGCCGGCCGGCGCGACCGCCGGGACGGCCGGCGAGGAGGCGGGGCCGCGGGACTCCGCGCCGCTGACGCTGTTCCACCCCGGCAACCTGGGCCCCTGGCGGCCGATCGAACCGTTTCTGGACGCGGTGCGGCGCTGGCGGTCCGACGAGCAGGGTGGGCTGCGGATCCTGCTCTACGGCTATCTGTACGAGGCGGCGCGGGCCGCCATCGGCCGCGACCCTCACCTGCGCCAGGCCATCACGGTCCATGCCGCCGTCAGCAACGAACGCTCGCACCGGCTGGCGGAGGCAGCCGATGCCCTGCTGGTGCTGATCGGCCCCCGTCACACCGACAACCTGCCCTCGAAGTTCTTCGAATACCTGCCCCACGCCACGCCGGTGCTGGTGGCCGGACCGGTCGGCAATCCCCTGCAGGCGATCGTCGCGGAGCTGGAGAAGGGGATCTACTGCGACATCGAGAGCAGCGCGGCCCTCTTCGAGGGCCTGCTGGCCCTGCAAAGCCGGGCCGGCTGGTTCCGGGAGCGCCACCGCCAGAACCGGGGCGCCATCGCCGCCTACGCCGCCCCCGTGGTGGCCCGCTCCTGGGGGGCGGCCTTCGACGCCTTCCTGGAGGTTCGCCCGACGCCATGAGGGTTCTGCATGTCATTCCCTCGATCAGCCCGCTGCGGGGCGGCCCCAGTCGGGCCGTGATCGAGATGGTGGCGGCCCTGCGGCTCCAGGAGGTGGACGCGGCCATCCTCACCACCAACGACCACGGACCGGGGCTGCACCCCGAGCTGGTCACCGGCCGCTGGAGGGAGCACCAGGGCGTGCCGGTGCTGGCCTTTCCCCGCTGGAGCCCGCCCGTCGCCGCCCTGCGGGAGTTCGCCATCAGCCCCGGGCTCAGTCTCTGGCTGGCGCGCCATCTCAAGGCCTACGACCTGCTGCACGTCCACGCCCTGTTCTCCTACCCCTCCACCAGCGCCATGGCCCAGGCCCGCTGGGCCGGCGTTCCCTACATCCTGCGCAGCATCGGCCAGCTGAGCCCCTGGAGCCTGGCCCAGAGCCGCGGCCGCAAGCGTCTGATGCTGGGCCTGATCGAACGCCGCAACCTGCAGCGGGCGGCCGCCCTGCACTTCACCACCGGCGCCGAGCGTGACGAGTCCGCCGCCCTCGGCCTGGCGCCCCCCACCCTGGTGCTCCCCCTGGGGGTGCGCGGTCCCGAACCGGCCGCCGCTCCGGCGGGAGACCCGGACGGCGCCGCGCCGGTCCGCTTCCTGTTCCTGTCGCGGCTGCACCCCAAGAAGCGTCTGGAGAACCTGCTCGATGCCCTGGCCCTGCTGGAGCAGAGCCGGCCCGAAGCAGCGTGGGATCTGGCGATCGCCGGCGAGGGGGAGCCGCGGTACGTCGCCGGCCTGCAGGAGCGCAGCCGGCGGCTGGGCCTCGAGGCCCGCTGCCGCTGGCTGGGGTTCGTGGAGGGGGAGGCCAAGTGGCGGGCGCTGCAGGCGGCCGACTGGTACGTACTGCCCTCGGCGGCGGAGAACTTCGGCATCGCCGCGGTGGAGGCGCTCGCCGCCGGCACCCCGGTGATTCTGTCCCCGGAGGTGGCCGTCGCCGCCGACGTCGGCCGCTGCGGGGCCGGCCTGGTCTGCGGCAGCGACCCCGAAGCTCTCGCCCGGGCCCTGGTCACCGGCCTGGAGCGACCGACCCTGTCAATGCGGGCGTCCGCCCTTAATCTGGCTCAGAAGGAATTTTCCTGGAGCACGATCGCCCTTCAGCTGCGTGACGCTTACCGCCAGGTGCTGACCTCCGCCGCCGGCCGATGACCATCCTGCTGCTGATCGTGCTCTTCGGGGCCCTGGCCGCCGTGCTCCTGGACGGCGACTGGCGGGCCGGCCTGATGGTCACCCTCCTGATCGGCTTCGTGCAGGACCCCCTGCGCAAGATCACCCCGGGCCAGCCCGGCTACATGGTGGGTCTGGTGCTGATCGGCTTCGCCCTCTGCGGGGCGGTGCTGCTGGAGCGGACAGGCCGCTTCAACCTGCGGGCCATGTTCTGGACCGTGCCCCAGTTCGACGGCTGGGTGACGATCTACTTCGCCCTGATTGCCCTGCAGAGCCTCAACAGCTTCGCCCGCTTCTCCGACATCCGTCTCACCGCCATCGGAGCCGCCTTCTACCTGGCTCCGGCCTTCGGTCTCTGGGTGGGCTTCCAGGTGGGCTGCTCCCTGCCGTTCCTCAGGCGCCTGCTGACGCTCTACCTGATCGGGTCAACGGTGATGGCCTTCACCGTGTACCTCAGCTTCCAGGGGGTCGACCATCCCAGCCTCCAGGAGGTGGGCGAGGGCCTGCTGATCACCTTCCGCCATGGCTTCTCCGCCCAGGGGGCCTCCGGCTTCTGGCGCACCAGTGAGATCGCCTCGTGGCAGCTGTCGGCGGCGGCCTGCATCGCCGCGTCGATGGGCATCGCCAGCCAGAAACCCACCAACCAGTTCGGCCTGCTGCTGCTGGCGGCCGGTTTCGCCTTCCTGACCATCCTCACCGGTCGCCGCAAGGCCCAGGTGCTGATCCTGGCGTTCGCGGCCATCTATCTTCTGCTCTTCAGCCGCCGGGCCAGCCCAGCCTCCAAGGAGCGCGTGATCACGAGCGTGCTCGGGGTGGCCGGAATCTCTTACCCCCTCTATGCCTTCATCCTCTCGGAGAATCTCGGAGAGAACTTCGGCGAGTACACCAACCGCTCGCTGACCATCCAGCAGGACCTGGTGGAGCGCTTCGATTCCCAGGGCATCGGTGCCACCCTCCGGGCCATCGAGGTCTCCGATGGCATCGGCATGGGGGTGGGTGCCGGCGCCAGCACCGGCGGCCTGGTCAGGAACGCGGCCCGCGATGCGATCCAGAGCGTGGCCTTCGTCTCCGAGGGTGGCGGCGGCCGCCTCATCCTGGAACTGGGCATCCCGGGCATGGTGGTTCTCGGGGTGATCCTGATGCTGCTGGCCCTCGTGCTGCTCCGCAACTTCCGGCTGCTGAAGCAATTCCCGCAGTCCACCTCGGCCCTGCTGATGGGTCTGATGTCCTTCGCCCTGGCCAATGTCCCGGCGTTCTTCTCGGCGGCCCAGCTCTACGGCGACCCCTTCGTGCTGATCCTGATGAGTCTGTCGCTGGGCTCCTTCCTGGCCATTCCCACCCTGCTCTCCCAGCAGCAGGAGCAGTGGGCGCTCTGGCAGCAGCAGCAGCAATGGCTTCTGGAACAGAGCTCCCAGGCCCAGAGCTCGCAGCCCCAGACATGAGTCGGAACGAGCCCTCCGGGCCGCTCCTCACCGCCCTGATCCTGACCCACAACGAGGAGGCCAACATCGGTCGCACCCTCGACCATCTGGGCTGGCTGGATTCGATCCTGGTGATCGACAGCGGCAGCAGCGATGCCACACTCACCATCCTCTCCGGCCATCCAGCGGTGCGGGTGCTGCATCGGCCCTTCGACAGCTTCGCCGACCAGTGCAACTTCGGCCTCGATCAGATCACCTCCCCGTGGGTGCTGAGCCTGGATGCCGACTACCTGATCCCAGCGCCGCTGGCCGCCGAAATCCAGGTTGTGATCAGGGATCCGGCAGCAACGACGATGGCCGGCTATGCCATCCCGTTCCGCTATTGCATCGCGGGCCGGCCCCTGCGCAGCGGCATGCTGCCCCCCCGCACCAGCCTCTACCGCCCTGGCCTGGGCCGCTATCGCAACGACGGCCATGGCCACCGCATCGTCCTGTCCGGACCCATCGGACGACTGCGGCAGCCGATCTTCCACGACGACCGCAAACCCCTGCAGCGCTGGCTCGCCTCCCAGGGCTCCTACCTGGCGATCGAGGCGGCGAAGCTGCGGGCCACCCCCTCCCGCCAGCTGTCCCTGGCGGATCGGCTGCGCAAGCACACCCCCCTGGCCCCGTTCGCGGCCCTGCTGTTCTGCCTGGTGTGGAAGGGGGGACTGCTGGAGGGCTGGCGCGGCTGGGCCTACGCCCAGCAACGCATGTACGCCGAGCTGCTGCTCCATCTGATGCTCCTGGAGGGCCGCTGCAGCCTCTCCACTCCCCCCTGAATACCCACAGAACCCTGCAGGATCAGGAGGTTGCACTAAGGTCCGGCTCGACCGCCGGGCCGTCGGCACCGGCAGCGGTCCCGGGTTCCTTTCGGGATCGCACGGCACCGTCCCGGACCTGCCCGCTTCGCTGCCACCCCCCCTTCACCCGTCGCGTCAACCGTCGCTTCCCCCGCCCCGCTCCTCTCGATGCCCTCGATCCTGATCACCGGCGGCGCCGGTTTCATCGGCGTCAACGCCGCCCAGCACTTCGCCTCCCTGGGCTGGGAGGTGGCGATCCTCGACAACCTCTCCCGCCGGGGCACCGAGGACAACCTCCGCTGGCTCCTCGATCAGCATCCCGCCATCGCCTTCCACCGGATCGACATCCGCGAGGCGGAGGCGCTGGCTGAGGTGGTGGCCGCCGTGCGTCCGTCGATGCTGCTGCACCTGGCCGCCCAGGTGGCGGTCACCACCTCCTACACCAACCCCCGAGAGGACTTCGAGATCAACGCCCTCGGAACCTTCAACGTGATGGAGGCCGTGCGTCTCCATTCCCCCGAGAGCTTCGTGCTCTATGCCTCCACCAACAAGGTCTACGGCGGCATGGAATCGGTGCCGGTGGAAATGACCCCCCACGGCTATCGCTTCCGCGATCTCCCCTCCGGCGTGCTGGAAAGCCAGCCCCTCGATTTTCATTCGCCCTACGGCTGCTCCAAAGGGGTCGCCGATCAGTACACGATCGACTACGCCCGCATCTACGACCTGCACACCTGCGCCTTCCGCCAGTCCTGCATCTACGGCACCCGCCAGTTCGGCATCGAGGACCAGGGCTGGGTGGCCTGGTTCAGCATCGCCGCCCTGCTGGAGCGGCCCATCACCCTCTACGGCGACGGCTGGCAGACCCGCGACGTGCTTGACGTGCGCGACCTGGCCCGGGCCTACGAGGCCGCCTGGCACAGCCGCGACCGGATCAGCGGCCAGGCCTTCAACATCGGCGGCGGCCCCGTCAACACCCTCTGCCTGAGGGATCTGCTGCGCTTCCTGGAGGAGGAGCTGGCGATCACCCTCACGCCCCTGAGCGGCCAGTCTCGGCCCGGTGACCAGCCGGTGTTCATCTGCGACGTCCGCAAGGCCGCCGAGCTGCTGGGCTGGGCGCCGGAGATCAGCGTCGACGCCGGCGTGCGCCACCTGATCCGCTGGGTGCGCGACAACCGGGACCTGTTCGGCTGGCTCCGGCAATGAGGCGGCCCCGGGCCCTGGTCAGCACCATCGAACCGGTGGACGGCGGCGTGCCCGCCATGACCACCGCCGTCACCCGGATGCTCGAGGAGCTCGACATCGAGCCGGTCTTCGCCTGGTACGCCCCCTGGAGCACCCACCCGCGTCTGTCGGTGCCACTCCATGCCCTCGCCAGCGGCCGGCGCCCCGGCCGGATCGAACGCCGCGTCTACGGCGACCATGGGGGCCATGGCCTGGGGGCCTGGCTGCCGGAGCTGGAGTTCACCCATTACCTGCCAAGGCGGGCCTGGCGGCAGCTCGTCGCCGGCTGCGACCTGCACCTGTCGGTGACGGGCAATCCCCTCTGCGCCACCCCCTTCGCCCGCCTCGGGATCCCCTTCCTCGCCTGGGTGGCCACCCCCTGGCGGGAGGATCGCGTCGACCGCGTCCGAGGCTTCTCCCGGCCCCGGCGGCTGCTCGACCGGGTGCTCAACGGACCGGTGCTGCAGCGGCTGGAGCGCCAGGTGCTGCGGGCTCCCCGGGGCAGGATCCTGGCGTTGAGCGGCTACACGGCCCGGGCCCTGGAGGCCCTGGCCCACCGGCCCATGGACGGGGTGATGCGGATGCCGGTGAATCCCATCGTCTTCCGTCCTGCCCCGGAGCGGCTGGTGCCCTGGCGCGTCGGCTTCGCCGGCCGCTACGGCGATCCCCGCAAGCACATCACCCTGCTGCTGGAGGCCGTGGCCCGCCTGGTCGCCGCCGGCCACCCCGTCGAGCTCGTGCTGGCCGGCGAGCAGGACGTCGATCGCCTGCGCGGCCCCCTGGTGGCGATGGGACTGGCCGACCGGGTCCAGTGCCTCCCCTGCCTGGGTCCCGTCGCCCTGGCGGAGGTGCTGCAGACGCTGGATCTGTTCGTGATCCCCTCCCACCAGGAGGGGCTGTGCATCGCGGCCCTCGAGGCCATGGCCTGCGGCGTTCCGGTCGTCAGCACCCGCTGCGGCGGCCCGGAGGACTACGTGATCGACGGCGTCACCGGCCAGTTGGTGGCCCGGGATCCGGCCGCCATGGCGGCGGCGGTCGCGGCGATCGCCGCCGATCGGGACCGGCGCCGCCGGCTCGCCGCCGGCGCGCTGTCGTGGGTGCGGGAGCAGGCGAGCCCCGAGGCGGCCCGGCGCACCTTCCGGGCCCACCTCGCGGCGATCGCCCCCCCGGGCACAGTCCCCGCCCTGACGGAGGCCTAGGAGCGATGTGCGGCATCGCGGGCCAGCTGGGGAGGGACCCGGGCGACTTCGCTGCCCGGGTCGGCCCGCGTCTCGCCCACCGTGGCCCGGATGACGCCGGCGTCTGGCGGGACGAGCGGACCTGCCTGGTGCACCGACGGCTGGCGATCCTGGATCTCTCGCCCCTGGGCCACCAGCCCATGGCCTCCACCTGCGGCCGCTGGCAGCTGGTGTTCAACGGCGAGATCTACAACCATGCCGAGCTGCGTCGCCGGCTGGAGACGGAGGGGCAGCGCTTCCGGGGCCGCAGCGACACGGAGGTGCTGCTGGCCTGGCTGGTGAGCCGGGGACGGGATGGGCTCGGGGCCCTGCGGGGCATGTTCGCCTTCTGCCTCTACGACACCCGGGAGCGCAGCGCCCTGCTGGCTCGCGATCCCCACGGCATCAAGCCCCTCTACCTGCGCAGCGGCCCGGGCGGCAGCCTTGCCTTCGCGTCGGAGCTGCGGGCCCTGCTGGCGGCCGACGGCAAGGCACCGAGCCTGAACCACCGGGCCCTGGGGCGCTATCTGGCCACCGGGTCGGTGAGCGAGCCCGACACCCTGGTGGCGGGGGTGCAGCGCCTTCCCTGCGGTCACGCCGCCTCCTGGCGCCAGGGTCAGCTCACGGTCGAGCCCTGGGGGCCCCTGCCGGAGAGCCTCGTCGGCGCCACCGGCACAGGCGCCATGACGGCGGCCGAGGCGGTGGCCCTCACCCGCTCGGCCCTGGAGGATTCCGTGGCGGCCCACATGGTCAGCGATGTGCCGGTGGGGCTGTTCCTCAGCGCCGGACTCGACTCCGCCTCCCTGCTGGCCCTCGCCCCCAGGGGCCTGCACACCTTCACCATCGGGTTCGAGTCGCCCGGCGCCGGCGGCTTCGATGAATCCGGCCCCGCGGCACGGATCGCCGCCCACTTCCGGGCCCATCACACGCCCCTGAACCTCACGGCCGACCAGGCCCGCCAGTGGCTGCCGGCCTTCCTGGCCAGCCAGGACCAGCCCTCCATCGACGGCTACAACACCTGGTGCGTGGCCCGGCTGGCCACGGAGCACGGGTTGAAGGTGGCCCTCTCCGGGCTCGGCGGGGATGAGCTGTTCGGGGGCTACCCCAGCTTCCGGATGGTGCCGAAGCTGCGGCGCTTGCGGGGCCTGATCGGCCCCGCCGGTCCGCCGGCGGCGTGGCTGCTGCAGCGTCTGCCCCAGGGACGTCGCGCCAGGCTGCAGCGGATCGCCGGACTCCTGGAGGCGCCCGCTTCCCTGGCCGGGGCCTACGGTTGCTTCCGGGGCCTGTTCTCCCCCTTCGAGACCGGGCGCCTGCTGGCGCACTGGGGGCTCCGGCCGGAGTCAGCCGCGGCGCCGTCGGCGGCCACCTCCGGGGGCGGCTGGGGTGGGGACGGTTCCGGCGGCGCTTCCGGTGGCGGGGTCGACGCCCCGGGGGGCCGCGAAGGGGTGGCCTGGCTGGAGAGCAGCCGCTACCTCCGCAACCAGCTGCTGCCGGACAGCGACGTGATGGCGATGGCGGCCGGGCTGGAACTGCGCCTGCCCCTGGTGGATGCCCGGCTGCAGCGCCGGCTGGCCCCGATCCCCGCCGCCCTGCGGCTGGCGGAGGGCAAGCAGCTGCTGGCCCGCAGCGTGCCGGAACTGCCTGACTGGTTCCTGAACCGCCCCAAGCAGGGGTTCCGCTTTCCGTTCCAGCTGTGGCTGGACGATCCGGCCTCACCCCTGACCCTGCGGCTGCCCCCGACACCAGGGGGGATCGACCTGGCGCCCTGGTACCGGCGCTGGAGCCTGATGGTGCTGCGGCACTGGCTCGAGGCCCACCTCGGCCTCAGCCTCTCCACGGTCTCCCGCCCATGAGCCGGTTCGCGGCGTGGCCGGCGATCGTCGCCGGGGTGGCTCCGGCCAGGTCGCCTAGAATCAAGCCGCGGGCGAACGCCGCCTCCGCCGTGACATCCGCCCCCCTTTCCCATTTCTTGATCCGGCCAGCCGTCCGTGGATGCCGAGGCCGACCGGGTGGGCCGCCCCGCTACGTCTCCGACGCGTCCTGCCGGAGCCCGGTTTCGCCGATGCCCCATCGCGTCGTCGTTCCCGACCAGCCCGTTCCCCATCCGCCGTCCGGTTCCGCAGCTCCATGACGCTCATCCTGGGCATCAACGCCTTCCACGCCGATGCGGCCGCCGCCCTGGTGCGGGACGGGGTGATCGTCGCCGCCGCCGAGGAGGAGCGCTTCCGGCGCATCAAACACTGGGCCGGCTTCCCCAGCCAGGCCATCACCTGGTGTCTGGCCGATGCCGGGGTGGGGCCGGCCGATCTCGACCACATCGCCATCAATTCCCAGCCGGGGGCCCACCGCTGGCGCAAGGTGGCCTACACCCTGGGACACCGCCCGGATCCCCGTTTCCTCGTGGCGCGCTGGCGCAACAAGCGGGAACGGGCCGATCTGGGCCAGCAGCTGGCCCAGGCCTTCCCCGGGGCGGCGATCCGGGCCCAGCTGCATTTCGTCGAGCACCACCGGGCCCATCTGGCCTCGGCCTTCTTCGCCTCCCCTTACGAGGAGGCAGCGGTGATCTCGGTGGATGGCTTCGGCGACTTCGCCAGCGGGGCCTGGGGCCACGGCCAGGGGAACCAGCTCAGCCTCGATGGCCAGATCTGGTTCCCCCATTCGCTCGGCGCCTTCTACACCGCGATCACCCAGTACCTGGGCTTTCCGAATTACGGCGACGAGTACAAGGTGATGGGGCTGGCGCCCTACGGCCAGCCCACCCGGATGGAGGCAATGCGCCGCATCGTCCAGCTGCAGGACGACGGCACCTACCGCCTGGATCTGCGCTACTTCCTCCATGCCACCCAGAAGCTGCCCCACCAGTGGAGCCACGGCGCCCCGGTGGTGGGCAGTCACTGGAGCCCGGAGCTGGAAGCCCTGCTCGGCCCCGCCCGTCGGCCGGATCAGCCCCTGGTGGAGCAGCACATGGACATCGCCCGCTCGGCCCAGGCGATGTACGAGGAGGCCTTCTTCCACCTGCTGCGGGCCCTGCACCGCCGCCACCCCAGCGACCGGCTCTGCATCGCCGGGGGCTGCGGCGCCAACTCGGTGGCCAACGGCAAGGTGACCCTGGCCACCCCCTTCCGGCGCGTCTACGTCCAGGCGGCCGCCGGCGACGCCGGGGGCGCCCTCGGCGCCGCCCTCGAGGTCTGGCATGGGCTGGGGCGGCCCCGCTCCGCTCCGATGCGCCACGCCTACCTGGGCAGCCAGCCGGCCCCCGGCGAAGTGGACGAGCTGCTGGCCAGCCCCGGCACCCAGGCGGCCCTGGAACAGGCCGGATGCAGCCTGCAGCGGCCGGAGGAGGGGGTCCTGTGCCAGCAGGTGGCGGCGGCGATCGCCGAAGGGCTGGTGATCGGCTGGTTCGACGGCCGCATGGAGTGGGGACCCAGGGCGCTGGGCCACCGTTCGATCCTCGGCGATCCCCGACGGGCGGACATGAAGGACATCCTCAACCTGAAGATCAAGCGCCGGGAGTCGTTCCGCCCCTTCGCCCCTTCGGTGCTCGCCGAGGCGGTGGCCGACTGGTTCAGCCTCGACGGGGAGGTGCCCTTCATGATGCAGGTGTATCCGATCCGGGAGGAGCAGCGGGCCCGCATCCCGGCCGTCACCCATGTTGACGGCAGCGGGCGCCTCCAGACCGTCACGGCCGCCGAGAACGGCCGCTACCACCGGTTGATCCGCGCCTTCGCCGACCTGACCGGCGTGCCGATGGTGCTGAACACCTCGTTCAACGAGAACGAACCGATCGTCTGCACCCCCGCCCAGGCCCTCGACTGCTTCCTGCGCACCCGCATGGACCTGCTCGTGCTCGGCGACGTGCTGATCCGCCGGCAGGGGTGAGCGCCACGCCGCCACCCGCCACCGGCGCCCCGCCGCCCCCCGGCACCGCCACCGGGCTCACCCTGATCGTCCCAACCCTCGATTCCCATCAGCTTCTGGCGCGGCTGGTGAATTCCCTGCAGCGCCAGAGCTGGCCCCACTGGCGGGTGCTGTTCATCGACGGGCCCAGCGGAGCGGAGCACCGGGGCTGGCTGGAGGCCCTCTGCCACCGGGACCACCGCTTCACCTGGCAGCCCCAGGATCCGGCCCTCGCCGGCATCTTCGGCGCAATGAACCAGGGATTCCGGGCCGCGCCCCCGGAGCACTGGCTGCTGTTCTGGGGCAGTGACGACTGGGCGCCCTCCCGCACCGTGCTGGAGGAGGCCATGGAGGCGACCGGGCAGGGGGCCCGCGGGGCTCGCCCGCCGGACCTGGTGGTCTGCAGCGGCCGCTATGCGGCCAAGGGGCCGGACGGGGCGACGCGGCTGGGCCGGCGCACCGCCTTCTCCAGCTGCCGGGCCTTCCGTACCAGTCTGTTCCTGGGCTCCACCCCCCCCCACCAGGCCACCCTGATCGGCCCCGGCGCCCGGCGACACCTCGATCACTTCGCCGAGCCCTTCCGGCTCTCCGCCGACCTCGACTACTTCCTGCGCCTCAGCCGCTGCCGGGATCTGACGGCCGTGCAGCTCGATCTGGAACTCGTCCACATGGGGGAAGGGGGGGCCAGCGGCCAGCAGACCGGCCGGCGCCTGCAGGAGGTCGTCCTGGCCTACCGGCGAGCCTTCGGGTGGCTCTGGGGCGTCCCCTTCGCCCTTCGCTACATCCGGCGGCTGTGGAGCCGCCTGCCCCGGGCAGGGCAGGGGCGGAAGCCCTCCGGACAGGACCGATAAGCTGGGTCGGGCCTGCGCAGCGATTCCCTTGCCCGAGGAGGAGAGGCCACCCGGCGCCGACCGGGAAACGCGGCGGCAACGGGTACGGAAGCGTCGGCCACGGTCCAGGCAGGGTTCACTGCTGCAGCGTCTCCAGGGCAACCGCCGGACCCGGCTGGGCCTCCTCGCCATCGGCGCCACGGCCGGCCTCGCCTGGTTCTTCGCGCCCGCCTGGCAGGGGACGCGCGGCACCTCCCCACGGCCCCCGGAGCAGGCCGTGACGAACGTTCCAAGCGCGCCTATCTCGGGCACGGACGTCATCTCCGTCTTCATCGAGGACCCCTGGCGCAGCCAGTCCGCCCTGCTGCTGTGGCGGAACCGGCCTGGTGCCTATCTGGTGCTGCAGGGCAATGCCGAGTACCAGGCCATCACCACCAGCCATCTCAGAAACCGCCAGCTCCTGCCGCGGGACACTTCCAGAATCGTGCGGCTGCTGCCGGGGTGCGACACGGTCGGCCAGGTCACCCACCTGGCCAGACTGGTGGAGACATGGCCGAAGCCGGGCCGGATCACCATCGTGACGGCCCCGACCCACCTGGATCGAACCCTGGCGATCGCCCGCCTCGTCTATGCCGGCACCGGCTGGGAGGTGGTCGGATCGGAGGCCGAAACCGGCGATCTGCGGCCCGAATCCCAGCTGCGGCTCTGGCGCGACCAGCTGCGCGCCTCCCTCTGGCGCCTCACCGGATGGGACGGGCGCCTCGACGGCAACGACTGCGTCTGACCCCCTTGACCACCCCCGCACCGGCAGCGATCACCCTCTTCGGAGCCACCAGCCCGAGCGGCCAGGCTCTGGTCGCCCTGGCGGCGGGGCGGGAGCTGGTGGTGGCGGGCCGACGGACGCCGCTGCCCCCGGCCGGCGGCGGCGAAGCACCGCGCTTCCTTCCCTGCGACCTGGAGGACCCCGGCGCCGGGGCCGAGGTGCCGGCGGGACTGCTGATCAGCTTTGCCCCGATCTGGTCGTTCGCCCCCTGGCTGGAGCGCTGGGCCGGCCGGGACCCGGCCGGTTTCGGCCGGCTGCAGGGGGTGGTGGCCTGCTCCTCCTCCTCGGTGATCACCAAGCGCTTCGCCGCCAATCGCTTCGACCGCGATCTGGTGCGGCGGCTGCGGCTGGCGGAGGAGTCGCTGACCCGAACCTGCGCGGCCCATGACCGACCCCTGCGGATCCTGGCCCCCACCCTCATCTACGGCCAGGCCGGTTCCCTCGGCGATCGCAACCTGAGCCGGCTGCGCCAGTTGCTGCGCCGCCTGCCCGTGCTGCCCCTGCCTGGCGAAGGAGGGCTGCGCCAGCCCATCCACTGCCGCCAGCTCGCCGCCGTGGCCCTGCACCTGGCGGACCGGCTGGCCGAGGACGGCTTCGACCCGTCCCAGCCGGTGCACCTCCCCCTCGGCGGCGACGACACCCTCACCTACGCGGCCATGCTCCGGCGCCTGCAGGACGCCACCGATCCGGGGGATCGGGCCCGCCATTGCCGGCTGCTGCACCTGCCGCCACGCCTGTTCCTCTCCCTCGCCGCCCCGCTGCTGCTGCTCTCCCCGAAACGCTTCGAGGCGGTGCTGCGCATGGCCGCTGACCTGGCGGGCTTCACCCCGGCCCATCGCTTCCTGGGGGGATCCCCCGAACCCTTTCCCGTGCTGCCGCTGGTGCCATGACCCATCTGCACGGTGCGGCCTTCCTGCTGCTGGGGGCCGGCCTCGGGGCGCTGCTGCTGCACCGGCTGCTGCCCCTGCTGCGGCGCCGGCTGGTGGATCAGCCCAACGCCCGCAGCTCCCATCAGCGGCCCACCCCCAGGGGCGGGGGCCTGGCCTTCGTGATCGTGGGCAGCGGACTGGCTCCCCTGGCGGGAGAGGGCTGGCCGGCCTGGGTTCCCCTGATCGGGCTGCCGCTGGCTCTGGTGGGCCTGCTGGACGACCGGCTCGATCTGCCGGCCGCCTGGCGCTATGGCGTGCAGATCGCCACAGCCCTGGCCCTGGTGGCAATCACCCCCCTCGCCCTGCCCTGGTGGCTGGTGCCGTTGGCGGTTTTCGCGGCGACGGCGGTGATCAACTTCGTCAATTTCAGCGACGGCCTCGATGGGCTCGTCGCCGGCTGCGTCGCGGTGCTGCTGACGGTGGCCGCCCTGGCCATTGGCCCCGCCGGCGGCAGCGCCCTGCTGCCGCTGATCGGGGCCCTGCTCAGCTTCCTGGCCTGGAACTGGAGTCCGGCACGGGTGTTCATGGGGGATGTGGGGAGCACCTTCCTGGGGGCGGTGATCGCCGGCATGGTGCTGCAGCAGGCCACACCGGAGCTGGCCCTGGGCCTGCTGCTGGCGGGCTTCCCGCTGCTGGGGGACCCCTGCCTGTGTGTGCTGCGCCGGCTGGCCGCGGGCCATCCGATCTTCCAGGCCCATCGTCTGCACCTCTACCAGCGCCTGCATCAGGCCGGGTGGCCCCATGCCCGGGTGGCCCTGCTTTACATCGGCGCCACCGGCCTGCTGGGAGCAGCCCTGCTGCTCAGAGGCCTGCCCCTGGAGATCCTCGTGCTGCTGCTGGAGCTGGCTCTGGGCCTGTGGCTCGATCGGCACCTGGCGATCCCCTTCTCACCGTGAACGGGCAGTAGCCTCACCGCTCAAGGTATGGACAGGTTCATGATCGATCCCGCCCTTCAGCGACGCCATCTTCGGCCTCCCCTCCATCGCAGGCCTTCGTCACGCGATGAAGTGAAAGAATGATCATCGTGAATACAACATCATTAGAAGAACATCATGAAATGAGGGCCTCACGCTCTCCGTCCATCACCGTCGGCCATCGCCTGGAGCCATCCCCTTCAAGCGTCGCCCGGACGGGACTATTGACAGGGGGCCGTCATTGAGTCGTGGCAACTCAGGAGTCCACATGGCCGGCCTGATCGATCCGATGCGAAGTCCTTTTCCCCACCTCCCCCTTCCCATTGCCCCTGCCTACCCATATTTTTCATCCACAGCCTTCACCCCTCCAGCAGCCAGCCTTCCTGAGCTGAATGATGATGGCCGCGCCAGCTGTCAAATCGCCCCTGGATGGCCTGATTCGTCGATCACCGCCGACCTCAACGCTTGATTTCCCCGTTCTCCTTCCTTCGCTACGTACAGAAGCAGCTGCTGGCGCGCCGGCTGCTCCTGGTGGTGTTCGACGGCCTGTTGATCGTCCTGGCCTATCTCGGGGCCTTCATCCTGCGGCTGCCGGATGTCACCGCCCTCAAGGACTTCCTGCCCTACACCATCCAGCTGCTGCCCCTGGCCGTCCTCACGGGCCTTCCCGTCCTGGTGGTCTCGGGCTGGTACCGGGGGCTCACCCGTTACGCCGGCAGTCACTCCCTCTACGGCCTGGTGCCGCGCTCGGGCGCGATGGTGCTGACCCTGCTGCTGATCAGCACCCTGATCGGTGGCGTCCAGCCGCCCCGTTCCTTCTGGATCCTCTACTGGCTGCTGTTCACCGGCGGGGCCATCGCCAGCCGCATCGTTCTGAGGGATCTTCTGATCCATCACCTCGACCAGCGGCAGAACCAAGCCACTGGGGGCTCCCGGGGTGACGCCACACTGATCTACGGCGCCGGATCCTCCGGCATGGGTCTGATGCAGGCCCTGCGCAACGACCCCCGTTTCCGGATCGTCGGCTTCCTTGATGACGCCGAGGCCCTGCACGGCAGGACCCTCCAGAACATGGCCATCCACTCACCATTGCGGCTTCCCAGGCTGATCGAACGCCACGGGGTGCGCAAGGTCCTGCTCGCCATGCCGACCATGTCGCGACGCCGCAAGCGGCTGCTCGTGGATCAGCTCACCCACCAGGGCCTGGAGGTGCTTTCGATCCCCTCCCTGGCCCAGATGGCCACGGGCCAGAGGATCGTTTCCGACCTGCAGCCGGTGGCGATCGAGGATCTGCTCGGCCGTGAACCCTCCAACCCCGACCCGGGGCTGCTCAAGGCCGGCGTCGAGGGCAAGGTGGTCATGGTGACGCGAGCTGGCGGTTCGATCGGCAGCGAGCTGTGCCGTCAGGTCGTCGCTCTGGGGGCCTCCCGGCTGCTGCTGGTCGAGCGCAATGAATTCGCCCTCTACGCCATCGAGCGGGAGCTGGGCTCGCCGCCGTGCGACGTCGAGCTTCACGCCATCCTCGGCGATGCCTGTGACGCGGATCGCCTCACCCTGGTCTGTCGCCGGCACGGGGTCGACACGATCTTCCATGCCGCCGCCTACAAGCATGTGCCGCTGGTGGAAGCCAACCTCTGCGCGGGCATCGCCAACAACATCGGTGCCACCGAGGCCGTGATCGCCGCCACCCGGGCCACGGGCGTCAGCCGCCTTACCCTGATCTCCACCGACAAGGCCGTTCGCCCCACCAACGTGATGGGGGCCAGCAAGCGCATCTGCGAACTGCTGATCCAGGCCGCCGCCGCCGAGATCGGCCCGGGTGGCCCGATCCTCTCGATGGTCCGCTTCGGCAACGTGCTGGGCTCCTCCGGCTCGGTGATCCCCCTGTTTCACCAGCAGATCTCCAAAGGCGGGCCGGTCACCGTCACCCATCCGGCCATCACGCGCTACTTCATGACCATCCCGGAGGCCGTCCAGCTGGTCCTGCAGGCCACCGGCATGGCCGTCGGCGGCGACCTGTTCCTGCTGGACATGGGCGAGCCGGTGCGGATCGCCGACCTTGCCCGCCAGATGATCGAGCTCTCCGGCCTGAGGGTGCGGGACGAGCACAACAGCGACGGCGACATCGCCATCCAATACACCGGCCTTCGGCCGGGCGAAAAGCTCTACGAGGAGCTCCTGATCAGCGCCGCCGACCAACCCACCCAGCACCCGCTGATCCGCCGGGCCACCGAACCCCATCGGGACAGCGAGCAGCTGCGGCCCCTGATCCAGCAGCTGCATGAGGCGCTGGCCCAGTGGGACGAAACCACCACCAGCCAGCTGCTGCGCCGCCTCGTCCCGGAATACGATCCCAATGAAGCGGCTCCGGCCTCCCCTCTGGTCGACGCCCTGGCCCGATGAGCAACACCATCGAGCGACTCACTGGCACCCTCCTGCAGCGGGTTCCCCCCGCCTGGAAGGCCGCGATCCCGGCCGTTCCTCCGCCCACCCCCCGCAACCTCTGGCTGGCCCTGGCCGCCGCCGTCGCGATCCAGAACGTCGCCGTCTTCCAGAGCAGCCAGAGCGAGCACATCACCGTCTTTGCCGTGCTGGTGTGGGGGGGGGCGGTGATCTGCATGGAGGACCAGTTCGAGGACCTCCGGCCCGGTCCGGCAGGCTGGGGACTGGTCATCGGCAGCCTGCTTCTGCTCTGGGTCCTGGCCCGCTCGGCCCTGATCCTCCACTGGGACGGCCTGCTGTTCGCCCTGGCGCCGATCGGCGGCCTCGCCCTGGGTCTGATGGCGGAGAAACCGGCCCGCCTGGGGCGTTTCCGCGATCCCCTGCTCTGTCTGATGCTGCTGCCTGGCTTCGCCCTGCTGATGCGCACCCTGCCGGAAGCCCCCATCAGCCTGCTGACGGCGCGCCTGTCCGGCCTCTGGCTGAGCGTGCTCGGACTCGACGTGACCGTGAACGGTCGCAGTGTCCTGCTGCCCGGTGGCGGGGTGCGAGTGCTGGGGCCCTGCAACGGGGTGGACCTGATGGCCCAGATCCTCTGCGTGGGCGTCATCTTCCTGCTGGCCTTTCCGATCCGCTCCCGGATCAGCCGCGCCGTGGTGCTGCTGGTGGCACCGGTGATCGGGCTGATCTGCAACACCTTCCGCATTGCGCTGCTGGCCGTGTTCGCGGGCAACGGCCACTCCAAGGGGAGCTGGCTGTTCGATTTCTTCCACGAGAGCACCGGCTCCCTGGTCTTTTCCGGGGTGGCGGTGCTGGTCTTCGGCATGGTCTACATGCGGTTGCTGGAGCGGGAGCTTCCCCCCCTGCCCTCCCCGCCGCAACCGGGGGAGGGCGCGTGATCACCCCTCCCCTGCTGGTGCGGTGGTACGGCACGCTGGCCACCATCGCCGCCCTGCTGGCGGCCCAGGCCATCGTGATGCCGCGCTGGCCCGGCGGCTCCCCGCGCCCTGCCGGCCGACCAGCTGGAGGAGGCTCTCCGGGCCCGGCTGCTGCCGGCGACGACGGCCGGTCCAGGCCCCACCTCCCCCTGGCCGGCGAAGCGCAGCTACGAACTGGCCACGTCGGCACCGGTGGTCCTGCCCCTGCGGGAGGGTTTCGAGCTGACCCTGATGGCCGGCGAGGTGCGGCAGCGGTTCAACTTCCAGGCCGGTGCCATCGGCCGGGACCATGCCAGCCTGAAGCTGCGCCAGCGACGCATCCTGGGCACGCCCGTACCGACGGCGCAGGGCCTGGCCCAGGATCGCCCCACTCTCCAGACCTGCCTGGTGGCCGTCCCCGGCCTGGAGCGGTCCTTCGGGGTCACCCGTGAACAGCTCACCACCCTGGCCGATCATCGGGCGGCCGGCCGCCAGGCCGCCATCGAGCGTGTGATCGGGCTCCAGCCCAGCCGCACCTATGCCTGCACCCTGATCAGCCTGCGCGGGCCCAAGGGGGAGCCCCCCTCCGACCGCCTCTGGAAGCAGGTGCTGGCCGAGGTGGAGCCGGTGCTGCGAACCCGGACGTGACCACAGCGGACAGCAGCCACCCCCGGGGGGAACGCTGATGGTGGGCCCCCTGCGGCGATTGCTCCTGGGTCTGCGGCGGACCGACCGGCCCCTGCCGCCGCTGCTGGACCGCGCCCTGCCCTGCAACTGGGTACTCACCGGCCAGCTGGCCATCGGCCCCATGCCGCGCTGCGACAGGCACTGGCAGCAGCTGGAGGAGGCCGGGATCCGCAGCCGCTTCAGCTGCTGCTACCCGGAAGAGGAGAGCGCCCTGATCGTTCCCCCTGGCTGGAGGAGCGAGCGCGTTTCCCTGCCCGACCACAGGCAGCAGGAACCGCTGCTTCCGGAAAGACTCGCCCTGGCCCTGGCGAGGGCGGAAGCCCTTGTGGGCGCGGCCGCTCCCGTCTATCTGCACTGCATGGCGGGCTATCAGCGCTCCCCGCTGCTGGCCGTTGGCCTCACGGCCCGGCTGCGCGGCATCGACCCGCTGGCGGCCCTGGCCTGGGTGCGCCGCTGTCACCCGATGGCCATGCCGATCTACGACCACCTGGTGATGCTCGAGACGCTGCTTGCAGTCCGGCCGGCTCCCGCTGAGGAACGGCACACGGGCTCGGTCGGGCCCCGCCTGGGCGAAGGCAGGGGGCCCTGAACCGGGACCTCAGCCCTTGTTGCCGAAACGCCTGCGCAGCCAGCCCATCGGGCCACCGCCACCATCCCCGGAAGGGCTTGGAGGGCTGGAGCGAACGCTCTCGGCGGGAGGCAGGGACATGGAGGAGCCGGCACTGGGGCCGCGTCCGCCATTGGTGGCAATGGGCGGGGAGGCCTGATCCTCGTTCTCGCGGAAGTAGGACTTGACGTCGGACTCGGCCTCGTTGTTGAGGGCGGTGATGTAGGAATTCGTCGCGGCGCCCTTCATGTAGCTGTCGCGATAACGCTGCACATAGGTGCCGAATCCACCCGTTGAAGACTCGCTGGCATTCTTGGCATAACCCGACGCCGAGGCATAGGCGTAGTGGTAATAATAGCCATATTCGTAGCCGTAATCGTTGAGGCGACTCGGGAAATTGACCTGGTTGCAGATGATGCCCAGCACATCCACTCCGGAGGCCCGGATGCGACGGCTGGCCTGAGGTGCGAGCTCGCGACTGACTTTCCCAAGGCCCACGAGGAAGAGAATGCCATCGAGCTTTTCACCGATCAGGATCGGATCGGCCAGCATCAGACAGGGCGGAGCATCGACGATGATGATGTCGTAGCCGGGAAGGGCCCGGATCTCGTCCATGATCTCTTTGCAGCGACTCGAGTTGAGCAGTTTCGCCGGATCCGGCGGCTTCGGACCGGCGGGCAGCACATCCATGTTCTCGGCGATGGACTGGATGAAGTCCGTGGGTTTCCGGGTTGAATCCGACAGCAGGGTGGAGAGGCCATCGCCCTGCTCCACACCCAGATAGCGGGCCTGCATCGGCAGACGCATGTCGGAGTCGACGACAAGCACCCGGAGGCCAAGGTCGGCCAGGGTGCGGGAGAACACCGCGACGGCCGTGGACTTGCCCTCCCCCTGGGTGGAGGAGCTGATCCCCACCATGCGGATGTTGCTGTCGGCACGGAGCAGGCGGAAGGTGGTGAACAGGCTGCGCAGCGACTCCTTGATGGCGAAGCGCTCGCTGGAGGACATCTTGGAGATGCTGGTGGCGATGTCGACACCGGGCTCCAAGGGCAGGTAGGGGATCAGGCCGAGAACGGGCAGTTGCAGTTCCTTTTCCACCTCCATCGGGGTGTGGAAGACGTTGTCGGTGCGCTCCCGGAGGATGGCGGCGCCGAGACCGGCCAGCAGGCCGATCATGATGGCCCTCAGCAGGTTGCGCTGGATGTTGGGTTCCACCGGACTTGTTCTGAAATCCGGTGGAGCAATGACTTCCCAGGGGGAGATGGAACGGGCCATCTCCAGCCGGTAGCGCTCCCTGGCCTGGATGTAGGAGGAGTACTGCTCCCTGGCGATCGATAGACGCTGGTTGATGTTCTCGAACTCCGCCAGCTTCTGGGGGTTGTTGCGGAAGTTCTCGCTCAGCAGAAGGATCTGGCGGTTGATCTCATCCTGCTGGGCCACATTGGCGAGCAGACGGGCCTTGACGGCGTCGGCGGCCTGCCGCTGCACCACGGGCAGGAGCTGGTTGCGTCGGGCCAGCAGGGACTGAACGATCGGAGAATTATCTTTGAAGGTGCCCTTGGCGGTGGCCAGCTCCTGCTCGAACTGGTTGAGCAGTTCCAAGGGCGTGGGGGTGCTGGTGGCGGCCTCGACGCCGCTGGAACCGGCGCGACCCGGGACGAGCACGCCGTTGCGACCCAGCTGTTCCAGAGCGGTGGGCGCCCCGCTCGGCGTGAACTGGAGCTTACCCGTCTGGATGGATTTGAGCTGGCTGTCGAGTTGAACCTGGTCGTTCTGGAGGGCCCGCAGTTGGCTGACCAGACCCTCGCGCGCCCCGAGGATCTGGCTGGCGGCGGTGGCCGGATCGACGAAATTGTTGCGTTCGCGGAACTTCAGCATCTCCTGGGAGAGCCTGCGAACCCTTGCCTCGATCGTAGGGGCCTGTTCATCGAGGAAGCGGACGCCTGAGTTGACGGCCGCCTGGCGCTGGGTGAGGGAGAAGGCGGTGTAGTCCTTGGCGAGCTGGCGCAGGATGGCCTTGCCCCTGGCAGGATCAGGCCACCGCAGGGACACATTCAAGACGTTGTCGACCCGGGCCGACTCCTGGTTGATGGAGAGGTTGCTCTCCAGGGCCCGCAGGGGCACAGCCTGCCGCTGGGCGACCGGTCCGAGCAGCAGGGGGCTGCGCATCAGCACGATGAGGCTTGGGACGTCGGTCTTGATCTCGCTGCCGGCAATGCGCTCGACGCTGCCTCCACCGCCGGGGACGGGATTGTCGAAGGGGTTGCTGATCTGCAACTGGAACCCCCCCTCGTAGACGGGGGAGAAGATGCGCTGACGCAGGGTGTTGATCGCCAGCGTCCCGGTCACCACGGCAAAGGTGATCAGGAAAACGGACTGCCGCCGTTTAACCGTCCGCACAAGCCCGCCCAGCCCGCCACCGCCGGGCTTTGAGTCGCCCATCGTAGTGAGGGGGCTCTGGGGCGACGGATCGAACCCGGCAGGGCCGGCCATGGCCATGGGGGGAAGGGGCAGCGGGCGGGAGGTTCCACCCGGGAAGGTCTCAGGAGGAAAACCCGTTGTTGTCACGCTGTGAACCGCTGAGAACGTTCATCCGATGATAATGGCAATTGGCAAAGATGACCCCTTGACCCTGCCGACTACAGTGGCCATCCGATTGATGTGCTTCGGTGGCTCTTCCTACCAGAACATCCGTACGCCAGTCCCAACCCGAACGCCGGTCGCCGCTCCCGTCTGAGCAGCGGGGATTCGCCGCCTCCGATGGCAACCGCAGGAGAGGCCTGGGCCGGTCGATCCGGCGCCGCTGTTCCGCCGTGGGGGTCCTGGGTCTGGCCGGAATGATGGTCGCCCCGACGGGGCTCAAGGCCTCGGTGCCCCAGGGCGTCGTCCCCCATTCGCCCTGGCGGGGAGCCGCCGCCCTGAGCGCGGCTCCCGCCCCCGGGCCGGCCTCTTCGGCCCCCCTCCCCCTCACGGTCACAGAGGTCTACAACGACCTTTACGTCCTCGGCCCCGGGGACGGCCTCCAGCTCACTTTCACCGACCCCTCAGCCGCCTCCATCGGCGGTGCGGTCGTCATCCTTCCCGACGGCACCTCCACACTGTCGCTGCTGGGATCGGTCCAGCTCACCGGTCTGACCATCGGGCAGGCCACCCGCTGGCTCACTTCCCTGTACGCCAAGCAGCTGGTGAGGCCCGAGCTGATCCTCAGCCTCACCTCGCCCCGCCCCGTCAAGGTGACCGTTCTTGGCGAGGTGGGGCGTCCCGGCCTTTATCCCCTGGCCTCCTTTTCCACCCCGGTCTCCGCCATCCAGACAGCCGGTGGCGTCACGCTGAACGCCGACATACGCAAGGTGCTGCTCCGGCGTCTGGCCGGCCCCGACGGCAGCCAGAAACAGACCGTGCTGGACCTGGCCCAGGTGTTCCAGGTGGGCAACCAGCGGCAGAACCCGATTCTTTTTGACGGCGACACGATCGTGGTGGCCCGCACCGAGGATCTGATTCCTGAGGAGATCCTTCAGATCGGCGCCACCAACCTGGCCCCGGCCAGCATCACCGTCTCGGTGATCGGCGAGGTCCGCGCACCCGGCACGCTCAGCCTCCCGGCCAACACGCCCCTGGCCGAAGCCATCTTCCGGGCCGGAGGGGCAGAGAACTGGCGGGCCAACAAGAACGACATCGAACTCGTCCGCCTCAACCGCAACGGCACCACCACCAGGGAGGTATTCAGCTACCGGGATGGGATCGGCGTCTCCAAGGGGCTGAATCCCCCCCTCCGTGACAGGGACACGATCATCGTCAATCGCACCTTCTACGCCGAGGCCCTCGACGTCATCAACCAGGTCATCGTTCCCCTCAGTCAGGCCGCCAGCTCTTATTATTTCTTCCGAGATACATTCAACGGCAACAGAAACAACTTCCGCTGACGACACCTCGGCTGGCATTCCGCTGACACCCGGCTGGCACGCTCCAGACGCACTACTGACGCACTCCTGACAACCGCTTCTTCAGCCCTCCCATGTACCGCGAACCCACCATCAGCCCCAAAGCCATCGCCTGGGCCCTGCTGAGTCAGTCGATCTGGCTGCCGCTGCTGGCCATCGATGCCCACGACCGCTGGCAGTCGCGGATCGAGGACATGGCGATCCCCAAGCCGGCCGATCCCAAGGGCACCGACGAAGCGATCGCCTCCGCGTCGGAGGCGCCCGCCGCCATCCCATCTCCCATCCCCACCTCGCCCCTCGATGGCCTGGGCACCACCACCGGTCATGTGCTGAGTTCGGCCTCCGAAAAAATCGGTTCGCTGCTGGACGCGCCCCTGGCGCGCAGTCTCGACATCGACCTGAGCGGTCCCTCCAACTCGTCGCGGGCCCGGCCCGAACCCGGTCGCCGTCCGGCGGTCGCCCCGCCCAGCACTGCACCGTCCCGGGTGGCCAAGGCCCCGTCCCGCCCGACCTCCTTCCGCATCGATGGTCCCCCCCTGGGCACCACCGGCCTGGGCAGTGCCCAGACCCTGCTGCAGCGCAACTTCTCCAACGCCGAGATCCTCGGTGGGGTGCTCACCCTCCGGGATCTGGGTGCGCCCGGCATGCCCACGGTGGCCCGGGCCGAGCGAGCGCGATGGGCCAGCAGCGGCGACCCGATGGCCCCCCTGCCCCAGAACCTGCGGGAACCCATGCGCCAGGCGATCCGCACCCTGCCGGCTCCCACGCCGACGAAAACAGCCAAGGTCCAGCAGGCGCGCGTCATCCATGTGCCCTCCACACGGGTCAGCACACCCATCCAGGTGCCCCTCGCCATCCAGGCCGACGGCAGCGTGGATGTGCTTAGCCAGCCGGACGATCCCGCCGTGATCGAAGACATCAAGGAGTGGTCGAGCCGCCAGCCGGCACAAGTCCCCGGGACCGTCACACCCACGGTCGTCAACCTGCAGCCTCTGCCGGCTGAGGTCAGGGCCACCCCGGCTCCCGTCCGGGTCTCGCCGGTGGTCAGCAGCGCCCCCATCGCACCGCCGCCGCCTGCCGCTGTCACCGTGGCCCCTGTGGCCGATGCTCCCGCCCCCACTCCGGCCGCGACGGCCGGCCCTGCCGACGGCGTGGTGGCCCCCCAGTGAAGCGGACACGGCTTCTCCCCGGCGCTATTCCCCTGGTCGGTATGGCCTGCCTGGCCCTCGCCGGCGGGGCGGGACGGGCCCAGTCGCTGCCCGCGCCACCGGCTCCCTGGGTGCCCGTGGCGCCGGAGCCCGCGGCGGCCGGTTGGGAACCCGTCACCGACGCGGCGACCCTGCCGCCGGCCTACCTGCCGCCCCCGGCCAACCGGGACCCCGCCGAGCTGGCGATCATGCCCCGTCAGGGCAAACCGATCGAGAACGTCGGCATCTACGGGATCGGCGGCGGCGTCAACTTCGGCAGCGATCTGCCCACCAGCGGAGTGCTCACCGGGCGGATCGGGTACAAACTCAACGAAACTCTCGCCGTCTCCCTGCGCCCCAGCGTGATCTTCGGCAACCGGGACGTCCTGGGCCGCTACAACGGCCAGACCTCCTTCCAGGTGCCCCTCACCCTGGATCTGTTCCGCCGCTCCGTGGTCTCCCCCTACCTGGGGGGAGGCATCGCCACCAACACCTACTCCACCGGCCAGACCAACGCCATGCTCACCGGCGGGGTGGATCTGAACATCACCCAGAACGTGACCCTGGGTTTCAACGTCAACTACGTCTTCCTGCCCGACGGCGTCACCTTTGACGCCCTCCAGGCCATGACGCTGCTCTATCTCAAGTTCTGAGGCAAGGGCTTCCGAGACAACGGCGAAACCGGTGGGCGGGGGTCAGTCCGCCACCGCCTCGATGGCATCGGTGATCGCCTGACGCTGTTCGGCGTCGTAGCCCCAGCGGTCGAGGAAGGCCCTGTCCTCCGCCACCGCCACCGCCGCCACCACCTCCTCCGCCACCGATCCGCCGCTCCCCGCCGCGGCGGCCAGCAGGGTTTCCAGCCGTTGCTTCACGGCCACAGGCTCCAGCTGGCGCAGCAGTTCGGTGCTGCGCAGCTGCACCCGCTCCGAACCGGCCTCGTGCTCCCGGTCGCCCGAACGCCGGTGGTGGAGCACCATCGCCGTGCTCATGGCCAGGTTGCGGGCGGTGAGATCCACCACCCCCGGGCCCGCCTGCCGCAGGGCCGCCAGCAGGGGTTCCGGCAGCCGGTCGAGCAGGGGCGTCTCACCAGTGAGCCCGACCACGAAGAAACCCCTGGCCCCGTCCCGGCTGGCCACCAGCTCCCCGACCCGGTCGGCCAGCACCTCATCACTGAGTTCCCCCGCTTCCCAGAGGCCGATCCACTGGGCCGCGATCTCCATGGCCTGGGGGAAGCTCGGTGTCAGCGGGGTCCCGGTCGATTGGGTCCCGGTCAGCGGGGCGTCATCGGTCATGGCGGCGGACGGGCGGCTCGGCCCGCGGACTGGCAGTGTTGAGGCTATGGACCCGAGCGCCCCGACCGCCAGCCCCGGCGATGACCCCTCGAACAACGGCAGCCCCGAGGGCCCTGGTTTCCGTTCAGGCTTCGTGGCCCTGATCGGACGGCCGAACGTGGGCAAATCCACCCTGCTCAACCAGCTGGTGGGCCAGAAGGTGGCGATCACCTCCCCGGTGGCCCAGACCACCCGCAACCGGCTGCGGGCCATCCTCACCACCCCCACCGCCCAGCTGATCCTGCTGGACACCCCAGGGATCCACAAACCCCACCACCTGCTGGGCGAGCGTCTCGTCCAGAGCGCCCGCGGCGCCATCGGCGAGGTGGACGTGGTGCTGCTGCTGGTGGATGCCAGCCAGCCCGCCGGACGGGGGGACGGGTTCATCGTCGATCTCCTGCGCCACAGCCGGGCGCCGGTGCATGTGGCGCTCAACAAGAGCGACCGGGTCGGCGCCGACGCCGAGGATCTGGCCGCCACCTACCGGGAGCTGCTGGGGGACGGTGGCGATCGCCCCGTGGCCTGGCCCCTGCATCCCTGCAGCGCCCTCAACGGCGATGGCTGCCAGGCCCTGGTGGAGTCCCTGGCGGCCGACCTGCCGCCGGGCCCCATGCTCTATCCTGCCGACACGGTCAGCGATCAGCCGGAGCAGCTGCTGCTTGCGGAGCTCATCCGGGAGCAGGTGCTGACCCTCACCCGGGAGGAGGTGCCCCACTCGGTGGCGGTGAGGATAGAGCGCATCGTGGAGGAGGAGGCGAAGGGCAAGGTGCGCACCGCCGTGCTGGCCACCGTGCAGGTGGAGCGCAGCAGCCAGAAGGGCATCCTGATCGGCAAGGGCGGCCAGATGCTCAGGGCGATCGGCCAGGGGGCGCGGCTGCAGATGCAGAAGGTGTTCGACGGTCCGGTGTACCTGGAGCTGTTCGTCAAGGTGGTGCCCAACTGGCGCAGCCATCCGGGCCGGCTCGCGGAGCTGGGCTATCGGGGCGACTGAGGCCGCCGGCCCCCCCCGCCCCCGCATCGCCCCCCTCCAGCAGGGGGTTTGCGAGGATCCCAGTCAGGCCCCCTCCCGGACCCGATCCCCCGCCGCCCCCGCCGTGACCAGCGCGACCGAGCCGCCCGCCGCCGCCCCCTTCCCACCCGAGACGATCGCGGCGTTCCTGGCCTTCTGCGCCGGCGACTGGCTCTCCCTGCGCAGCCGCTTCACCATTGAGGAGGCGGCCGAGGCGGCCCGGGAGGCAGAGGCTGAGGAGGTCAGCTGGCACAGCTCCGAGCGCGGCGAGCTGACGGTCACCTACCTGGCTCCCGAGCGGAGCGGCGAGCCTGGCGGGCTGGAGATCACCCCGCCAGGCGGCGGTCGGCACCGGCTCCTGTTCGACCCCGACGGCGGCTTCCAGGGCCACGCCCCGGACGGGGCCGCCAGCAGGGGACGCTGGCAGCTCTGGCCTGACGGAAGCCTGGAGCTGACCAGCGAGCGGGCCGGGGTGTCGGTGCGGGAGAGGATCTGGTTCACCAAGGCCAACCTGCGCCTGCGCAGCAGCGTCCAGCACCACCCCGACGGCCGCCCGGGCCGGGCCAGCTTCAGCTCCGAGATCCGGCGGGTCAGCCGGCCCGCCGGCTGACCCGCCCGCCATGCGCTTCGATGTGGTGAGCCTGGTGCCGGATGCCTTCGCGCCCCTGCTGGGGCTGGGGGTGATCGGCCGTGCCTTCGCCGCCGGCATCGCCGAGGTCCACACCCACAACCCCCGCGACCACGCCACCGACCGCTACCGCAAGGTGGACGACATGCCCTACGGCGGCGGTGCCGGCATGGTGCTCAAGCCCGAGCCGGTCTACGCCGCCGTCGAGGCGATCCCGGTGCTGCCGCGCCGCCGCGTGCTGCTGATGAGTCCCCAGGGCCGGCCCCTGCACCAGCGCGATCTGCGCCGCTGGGCGACGGACCACGACCAGCTGGTGCTGCTCTGCGGCCACTACGAGGGCTTCGACGAGCGCATCCGGCCCCTGGCGGACGAGGAGGTGTCCCTGGGCGATTTCGTGCTCACCGGCGGTGAGCTGCCGGCCCTGGTGGTGATCAGCGGCGTGGTGCGGCTCCTGCCCGGCACCGTGGGCTCGCCGGACTGCCTCGAAGCCGAAAGCCACAGCGCCGTGCTGCTGGAGCACCCCCATTACACCCGGCCGGCGGAGTTCCGCGGCATGGCGGTGCCGGAGGTGCTGCGCAGCGGCGACCACGGCGCCATCGCCCGCTGGCGCCAGGAGCAGCAGGTGGCCCGCACCCGGGAGCGCCGCGCCGATCTGCTGGCGCTATGGCAGGCGCAGCAGGAGAGCTGAGGGACGCCCCGCCGAATCGCGCCCTCGTCCCGGACCGGCGACACTGGGTCCGCCCCCAACGCGCCCCCATGCAGCTGCGCATCGGCAACGGCTACGACATCCACCGGCTCGTCCCCGGCCGGCCGCTGATCCTGGGCGGCGTGCGCCTGGAGCACCCCGAAGGACTGGGACTGGACGGCCACAGCGACGCCGATGTGCTCGTGCATGCCCTGATGGATGCCCTGCTCGGCGCCCTCAGCCTGGGGGACATCGGCACCCACTTTCCGCCGGAGGAGGAGCGCTGGCGTGGCGCCGACAGCCTGGTGCTGCTGGAGCAGGTGGTGGCCCTGGTGACGGAGCGGGGCTGGCAGGTGCTCAACATCGACACGGTGGTGGTGGCGGAGCGTCCCCGTCTGAAGCCCCACATCGCCGCCATGCGGCAAGCGATCGCCGAGCGCATGGGCCTGGCCCCCGAACAGCTGGGGGTCAAGGCGACCACCAACGAGGGGCTCGGGCCCACCGGTCGGGAGGAGGGCATCGCCTGCCATGCCGTGGCTCTGCTGCTGCAGCCGTGACCCGTCGACCGCCCCGCCGGCTGGCTACCTTGCTGGCCGCCCTCTGCCTGCTCGCTCTCGTGCTGGTCGGCTTTGCTTCTAAGGCCCAGGCTGCCGCCGCCCCGTCCCCAGGGCCGGTGGTGGAACACCTGCGGGTGAAGGTGCCCGCCGCCGTCCGCGGAGCCTGGCGGCAGGCCGAGGAGGAGACCTGGGGGCCCTGGCTGCGGCGCCAGGACGGCTTCCTGGGCCGGGAGCTGCTCTGGGACGCCGAACGGGAGGAGGGCCTGCTGCTGATCCGCTGGCGCAGCCGCGGCCAGTGGCTGGCCATCCCGGCCAGCGAGATCGAGGCGGTGCAGCGCCGGTTCGAGGCCGCGGCCCGACGGGCCCTGGCCGCCGATCCGGAGGCCGGGGGACCCGCCTCCGGGGCCGCCAACCCCTTTCCCCTGGTCCATGCCGGCGAACTGGAATGGGTGGCCCAGACGACGCCGGCGGAGGCGAAGGGGCGTTGAGCGAGGACGCCCGGCTCGACCTGGGCCGCCGCGGGCGGCTCGGCATGGTGGAGGCGGTCTGGGGCGAGCACAAGAGCGTCGACCAGATCACCGCCGTGATGCTGGAGATGCACCGGGCCGGGGAACTGGCGCTGGTGACCCGTGTGACGGAAGAGAAGGCGGCGGCAGTGCAGCGGCGGCTGGAGGCGTCCGTCGGCGACCTCGCAGCCGGGGCGGCGCCCCTCCACCACCCCCTGGCCCGCTGCCTCACCTGGCCCGCACCACCGCCGGCCGATCCGGCCCTCGGGCGGGTGGCGGTGCTCGGCGGTGGCAGTAGCGACCTCACCGTGGCCGCCGAGGCACGGCTGGCCCTGGCCTGCCACGGGGTGGCCAGCGACCTGGTGCTCGACGTGGGCGTGGCCGGGCTGCACCGGCTCCTGGGTCAGCTGGAGGGCCTGCGCCAGGCGCGGGTGCTGATCGCCTGCGCCGGGATGGAAGGGGCCCTGCCCACCGTGCTGGCCGGGCTGCTGCCCCAGCCGGTGATCGGGGTGCCGGTGGCGGTGGGCTACGGGGTGAGCGCCGGGGGCCAGGCGGCCCTGATGGGGATGCTGGCCAGCTGTGCCCCCGGGCTCACGGTGGTGAACATCGACAACGGCTACGGGGCCGCCATGGCGGCCTTTCGCATCCTGCAGCTGGGATGGGCCAGCTGAGCGGCGTCTGTTCAGCCGCCGGGCAGCAGGGGCCCGGAGGGAGGGGTTTCGATCTCAAGAACCCTCTCCAGCCAGAGGGCGAGGGGACGGGGCAGGCGACCCTGTTCGTGGCGCTCGATGGCCTCGCGCAGGACGGGAGTATTGATCCAGCTGATCCGATGGGGAGGCTTCGGCGCCTTCCGCGTCTGACGCGCAGTGTGGGGGACCGGAGGCTGGCCTGCAAGGCCGGTGGATACCGGTGGATCAGAGATGCTGCAGGTCGGGGTAGGCCGTGATCACCTGCTCGGTGCTTAGCACCTCGCCGGCGCCTTCCGGCTGCCAGATCACCTCGAGGGCCAGCAGATCGTCCGCGCCGACGGCCCCGAGCTTCTGGAGCGAATCGCGCAGGTCGTCGGCGCTGCCAGCCCCCCTGATGGCCAGGGTGCGCCGGCTGGCCACCAGCAGGGTGACGACGATGAAATCGCTGGCGGCGTCGCTGGCACCGGGGGCCACGGGGGCGGGCTCACTGAAGCGGCGGCCGGCCACGTTGGCGGTGAGTTCCCGCTCCAGCTTGCTGCGCTCCTGCATGGAGAGCCGGTTGAAGGTGGATTCCGCGCTGGCGAAGGGCACCTGCCCCGCCTCGCCGCTGGCGTACACCCAGAGAGCGGGATGGCGCAACAGCGCCAGGCTGGTTTCCTGCAGGACCCGCTGCAGGCCGGTGCTGCTGGAGGTGTCCGACGAACCGGCCAGGCGCCGCAGATCGTCCTGGAGATCGCGGGCGCAGGCGAGCAGACCCACCTGGATCTGGGCGATCGAGACCGGTCCGTCAGGACGGGGCCTGTAGGCCAGCTCGGAGCCCGAGCCCCCCAGGGACGGACCGCCGCCGCCGCCGCGCAGGGCATTGACCACCACGCCGGCCACGGCCATCAGGATCAGGAAACCGAACAGGCCGCCGCCGCCGAATCCGAAGATCGGCACGATGAAGGGGAAGCCGATGCCGCCGCCGCGGTAGCCGCCGCCACTGAAGCCACCGCCGTAGCCGCCACCGCCGCCGTAGCTGCGGGGCATGGAGGGAGCCGAGCGGAAGCTGCCGCCACCGATGCGGCCGCCGCTGGCGGCCTGGGCCGGCGGCGGCGAGGCGATCAGCAGGCCAGCCACCAGCACGGGCACGACCATCAGACCGGCCAGGCGCCGGAGCAAGCGGGAACCCATGACGTACGACGCTGCAATGGCAGGAATCTAGGAACCGCCCCCCACGATGGTGACCACTTCCAGCACATCGGATTCCACCACTGGCTGGGTGGGCCAGCGATCCCTGGGCAAGATCGTCCCGTTGAACTCCACCACCACCAGGCGCGGCTGGTAGCCGAGGGCCACGAGCACGGCATCCAGACACAGGCCCGCCGGGCAGCGGTGCGGCTCCCCGTTGACCCGCAGCAGCAGGTCGTCCGCCATGCCACCCGTCATGCCACCTGTCATGCCTCAGCCTCCAGCTCCGCCAGCAGGGCAGCGACCGCCGCGGCAGGGTCGGCGGCGGCCGTGATGGCCCGCACCACTGCCACCCGCTCCGCCCCGGCGGCGCGAACGGCGGCCAGGTTGACCGCATCGATGCCGCCGATGGCGAAGAACGGCAGGGGGGATTCCGCCGCCGCCTCGCTCACGTAGGCCAGCCCCACCGGCTCGCGGCCTGGCTTGGTGGGGGTGGCGTTGACGGGCCCCACCCCCACGTAGTCGCAGCCGTCGGCGACCGCCTGGCGCAGCTGCTCGAGCCGGTGGGTGCTGCGGCCGATCAGGCGGTCGGGTCCCAGCAGGCGACGGGCCACCGAGGGCGGCAGGTCGCCCTGGCCGAGGTGGACGCCATCGGCCCCCACCGCCAGGGCCAGGTCGATGCGGTCGTTGATCAGGAACAGGGCGCCATGGCGGTGGCAGAGCCGGCGCAGGGCGCTCGCCTGCTCGAAGCGCTGCCGGTCCTCGAGGGGGGCGTCGGCTTTGGCGCGGTACTGCACAAGCCGCACCCCCGCCGCCAGGGAGGCGGCCACCACAGCCTCCAGGCCGTCCAGCGGACTGGTGACCAGATACAGGTGGCAGCGGCGCAGCAGGGCCCGGCGCCCGTCCCCGTCGCGGCCGGCCTGGAGGAGGTCGACCTCCAGGTCGTAGAGGGCGTAGCGGATCGTCGCCGCCTCGGACGCCAGTTCCTGATCGTCGAGGCGGCCGAACTCCTCCAGCACCCGCAGGGCCTCCTGCACACGGCCGGCGTTGGCGGCCAGGACGCCGGCGGCGTCCTGGCGTTCGGCCTGGGCCGGATGGGCCAGTCCCGCCGCCGGGTCGCTGGCGGTGTGCCGGGCCAGCTTGTAAGCGGCCCGATGCAGGCGCCCCAGCCGCTGACGCAGGTCCTTGGTGCGGGCCACCAGATCGGGACGGTCGAGGGCGAAGCGGGCCCAGTCCTCCAGCACCCGCAGCCCCTCCCGGGCCCGGTCGAGGTTGGCATCGAGCAGCCGCTCGATGGCGGCCCGCTCATGGCCGGACACCGGCGGCGGGGCGACGGGACGCGGCGACGGGACTGGAGACTGGGCGGTCACCGGACCGGGGCGGTTGGGGCCTCCAGGGTATGGGAGGGCCTCCTCGGGCTGGGCCTGGCGGTCAGGCGGCTGGCGGGGCGGCGGCGGGGTCCGGCCCCAGGGCCAGGGCCACCAGGGCCAGCAGCACCTCGACCAGCAGGTACAGGACCCGGTGCACGGTCACCACCACCAGGGAGGTGTCCGCCGCGATGTAAGGATCGAGGGCCAGGGCAAGCACCACCTCCCTCACCCCCAGGCCCGCCGGGGCGAACGGCACCAGGTAGCCGGTCACCCAGGCGAGGCAGTAGACGCCGATCACCGCGGGCCAGGTCGGCCCCACCCCCAGAAACGGCCGCAGACACAGCCAGAAGGAGGCCCCGAGGGCGAACCAGCCGAGCAGGAGGCTCGACCAGGCCGGCCAGGGGGGGCGCAGCCGGACCAGCCAGGGCCGCAGGCGTGAGGCGCGGCGGCGCAGCCGCGATCGGGCCACCGTCAGGGCAACGGCCGGGGCCAGCAGCAGCACGGCCGCCAGCGGCGCCGCCAGGGCGGGGGGCATCTGGCCCGCCGCGTCCAGCAGCCGCAGGAAGAAGGCGGGCTGGGCCAGCCCCAGCAGGACGACGCCGATCAGCAGGGCCGATCCGACCACCCAGCCGTTCTCGGCGAGGATCGAATCGCGGATGGCGGCGGCGGGGGCCTGGCGGGCCCGCAGCATCGCGATGCGACTCACGAACTGCCAGATCGACCCCGGCACGTACTTGGCCAGCTGGGCCAGGTTGTACATGTAGAACCCGTCACGGCGGCTCACCGGAATGGCGCAGTGGCGCGTCGCCAGCAGCATCACGGCGTTCATCCCCAGCTTGCCGAGCACCAGCAGGGCCGCCACGGCCGCCAGCTCCGGGGGGGAGAACCGGGCCAGATCCTCGACGATCACCTGACGACGGGTGATGGCGAAGGCCACCACGGCGACGGCCACCAGGCCGATCCAGATCCACTTCACCAGGACGCCCAGGGGGCTGGATGGCCACTTCAAGGGGGGAGCAGCGGCTGCACCGCATCGAACTGCCGGGAGGCGAGGGCCTGCACCTGCGGCAGCGCGGCGACGATGCGGTCGCGGCGTTCCGCCTGCTCGGAGATCAGCCGCTCGATCAGGGCCACGGTGCGGGGCCGGTCGAGGTCGGCGCCGTCAGACACCATGTCGGCCTGGCCGAAGCGCTCCATGACCTCCAGGTATTTGTGGCTCCAGCCCATCACCAGCACCGGAACGCCCACCACCAGAGCGCCCACCATGGCGTGGAAGCGGGACACCGCATGGACGTCACAGGCCCCCAGGATGCGATGGATCTGGGCGGCGTTCCAGCCGTCCTCGAACCCCACCACCGACCCGGCCACGGCCGGATCCAGGTGGTTCAGCGTGGCCCGCAGCAGGGGCAGGTCGTTGTTGTGGAGGCGGGTTTCCTCCGGGCCCCGGGTGGCGTTGGGGTAGAGGGCCACCCCATGGCCCAGCGCCACCAGGTCGGCGATCAGGCCGGCCAGCCAGAGGGGGTAATCGTGGCCCGCCGCCGCCGCCCGGCGGGCGATCACGGCGCTGGGGCAGACGCCGACGATCGGGCGCCCGCGCTCCCGCAGGGCCTGCAGGGCCGCCAGCCGCCCGTCAAGGCCGGGGGCAGGGGTGCTGAGGCAGAAGCGTGGCTCGAACAGGAAAGCCACATCGTCGCTGCGGCCGAAGCTGCCCCTGGATCCCAGCAAGGCGGCGACGTGGCCCTGCGTCACCTCACCACGGGTGTGGAGGCGGTGGCAGCGGGACAGGAACCAGCGGGCCAGCGGGCGGTTGGGCCAGGTGCGGAAGGGCCCCATCGCCTGGGACAACTTCACGACCGGGACGCCGAGGATCATCGCCGGACAGATCGTGGCGATGTTGAAGGGTAGGAACCTGGCCCGGCCATCGATGAAGGAGACCCCGGCCAGGCATAGCAGGGCCCGTGAACGGGCCAGCGCCCGCACCGACGCCGGCAGCAGCCCCTGCAGCCGGTGGAGCCGCAGCCCACCCAGCAGGCGATGCAGCACGGCCCCCGGGAGCAGCACCAGCACCAGGTGGGCGGGGGTGGAGGAGAAGATCCGCACCCGGGGGTCGCTCACCAGCTGGCGGTCGACCGTGGGGTAGTAGCTGAACACCTCGAAGCGAAGCTGGGGACCGCAGCGTTCCGAAAGCACCCCGATGGCGGTGCTCAGCATCGCCTCCGCACCGCGGTTGCCGTGGAAGGTGGCCGCGATGATCGCCACGGAGCTCATCGGATCCCCCCCTTCACTTGACAGACTCCAGGCCCTTCTTGAGATACAGCAGCCCCCTGATCACGGGTCGGGGCAGGGCGAAGATCAGCCGGCGGCCCCAGGCGGACTCGCTCAGACGCACATTGGCCAGGGTCCAGAAGGCATTGAGCTGGTCGTGCCAGGTGACAGGCGCCTGAACGCGGTCGGGGATCCTCAGCCCCAGCAAGCGACCCGCCCGGGCACGGACGGTGACGTTGTAATGGGCAGGACCGATGCGGGCCTGGCCATCCATGATGTCGCGGATGTCGAGGGCGGAGGCCGCCACGGCACCGGATCGGGTGGCGGCGTCGAAAAGGATCTGGCCGGCTTCGGTGCGGGTGATCACGGCGGTGTGCTTGATCGGATCGTCCTTGAGCCGGAACAGCCAGATGTCCCCCATCGTGAGGTCGGCGGCATAGCCGTAGTGGTCATGGCAGGAGAGACATTTCCGCTCGCAGAAGAAGAACATGTTCTGGTAGTCGTTGAACGTCTTCGTGGGCCGGCGCAGCAGGGAGCCGTCGGCGAATTCCGCCTCCAGATGGCCGCGCCAGTGGCCGATCCGGAACCGGTAGGCCCGCAGCGGCTGGCCGGCCCGCTTCTCCAGCCGCTTCGTGACGGCATCGATCAGGGGCGTGCGGGAGTTGTGGCCGCAGACCAGGGCGATGGTCAGCACCACCTTGGCCGCCAGGGCGAGGTCGGCGCCGCAACGCTTGCGCAGGGAGGCGATGTCGCAGGGAAGGCCCACCACCGCCACCCGCCCCTGGAAAGCGCGCAGCAGGGGCAGCACCGACGGCAGGAAGCGGGATTCCACGTACTTGCTGCCGCGGGCGGCCAGGATCCCGGCAGGATCGGTGGCGATCCGGAAGCGGGGGCGCACCTTGCCGTCCTCCACCACGGCCTCGCAGACCACGGCGCCCTCGAACAGGCCCTGGCGCAGCCCCTCGATCAGCACGGCGCTGATGGTTCCCCCCGACGCGGCCCGCTCGCGGATGGCACTGTCGGTGGCATGGGTGAGCCAGGCCTCCCGCCAGGTGCCCACATAGCGATCGATGTCCGCCGGGCTCCAGCGCTTCTTGAGGAAGCGATCCAGGACGCTGCCGAAGGTGCGACGCTCCGCCATGGTCAGGAGCGGCTGCGCCGGAACTCGAAGCGCAGATCCTCGAGCAGCTTGCGATTGGCGGCGATCACATCGGTGACGAAGGCGATCAGCAGGGACTGGAAGCCAGCGACCAGCAGCACGGAGGCCAGGATCAGCGACTGGATGTGGCCGCCGCCCCGGCCGATCGACACCATGAAGAGATAGCGGAGGCCGATCACCGTGCCAATGCCGAAAAGCAGGGTTCCCAGCAGCGCGAAGAACCGAAACGGCCGGTAGATCACGAAGATCCGCACGATCGTGACGATGCTGCGCTGGATGTAGGAGGGAATGCTCTTGACCAGGCGGGACGGCCGCTGGTAGCCATTCACCCGCACCGGCACCGACGTGATGCCGATGTTCTTCTGCCCCGCCTGGATGATCGTTTCCAGGGTGTAGGTGTAATCGCTGAACACCATCAGCTGCTGGGCAGCCCGGCGGCTCATGGCACGGAATCCGCTCGGTGCATCGGGGATGTCCGCGCCGCTCAGGCTGCGCACCACCCCGCTGCCGAGTTTCTGGAGCAGCTTCTTGGTGGGGGAGAAGTGCTGGATCTGGCTGATGGGACGCTCCCCCACGACGATCTCGGCCTGTTGCTCGAGAATCGGTGCCACCAGCCGGGGGATGTCCCGCGCGTCGTACTGGTTGTCGGCGTCGGTGTTGACGATGACATCCGCCCCCCGGGCCAGACAGGCATCCAGCCCGGTCATGAAGCCCCGGGCCAGGCCCCGGTTGTGGAAGTGGCGCACCACATGGTCGACGCCATGGGCAAGGGCCACCCCGGCCGTGTCGTCGTGGCTGCCGTCATCGATGACCAGCCATTCGACCTGGTCGAAACCGTCGACATGGCGGGGGAGGGCCGCCAGCGCCACGGGCAGGGTGGCGGCCTCGTTGAAACAGGGGATCTGGATGATGAGCTTCACGGGGTCATCCCCAGGGTCGCGAACCGATGGCGGCGCCGTGCCATAAGCCTCATGGTCGCAGAAGTCATGATCCCATGCCGGCTCCGGTCCCTGGCTCCGTCCGCCCGTCGGGATGCGCCGGATCGGCGGCAGGACAGCCCACCAGAATCACCAGGGAAAGAATCATCAGGGGGATCGCCGGTGCCGAATAGCGCGGAATGTTGTGGCTCAGCAGCCCATAGGCCAGCACCATGCCCACCGGCAGCACGGTGAGGGCCAGAAAGGTACCGTTCCGGCGGATCACGCCCAGCAGGAACAGCGCCACAAGCGCCCCATACGACAACAGCGCCAGCAGATCCTTGGCAAGTACGTAGATCGAACTGGCCTTGAAGTTGACACCTTCATTGGGCCACGACCAGATCCCCCTCCAGAGGAACAGGGGCGTCATCATCAGATGGCGAACGGGATCGGCAAGAATCATCCGTTTCGCCTTCTCCCCCACCTGCTCCTCGGCCACGCGATTGGCATCGGGCACGCCCTGCGCCACCGCCACGACGATCAACCGGTTCACCTCGGCCCCCACCCTGCGGTGATAGCTGATCACCTCCTGGGGGCGGCCTGCCAGCGCGGCCTGAAGATCGGCCTGCTGGAAGTCGGAGCCGTAGCGGTTGATCCGCCGGTAACGGCCACCGGCCTGGAAGTCGGCTGGGGTAGCGCCTAGCCCGAGCAGGCGTGAGCCGTGCTGATAGAAGGACGGACCCCAGAAGAACAGGGCCCCCGGCACTTCGGCAGCCGCCATCCCGTTCTTGATGGCCCTGGCGTACAGCACCCGGCCACCCCTCTGGGTGAGCTGGACGCTGCCCAGCTGCAGCTGGTTGCGGACCATCCACGGCAGCACGGCCGCGATGAACCCCAGCAGCAGCGCCGCGCAGGCCGCCAGCGGCTGCCGGCGCCGGCGTCGCGCTGCGGCCCAGAGGGCGTGCAGCAGCAGGCCGCCGATGATCACCAGACAGACGTAGAAGAAGATCGCCTTGGTGAGGCTCAGCAGGCCGAAACCCAGTCCGGCGGCCAGAAACCAGCGGCGACGGGAGGTGCGGACAGCCAGCACCAGAAACAGACTCGACCAGAGCAGCATCACGCTCGCCTGCAGCTCCGTGTAGAGCGTGTCGACGAACATCGGCACGGCAAAGAAGAAATATCCCACCAGAACCGTGGCGATCACAACCAGCAGAAGCCGGCCCGTGAGCACCTGGCAGAGCAGGGCCGTGGCCACCAGGCCCAGCGCCGCCCAGTAGAGATTGGCCCATTTCACAGCACGGGCAGCGGGCCCCTCCACCAGCTCCCGATACGACGGCGCGTAGCCGTTGATGGCCATCAGTTTCAGGTGGCCTGCGGTGACGAGATTCGGCAGCGGCTCCCGCGCATTGGAGGCGGAAAAGGGTGCCCGTTCGGCCGTGGAAAGCACACCTTGGGTGGCCATATTATGGGCCAGGCGCAGATTCACCAGGGCGTCCTTCTGACTGCCGGCCACGGTGATCTGCTTGGCACCGAGAGCCAGCATCGCCAGGATGGTCAGGGCGACGATCAGCAACTTCAGGCGACTGAGTCGCAGACCAAGACGTCGCGACTGGCTGTCGATCCATCGATCGAATCGAGCCGAGCAGGTTGTGACGAAGCTGGAAAGGATTCCGCCCATCACCCGCCGCCTCTCCGCCCCAGACAGTATCAGCAGCGCACTGGAACCGCTACGGCGCCGCTTCAGCCGTCGGCGGGCAGCAGGGCGTCACCTGCGGCCCGGTGACAGGCCTCCAGCGCCTGTTCGGCATCCAGCCGGATCTGCCGGCTGAGGGCCTCGAGGCTGGCGAACTCCTGCTGGCGGCGCAGCAGGCTCAGGGGCTGCACGGTGAGGCGGGCCTCCGCCAGCTCCAGCCGACGCCCCAGCAGGTGCACCTCCACCGCCGAGGGGGCCAGGGGATCCACGGTGGGCTGGGGGCCCAGGTTCATCACCGCCGCCATCGGCCCCTCGATCCCGTCACGCCAGGCCAGGGCCCCATAAACCCCTTCCAGCGGAAGGAACTTGCGCCCGTCCACCGCCAGGTTGGCGGTGGGCCAACCCAGCTGGCGCCCCAGGCCCCGGCCGCTCACCACCTGGCCGCTGAAGCGGTAGGGACGCTCCAGCAGCCGCGCCGCCTCGTCGATGTTGCCGGCCGCCAGGGCCCGCCGGATGCGGCTGCTGCTCACCCGCTCGGCCCCGTCCCACAGCATCGGCAGCACCTGCACATCGATGCCGAGGCCGGCGCCGATGCGGGCCAGGTCGTCCACATCCCCGCGGCGATCGACCCCGAAGCGGAAGTTGGTGCCCACCGCGATCCGGCGGGCCTGGAGCCTCTCGGCCAGCACCTGGCGCACGAAGGGCTCCGGGGTCAGCGCCGCCAGCTCGCGGGTGAAGGGCACCAGCACCAGCTGCTCGATGCCCAGGGGTTCGAGCAGCTCCAGCTTCTCCTCCGGAAGATCCAGACGCAGCCGCGTCTCGCCATGGAGCACTTCGCGGGGATGGGGCCAGAAGCTGACCACCGTGGGCACGACCCGCTCCCGGGCGACGGCCATGGGCGCGGTGACGGCGGCGATGACGCGGCGGTGCCCCCGATGCAGGCCATCGAAGCTGCCGAGGGCGATGGCGGTGGGGCGCAGGGCGCTGGGGGGGTCGTGAAGCGGGATCAACGGCCTCGGCCCTCGCCGGCTGGATCCTCCCATGCCAAGTTTGGGATCACCGTTCCCGTCTCCATGGCCGACCAGCTGGACCTGCAGCGCATGGCCGACGCCCTTCGCCGCACGGGCTGGGTGCGCTTCTGGGTCCAGCTGGCCCTCGGGGTGGTGGTGGTGGTGGTGCTGCTGTTCAACAACATCGGCGGCCGCCTGGCGGCCAACTCCTCCCGCGCCCTGGGGCTGGGCCCCGGCTTGTCCCTCACCACCCTCTCGTTCCTGGTTCTGCTCTGGAGTCTGTGGCAATCCTGGCTGGTGGTGCGCTGCGGCCGCGCCCTGGCCAGCCCGGTGCGCCCCAGCCGGGGGGAGACCTCCCGGTTGGTGAAGCGGGGCCTGGTGGCCGACGTGGCCGGGCTCACCCTGGCCTCGGTGGGCTACCAGGCCCTGGCCGGCAGTCTGTTCGTGCAGGCCTCCCAGCAGGTGCCGGGCTTCCTCGGAGCCCAGCTGCAGGCCACTCCGGGCAGCGGCGGCCGGGTGGTGGGCCTGCCGATCACCTCGATCGAGATGCTCTCGGTGCTCAGCAACACCCAGGTGCTGTTCGCCCACGTGCTCGCCCTGATCATCAGCCTCTGGCTGCTGCAGCGGATCTACCGCAGGAGCTGATCCCGGCGCCCCAGCGCCTCGACAGGCGGCAGCGACGCCACCGGACCGCGCCAGAACAGCTCGGGCTGCAGGGGGGTCAGGGAGGGGCCTCCCTGCTGCACCCAGGCCACATCGGTGGGCCATTCGGCCGGGCCGGTGCCGGTGCCCTCGAGATCGTCAACCACCTCGCCGGCCAGCCAGTAGTAGGTGCGGCCGCGGGGGTCGGTGCGTTTCTCGAACTGGTCGATGTAGCGGCGGACCGCCGTGCGGCACCAGCGCAGCGGAGCGAGGGAATCGGCGGGCCGCGGCGGCACGTTGAGGTTGAGCAGCAGACCCTCGGGCCAGCCGCCGGCGTGCATCCGTTCGGCCACGTCCAGGGCCAGGGCCGCGGCCGCCTCGAAGCGGCGCCAGTGGAAGTCGGCGCTGCTCACCGCCAGGGCCGGCAGGCCCTCGATCGTGCCCTCCATCGCCGCGGACACCGTGCCGGAATAGAGCACGTCGGTACCGAGGTTGGGGCCGTGGTTGATGCCGGAGAGCACCAGATCCGGCGGCTGCTCCAGCAGCCGGAACAGGGCCAGCTTGACGCAGTCGGAGGGGGTGCCGCTGCAGGCCCAGGCGGTGACCCCGGCGGCGAAGAGCTCATCGGCCCGCTCGGCCCGCAGGGGGGTCTGGAGGGTCAGTCCGTGACCGGTGGCGGAACGCTCCCGGTCCGGGCAGACCACGGTGACCGCATGGCCGCGGCCGGCGGCCTCGGCAGCCAGGGCCTGGATGCCGTCGGCGAAGACCCCGTCGTCGTTGCTGATCAGGATCCGGAGCGGTGCCATCGGCTTCGACCGCGTGTGCTGCCGGCAAGTTAGACGCTGCTGCCTACAGTCGCATCCATCCTTCGGACCGTGCCGTGAGCGCCACCGTTAGCCTGCAGCAGCTCACTGACCAGCTGGAGCGTCTGGAGGCTGAGGCCGCCGCCGCCATCGCCGCCGCAGGGAATGCCGCGGCCCTCGAGGAGCTGCGGGTGGGTCTGCTGGGCAAGAAAGGGCGCCTCTCCGGGGTGCTCGGCGCCATGGGTCGACTCCCCGGCGAGGAGCGCCCCCTGGTGGGCCAGCGGGCCAACCGCCTCAAGGACCAGGTGCAGCAGTTGCTGGGCGCCAGGCTCGAGGCCGTGCGCAGCGCCGCCCTGTCGGAGCGGCTGGAGCGGGAGCGGATCGACGTGACGGCGGGCTGCAGCTACGTGCCGCCGGGGCATCGCCATCCCCTGCAGAGCACGATCGAGGAGATCGTCGACATCTTCGCCGGCCTCGGATACCGGGTCTCGGAAGGGCCCGAGATCGAGACCGACCACTACAACTTCACCGCCCTCAACATCCCGGAACACCACCCGGCCCGGGACATGCAGGACACCTTCTATCTGGGGGGCGACCGGCTGCTGCGCACCCACACGTCCCCCGTCCAGATCCGCCACCTGGAAGCCAACCCGCCGCCGGTGCGGGTGATCGCCCCCGGCCGGGTCTATCGCCGTGACGCGGTGGATGCCACCCACTCGCCGGTGTTCCACCAGGTGGAGGTGCTCGCGCTTGACGAAGGGCTGGACTTCAGCCACCTGCGCGGCACCGTCACCACCTTCCTGCAGCAGTTCTTCGGCGACCTGCCGGTGCGCTTCCGAGCCAGCTACTTCCCCTTCACCGAGCCCTCCGCCGAGGTGGACGTGCAGTGGCGGGGGCGCTGGCTGGAGGTGATGGGCTGCGGCATGGTGGATCCGGCGGTGCTCGAGGGGCTGGGCATCGATCCGGAACGCTGGAGCGGTTTCGCCGCCGGTCTGGGGGTGGAGCGCTTCTGCATGGTGCGCCATGGAATCGACGACATCCGCCGGCTGTTCAACAGCGATCTCCGCTTCCTGGAGCAGTTCTGATCTCCCCCCATAAACTCGATGAACCACCACGCGCGCGATCGGTGCCCCGGGTCGGACTGATCGTCAACGACGGCAAGGATCTGGCGATCAGCACCGCCGACCTGATCGAGAACCGGCTGACCGCCGCCGGACTGGAGGTGGCGCGGGTGAGCAGCTCGGGTGGCATGGTGGGATTTGCCAACCCCGACCAGCACCTGCGCTCCCGGGGCTACGCCGCCTGCGTGCCCGCCAGCTTCGACGAGGAGATGGCCCTGGCCCTGGTGCTGGGGGGAGACGGCACCGTCCTCTCCGCCGCCCGCCAGACCGCCCCGATCGGGGTGCCGATCCTGACGATCAACACCGGCCACCTGGGCTTCCTGGCCGAGGCCTATCTCAAGGATCTGGACCAGGCCCTGGCCCAGGTGGTTGCCGGGGAATGGACCGTGGAGCAGCGCTCCATGCTTGTGGTGAGCGTCATGCGTGGGGAGCAGCGGCGCTGGGAGGTGCTCTGTCTGAACGAGATGGCCCTGCACCGGGAGCCGCTCACGAGCATGTGCCACTTCGAGATCGCCATCGGCCGCCATGCTCCCGTCGACATCGCCGCCGACGGGGTGATTCTCTCCTCCCCCACCGGCTCCACCGCCTACGCCCTGAGCGCCGGAGGGCCGGTGATCACCCCCGACTGTCCGGTCCTGCAGCTGACACCGATCGCCGCCCATTCCCTGGCCTCCCGGGCCCTGGTGTTCAGCGACCGGGAGCCGGTGACCGTGTTCCCCGCCACCCCCGAGAGGCTGATGATGGTGGTCGACGGCAGCGCCGGCTGTTACGTCTGGCCCGAGGACCGGGTGCTGGTGCGCCTCAGCGAGCACCCCGTCCGCTTCGTGAGGCTGGCCGACCATGAGTTCTTCCAGGTGCTGCGCAACAAGCTGGGCTGGGGCCTGCCCCACGTGGCCAAGCCCTCCAGCAGCTATGCCGACGCCCCGCTGTGACCCCGTCCCCGCCGACCACCTCCCAGCCTCCGGCCGTGGTGCTGCTGGTGGGCCCGGAGGCCGCCCGCCTGGCGCCTCGGCTGCAGATCTCCGGCTACCGGACCGTACTGCAGGAGTCCGGGGAGGACCTGCCTGCGGCTGTGGTCCTGTCGCCCGGCTGCGAGGAGCGGATCCCGGAACTGCGCCGCCGGCTGGGGGCCCGCCCGCTGCTCATCGGCATCACCAGCGACAGCGTCGAAAGCCGCAGCCGCTGTCTGGAGTGGGGAGCGGATGACTTCTGGCTGCCCAGCCTCGGCACGAGCGACCTGCTCACCCGGCTGCGCCTGCACCTGGGCTTCGCCCAGCGTCAGGCCCCCTCGCCGGTGTCCACCCTGCTGAAGGTGGCGGATCTGCGCGTCGACCCGGTGGCCTGCCAGGGCTGGCGCGGTCAGCGCCAGCTGAGCCTGACGGCCCGGGAGTACCAGCTGCTGCTGCTGCTGCTGCGCCAAAGGGGCGAGGTGGTCAGCCGGGAGCGGATCCTCGAGGAGATCTGGGCCGACCAGGGTGGCGGCGCCAGCAACGTGATCGAGGTCTACGTGCGCTACCTGCGCCAGAAGCTGGAGCAGGGCGGGGAACAGCGGCTGATCCACACCGTGCGTGGCCGGGGCTACTGCCTAAGGGACGGACGGCCGCCCGTGGGGGCCGCGCCATGAGCCGCTCCCCGCTGCGGCCCTGGGCGCCCGCCCTGGCGGTCCTGCTGGGGGGCTGCGGACCGGGCCTCACCCAGAGCCCACCCCAGTTCCTGCCCATCACGGCAGAGTGGTGCCTGGAGGGGCCGCCTCCGGCCCGCTGCATCCAGCTGGAGGTGCCCCGGGGCGAGCGCCAGTACGCCATGGGCCTGCAGCTGCGGCCGCCCCTGCCGCCCCTGCGCGGCATGTGGTTCCCCTACGCCCCCCCCACGGTGGCCCGGTTCTGGATGCACCGCACGCCGGAACCCCTCGACATGCTGTTCATCCGCGATGGTCGCGTCGTCGCCATCGAGACGGCCGTGCCCCCCTGCATGAACCTGCCCTGCCGCAGCTACGGCCCCGACACCCCGGTGGACGGGGTGCTGGAGCTCGCGGCCGGCCAGGCCGCCGCCCTGGGGATCGCGCTCGGCACCCCGGCGCGGATCACGCCGCTGCCGGGCGCGCCCCCTTCAGCACCAGCACCGGATTGAGGGGCGCCAGGCGGGTGCCCTCCGCCAGGGGGGCGCCACGCCAGGCCTGGATCTGGCTGACGCTCACCCCAAGGCCGGCCTGCTCCAGCTGGGGCCTGAGCTGGGCCAGGGCCTCCACCGTCGCCAGGGGCAGCACCACCACCCCACCGGGCCGCAGCCGGTCCAGGACCGCCCGCAGCACCTCGCAGCGATCCCGGCCGCCACCGCCGATCAGCACCCGGTCGGGGTCGGGCAGCGCCCCCAGGGCAGCCGGGGCCTCCCCCTCCAGCACCGCCGCGGGCCGCACCCCCAGCCGCTCCGCATTGGCGCCGATCAGGGCCGCGGCCCCGGGCCGGCGCTCCACGGCCCACAGCGCCAGCGTGGGGCGGAGGCGCAGCGCCTCCAGCCCCACCGATCCCACCCCGGCGCCGATGTCCCACAGCACGCCGCGCTCGGGGAGCTCCAGATCGGCGAGCAGCTGGATGCGCACCTCCCGTTTGGTCATCAGTCCCGGCTGGTCGGGGTGCTGCAGCCAGAGGCCGTCGGCCAGGCCGAACAGGGGCAGGGCCTCCGGCGGCGGCACGGCCGGCTCGACGGCGATCAGCAGCACCAGGTGCAGGGGATCGAGATCCGGCGGCAGGGGGTCGGCGGGGGCCAGCCGCTGCAGCCGCTCCGCCGGATGGCCCAGGCGTTCCCCCAGCCAGAACGCATAGGCCGCCTCCAGCCCGGAGGCCCGCAGGATCCGGCGCACGGCCTCGGCGCCGCCCCGGGCCGGATCGGTGAGCACCGCCAGGGCGCTGGGACGCTGCTGCAGCCGGGCCGCCAGCGGCTCGGGATCGCGCCCGTGGAGGCTGATCCAGGTGGCGTCCTGCCAGGGCCGGCCCAGGCGGGCGAAGGCCAGCTGCAGGGAGGTGGGGGCGGGGTGGAAGCGGAGCCGTTCGGCGGGAAGGTGCTGGAGCAGCAGACGGCCGATGCCGAACCAGAGGGGGTCGCCGCTGGCCAGCAGCATCACCGTCTGGCCGGCGGCCAGGGCCCGCTCCAGCCGCGGCAGCAGGTCGGCGGGCCTGTCGCTGGCCAGCAGCTCCGGGGTGGGGGCGCCGGCGCAGCAGGCCTCGAGGTCGGCCAGCAGCCGCCGCGGGGCCGCCACCAGATCGGCCCGCCGGATCCGCTCCTGCCAGTGGCGGGAGAGTCCCGCCAGGCCGGCGGCATCGGTGCCCAGCACCTCCAGCGGCGAACCCTCCAGCCGTGCCCCGCCCCACGTCTGGCCATGATGCTCCCGCACGTGCCGGACCCGCCCCCAGCCCATGAGCGATCGACGCCAGAGGATCCACACCCTGGTGCTGGCCCTGCTGGCCCACCAGAGTGATCTCGAGCTGCTCGATGACGACCGCTCCGGTCCGGGCGGCCACCCCCTGGGGGGAGGCGGGGACGCTGGCAGCTGGCTGGAGCGCAACCGGCGCGTGGTGCAGAGGTACCAGTCCCTGGTGCGCAGCGCCGTGACCCTCGATGCCCTGATCGAGCAGGAGCTGGGCAGCGATCAGCTGGGTGGCGCCGCCCCCCCCGGCTGATCCTCGAGGAAGGCCATCAGGCGCGGATAGAGCAGCAGGGCACCCGCGTTGGTGAGGTGGGTCTCGTCGCTGTAGAGCAGGGTCCCGGCGCGGACGCTGGAGCAGACGGGCTGGGTCGGCGGGCAGAGGCTGTCGAAGGGGCTGAACAGGCGCGTGCCCGGCAGATCCCGGATCGTGCGCTCCTGCAGGCGCCGGACCGGGGCGATCGCGGCCAGCTCCTGCCGGCGCGGCCGCAGCACCGGCCGGCACTGGGGACCCAGGGAGCCGGCGGGGCGAAACCATTCCGCCTGGCAGAGGGTGAGGGGACCGCCGATCTTCTTCTGGGGGAAGGTGGGCAGGGGGCCGAACACCACCAGGTCCCCGCCCCGACGGCTCACTGACTCCGCGAAGCGGCGCAGGGCGGCGGCATAGGAGGCCTCGGCGCTCCGCAGGCCCGCCCCCCGGGCCCCCTCCAGATAGCCGGCCAGATTCGACACCAGCACCACCCGGTCCCCCGGCCGCAGGCGGGCCAGCACTCGGCGCTCCTCTCTGTCGGCGTAGGGCCGGCAGCGGCGGTACCGGGCCGGCACCGGGGCGCCCTCCCGCCAGCGGGCGAAATACGGCACCGGACAGCCGCCCCGGGCCATGAAGGCCACGTTGAACCGGCCGCTGGCCAGCAGCTTCTCCCCCAGGGGAATCAGCACATGGGTGTGGCTGTCCCCCAGGAAGAACAGGGTGGGGAGGTCCTTCCCCTTCGGTGCCAGGGCCAGGCACGGGTCGGGCCCATCGCCCCCGGCGACAGGATCGGTGGGCTCCTGGAAGCAGTGGACCGTGTCGACGGTCGTGCCGGCGATGCGCTTCATGTTGGCCGTGGTGCCGACGGTATGGCTCCGCTCACCGACAAAGAGCCGGCCCTCAAGGGGCCCCTGCAGGCCCGCACTGAAGGCGGCGGCCAGCACGGTCATGGCCGGGTAGGCGAGGCCGGAGCGACCCAGGACGGGGACGGCGGGATGGCCGTAGCGGAACAGGCTCTCGAGCCGGTAGGAGAGGGCCGTGCAGAGGGTGATCAGCACCAGCACCGGCACGAGGGTGAGGGCGTTGAACCCCACCGTCCAGCGGGCCAGCACGATCACCGGCCAGTGCCAGAGATAGAGCGAATAGGACGCCATGCCGAGGGCCAGGCAGACGGGGTGGCACAGCCAGCGGCCGATGCGGCCGGCGGGCCGGAGCAGCATCAGCAGCAGCGCCGTCAGCGTCGTGATCCCCAGGGTGGTGCCCAGCCGCCAGGCCTCCGGCAGCAGCAGCAGGGCCAGCAACCCCGCCAGGGCCAGGGAGGCCAGGGGCTGGCGCCAGCGGGGCAGGGCCAGCCCCTGGCCGAGGTCACGGGCGCTGCCGCTGCCGCGATGCAGCAGGTAGGCGACGCAGCCCGCCGTCAGCTCCCAGAAGCGGGCGGTGGTGAGGAAGAAGGCCCGCTCGGCCTGGCCACCCAGGCTGAGGCCCAGGTACAGGGCCAGGGAGAGGGCCAGCAGCAGCAGGCTGGCCACCTTGAGCCGCCGCAGGGCACCGGCACCGGCACCGGTACCGGCCACCCCGAGGCCGCAGAGCAGCAGCACCGCCGGCCAGACCAGATAGAACTGCTCCTCCACCCCCAGCGACCAGGTGTGCATGAAGGCGTTGAAGTGGTTGTCGGTGGCGAAGTAGTTCGAGCCCTGCCGAAGCAGATAGAGATTGGAGACCCCGAACAGGGCGGCCAGACCGGTGCGCATCACCGGCGCGAAGAAATCGTCGATCGGTGAGACGAGCATCGAGAACAGGGCCGAGACGACGGCGACGTTCACCACCAGGGCCGGCATCAGGCGCCGGATGCGGCGTCCGTAGAAGCGGCGCAGGAATTGCAAGCGGCTGCCGTCCCGCCGCGCCAGCAGCGAGGACGTGACCACATAGCCCGAGATCACGAAGAAGATGTCGACGCCCAGGAATCCACCCGGCAGCCAGCGGGGATCGAGGTGGTTGATCAGCACCGCCAGGACGGCCACGGCCCGCAGACCGTCGATCTCGGGCCGATAGGCCTTCGAACGCTGCGGCGGATGGAGGCCCGCACCGAACAGCCCGACCAGAGGATTCACGCCATCCCGCCGATTGCTGGCAGGGTACTGGCGGTCTGCCCGGGCCATCACGGCGTGGCCAGCTCTGACAAGCTGGGCCCACCTCGTCCGGCCCCATGGCGCCCTTCGGCCTCCCCGCTCTCCCCAACCTGCGGCGCGGCAGGAGCCCCTGGCAGCCCCCCGAGGCCAGCTGGTCGCGGCCCTTCGGCCAGGGTTGGAGCCAGCCCTACACGGTGCGCTACGCCAGCAACCTCGACGATGGCCCCAACCACGGCATGCCCCTTGGGGGCTTCGGCGCCGGCTGCCTGGGGCGGGGCGTCGACGGCGCCTTCAACCTCTGGCACCTCGACGGCGGCGAGCACTGGTTCGGCGTGCTGCCCGACTGCCAGTTCGCCCTCTTCGAGCGGGACGGCGACGGGCGACGGGCCCATGCCCTGGCGACCAGACCCGTGGCCGATGCGTCCCGCCCCGGCTCCGGCCCGCCCCTGACCGCCTGGAGCTGGTACCCCGCCGCCACCCCGGAGCAGCCGAGCGGCACCGTGGCGGTGCGCTACCCGATCAGCTCCCACCACTACGCCTCCGTGTTCAGCGCCGACGTGCGCTGCGAGGCCTTCAGCCCGATCCTTCCCGGCGACTACCGGCGCACCAGCTACCCGGTCGCCGTCTTCGCCTGGACGCTGTCCAACCCCACCAACCGGCCGCTGGAGCTGTCGCTGCTGCTGAGCTGGCGCAACACGGTCAGCTGGTTCACCAACACCGACCCGGCGGCGGCGGTCCACTTCCGGGACGACGGCAGCCCGGAGCACAACTACGTGCCGGCGATCGGCCGCGGCAAGGGGCAGCGCAACCGCTGGATCGACGCCGACGGTCTCAAGGGCCTGCTGCTGGAAGGGGAGCGCTCCCAGCCCCTGGCGGAGGGGGAAGGGCAGTGGTGTCTGGCGGTGCCCGAGCCGGCGGCCCTGAACCACCCGGGGGTGGAGGTGTTCCGCTGCAGCCGCTGGGATCCCAGTGGCGACGGGACGGAACTCTGGGAGCCCTTCAGCCGCGACGGCTCGATTCCCGACAGTGACAACGACCGCCGCAGCACCGGCGACGATCCCCTCAGCGCCGCCATGGCGGTGCGCTTCCGGCTGGAGCCCGGGGCCTCCCTCGAGATCCCCGTGGTGATCAGCTGGGATCTGCCGGTGACGGCCTTCGCCACCGGCACCCGGGCCCTGCGCCGCTACACCGACTTCTTCGGCACGGACGGCGACAGCGCCGCCGCCATCGCCGCCGAAGCCCTGGCCGAATGGCGCGACTGGCACGCCGCGATCGAGGCCTGGCAGGCGCCGGTGGCGGGGCGCCACGACCTGGCGGAGCCGCTGCGCATGGCCCTGCTCAACGAGCTCTACGACCTGGCCAGCGGCGGCAGCCTCTGGACGGCCGCCGGCCCGGGCGATCCGGTGGGCCGCTTCGGGGTGCTCGAGTGCCTCGACTACGCCTGGTACGAAAGCCTCGACGTGCGGCTCTACGGCTCCTTCGCCCTGCTGCAGCTCTGGCCCGAGCTCGACAAGGCGGTGCTGCGCAGCTTCGCCCGCGCCATCCCGGCCGCCGATGCCACGCCGCGGCCGATCGGCTGGTACTTCACCCAGGGCCGCGGCCGGGTGGAAGCCCCCCGCAAGGTGGCCGGCGCCACCCCCCACGACCTCGGCGCCCCCAACGAGCGCCCCTTCGACGCCACCAACTACACCGCCTACCAGGACTGCAACCTCTGGAAGGACCTGGCCAGCGATTTCGTGCTGCAGGTGTGGCGCACCTACCGCCTGGCCCCCGGCGGCCCGGACATCGGCTTCCTGGCGGACTGCTGGCCGGCGGCGGTGACCGCCCTGGATTACCTCAAGCGCTTCGACGTCAACGATGATGGGCTGCCCGACAACGGCGGCGCCCCGGACCAGACCTTCGACGACTGGCCCCTGCAGGGTGTCAGCGCCTACTGCGGCGCCCTCTGGATCGCCGCCCTGGAGGCGGCCCTGGCCATCGGCCAGCAGCTGCAGCTGGAGCTGGGGCTCGACACCGCCGAGGAGCAGCGGCGCTTCGGCGGCTGGCTGGAGCAGTCCAGGAGCCATTTCGATGCCCTGCTCTGGAACGGCGAGTACTACGCCATCGATGCCGCCAGCGGCACCCCGGTGGTGATGGCCGACCAGCTCTGCGGCGACTTCTACGCCCGGCTGCTGGGGCTGCCGCCGGTGGTGGCGGACGAGCGGGCCCTCTCGGCCCTGAACGCGATCCGCCAGGCCTGCTTCGAGTCCTTCGAAGGGGGTCGCCTCGGGGTGGCCAACGGCCTGCGCCGCGACGGCACCCCCCTCGATCCCAAGGGCACCCATCCCCTGGAGGTGTGGACCGGCATCAACTTCGGTCTGGCCGCGTACTACCGGCTGATGGGGCAGAGCGGCACCGCCTTCGCCATCAGCGGCGCCGTCGTGCGCCAGGTGTATGAGGGGGGCCTGCAGTTCCGCACCCCGGAGGCGATCACCGCCGCCGGCACCTTCCGCGCCTGCCACTATCTACGGGCCATGGCGATCTGGGCCCTCTGGGCCACCCACACCGGCTGGCAGCCGATCCCCGGAGCCGACCGCCAGCCATGAGCCAGCGGAGCGCCGCAACGATAGGGGTTCTGCTGCTGGCGCCCCTGCTGGCCCTGATCCTGGCCATCGCCCCGGCCCCGGCCCTGGCCCAGCTCCATGCCCACCCGGATGCCGACGGCACACCGATGGTGCGCAGCCTGGAGAGCCTGCGCGACCTCGACGACCAGAGCTGGCAGGTGGTGGCCTACCGGGAGGGGCCGCCGGGGGGACCGCTGCGGCTGCGGATCGTGGGTTACCCGGGCAAGGTGCGCCTCGACCATCCCACCGCCCTGGAGGTGCGCAGCGGCCGGCTGCGCTGGGACCTGGAGGACGTCACCCTCACCAGCACCGCCCTGGCCCGCGATAGCCGCGCCGCCGCGGCCGAGTTCAACCTGGCGCCGCTGCTGGCCGATCTGGAGCGCGACCGCCCCCTGCGGCTGCGGCTGCCGCGGGTGTTCAGCGAACTGGCGGTGCCGCCCTATGTGGTGGCGGAATGGCGCAGCCTGCCGGACACGCCCACCCCATGACCCCCTGCTCCCCCTGGCGCCCGTGGATGGCCAGGGCCCTTCAGCTGGCCGCCCTCGCCGAGGGCCGCGCCAGCCCCAATCCCCTGGTGGGCGCGGTGGTGCTCGACGCCGACGGGACGCTGGTGGGGGAGGGATTCCATGCGCGGGCCGGCGAGGCCCATGCGGAGGTGGGCGCCCTGGCCCAGGCGGGGGGGCGGGCCCGGGGCGGCACCCTGATCGTGACCCTGGAACCCTGCTGCCACCACGGCCGCACCCCCCCCTGCAGCGAGGCGGTGATCGCCGCCGGCATCGCCCGGGTGGTGCTGGCCATGGCCGACCCCAACCCCCAGGTGGCCGGCGGCGGCATCGCCCGCCTGCGGGCGGCGGGGCTGGGGGTGATCGCAGGGGTGATGGAGGCCGAGGCGCACCGGCTGAATGCGCCCTTTCTGCACCGGATCGCCACGGGCCGGCCCCTCGGTGTCCTCAAGTGGGCCATGAGCCTCGATGGCCGCACGGCGCTGCCCAACGGCGTCAGCCAGTGGATCAGCGGTCCGGGGGCCCGGGACTGGGTGCACCGCCTGCGGGCGCGCTGCGATGCGGTGATCGTGGGGGGTGGCACGGTACGGGCCGATGACCCCCTGCTCACCAGCCGCGGGAGGCGCAACCCGGAGCCGCTGCGGGTGGTGCTCAGCCGTGGGCTGGATCTGCCGGCAGCCGCCCGTCTCTGGGATGCGGCCGCGGCGCCGACCCTGCTGGTCCATGGGCCGGAGGCGCCGCAGGATCGCCGCGACCGCTTCGACCGGCTGGGGGTGGAGCGGCTGGCCCTGGAGGCCTGCGAACCGGCGGCCCTGGCCATCGCCCTGGCCGGGCGCGGCTGCAACAGGGTGCTGTGGGAGTGCGGACCCGAGCTGGCGGCGGCGGCCGTGCGCCAGGGCTGCGTGCAGCAGCTGGCCGCGGTGATCGCCCCGACGCTGCTCGGCGGCCTCCCCGCCCGAACCCCCCTGGGCGACCTGGGCCTGGAGCGCCTCGAGGACGGTTGGGGCCTGTCGGAGGCAGCCATCGGCTGGCTGGGCCGGGACCTGCTGTGGCAGGGCCCGGTGGTCGGACCCGATGGTCTCAGATCAGCTCCGGGTGAAGCGGATCCCCCTTGAAGGGCCCCTCCACGGCGCTGGTGATCCAGCCGCCGTAGAAGCCGCCCGGTTGCGGCACCACCCGCTCCCCGTCCACCCAGCAGCCGTCCATCAGCGCCGGGTAGAAGGCCAGCCAGCCGGCCAGCGCGACGAACGTCGGTGTGGGCGAGGGATACGACCAGACGGCCCGCCGCAGGCGGCGCTGCCCGCCCGCGCCGTCCGGGGCCACCAGATCGAAATAGCGGGCCACCCCCTTCCACTCGCAGAAGCTGGAGCCGGCCGCGGGCTCCAGCAGGGTCAGGTCCACGTCCTCCGGCGAGAGGTAGAAGACGGGGGGGTGGAAGGTTTCGAGCACCCGCAGGCTGCGGCGGGTGTCGCACAGCACCCGTCCCAGGGCCTCCACCCGCACCTGCTGGTCAGAGGGCACCAGGGCCGGCGGGCGGGGATAGTCGGCGACGCGCTCGACCATGGGGATCAGCCGGGGATGAAGTGGCGCAGCCGCCGCGCCTCGGCCCCCGCCCGGGCCTGCAGTTCCTCGTCGCTGAGGCCGGCCTCGGCCCGTTGCTGGGCGGCGATCACATCCGCCTCGTCCACGGAGAAGCCGGCGCCGCGGGCCAGGGCCAGGAAGGCCGCCAGATCCGGGGGGTCGACCGGGTCGTGGAGGCGGCGATCGAGGGCGGCATCGGCGCGGGCGTGGGCCAGGAAGGCATCCAGCTGGTCGAGGCTCATGGCGGCGCGAGAGGGAACAACCTCTCTAGGAGCCTGTTGCGCATAGACCACCCTGCTCTTCTCCACAGACACCCCTGAATCTGCCCAGATCCCTGTGATAGCAATGGATCTGGGCGAGATAATGGGTCATGAGCAAGACCTTCCGCCCCTGGCAACCGGGCCAGACGATCCTGCTGCCGCCCTCACCCAGCGACTGGCTCTCAACTGACCACCAGGTGTATTTCCTGCTGGACCTGGTGGATGAGCTGGATCTCTCGGCGATCGTGATCCCAGCTCAAGCCAAGGATCCCCGCGGCGAGAAGGGGTTTGACCCCAGGATGATGACGCTCTTGCTGCTCTACGCCTACTGCGTGGGCACGGTGTCATCCCGCAGGATCGAGCGGGCCTGCTACGAGGATCTGGCCTTCCGGGTGCTGACCGGCAACCAGCAGCCGGACCACAGCCGGATCAGTGAGTTCCGCCGCCGCAACCTGGAGGCCCTGAGCGATCTGTTTGTGCAGATCCTGCGGCTCTGCCAGGAAGCCGGGATGGTGAGCCTGGGCCATGTGGCGCTGGATGGCACCAAGGTGCAGGCCAATGCCTCCAAGCACAAGGCCATGAGCCACGAGCGGATGCTCAAAG
>NZ_JACJSZ010000100.1 GCF_014698445.1 Microcystis elabens FACHB-917
GCCCAAGGCTGCTCGGCAATCAAATCAGCGCTTGCTGGCCATATTGCATGTCTCTGGCTACACTGGATTTGAATCTGCCGCGCAGCGGCTTAGTCCAACAAGCCCCTCGAGTGGACAGGCCACCACCAGTTCTCAGCTACGCCACCCCAAACTCCTTGCCTGCCACTCAGGGGCAGCGTTGGATGGGCAAGAAGCCGTTAAGCGGCATCCGTGATAGGCCTCGGCTAGGCTTGAGGAGATCAACAGGCAAGCCGAACTACTTACAGGGATGAATATCTATCAACAATGGGGATTTGTTGACTCACCATTTCAGGTCTCGCCACTGCCTCCATCCGACCTCGGCGCAAGGCTTTTGATTGGGCGAGCAGCTGAGCTGCAGACTTTGAAAAGAAGGTTATTTAATCCACCAAAGATAGCAACGATCGAAGGCTTGAATGGCGTCGGAAAGACAAGCCTAGTGAATGTTGCTGCATATCAAGTCTATACAGAGGCACTTTCGGGCTGGGAAGGCCCGCTGATGATACCGTGTAATACTATCTTTCAGCTCAATGCAAACAAGGATGCAGAGGAGTTCATCGACGAAGTGTTAATGGCAGTTGCGCAAACCCTGATTGATCGTGGCAAGGCTATAGACGGATTTTCAGCAATCAAAACGGAACAGCTGGATAGCTGGCTTAATGCGCCACAAGTAGCCTCACTTCAGGGAAGCCTCTCCATCATGGGAAACGGCGCAGGCATTGGAAGGGGGGGGGTGAGACTAATACGTCATCAGGCTTCGAAAGAAGTGGCTTTCGCAAAGCAGTTCAGAAGTGGTTGTCAGATATGTTTCCAACTCCAAACGATGGAGCAGTTATATGTACCATTGACAACTTGGAGCTCCTGCAAACTTCGGATACAGTTAGGCTTCGGCTTGAGGAACTTAGAGACAAACTCCTAAATATCCAAGGCCTGCGCTGGGTACTGTGTGGCGCCTTGGGAATTGTTTTGGGAACAGTCTCATCTCCTCGGCTTGAAGGCTTCCTTCATCCCCCAATAGTGGTCTCCGGAGTAGATGACAGCCTGTCTGCCGAGATTTACAATTCCCGTATTGCTGCGTATAGTCCATCAGAAGGCTCAACAAGCACCCCATATCTTCCTCTTTGTGTCGAAGACTTTGAAAGGCTTTACGAGATCCTGCATCGCATACTTCGAAGCACTCTGAGTAAAGCAGATAGCTTCTGCCAGTGGGTAGCCGATAACTATTCTCCTGAAGTCTGGCCGGCTGATGTAGCTGCCAAAAGAGAAGCTTTTTCCTCGTGGTTGACTCATGAGTCTTCGGAAGCACTAAAAGCTGCCACCGATGCGCTGAAGCCTCGCGCTTGGCAGGTGTTTAAAGTTGCGATCGATCTAAACGGTGTCTTTTCGCCAAGCGACTTTGCAGACTTTGACTTTAAAAGTTCGCAGGCACTTCGACCTCATGTCAAGGATCTTGAAGATGCCGGTCTACTTGTAAGTACTCAGGATGAAGGTGACAAAAGAAGGAAGACTATACAGGTGACCCCATTGGGTTGGCTTGTCAAGTATGCCCAAAATCACTCTTAACTCTCCTGAAATGCCATCCAACCCGCCCCTCGAGTGGACAGGCCACCACCACATCACTGCTTCGCAAGCCTAGGCTCCTTGCCTGCCACTCAGGGGCAGCGTTGGAAAGATGCAAACAGCCGTCTCGCCAAGCCATCGTCCTGAGCATCTGAGGCTTGATTCTGAAGCCATTTGCTTTCCCATGGCGGGAACTGACGCTATGCTGAACATCCAATAGAAGGGGGTCCCGCTTGTCGCCAACCGTCTTCCGAGAAGGCGAGTTTCGGTTTTTCTTCTTCTCAAGAGAGGAAAGCCGTATTCACATCCATGTCAGTCACCCAGATGGTGAGGCTAAATTCTGGTTAGTACCAACCATTGAACTCGCCCGCAATATTGGGCTAAGCTCATCAGAGGTGAAAGAGGCAGAACGCCTCATCAAGTCCCGCCAAAAGGAGATCACAGATGCTTGGAACCGTCACTTTGGGAGCTGAGGTCACCAATGTTTCCGGACACTGCATCTGGATACTTCTTGGTGATGAGGAGCTTGCACTTCCGTACTCAGAGTTTCCCTGGTTCAAGGCAGCCACGATTCAGCAGATCCTCAACGTCCTGCGGCCTACGGCCGACCACCTATATTGGCCTGATTTAGATATTGACCTATCTGTCGAGTCGATACGCCATCCTGAGAGGTTTCCGCTACGGGCGAAGAGCACTTTCCAACCAGCCCCTTGAGTGGACAGGCCGCCGTCTACTCCCTGCTACGCCTCCGCAAGCTTCCTGCCTGCCACTCAGGGGCAGCGTTGAACTAAGCCGCTACGCGGCAGATTCCAACAGCCAATTATAGCCCAGTTCCTGTCAGGGCCTTCCAGTGCGTCGACGTTGCAACCAGCCCACTGCGGCTGAGTGCGGCGGTTGGCTGGGATTCAATGCCACAGAGCCAGCAGAGAAAGACACTGAGGAATGCGCATCCATCGATGTGCTGTGTCCCTTTATCTTTCCTTCTGGAGGTATGACCCATGGATCC
>NZ_JACJSZ010000101.1 GCF_014698445.1 Microcystis elabens FACHB-917
ACGGGATCTGCTCAACCTCAACGGCACCCTCTACTTCACCGCCAACGACGGTGCCAGTGGCCGTGAGCTGTGGAAGAGCGGCGGCACCAGCGCCACCACCAGCACAGTGCGCAACATCAACACCTCGGCCGGCGCGGGCAGTGACCCCCTCAACCTCACGATTCTGGGCAGTACGCTCTACTTCTTTGCCAACAGCGGCAGCGGCTATCGGCTCTGGAAGAGCGACGGCACCAGTGGCGGCACGGTGACCGTGAGCGCTACCGTATTCAACGCCAATTATTGGTCGAATGATAATTTCAATCTCACCAACATCAATGGAACCCTCTACTTCTCCCACCAGGGTGCCACCACCACCGAACTCTGGAAGAGCAATGGCACCACAGTAACGAAAGTTGCTGACTTGCCCAGCTACTACAGTTTTATCTCGTCATTTACCAACGTCGGTGGGGTTCTATACTTCAACCTGGGTGATGGTGACGCCAGCACCGGCCGCGAGCTCTGGAAGAGCGATGGCACCGCCGCCGGCACCGTGCTCGTGCGGGATGTGTTACCAGGCCCCGTTGGCTCCAATCCTCGGGAGTTGACGGCATTCAACAACAAGCTCTATTTCGTTGCTGAAAGCGAGAGTTATTCGGGCTGGACGCATGAGCTTTGGAGCAGCGATGGCACCGCCGCAGGTACGGTCTCGCTGGAGCTGGATCCCCGCACAGTAGGGTCCGACATCTCTACTCCCCTGCTGTTCAACGGCAAGCTCTACTTCGCTGCCAACGATGGCGTGCTCGGCAAAGAGCTGTGGACCAGCGATGGCACCGCCGCCGGCACCCAATTGGTGAAAGATGTGCGGGCGGGCGGATATGGGAGTGATGTCAAGGCAATCACAGAAATGGGCGGAAATCTCTATTTCTTTGCTTACGATGATATCAATGGCTATGGCCTCTGGAAAAGTGATGGCAGCGAAGCTGGAACCAGTCTCATCTTGGCAGTACATAGTTGGTCGCATGCATACAGCCCAATCATTGCCGCAGGCAATCGTATTTATTTTAACAACTATACAAGCGATGCCGGATGGGAATTGTGGACCAGCGATGGCACGGCTGCCGGCACAAGCCTCGTTAAAGACATAATCCCAGGAACTTCATATTCTGATCCATATCTCTGGAAGAATGCCGTCATCGGCAATACCATCTTCTTTACCGCAAACGACGGCACCAACGGCCGTGAACTCTGGAAAACGGATGGCACCACCGCCGGCACTACCTTGGTGCGCAACATCAACCCGGGCGCTGGTGATTCCAATCCAGATGATCTGATCGTCTTCAATGGAGCTCTGTATTTTGATGCCTACGATCCCACCTATGGGCGCGAGCTCTGGAAGACCGATGGCACCACCACAACCAGGGTGAAAAACATCTACGCGGGCGGGAATAATTCCGATCCTCAAAGCTATGCCATCTTTCAAGGAAGCCTTTACTTCTCCGCCAACGATGGCTCAGGTTGGCAGCTCTGGAAAACCGATGGCAGCACTTCAGGCACCGTGAAAGTAACAAATTTCCCTAATTATTGGTGGCACGGCCCGATGGCCCAGCTCACAGCGGTGAACAACACCCTGTTTTTTACTACTACCAGTGGAAGTGAACTTTGGAAGACGGATGGCACCACGGCAGGTACCGGCATGATGAGTGGCGCGCCTTGGGGAAGTTTAGGAACCAATGCGGCACTCTCGGATCTCACCAATGTGAATGGTGTGCTCTACTTCGCCGCCACGGATAACAACAATGGCCGTGAACTCTGGCGCAGTGATGGCACGGCGGAAGGCACCTACCGAGCCACCGATCTCAATCCTCAGGCACCGCTCGGTTATGGCCTGGGCAACGCCAACCCCAGCAACCTGATCTACGACGCCAGCCGCAACAAATTGTTCTTCACGGCCAGCAACTGGCAAAGCGGCGGCGAAAGTTACGGCAACAATGAGCTTTTCAGCCTAGACGTTGCCCCCGCATCCTCCACCCCTAATATCACGCTGACGCTATCACCGGCAACGGTGGCAGAAGACGGCACCACCAATCTGGTGTACACCTTCACTCGCACCGGTGCCACCAGCAGTCCGCTCACAGTGAGCTACACCCTAGGCGGCAGCGCCACCTTGGGCACGGATTACACCGGCATTGCCGCCACGCCAGCCACCAAAACGGTGACCTTCCTGGAGGGTTCTGCCATCGTTACCGTTACTGTGGATCCCACCTCAGACGGTGTGGTGGAAGCGGATGAAACCGTTGCGCTCACCCTCATCGCCGGCAGCGGCTACACCATCGGCACCACCGCAACGGTCACCGGCATCATTCGCAACGACGACTCGGCACCCGTTGTAGACCCACTCTCCCGCTACCGGGCCGAAAGCACTGCCTATCAGGCGATCGACCTGGTTCTGGGCGCCGCCGGTGTGGTGAGCCTCACCGACCTGAGCAGCGTGAACAATGGCTCGGTGGCGATCGACCTGGGCAGCAACGTCTTCCGCTTCTATGGAGCCAA
>NZ_JACJSZ010000102.1 GCF_014698445.1 Microcystis elabens FACHB-917
GTGGTGAGCGATCGCTTCTCGGCCTACAACCACCTGCCCAGCCAGCAGCGCCAGCTCTGCTGGGCGCACCTGATCCGCGATCTCGCCGCCATCGCCGAACGCCCGGGCGCCAGCGCCGAGTTCGGTGCGGAACTTTTGGACCTGCAGCGACAGCTGTTTGACCATTGGCACCGCTACAAGGACGGAACGATCGACTGGTCCGTCTTGCAACACCGCTGCCGACCGATCCGCCAGGCCTTTGTGGCCACGCTGCAGCAGGTGGTGGAGCTGGGTGTCCAACGAGGCGAGCGAACGCCGTGGGCCAAGACGGTGCGCACCGCTCAGCAGATCCTCCAGCTGGCGGATGCCCTTTGGACCTTCCTGGAGATCTGTGGAATCGAGCCCACCAACAACGCTGCTGAGCGTGCCCTGCGCCAGTCGGTGATTCAACGCAAGACCTGATCAGCAACGAAGCTCCGCAGTGACAATTTGCCGTCGTTCAGGGATGCCGACCAGTGCCGCATAAGGCCACAAAAGACAGCTTCCGCAGGACATCTGCCTTTATGCGTTCAAAAGCAATAACATGATGCGGAGCTTTGTTGCTGATCAGGACGCAAGATCAGCCATGGTGTCCAGTCCACAAAGGGTGCGATCTGCCGCAGCCGCCTGCTCACCGTCACCACCACCCTCAGGCAACAGGGCCGCGATGTCTGGCAGTTCCTGGAGCAGGCCTGGATTGCCCATCACCGCGGTGGGGTGATGCCGTCACTGCTGCCGGAGCCCTGAGTTCGGCAAGACAGAGCACCGCTGTTTGATCGCTCAGCGATGGGCCATCAGGCGTGCAGTCCTGCGGCGGGGCGTCACGACCCCTGAACGCGTACTGCAAAAGAATACATCTCAGAGAAGTAAGTCAATCTCTGATTTACTAAGCCCGCCTTCCGGCATTCTAATCATTTACCTTGTCATCTGCTCCTTGCCGGGGGCGATTTCCTTCCCAGAGTTTCACAGCCTAAGGAACATCGCCGCGATTCCATTCTGGTGCATTCTTTCAAGCTTACTATTACAACAACTGATGGCCAACCAATCTGGAAGGAATGTCGCCAAAGGCCCTTTGTCTTTGGCAGTCCTGATTACAGTCATTAACCTGTTTGGCCTGGGCGCTTTTCAATACATGGTGGCTGACAACAGTTTTTTGGCCAAGGCCCAACAAGGCCCAAGCTACGCAGGTCAATCGAGGGAATACTTTCAATACAATGCGTACATTCACTACCACTCTAAATCAGATCATGAGATTATCCGTGCATCAAAAGGCTTATCCACCACTCCCTCTACTGACGAATCCCGAGTCATCTTTGAATACTACTCACGAGGTCTCAACAGACTGCATGGTCCAGTTCTCTTCATCTCGGATGGAGAGAAACCAAAAGACTGATCCTGAGAGCTCAGCGGATTCCTTCTATTGTGATCCTCCAGGCAGTCCTTGGCAGAGCTTCTATTTATATCAAGAACCAGCAAGAGCAGCTGTTCGTTTTGCATTAAGAATCCATGTTGCTGTTGGCCTGATGCAAGTCAGCGATGCAAGCTAGATCTAGCTCTACAACTAGACTGCCCGCATCTGTAGCCAAAATGATGATCAAGAAGCAGCATTACTCTTCCTTCGTCTTTCGCTTGGCCTTGGGGTTAGTCGTGGTGTTGACGCTGTCTTCGGCAGCTAGTGGCGTCAATGGCTTTGATGAGCCAATCCAATTTATCGGACTGACCTCCACCTTGGCGCATGCTCAAAAGGTCTCCTGATCAGCAACGAAGCTCCGCAGTGCCAATTTGCCGTCGTTCAGGGATGCCGACCTGTGCCGCATAAGGCCACAAAAGACAGTTTCCGCAGGACATCTGCTTTTATGCGTTAAAAAGCATTAACATGATGCGGAGCTTTGTTGCTGATCAGGAAAGGTCTTGCAGCTAAAAGATCCAGACTTTACATCGATTCATTCCAATCTTGAGTTTTATGGGATCGCGCCAAGACTTCCAAGCTATTTCCTATGGCTTGCAGTTCGACTCATCCGGATAGTCATTGATCCATTTGGACATCTGGGACTTTCCACCGATTCTGGCTCTGGGCTCAGTGATGCCTACAAATCTGGATACTTTGCTCTCTCACACATTGTTTCAATAGGTTACCTGGTCGGCACGTCCATTATTGTTAATAAAGTTTCAAGAAAGTTAGGTGCGCCTCAACCAGAACTCGCAGGAGTGATGACGTTACTCTTCCCTGCCTTGCTGGGGTTCTCCTTGATCAGCGTGAAAGATACCGCCTTTGCATTCTTCTATAGCCTCTATTCCTATGCACTGGCCTCGGTTTGGCAGCAATGTTCTCATGATGCAGAGAACAAGATGCGCAAACAGGCAGGGCTGATTCAAAGTATCAGCAGGGCTTGGCTTCCGGCTGGCGCCTCGCCAACGCCAGCAGCGCCGTGATGTCGTGACACACCGCCTGCAATCCGGAGC
>NZ_JACJSZ010000103.1 GCF_014698445.1 Microcystis elabens FACHB-917
CTGCTCTGGGGCGCCACCCACAACCTCAACAAGTTATGGCGCTACCTGAAGCAACAACACCAACAGGAGGCGATGGCGATGGGGTGAGGGGAACCAACCCCGCCAAGCACCTTGGCGGGGTTGCTCAAGCGCTCCTGGAGCAACGAATCCGGTAAAATCACGTTCAGCTGGCACACGAAATGTGCACGGCGGGGGAAAGCGGCGGCGGCGACCGCGTTACGCGCAACTGGCTCCTAGCAGCGTTGTCTCCGGCCCGCGGTAGCGCCGCTGCCCCTTGGCCGTCGTGGCGCGCTCAGCGAACGTCGTAGCGGAGCCAGCGGCAATCGATGCCGCCGTTGCTCACCGGCACCCGGCGGCTGGCCTTCAGGCGCAGGGCTCCCGTAAGGGCGGGATTGCCACTCAGCAGCCACAGGGTCCAGCCGCCGCAGCGCTCCTTCACCATCCGCCCCAGGTCGCCGTAGAGCGCCTCCAGGTCGTTGTCGCCGCCGAGGCGTTCGCCGTAGGGCGGGTTGCACACCAGCACCCCGGGTGTGTCCGGGGGGCGGAAATCGCGGCAGTCCCCCTCCTGCAGCTGGACCCAGTCGGCGACACCGGCCGCTGCCGTGTTGCCGCGGGCCATGGCCAGCACGGCCGGATCCTGCTCCATGCCCACGACGACCGCCAGGGGCGACCCATCGGGGAGGGTGTGACGGGCCAGGTCCTGGGCGGCTTTGCGCTCCCGTTGCCAGAGGGCGGCATCGAAATCGGGCCAGCGCTCCAGTCCGAAGATGCGCTCCAGGCCGGGGGCGCGGCCGAGGGCCCGGCAGGCGGCCTCGATCAGCAGGGTGCCGGAGCCGCAGCAGGGATCGGCCAGGGGCACCGTTCCGTCCCAGCCGGTGTGGGCGATCAGGCCGGCGGCCAGGTTCTCCTTGAGCGGGGCCAGGCCCATGGCGGCCCGGTAGCCGCGTCGGTGCAGGCTGGCGCCGCCCCCATCGAGGCTCAGCACCGCTTCGGGGCCGCCGCCCCCTGGGCGGCCTGGGCTGAGGTGCAGGTGCAGCACCAGGTCGGGATCGTCCAGGTTCACCGAGGAGCGCGACCCCCACACCTGGCGCTGCCGGTCGACCAGGGCGTTCTTGACCTGCAGGGCGCTGTAGTGGCTGTGGCTGAGGCCGGGCACAGTTCCGCTGGCCTCCACCCGGAAGCTCCGTTGGGGCGGCAGCCAGCGCTCCCAGTCGGCGCCCCGCTGGACGCCCTCATAGAGCTCCTCGCGGTCGCGGCAGGGGAAGCGGGCCAGCTGGCGCAGGAAGCGGAACGGCAGCCGGGCCTGCAGGTGCAGGCGGTAGAAGGTGGCCGCATCGGCCTTCAGGCCCACGGCGCGCCGCAGGGGGCGCACCTCGGTGGCCCCGAGGGCCGCCAGCTCCGCCGCCGCCGGCTCCTCCAGCCCCGGGGGCACCACGGCGATGACGTCGAAGAGGGAGGGGCTGGCCATCGCCCCATGCTGCCGGCCGGCGCCCCCTGGTACGGGGATGCCCACCGCCGGCGTCCCAGGTTCCGGTGGCTGGCAGGTGGCAAGATGAACTGGTTCGTCCTCGGACGAACTAGGTGATCCACACCAGTGTTTCGGACAGCGGTTCGATTCCGCTCAGCTCCATTTCCCCGACCCACCGCCCCCACGGCGGTGCGTCATCCCGGGGCTGCAATGGTTTCGACGGGGCATGAGGAGGGTGACTGAAGCCTGCTCGGTCAGAGCGAACCCGTAACAGCGAACAACATCGTTCGTTTCTCCCGTCAAGCCGCCCCCGTGGCTGCCTGACACTCTTAACGGAGACGGGGTGAGGTCAGCCTTGTCACCCAAATGACCCATGGGCCCTGGAAGGGGCCTTTCAAATGACGCAGAATCCAAAGGAGCCGGCGGACGCCGTCCATGGCCGGCCGGACTGCGTTCATGGCCTGCGGGAGCCGTGGACAGGGGGGCAAAGGATTCTCGGAGCGGTCCTCGACCCCACCCGTGCCTGCGCGGGGGGGGGGGTAACCGTTCACGGGGGTGAAAGCTCCTCTGGCCCTCGGCGCCCTTGACAGCGCCCCCACAACAGCTTTGATCTCAGAACGAGACAGGCCGAGATGGGACATCCTCCTTCTGTCATTACCGATCGTGACTGGGAGGCGACACCCTGACTGCCCGACACATCTCAGCCGAGACGCTCATGCGACAGCCAGCTGTTGCCGTTTCTGTGGTCTTGGCCGTGGTGGCAGCTCAATGCGCGTGAACCACGGCTGTTTCTGGCGGCGCCTGAC
>NZ_JACJSZ010000104.1 GCF_014698445.1 Microcystis elabens FACHB-917
TTCTTCTAAGCCAAAAAAGGCTGATTAGAATCCATCCTAGCCTGAGACTGCCGCTGGAATCAACTGCCCCGCAGCGGATCTGGCTTCCTCAGCAAGCCCTACGTAGTTGACACCGGGCATCCGGACGGCTTCCCGCAGAGCGACGTCATAGGGCGGTTGCATGGTCGTCGGTTGGGCCCCCTGGTGGATCGGTCAGACCGAGCGGACAACTTTCCTGACAGTGGGGGTGACGTACGCCACCCCACGCTCGTCCTTGCCTTTCGTCCGGGCCCGGTACGGCCGACAGGCACGGGGCTTGAGCCCCCAGTAACGGGCGAACTCCTCCAGCCGCTCGGCAAAAACCAGGATGTTGCGCTCGGGATCGTGCTGGCTCACCAGCGCACGGGCGTTATCCACCAGCACCTCCTGCGGCACCCCGCCCCAGTGGCGGAAACCCTCCTCCAGGGCCTGGAGCCAGTGGTCCTGCTTCTCGCTGCGGAAGGCCCGCACCAGCAGCCGGCGCGAGTACCCCAAGGTGAGCACCGCCAGGTGCACCCGCACCCGCTCGCCGCCAATGCTCACCAGGCACTGACCAAAGTCTGCCTGCAGTTGCCGGCCCGGCGGGGTCTCAAACCGCACTGTCGCCAGGGCCGCGTTGCGCAGCTCCCGTCGCCACGGCTCCACGGCACGCTCCACTGTCCGCAGGCTCACCTTGATCCCCTTCTCACTGGCCAGCTCCTGTCGCACCACATCGGCATTGCCGCGGTGGGCCAGAAACCGCTGCCGCAGCCACTCCCTTTGGCCATCGAGAACCGTGTTGCGGCAGGGCTTCCCGTAGGGCTGCCAGCCACCCTGCCGCAGGTACTTGCGCACCGTCTCAGGCGAGCAGCCCAGTTCCCTGGCGATTCGCCGCCGGCCCCAGCCTGCTGCCGATAGCCGTCGCATCGCCTCCACGTCCTGAGGGGTCTGCACTGCCGTCTCCAGAACCATCGGCTCCAGAGATGGCCCCCCTCCTCGCCCCTTGCTCGCCCTGCTGGTGTGCTCCACGGGGTGGACCAGTTTTCGTGTCGCCTCCGGACCAGTTTTCGCTGTCGCCTGACAATTGCAGACCTTGATCAGGTCAGGGCCAATGCGCTTGCGAAAGTGCACGATCATCGATGGGTCAAACGGCGGCAGTGGCTGGTAACCGCTCAGTCCGATGAAAAATTGCAGATACGGTGATTCCGTGATCAGCTCCACCGTGTCTCGATCCGTCACTCCCAATCGTTGCTGGATGTACACCGACCCAAACGCCATCTGGAAGGGCTTGGCTGGGGCTCCTGTCTTGGCGGTGAACTGGGGCGCGTAGTGGCTTTCCAGTGATATCCAGGGAAGCACCTTGTGGAGCAGAACCCAGCGATTGTTGGGATCGAGCTTTCCGCCAAACGGCGAGTGGAACTCCTCAATCGATAGCTGACCCGTGTGCTGCAAAACGTACATTGGCGTGCCAGCAGGTTCTTCTAAGCCAGAAATTGCTGATTTACGCCTATCCTAACATGAGAATTCGGCTGGAATCAACTGCGGTGCAAGGGGTCTGGGTTTTTCAGCAAGCCCTAGATAAGATTGAGAAAAAGGAGCCATAAGAATATTGATGAATTAATTTCTTGTGCTTAGGAGACTCTGGAAAACCCAGGCCACCCACTCGACAATGTTGCCGTGATCGCAGGCCACGACTGAGGTGATGGGCGGCAAGCTGCTCGGCATCTCGGATTATGAGCTCACAATCGCCAAGAAGCAGACCAAACGGGAGAAGTTCTTCTCCGAGATGGAGGTGGTGGTGCCCTGGCAGGCTCTGATTGAACTGATCGAGCCCCACTATCCCAAGACCAGCAAGAAGGGTGGCCGGCCTCCCTATCCGCTGGCCACCATGCTGCGCATCCATCTGCTGCAGCAGTGGTATTCGCTCAGCGACCCTGCGATGGAGGAGGTCCTGATCGAGGTGCCGACCATGCGCCGCTTTGCTGGCATCGAGGTGATCAGCGACCGGATCCCGGATGAGACCACAATCCTGACCTTTCGCCACCTGCTGGAGAAGCACGGGCTGGGCGAGCAGATCCTCGAGACAGTCAAAGCCCACCTCAGCGCGAGGGGCATGACGATGCGGCAGGGGACCATCGTGGCTGACTGACGGACACATCTCATCCGAAACCGTCATGCGATTGCCATCGCCGCCGTGGGTGGAGGCAGCGGTGGGAGTTCAATCCGCGAGAACCAAGGCTTT
>NZ_JACJSZ010000105.1 GCF_014698445.1 Microcystis elabens FACHB-917
GCAGGCGGTGTGTCACGACATCACGGCGCTGCTGGCGTTGGCGAGGCGCCAGCCGGAAGCCAAGCCCTGCTGATACTTTGAATCAGCCCTGGGTGGAGATGTGGTGGAAGCGGAAGGCCGCCTGGCGCTCGGCGGGGAGCTGCTGCCAGTGGGCGCGCACCGCCTGCAGCAAGTGGAAGGTGCCGGTCACATTGCTGGCGATGAACGCCCCTGGGCCCTCGATCGAGCGATCCACATGGCTCTCGGCCGCCAGATGCAGCACCAGATCCGGTTCGGCCCGGCGCACCGCTTCCGCCGTGGCGTCTGCGTCAGTGAGGTCCACCTTGAGGAGGGTGTGGCGGCACTCTCCCTCTGGTGTGGTGGCGCGATCGCCCAGCTGTGCCAGCACCTGCTCAATGCTGGTGAGATCGCTGGCGTAACCGCATTTGTCGAGGTTGAACACCAGCGCGTCGCTGTCTGTCAGCAGCCGGCGCACCACCGCGCCACCGATGAACCCGCCGCCGCCGGTCACCAGGATGCGGCAGCGGCCGGCGAGCGGGGCATGCACGCCAGGTGGGGTGGAGCTGGCCATGGGCAGCGGGTGGGTCATGACCCAACCTCTCTTGCCAAGGGGTTGCGTACCATCTGCATCCCAACAACCTCGCATTTGCTCCGCCCCCTTGCCAAGGGCAGCACCCGACCAGCTGGCGCGGCGTCAGCGGCAATCGCCCGTCGTCCGCCAGTCAGCGCCCATGCCGATGGCCCAGGGGAGGTGCCAACCGCGGCGCTCACAGGATCCGCCCAAACAGACACCACATATGGTGTGGTTTTCGCTGGATTCCTGCAGCGTCCTGAACAGACGCCCCGGGTGCAGCGTCGATCGCCAGCAGAGCCCCACCAACCGTTGCGCAACCAGTGCGCACGAACAACTCTGATGGCTATCTTGATCGGTGTGGGCTGCTTAGGGTGGTTGATATCTCTCGGGATCTGGAGTAGGCGCCGCCCTGGTGGCGGCTGGGGTTCGACGGCAAGGGCCTGCTTGAAACCGTCGTCGGCAGCGTTGTTGGCCTGATTGCTCTGTTTTCCTCCGATGAACACGTCAACCTCCCCAACGGCCAGCTCCCCCTCCAGCAGCAATGGGGCGTCTGGCTCATCGCTCTCTCGCTTCTGCTCCTTTTTATCGATGCTCAACTGGCGGCGCGATCCCGTCGTCGAGATGCAGATCGCGCGCTCAGAGCAGACAACGTAGCCGAAGGCCGGCGAAGCCGTAGCAGCTCGAGAACGAAATCGAGCAGCTGTAGACGAAGTCGGCCGGAGGCCAAAGAAAGGGAGAGTGCAGATCGAGAAAGACATCGCGTTGCTCGATTGGATGCACTCCGAAATCGACTTGATCGAGGCCGACTTGCCGTCTGAGCGCACAACCGCCGCACCCTCCAGCGACTGCTGAACCTGCTCAACGGCCCAGCGATGGCTGAGCTCTTCCGCCAGCCGTTCACCTGAGGGAGCCAGCGTGGTCATGCCACGGCCGCTCATGCCACCGCCTCCAGCAGCTGGCGCAGCGCTTGCCTCCAGTGAAGTGCAGGCAGGCCCAACTCCTGGCGGGTGGCGGAGCAGTCAAACAGCGAATAGCTGGGCCGCTGCGCCGGGGTGGGGTAGTCGGCCGTGGTGATCGAATTCACGGTCGCCATCTGCTCAAGCAGCCCAAGCTCCACCGCCAGCTCGCCCACCGCCACATCAAACCATTTAGATTCACTAGTATAGCACCGGTTCCTGTAGCTCGGCCGTGATCACCCGCCAGCAGGCCGCCGCCATGGTGGCGGTGCTGGTGGGACAGTCCACCTGATCGGCTACCACGCTGATCGCCGGTTTCTCCCGGTGCAGCCGCAGCATGGTGAGGGCGAAGTTCTTGCCCACCGGGCCGATCACCCAGCTGGTGCACAGGATCACGCCCCGGCCGCTGCCGCCCAGCACCTGCTCCACGGCTTCCTCGCCGGCGGCATTGGTGCGGCCATAGGCGCCGAGGGGACCGCGGGCCTGCTCAGGCCGGTAGGGGCTGCCCTGCTGGCCGTTGAACACAAAGTCGGTGCTCACCTGCAGCAACCGGCCGCCGGTGTCTGCCAGCGCCTCGGCAAAGGCCCGCGGCTGACTGCCCGACACATCTCATCCGAGACGGTCATGCGACATCCAGCAGTTGGGACTGGCGTGGCCGTGGCGGCAGGTCAATCCGCGTGAACCAGGGCTGT
>NZ_JACJSZ010000106.1 GCF_014698445.1 Microcystis elabens FACHB-917
AGGCCGTCCTCGATCGAGACGATCGGGAAGCGGCTGGCCAGGGCCGCCAGCTGGTCGACCATCTCGGCGCTGGTGTAGCTGCCGCCGCCGAAGGCGTAGCGGCTGTCCTTGAAGAACTCGGTGCTGGCCATCGATTCGGCAACCGTCAGGCGACTGTCCTGGGCGCTCAGATTCACCCCATTGCGACAGACCACCTGGGCCAACTGGAACGTGCTGATGGGCTGCTGGGCCTGCTCCCAGTCCTCCGGTACGACCCCGCTTCCCCGCAGGAACGGCTGATTGAGAAGAGCGGGGGGCTGGTGTGTAGCGGTCACCACCACTGTGTGCTTAGCAGCCTGAATGAAGAGGCATCCTTGGTCCCTTTGATCCGGAGTCTGCAGACAGGGGCATCTCGCGTCAATGTTCGTTATTGCTGAAGACTGGCACGGCACGCCTGCCAGAGCAGGGTTGTGTCCCCGCTTCACACCTCCCCCGGCAGCCGCGTCACCAGGCCGATCAGGACGGCGGAAAGGCGTGTCACGGGATAGGCGCCACCTCACGCGTGTACGACAGCGGCCGTCCCTTCTGCCGGCACCTCCCCTGCGCAGCGAGCTGGCGTGGGGCCTGCCGGAGCTGGAGCTGGGCGACGGTCGGGCCGATCATGCCCTGTGCCCTGCTCTCCGCGCCCGGGGTCTGGACCTGGCCAACGGGGCCGTGCTGCTCGAGGGCGACCAGGCCTGGCATGGTGCCGCGCCGCCGCGGGGGCGACTGCTCGATCCGCTGATACGGGCCGCCCGTGGCGCCGCCCTGAGATGGACATGGCAGCCGGTGGATCCCGCGGGCGGGAACACGCGACAGGCCCCGGTTCATGTCCGATGGTCGAGATCATTGAGGCGTGGGTTCCTCCGCCGCCCAGGGGCTGTCTCTTGCCGGCCGAGGGGATTCGGGTGGATGAGACTGGAGCGATGGATGCGATGCCAGTGACCGCGCTCTTTGCCACAGCCAGCGGCCTCCAGGGGCCCTGGGCCTGGATGGCGCGCCTGATCCAGGCCCTGCTCACCGCCTCGCTGATCAGCATCGCCCTGGCCTGGATGGCGCGGGTCTCAGCCCGGCGGCGGCAGCGGGTCCGGGGCACGCCGCCGCGTTTGCTGTTGGCCTATCCACTCTGGATGGCGGGCCTTGGTCTGGGCTGCATCCTGCTGTTCTCTCTGTGCGCCTGGTTCGCCTGGCAGTCGCCGCCCGCCCGCGGCGGCCCCAAGGCGGCCCTTGTGTTCCTGGTCTTCGTGCTGCTTGGGGTGGTGCTGGTGGTGACAGCCCTGGCGGACACCATCGTGATCGACGAAGCCGGCGTCGAGCGCCTGTGGTTCGGCTACTCGCGTCGTATCGCCTGGGGCGACGTGAGCCGGGTGGGACTGCCCTGGGGCGGCCAAGGCATCCGGCTGGAGACCAGCGATGGACGCAGCCTGGAACTGGCCGAGCTGCTGGATGGCTTCGGAGTGCTCTGCGACGCGCTGCTGCTGGTGCCGGCAGGACTGCGAGTGGATCCCGAGGCCTCCCTGCTGGTGCTGCGGGCCGCTTCGCTGGATCCCGAGGCCCTGCAGCTGTGCTATGCCCGCTGGTTCGAGGGCGAGGAGGCGGCCCCCCCCGAGGGGATGGATCCAGCCGAGTGCGTGCTCGCCATGGGCCGCGCCTTCGGCGCGCGCCTGCTCTGGCATCACGGCTCCTTTCTGCCGTTCGAGGCCCGCTGGACGGAGGACGGCAGGCCCTGGCTCAGCCATGGTGAGCCCCGAGGCGACGATCCCGGCTACGCAAGCTTTCGATTGGAGGGCCGCGAGGTGGTGATCGTGTGCGATGCGGGCACCGTGCGCGAGAGCCTGGATGCCTGAGCAGGGCGGTGGCGGAGCGGTGGGCTGGCGATCACCGGGTGATTGATTGGAAGGCCCGGCCCCCGAACGATTGGGTTGGCTGACGTTCCGCTCACTGGAAGACGATCAGCGATGGCGTGCCGGGAGCGGTGATGAAGCGCCCGCCGAAGACGCACTTGCCCCAGCGACCGGTGTCGTAGCCCTGACTGTCGAGTCACCCCGGGGAACTTCCCCCCGAGGTGCTCCCAGAACCGTACGTGACACTCTCGCGTCATACGGCTCCCATCATCCACTCACCACAGC
>NZ_JACJSZ010000107.1 GCF_014698445.1 Microcystis elabens FACHB-917
CCTGAGTTCGGCAAGACAGAGCACCGCTGTTTGATCGCTCAGCGATGGGCCATCAGGCGTGCAGTCCTGCGGCGGGGCGTCACGACCCCTGAACGCGTACGAAATGGTTTTGCGGGAGCTCCAAAGCCCTTGGAAAACTGCGACGCATAGTCGTCTTCGAGCTCATCCCAAGGAATGAGGTCGGCGAGCTTGACCCAGCGATTATCCCCAGAGAGTGTGCCGACAAAGGGCAGGAAGAAAAAGTCCTCGAACGAGAGCTGGTTTCGATGCTCACGTCGATACTTGTTGAAAACTCTGGGCGACTTTTCGGCTGAAATGAGCCGATTGGCCAACATTTTACATCTTAAATCTTCTCAGATCTACTGCAGCGCACCTGATCTGCCCATTTTCAGGAAGCCCCAATCAAGAAGAGGGCTGACGATGCATAGGAGCATCAACCAGGTGGGACGACTCATCAAAAACCAGCAGTCAATGAAAGTGGGCATTACTGGCCCTGGAGTTGCAGCACTGGATTTGGCTGAGAGAAGCTATTCGTATCTGATTGTGGAGGGCCGTCAGAATCTTTCTTCACTTCAACTTTGGTAGGGGTGCTTCTATCATTAAACAAGGGGGTAAGTGGACTAAAGCTTTTTGTAGGTGAATCAGGGGAATTCAGCGAGTCTTGCCTCGTTGACTCGGGAGCTGAGAAGCCTTTGCCGCTATCATTGTTACCCTTGCCTCCACCTTGATCCTTCGGAAGCCTAATCTCCCTAAGCTGGTTTTCACTGCTAGTATTGAAAACTATATTATTGCAAAAAGCTAAAAATTTGCCAAGGCCAAGGTCGTCACCTGGTATTGGTTCTGCATTTTGTATTTGATTAACACCTTGACGTTTTGCCCATCGGCATTGTTCAATCAGAGAAAGTAGAGTATTTCGCTTAAAATTCTCTGTCCTTATGCCTTCAAACTCTATCCTTCTCTTCGCGTAGTCTTTGCAAAATTCGGTTAAGTAATTATTGAGAGGTACTCTAATGCCTGCGGCGATGCCGTAGTTGGTCAAATTAGAGGATGAGCCTACAAATGGGTCTTCGACGTACGCAAAGCTATTGCCGCGTCCCCCAAATACACCTAGGCCAGCAGTAGCTGTTGGGCAAATCAGGTTAGAATCAAGTTGAAACCGTTCATCGCTGCCGCTTATCCCCGGAAAAGAGGGGTTGATTGTTAATCCCGATAGTCCACTAAAGATTTGCTGCTGGGCAAAAACAGACATTGAAATTGCTTCATAGAAGACATACGGAATGCTAACCAACACTAAAGCCCTTTGTCGCAGGTGTGGAAGGCCATCACCCGATAAATGACGACGTCTGGTTTGCCAAAAAAATGTCTTCTTCATGGTGGTGAAAAACTTCAAAGACTTACTAATAGTGAGATGCTAGGGTTAAGATGTAAATGGCCATGCAGGGAGGCTCAAATGTACTGGTGTGCTTATTGATCTATAAGAATTAAAATATTCTATTTGCATGATTTGCATGGTCTGTTGATCTTTACATAATCCGGTGATAATATGACAATCGTATCAAGAACTTCTAGGTCATACCATCATCAATTATTTGGGCGTTAAAACGAAGTTGGGGACTTCGGAGGGGACTCTTCGGCTGGGAACACGCCCCACATGCCAGTGTCTTTATTGCATGCTATCTTTTCATCTTTTTTATTATAGCGTATTTCACCCTTAAAACCGTCGAAAGTTGCAATCATTATGTCTGATTGCGATTCATCTTGTCGCTCATTTTTGGGAGTTGTGCACGGAATGTTGCTAGAAAGAAGGTCTGGCATCTTTAGTATTTTAAACCAAGCACAAACTAGGGGGGGGTTCTTCTGTGGGTCTGTATTGGATAATACACTTAATGAAGGCTGCTGGCGACGCTGTCCAGAGATGCTAACGAACAAGGATAGATCGCGCGTAAGCCGCGATCTTATCCAGTTGTTGGACTAGCCCTTTGTCGCGATTGGCCAGCGTTTTACGGGAGATAGATCGGCCCGGATCTCAGCTTTCCTTCAGGATTCTGCCTGAATCAGACGTGCAGCCTGGGATGATCACCGTCGCTTCTGATTGAGAGGAGTAA
>NZ_JACJSZ010000108.1 GCF_014698445.1 Microcystis elabens FACHB-917
TCGGCACTAACACGATCTCCCTGCTCGGCGCCGATGCGGCAGCCTTTGAGGTGGAGGGAACGGTCCTGTATCTCAAGGCCGGCACGAGCCTCGATTACGAAACCAAGGCTGCCTATGCCGTCACGGTTTCGGTGAGCGACAGCACGATCGGCGGTTCCAGCCCCGTCACCACCGGCTACAGCCTTGCTGTTACCGATGTGAACGAGGCGCCGACGGCCCTTGGTCTGAGTGCCACAATCTTCGATGAGAACATCGCCGATGGCTCCCTGATCGCCACACTCACCAGCAGCGATCCTGACACCTCACCGCAGAGCTTCACCTATGCGCTGGTGGCGGGTGCCGGTGACACTGGAAATCTGGCCGTCTTCGTCTCCGGCAATGCGCTCCACCTCACCCGCTCGCCCGATTACGAACGCCAGTCTTCCTACAACATCCGCCTCAAGACCACCGACCAGGGCGGATTGAGTTTCGAGCGCAGTTTGCAGCTGCGCGTGAATGACCTGCCGGACAGCCCTGCCTACACCTTCTCCAAGAGTGCAGACACCGTCTATGAGGGCGGTGCCCTCGCCATCGGTGTCAGCAGCGCCAACGTGGCGCCCGGCACCCAGCTCCACTGGTCGTTCGGCGGCACCGGGATCACCGGCGCCGACTTCGGCGATGGCAACCTCTCCGGGGTCGTCACGCTGGGAGCGGATGGCCGGGCCTCGTTCACCAAAACCATCGCCTCCGATGGCATGGCCGAAGGCGACGAGGGCTTGGAGGTGAAGTTCTTCAGCGACCCCGCCCGCAGCCAGCAACTGGGATCCACCCTCTCAGTAACACTCAAGGAGCCCTCCGTCGGCGTCGTCACCGACGGGCCGGACATCCTCACCGGCACCACGGCCAACGAACCCATCAGCGGCATCCCAACCGGATCCACCCTGCGTGGCCGGGGAACGGTGGACAAGCTCACCGGCGGTGGAGGCGACGACCTGTTCGTGCTCGGAGATGCCAATGGTGTCTTCTATGACGACGGCCATCCCACCGCTCAGGGCACAACCGACATGGCCTGGATCACCGATTTCTCCGCCGGCGACAAGATCCTCCTGAACGGTAGCCCTGCCGACTACCAACTCAGATCAGTCCGCTACAGTAGTTTGCGAGGTGTTGAGATCAACGCTCTTTTCCCAGGCTCCACTCCAGAGCCGATCGGGTTTGTTCAGTCGGCAACCCTGGCCAATCTAAATCTTTCCAATTCAAGCCAATTCATTTATCTATAGTCAACTATCTCTGAACGATCCGAAACGCTTTCTTTGCCGGCTCCTTTCTTCCATCGCTTCCATCGCTTCCATCGCTTCCTTCTCTGCCGATCCCATGAACAGCCGACTCAGCGCCTCTCTGCTCACGGTCGCCGCCAGTGTTGCGCTACCGCTGTTTACCGGGCTGCCCGCCTCTGCCGTCACGGTGAGGATCGGCACCATCGATTACGACGTGACCGTCTTCACGGGTTCCTACGACAACAACAACTCCCTCTTCCAGGCTCCGCCACTGGGGCAGATGCCCTGGTGGGGCGACGTTACTGGCGACTTGGCGTTGCTATTTGCCCAGCAAGTCTACGACCAGCTCGGCGATGGTCCAACATCAGGCTTCGGCCCTGTCTTTGCCTACGACCTAGACATGGGCGACGTCCTGGGCATTAGCCAGAGTCTCACTAATCCTCTCTCCCAGTTAGATGAGACCCTTGCGCCGAGCGATTCCGTCGCGTACGCCATCGCCAGGCCTCTTCTCCCACCCTCCACCCCGGTTCCCGGACCCCTGCCTGTCTTCGGAGCCATGGCGGCCTTTGGCTGGTCTCGGCGGATCAGGAGGCGGATCGGCGGAACACCGCATTGATCGCCCTCGTGGCCTGATGAACCGCCATTGCCGGTTTCCAATTCGCCCGGCGCGTCCTCAGCCCCTTCCCCTCGGCCCCCGGTCCTCCACCCCGGCGTAGACCGCCTGGCTGCCCAGCTCGTCCTCGATGCGCAGCAGCTGGTTGTACTTGGCGACGCGGTCGCTGCGGCTGA
>NZ_JACJSZ010000109.1 GCF_014698445.1 Microcystis elabens FACHB-917
TTACTCCTCTCAATCAGAAGCGACGGTGATCATCCCAGGCTGCACGTCTGATTCAGGCAGAATCCTGAAGGAAAGCTGAGATCCGGGCCGATCTATCTCCCGTAAAACGCTGGCCAATCGCGACAAAGGGCTAGTCCAACAACTGGATAAGATCGCGGCTTACGCGCGATCTATCCTTGTTCGTTAGATGGCTTAGGATTCATTATCAGTTTCATACCTTACAACATTATCAGTTTCCAGTGCAGGATGAAGACCATATCGAGCTGCGACGCTATTGAGCAATCGCTTTGCAGACCCAAGTGGCAAATCCAGCCTTCGATCAACTTGCCTAAAATGAATGAGTTTCCCGTTGTGGATTAGATCCTCTCGGCCCGTAAAGACGGATCTTCCAAAATTATCGTCATCTGGAAGAAAGAATTGTGTATCAATAACCTCTCTTAGCTCGTCGTCGGTGTAGCCAGTATATCGTCCCGAGTACAAGACGCGATCGTTTAGGTCTTGAGCAGCAACTTTCACGTTAACATACTTTGGCACCCTCCCAGTAATGTTGGATGCTCTAAATGATGATATCTTGCCGAACCCAAACTGATCAATTAGTGCTTGGAACAGGAGCTTTAAATCAGTGGCTTTCGCCAGAGATAGAGCTTGTAGTCGATCGAGTGGAGATGGCAAGTCAGAAGGATTAACCTCGGCAACACACAAAGGATATATCTTGCAGAAGCCACTTCTCCCCTTTGACCAAGTTGCTCCGACTTCAAACCAAAGCCACGGGCGCTCAATCGAAACAGGAGTGACAATTGCAATTACGGCCTGTGCGACGGATAACTTCTGCTCAATATCGGCGAGCCAGTCGGAACCAGCACTGATGGCTCCCGGAGAAGAAGTGCAATAAACACTAACTCCATTCGCAAAGACCTTGTCGATCTCCAGCTTTATCGCATGAGCAAACTCCCCGTCTGAAGATGCATGGCTGATGAATAGCGTTGGCTTGCTTATCCTGTGCTCAGCTATAGCAACGGCTTCAGGAGAGGCGGATGGTGTAGCTTCTGGGCTCATGTCTGAGTCGCTAAACGGGAAGCCTGATAGTGGCTATGGTAATGCATCTAACGCTGCCCCTGAGTGGCAGGCAAGGTGCCTGGGGTGGCGTAGCTGAGAACTGGTGGTGGCCTGTCTACGCGAGGGGCTTGTTATCCGTTCCTCTATGCCGTGACACTCCTCTGAAGTGCTTCCTGAGCGAGCGTATTGAGGCTCTTCCCCTGCACCTCCGCAGTCAGAGCGAGCTTCTCGTGCAGTTCAGGAGGAATTCGAAGATTGAACTTGCCTGAATACTGTCTACGTGGCTCGATCCCTTGCTCCTTGCAGACCTCAAGAAAGACCTCCAGTGATTTCTTGAACTCACGGCGAAGCTCATCTGGGCTTGATCCGTAGAAATCCGCTCCTCCAGAAAGCCCAAGAATCTCGCCACGAAACTGATCTGTTTCCTCGTCGTACTCAATCTTGGCGTGGTAGCCGTCCACTTTCATCAGATTCATGGTGTCACTCCGTGTTCTTCGAACCATTTGCGGATTGAAGCAACAGCACCCTTGTCTGTATCTGGCGATGGGTGGGGTCTGTGGAAGACCCTGACTTCGCCAAACAGAACAACCGCGATCCGGCTGCCAGCCCTCTCGCTCACCTCCCCACCAAGCTCCTGAAAGAGGGCTTCAACGTCCCTCCACGGCAAACTGCCGTTTACAGGACGGGAGAAGATCAGCTCAAGGGTGCGCTGGTGCTTCCGCTTCATCCCACCATGGTACTGCCCCTCGGTACCAGACGAAGATCGCTCTCAAAGGTTTGCCGATACGGATAACGTTGCCCCTGAGTGGCAGGCAGGGAGCTTGTGGGGGCGAAGCGAAGAGTTGAAGGTGGCCTGTCCACTCCAGGGGCCTGTTGGACTAAGCCGCTGCGCGGCAGATTCAAATCCAGTGTAGCCAGAGACATGCAATATGGCCAGCAAGCGCTGATTTGATTGCCGAGCAGCCTTGGGCT
>NZ_JACJSZ010000011.1 GCF_014698445.1 Microcystis elabens FACHB-917
CCCGCATCCGGGCCGCCGATCTGCTGCAGGCCCCCAGCGGCGAGGCCAGCCTGCGCCTGGCCCCGGCCCTGGTCGACGGCGCACCCCTGGCGGCCTGACGCGGATGGACGCCACGATCCACACCGGCGACAGCCTGATCGGCAGCCTCTGCCGCGACATGGCCACCGTGCGCCAGAGCTGGCAGCGGCTGCAGGGACAGTGGGCCCTGTGCCGCGACGAAGGACTGCGGCTGCGGCTCGGCCGGGAAACCCTCCGACTCGAGCAGCGCCGTCTGGAACTCCAGCGCCAGGCCCGGGTGCTGTTGCGCCTGCCCCTGCGCGATCCCCTCGGCGCCGCCTTCCTGCTGGAGATCGCCAGCCGTCCCCTGATCGCCTGATCGGCGGCGGGACGGACGCCGGTTGTCGGTATTCAGACCGCGGCAGCCTTCGCCGCCTGGCCCGCCGCCAGCTCCCCATCGATCAGCAGCAGGGAGGAGGGTTCCTGGCGCCCGAAGCGCACCCGGCCCAGCAGGTAGGCGGCGCCGTTCTCGGCGTCGATCTGGCCCTGGACCATCGGATCGAGGAAGACGGTGGTGCGCACGTCGCCGGCTCGCTCGGCCATGGAGTAGAGCAGCTGGAGGGACGTGGTGACGTCGGTTTCGAGGCGGAAGGCATCCGCCAGCAGCGATTCGGGATCGCTCCACTGCTGGCAGGGGGCAGGCAGCTCCCCGAGCTCCACCGTCTGGCCGCGGGCGATCAGGTAATCGGCCACCAGGCCGGAATGGTGCTGCTCGCCGCGGGACTCGGCCATGAGGTGGGCGGCGAAGCCGCGCAGTTCCCGCTCGGCGAACCAGAGGGCCATGGCCCAGTAGGTGGCGCTGGCCTTGCGCTCCAGGCCCAGGTGGTCCTGAAGGCCCGCAAGCAGCCCAGCCTCCATGGGCTGGGCCATGGCCCTCCCGGCGGGCCCGGTGGCCACCGCGGTTGTGGGCAGGGAGGAGGTCGAGGAGGTCATCAAGAGCGGCCCGGGGGGAGGGGGAAAGCCCTGGGCACCGTCGCAACAATTTACGAAACCTGGCAACGAACCGAGCCGTTCCGCACGCGTCACTGGAAGGGAGCTCCAGACTGAAGGGGCCCTGGCGCATCCCCATGGCCGACAGCGTCGATCGCGCCCTGCGGCTGCGCAGCCTCTGGATCGCCTGGCTGCTGGCGATGCTGTTCCATGTGGATCTGGGCCTGATGCCCCTGTTCCACGGGATCTCCCCGGAGATCCATGGCCATGTGGAAGCGGCCCGGCTGCCGCTGCTGTTCGGCGCCATGCTGGCCTACTTCCTTGTGCCCCTGGCCACCGTCGTGCTCATCGCCTACGCCGCCAGCGATCCGGGCCACCCGCGCCGCTGGCGCCACTGGCGCTATGCCCACTTCTGGCTGAGCGTGGTGTACACCCTCACCAACCTTCCCCACCTGGCCGCCGACATCCTGGTGCCGGATGCCCGGGCCGACCAGATCGTGCTGATGGTGGCGATGGTGCTGATCGGTCTGCTGATCAACCGAGAGGCCTGGCTGTGGTGGCGTGGTCAGCGCGGGCCGGGATCCCCCAGCAGGCAGGCCACGTGGGCGGCACTGGCCGACGCCAGGCCCTCGAGGTCGTAGCCGCCCTCCAGGGCGGACACCAGTCGGCCCTGGGCATGGTCCGCCGCGATGGTGAGCAGCAAAGCGGTCAGGGCCGCGAAATCCCCGTCCTGGAGCCGGAAATCCCCCAGGGGATCGCCGGCCCTGGAATCGAAACCCGCCGAGACGAGCACGAAATCGGGGGCGAAGGCCTCGGCCAGCGGCAGCAGCTCCTCGCACCAGGCCGCCAGCAGCTGGGGGCCCGCCGTGCCGGCCGGCAGCGGGCAGTTGCTTGTGAAGCCCGCCCCGGCCCCCTCACCCCGTTCCCGGTGACTGCCGGACCCGGGGTAGAGCGGCGACTGGTGGCTGCCGAAGACCAGCACGGAGGGATCACGCCAGAAGATGTCCTGGGTGCCGTTGCCATGGTGCACGTCCCAGTCGACCACCAGGATCTTCTCCAGACCATGCACCACCTGGAGGTGGCGGGCGGCGATGGCGACGTTGTTGTAGATGCAGAAACCCATGCCCCGGGCGGCACTGGCGTGGTGCCCCGGTGGCCTGACGACCGCAAAGGCCTGGCGCACCCGCTGCTCCATGACGGCCTCCACCGCCGCCAGCACCCCTCCCGCCGCCAGCCGCGCCGTGCTCTCCGACAAGGGGCTGATGGCGGTGTCGCCGGTGGAAAGCTGGTCGCGGCCCGCTGCGATGTCCTCCCGGATCCGCTGCAGGTACTCCGGGGTGTGGCAGCGCAGCAACTCCGCCTCCGTGGCCGGTCGGGGCGGCAGGATCCGACAGCGGGAGAGAAGACCGGCCCGGTGCAGGCCCTGGATCACGGCATCCACCCGGGCGGGGCACTCCGGATGCCAGGGACCGGTGAGGTGATCGCGGTAGCGGGCGCTGCAGACGATCCCGACGCCCGCGGCCGAAGGGGCCGTGGCGCTCGGGTCAGGGGTCAGGGGGGCAGAAGGCAGACCGAGCTGGCGTTGCCCTTCACCCCCACCGCTCGGTTCGGGACCTGGGGCAGCCATTCCGGACGGGGCGACACCCCACTCTGCTGCATGGCCAGGGCATCGGCGGGGAGCTGCTCGGTGAGAACGACGCCCACCGCATCCCGCGCCCAGATCTGCACATCCGAGGCGGGCGGACAGTGGAAGGTCAGCACCTCAAAAGGAAAGACGACACGTTCGAGGAAGAAATCCCGGGGCCCGCAGCAGCGGATGATCCGCATGCGCTCGGAACAGTTGCGATAGCTGCAAAGCAAGGATTCCATGGCATCCTCCGACGTGACTTCGACCTGACCATGACATCAACACACGGTTGCCAGGACCTGTCGGTTGCCAATGCGACGAAGAATCGGCAATGGGTATTTCTACCGCTTAAGAGATGCTCAGCTGCGCCTGAGCCAGTTGGGAGCGCCGCTGAACCAGTCGCCAAGGTCGTCCCGCTCGGGGTCGAATCCGCCGGGGTCCAAGGGGTCGCCCAGATCCAACGCGCCCATGAAGCGGTCGAGGTCCGAGGCCGGCGCCCCGCAGATCTGGCGGCGCTGGGCCCGCCGCAACCAGCTCCAGACGCTGGCATCGCGATCAGCGAACTTCTGAACATAGATGCGCTCATGGAGGCTGACGGGGCGGGAATCTGCAATCCTGCCGATGATCTCCTGGAGCCTCAGACGGGTGGTTGGCGTGAGCATCTTACCGATCATCCATTGGCAGAGGATCTAATCGTTCTGGGGAATCGAACGGTGCCGAAGATCACAGAAACCGGCCACCTGTCAGGACACGGTGAAATCGATCCGCCGCCGGCCCTCGCCACCCTCCCGCCGCCGCCGGCAGAATCGGCACATCCGGCCAGGCTCTCCACGCCACGGCCAGCCGTCCCGATCGCTCCTGCCGCCATGGGCGCCCCGCCATCGCCAGCGTCCGCCCCGGCCCCGCACACCCAGCGGCCTGGCAGCCCGCCGCCGTTCCGGCTTGTCTACGACGGGGGCTGCCCGTTCTGCCGTCACTTCGCCCTGAGCAGCGAACTGCGCGGCGGGATCCCCGATCTGCAGATCATCGACGGCCGGGCCGACGACGCCCTGCGCCGTGAGCTGCGGGAACGGGGCCTGCCGCTTGCGGAGGGCGCGATCCTGCTCCAGGGGCCGAGGGCCTGGCATGGAGCGGAGGCCGTCCGGCAGCTGTGTGCCCTGATGCGACCCAGCGATCCTCTGCTGCAATGGCTGGTGGCGCTGCTCCAGGCACCGTCCCGCAGCCGCCGCCTCTACCCCTTGCTGCTCGGGGCCCGACGCCTGGCCCTGGCCCTGAAGCGTCTGCCCCTCGACCCGGACCGCTCCTGACCGCCAGGATCCTGCCGCGGGCTGGTTCAGGGCAGTGGCGGCGAGGACGCCCGGCCCGCCACGGACGGACCGGCGCCGATGGGCTGCAGCAGGGGTGAGGGGTCCACCGCCACCAGCCGCCCCTGGCGCCGCTGGCGCCACTCAAAGTGCAGGTGAGCCGTGGTGGGCGAGCCGCTGCTGCCCACCCGGCCGATGGGCTGGCCCGCCGCCAGGCTCTCCCCGGGCCGAACCGCCACATCCAGCAGGTGGCCATACAGACTCTGCCAACCCAGGCCATGGTCGATGACAACGAGCAGGCCATAGCCAGCCACCTCATCCACCAGCCGCACGGTGCCCGGCAGCACGGCGAACACCGGTGTGCCCTCCGGGGCGATCAGGTCGAGGCCGGTGTGCATCCGCCAGCCGCTGGGCCCGTCGGCCAGGCGCCAACCGAAAGGGGCCTGGTCGCTGGCCTTCTGACCGAGGGGATAGCCCAGGGCACCGGCCTGCTGGGCCGGAGACACCCCCTCCGGGGCCCGTCGATAGCGGGAGCGCAACGGCTGCGGCAAACGGTCGTTCTGCCCCAGATCCGCCACCGGCACCTCCAGGGGAATCTCCGACGGCCGGGGCGGGGGCTCCCCCATCGCCAGCAGGGGAAGGGGCGCCAGGGACTGGGGCAGCAGCCAGAACCAGGCGACCGCCGTCAGAAACCGTCGGAAGCGGGAGTCCATCCGCCTGCTGCAGGCAACCGTGCAGGCCTTGGTAACGCCCCGGGGCGCCGCTGCCAAGCCGAGACCCCGCATCGAGCCCGCCCCGGTCAGGGAGCGCTGGCGGGCGCCTGGATCTCCGGCAGAACCAGCATGGCGCCGGCGATGGCGGTGTCTATCACGATGCGCAGGGCCAGGCAGGGATCGATCACCTCCCGACCCAGGGTGATCGCCTTCTGGGCCACCAGCCCGAACAGGATCGGCCACTGCTCCGGTTCGGGGCAGAACCGCTGCGCCAGCGGCAGCAGGGCGGGCCACAGGGTCGGCAGCGACCGGAGGGAGTCGGGCGAGGGCTGGTGGGCCTCGGGCACCTGGGGAACGCCGAAGTCCCCCTGGCCGAGTCGCTCGAGGCCATGGCGCCACAACGCCGTCGGCTCCGGCAGGGCCGTGCAGCCGGCCTGCTGGGCGGCGCCGGCGGCCAGGCCCCAGGTGGAATAGGGGTCGTTGAAGAGGGCCTGGACCAGCCCTTCCCCCACCAGGCAGGAGCTTCCGTCCCCAAGGCCCACGACATGCAGTCCCGAGAGCTCCTCCAGACCGGCCGCCCTGGAGCGGGCCCGCACACCCGCCTGGCAGGCCTGGCCCGCCAGGGCACCGCACACCGCCAGCAGCGATTCGACGTGAACGCCCCGCTCCGATGCCATGGCCTTCAGGAGCCGGCGACTGATCTCCTCGGCACCGATTCGCGCCCCCACCAGGGGGTCCTGGGCCCGTCGGGCGGCGATGGCCTCATTGAGGGGATCGCGGGAGGGAGCTGTCATGGCCACAGGGGATGGGGGTCCGGGAGGTCAACCACCAGCGTTCCCGCCCCCGGTCGCGGTCCCCGTTGCGAGCGCCGGGGACGGGACGCCGCGAGGGGCTCATCGGGCATGACATGGAGAAGAAGTAGCAGAGGAGCGGTGCTGATCAGCATCAGAACCGTGTCGATCAGCGAGGCCGCCGTGCGGACGCCGAATCCTGCGTGGACGATCGCCGGGTGGGGGGGCAGGTCGCAGCACTCCATGGGGCCATCCTCTCTCTCCGGGAGCGTCCCGGGACGGTGCGGTGTTAGGACGGTTTAGACTCTCTCCATGGCCGATGCGAGCCCTTGCCTTCCTCTTCTCCCTGATGGTCGGTCTGGCCATGGCCTTTCTGGCACCGGCCCTGGCCGGCGGCCATGAGCAGGCACCCCCGGCGATGATCGCGACCACCTATGGCATGGCTGTGGATCAGATGGTCGCCGATGACCTGCCCTCCGGTGACCTGCTCGCCGAACTGGGCATCGATCCCGCCCCAGTCCTCGACGTCGCGGCCTGATCGCCACCCCCTCCCGAAAGCATCGGTCGGGCTGCACCGGAACCCATGGCTCGCACCCTGCTCGACCCACGCCTGACCCTGGTCTCCCTGCGGCCGGATCAGGCGGACAGATCGGCTGAACCCATCCGCAAGGGGTTCGCCTCACCGCGTACCCGTGGCCAGGCCAAGGGCAAGGGCCCCGGAGCCAAGGGTCCCCGCAAGAAGGGCACCGGTCTCTCCGCTGCCGACCACGGGCCCCTGGGCCGCAGCCCCAGCCTGGAGGCCATCGAGGCCAGGGCCCGTCTCGGGCTGGCTCTGGCCGGCCGGCTGCGCGAGGCCGATGTGACCGCGGCCTGGAAGCGGGCCGCCGCCGAGCATCACCCCGACCGCGGCGGGAACCACGGCACCATGCAGGCCGTCAATGCCGCCAGGGACATCCTGCTGGGCAGGGGCCTCGACTGAGGAGAAACCCCGGGGCCCCGGCTCCCTGGGCCAGCGACGCTAAATCACCCCCGGCAGCAGCCACCAGCTGCTCCGGCGATAGGCTTCGAAACCTGGATAGCGCTCGGCCATGGAGGCCTCCTTGCGGATCATGCGGGGCAGATACAGCGCCAGGACCAAGGCCGGCAGCAGCCAGGCCCAGGGCGAACCGGCGATCACGGCGAAGCTGCTGTAGCGGAGCAGATCGCCCAGATAGTTCACATGCCGGACGCTGCGCCATGCTCCGTCTGCCACCAGTGTGGCCCCCATGGCCTTGGCGGTGCCCTTCTGCACATCGGCCGCCGTGTTGAGCAGCGATCCGAAGATGTAGAGGGTGAGTCCGAGGGCGAGCGTCAGGGGAGCCAGGGGGGCCGGATTGGCCATCGCCAGCCAGCCCGGCACCGCGTAGAACACCCCCACGTAAAGCACCACCGCAACAACCTGCGGCGGCCCGACCACCTCGGTGAACAGCTGGGTGGTGCGCCAGGGGAACAGCACCTCCTCGAGCAGCCACCAGAGGCAGTAGCTGATGTGAAGGGCGAGGTAGACGACGACCCGCCCGGAATCCAGCCCCAGCACCAGGGCAGGCACGAGGAGCGCCATGATGGTGGTCACCTTGGCGATATTGATGGCTTGCAGCTGGGTCATCGGCAGCCGGCTCATCCACAGCCCGGAGGATCTCCATGCTGGCAGGCGCCTCAGCGTGCCGGAGGGGCCGACGCCGGGAAGCGCTCCAGATAGGTGGCGACCGGCAGGGGTCGGCCCTGGTTGTACCCCACCGGCAGCCAGAGGTCGCCCTCAGAGGAGGCGTAATGGATCTCCCAGTGGTATAGGCCGGTGAAGGCCCTGGGATCCAGGCGCAGCAGCTCCGCGTAGAGCAGCACGGCCCGGACGTAGTGACGGCTGTTGTTGTACCCCCAGAGCCCCCGGCGGATGTCCCGCAGACCGCCACGGCGCACGAGGTAGCGGGCGGCGGCGTGGATGGCGTCCTCGGGATCGCGGATGTCGCCCTTGCCGATTCCCGGCTGGGCCCAGGTGGTGGGGAGGAACTGCATCGGGCCGCGGGCGTCAGCGACGGAGACGCCATCGATGCGACCCATGCCCGTTTCGACCAGATTGATGGCGGCCAGGACCTCCCAGGGGATGCCGGTGGCGGCGGACGCCTCCCGGTAGTAGCGCAGCAGATCGTCGGCGGGCTCCGGCGGGATGATCCGCCAGGCGGGCACGACGTCCGGGCGCCGTCCCCCCCGGTGCATGGCCAGAAACTCCCGGCGCGCCGCCAGGTGGCGGTCCATCACCCCCTGCCAGCGGACCGGCAGGAAGCCACGCACCCGGGCGGCCAGGGCCGGATCGGCGGCAAGGCGCCGGAAGAAGACCTGCTGGCGGTGCCCCAGCTCGCCGAGAAGTCCCGCCGGGGTGTCGTCGGAGCGGAGGGCCTGCTCGGCGGCGGCCAGCTGGGAGGCGATGGCGGCAGGTTCCGCCGGCAGCCGGGGGTAGGCACGGGGGGCGGACGCCGGAGCCGGGTCGGACACACCGGGGGGTCCACCGGTGGAGTCCGGCCGCAGCGACACGGTGACGGCCACCGCCGACGAAGCCAGCAGCAGGGCCAGGAGAACCGGGGTGACGACGCGCATGGGCATGGACAGCGTCGGGCGGGGCAGGGGTCGGGGGCTCAGGTCTTGGTCAGCCAGTAGAACTGGTAAGCCTGCAGCACGATGCGACTGCCGGACTGGGACGGCCGGCGGCCCGAGTGAAGATCGACCAGTCCATCGTGGCTGCTGAACACCGACGGCACCAGCCTGTCGAGATCGAAGAATCGGGGTTGGTCGTTGAAGTTGGCCACCACCAGGACCAGCTCCGATGGCCGCAGATGGCTGGTCCGCAGGAAGGCCAGGAGATGATCATTCTCCAGGGGCAGGATCTGGCGGTTGTTGAAATCAGCGAAGGCCGAAATCTCCTTTCGAATCGCAATCATCTTCTTGATCGCCGAGAAGATGGTGTGTTCCACGGTTCCCTGTTTCCGCCTGAGCTCCGCCCGGGTCCAGTCGATCTTCGGGCGATGCACCCAGCGGCTGTCATTGCACTTGCTGGGGTCGTCGTAGAAGCTGTAATCATTCAGGACACCCAGGGCATCGCCGTTGTAGATGAGCGGGATACCGCCGAACGACAGAATAATTCCATGCATCAGCAGAATTCGGCTGATGGCGGTCGCAATCAGATGTTGGTCCTTGGATTCAAGGGCTGACTCCAGACCGACAAGGGAAGCCAGTGAGCCGCAGATTCGCGCATCGCCCGTGGCGTCGTTGGGCATGAAGGTGAGCCCACGGGGGATCGCGTCGTAATCCCCCTTGAAGTAATCGATCAGGAACCGACGGTGGGCTCGGGGGTCGTAGCCCACCTGCTCGATGTCACTGTCATCGAAACCGAAACCGATGTCGTCATGGCAGCGGACGTAATTCAGCCAGGTGGCGCGCTCCAGCTTGTTGGGCAGGCTCTTGAGACCCTGGCAGAGCAGCCGGGTGTTGCGGGTGGCCACGGCGTCCCAGAGCAACGCCATCAGGGTGGCGTTGTAGGCAATCTCACATTCCTTGGCGACAATGGCATCCTCACCGAAGTATTTGGTGATCTCCGTGGGGGCCACGATGGCCTCGGCGATGAACAGAACTCCCGGTGCGGTCACCTGGCAGCAGTCCTTCATCAACTGCAGGATGAGATGGGCCTTGCGCTCGTTCTGACAAGTAGTCCCGAGCTTTTTCCAGAGGAAGGCAACGGCATCGAGCCGCAGCACATCCACCCCCTGGTTGGCCCAGAACAGCAGCACATCGAGCATCTCGATGAAGACCGATGGATTGGAGTAGTTGAGGTCCCATTGATACTCATGGAAAACCGTCATGACCCACTTCCCCATCTCAGGATTCCAGGTGAAGTTTCCTGGATCGCTCTCAGGGAAGACTTCAGGCATGCTCTGCTCGAAAACGTCGGGCACATCTCTGGTATCGAAGATATGGTAGTAGTCCTGATAATGCTGCTCTCCAGCTATGGCACGCCTGGCCCACTCATGCTCATCGGATGTGTGGTTCAGAACGATATCCAGAACCAATAGAATATCCCGTTTCCTGAATTCCTCGGCAATCCTGCGTAGATCATCAAGTGTACCAACCCTGTCATCGATCTGCCGGAAGTTACTGATCGCATAGCCACCGTCACTCTTGCCCGATGGGCACATCAGTATCGGCAGGATGTGCACCATATTGACGCCCAACTCCTGGAAGTAGCCGATCTTGCTCACCAGATCCGGCAGGTTCTCCGCAAAGCCGTTGGAATAAACCGCCATCCCGACCCACTTCTGGGAGAGGAACCAATTGTAATCGTCCTCTCGAAACATGTCGATTGACTCCAGATCGGCGGAGCGATCGATGTAGCCTCGAGCCATGGTTTCGACCAGACGCAGAAGCTGGATCTTGAAGTCGTTACGATGGCCGTAAAGGGTGACGAACAATGAATGAATGGCGTAGAAGTTCGCACCCAGCCTGGTATAGAAGTGACGCAGGTCCTGGCGGCGGATCTCCGGACGCAGGTCGTCCAGGATCGAGTTCAGAAGGGAATGGGAAATCTGTTCGTACATCGGATCACGCGAAGCCCCATGCCGTCAGAAACCGTTCGTAGACCGACGGGTCATCAATCGTGGCACCCCGACGTGACACCAGGGCAGCGGCGAAGTCACCGGCACGGGCAAGGGTGTCGGCCCAGGCCCACCCCTGGCTGAGTCCCAGCAGAAGCACGGCGGCGAACCCATCCCCGGCACCCACCGTGTCGACGACAGGGGAGGCAGCGGCAGGAGCGACGGCAACGATCTCGCCAGCGCGCCAGAGCAGGGCACCGAGGGCGCCGCGGGTGACCACCAGGGTCTCCAGTCGGTGGCACTCGGCGAAGCGACGCATGCAGGCGGCCAGGGCGGCCCCATCGTCCTCGGGCCTTTCGTCACCCTCGGGCGTTCCCTCATCGGCCAGCAGGGCCAGCTCCGTGGCATTGAGCTTGACATGGTGGGCCCCGTCGACGAGGGGCAGAACCGTCTCGATCGACCACCAGGGAGCACGCAGGTTCACATCGAGAACGATCGGACCTCCATGTCGTGACGTCAGGGAGGCCAGCGCCGCCGCTGACGGGGGATGGCGCAGGGCCAGAGTCCCGTGGTAGAGGAGACCCGAGGTGGGGATCGTGCCGGCCTCGGGGGGTTCGATGAAGTCGTAGGCGCAACCCGCCACGATCTCGTAGCGGGGCTCGCCATCCACCAGGGTGACGCTCACCCGACCGGTGGCATGGGTCGTGTCTTTCTGCAGAGTGGAGGCATCCAGGCCCCAGCGCTCCATGGCGTGGAGAATCCGCTCGCCCAGGGCATCCCTGCCGACCCGGCTGACGAACCGGGGGGAGAGGCCGAAACCCCGCAGATGCCAGGCCACGTTGAACGGGGCTCCGCCGAGGACCTCGGTGCCATCCGGGAAACAATCGAACAGGACTTCACCGAAAACGGTGATCTCACAGCGTGACTGCATGGGCTCAAGCCAGCTCCCGAACGACACCGGCATGGAAGTGGTCGATTCCCTCCAGGATGCCCGCGCTGTAGTTGCCATTCATGCCCAGGAAGCCGCCTGTGGCCAGATACAACCGATCCCGGGTGTCTCTGCGGGCGGAATCCGCCATGGCCTGCGCCGCCACATCGGGGTGGGCGTTGGCGACCAGCACCGCCGGCACCGCACTGGAGAGGACCGACAGGTCGTTGCCACTGTCACCGGCAAAGATGGTCCGCTCGTGGGGAAAACCCTGCTCGTGCATCAGAAACTCCACCGCCTGAAGCTTGCCCGCCCGCTGCGGGAGGATATCGAGGAGCCCGATGGCGGCACCTTCATCAATGCTGTGCACGAGAGAGCAGGCGATGGCGCGCTCCTCCAGGCGTCGATGAATGGTTCGGGTCAGGGTCTGAAGATCGGCATCCAGCGGGATGAAGTAACTGAGTTTATGGGCGTTCTGTCTGTTCTCAGGCTGCAGCGTCAACGCGGACAGCCCGGCCAGACATGACGCCAGATCAGACCATCCAAACCCCTGCCAGTCCTCCGCAACGTACGCGGACCACGCCTCCAGAGGTGACCAGCCATGGGGCTGCCTGACATAGATGGAGCTGCCGACATCCCCGATGATCCAATCGGGCTCTGGAAGCCCATAGTCCTGTACCGCCTGCTCCACCAGGGCCAGATGTCTGCCGCTCACGTAGGCCAGCCGTATCTGCGGACGGGAAACCAGCTCGGCAAAGGTCTGGCGGGCACCGACGGATTCGGGGGCCTCGCCGTTGGGCAGCAGGGTCCGGTCCAGATCCGTGCAGATCAGCAGAAGTTGCCTCATCGGGCGGCGAGAATCTGTGACATCAGTGGAAAAACCCATAGTGATCAATCGCTTCAAGAATACCGGCCGCGTGGGACCCCTCGGAGAAATACACCCGTTCGGAGTCGTTGAGCTGGTCCAGCTCATCGCGATGGGGACTGTCAACGACAACGCCGAGGGTGTTGCCCCGGAGCATGTCCTCATCACCCCGGGAGCCCCCGTTCACCAGAACCTGCCCGAGGGGAATGTTCCACTGGTTGGCGACATAGCGCAGAGCCTGTCCCTTGGAAGCGCGGGCCGGAACGAAATCAAGGAACTGCCCAAAGGAGAGACTGGTGTGGGCAGAAAGCTCATGCTGACGCAGGAGCGTGAAAATCTCCTCCAGGGAAGGAGCCTGATGTTCATCGTAGTAATAGGACACTTTGAAACGGCTCTGGTGCTCCTTGGGCTGCAGGGCCAGTCCCGGCAGCGGTTCCATGAGGCGCTGCAGGACCTGGGGAGTCCACAGGTGGTCGATGTGGTGGCTCCAGGCGATGTCCGTGGTCAGCTGGGGCGGGGTATAGATCTCCGTGCCAAGGCTGGTGATCAGGATATCGGGCATCGGAATCGCATGGACCTTGAGCAGCTTGAGAACGGAATTCAGCCGTCGTCCGGTGGCAATGCCGAACAGCACGCGGCGGTGCTGCTCACGGATCAGCTTCACAAACGTCGCCAGGGCTTCAGGATCACCCAGGAGCGTGTTGTCGATGGCCGTGAAGATGGCCCGCGTGCGGGTCTGAACGGCCGGGGCCCTCGAAAGCGGCGCCGGACGGGCCGTTGCCCGATCCTGAACAACAAGACTCTCGAGCCGCTCGAGATACCTATTGGCATGGGCCTCCCAGGAGTAGTACCTGGCGACATTCACCAGTCCATGGCGCGAAAATGTCGTCCATAGGTCCCCGTCTTCGAGAATCGTCAGCAGTGCCCTGGTGATGGAGGCCTCATCAAGAGGATCAATCAGCAGGCCGTTGCCGCAGTTGCCGATGATGTCGACAGGACCGCCCACTTCCGTGGCCACCAGTGGCAGTCCGCTGGCCGCCGCCTCCAGCAGCGTGAGCCCGAAAGGTTCGGTCAGAGCGGGGTTGACAAAGACTCCCTTCGAGGAAGCCGCCAACCGATAGATGTCGGCCACATCGCTGGGGGAATGGTGCTTGGGCAGGGCCACCTGCCCGCTGAGCTCGTAGCAGTCGATGACCAGCAGCAATTCCGTGAGGACGTGCTGAGCCCCTTCCTGGAGTTCACGGATGTCATTGCGGTTGCCCGCAACGATCACCAGATTGGCGAGCTCCCTGAGACGCTTCGATTTCCCAAAGGCCTCAAGGAGAGCAACGATGTTCTTGCGCTTGTCTGGCCTGGAGAGGGCCAGGATCATGGGTTTGTCAGGGTCCCGCAGATACTTGCGCAGCGTGCTGGCAAAGGGGACAGGGCCATCCCCGGAGCTGGGAGGATGGAACTGGTTGAGATCGGTCCCCGGAGGAATGACCGACATCTTCTCCGGGGTGTAGCAGTCGTAGAGCTCATACTGCTCTTCAATTTCATTATGGGTACTGGTGATGACAAGGTTGGCACTGTTCAGGACATCCTCTTCGGCACTGATCCGCTCGGCCATCCTGTAACGCTGCTGAATCTCATCCACCGACAACCCCAGGGCCAGCAGCCTCCGCACCTTGTCCCGCCCCAGGGAATGGCCCGTGTGCACGAGCGGGAGGCCGGTGAGGTGGGACAGCCTCACCCCGACATAGCCGGCATCGGCATAATGGCTGTGCAACACATCAGGTCGCCTCGGCTGCCGACGGAGCCAGGAGTGGAGCTCGTCGGTGAAGGCATCGAGATGGCCCCAGAGATCTTCCTTGGGGAGGTACTGATCCGGTCCGGCCGCGATGCGAATGATGCGCGCCTTGTTGGCTAGTGGCTCGACGGGCTTGCCGTAATCCGCTGACACCTCAGGATCCCGGATGCAGCGGGTGACCAGATCCACCTGGGCAACCCCGGACTGACGGGCCAACGCCCTTGTGAGCTCCACGACATACTTGGTCTGTCCTCCCGTATCGGCGTCACGCCCCAGTTCCAGATTCTCTCCCCGGATCAGCCCATGGATGCTGATCATCAGGATGTAGAGAGGTTGGTTGCTGGCAGCCATCGGCATCATGTCGGGGGTCGGACATCCCTGCGCAGCGCGTCAAGACCCCCGTGTCGTCAAGACTGGGCTGCAGGGTCGGGGCCACAGGGTCAGGAATGCACCGCACATGGGGACAACAGTCGAAGCAGCAGCGTGAATGAAGATCGACGCCGAACGATGGTTTCGTGGTTCGGTAAACCGACGGCAGACTGGCGGACTAAACCTGCGGAACTGCTGTGATAGCTATCTCCCCGAAAGTGCGGTGGAATCTCAACTATACCATCAAAGCCGCATTCGATTGCCACTCCACACAGAATCCATCAGCGCACAAAGCATCAGATCGGCTCCACCCGTCGCGCTCTCCAGGGTTGACGGCTCCCGACGGCGATGGATCGGCCAACGGGCCGGAGGATCGGCTCATCCCAGCAGCCAGCGCAGCATCAGGGCCAGCTGGCCGAGGATGCCCCTGCCGGTGAACGCCTCGCCGATCAGGGCCGCCGCGAATCCGATCATCGCCACCCGGCCGTTGAGCCGCTCGACCCCGGCCAGGGCGCCCAGGTTCCAGGGCCGGGAGGTGGTGAGGCCCTCCCCGAACCGCTCCAGGGGCTCGTAGTAGAACGCCGTGTCGCGGGGAGCGGGGCTGGTCGGATCCGTGGTGCTGCCCGCGTCCGGGTCGGGTTGCCGCCTGCTGCTGTCCTGCACGGATTCCGCCATCGGGTGCAACCACCCTATGGGGCTACGCCCGAGCGGCGCCCCACCGCTTTCAGCCGGTGCCCAAGGGTGAGCAATTCTCGAGCAGATGGATGCGGTAAAGCACCTCCTCGAGGGCATCTGCCGCGGCGATGGCGCTGTAACGCTGCGGCCGACCCGGGCCGCAGCAGGAGACCACCGGCGCCAGGACCGTCCAGGGCCTGGCATGGCAGAACTGCACGACGCTGTGGCGTTCTTCGGTGGCCCCTGAAGGCGCCACCACCCGGTGCCAGCCCGTGGGAATCCGACCGTTGGAGAGACGCTCCAGCATCAGGCCCGTATTGATGATCACCCGCCCCTCCGGCGGAGCCGCCTCCACCCATTCCCCGGCCACGCGCACCTGCAGCCCCGGCCCGGTGGCCCTTGGCAGGGCGGTGATCAGATTGATGTCCCCATGGGCCGCCGCCCAGACATGACCCTCCCCCGGTGCCTGGGCCATGGGGGGATAGCGCAGGGCTCGGGTGAGGGTGGGGGCCTCATGCACCATCTCCTCGAAGAAGCCGTCGTCACAGCCCATGCCCACGGCGATCACCCGCAGAAAGCGCCGCTGCAGGTCCGCGATCGCCCGGTGGAAGTCCCCCAGCACCGCGGTGATGCCGGGAACGGCCGTCTCCGGCAGCACCTGCTCGGGATAGAAGGCCGGAAAGCGGAGCCGCAGGGGATGCCAGGCCGGCAGCGGGTCCGCCCAGTTCAGCATCTCCTTCCAATCCGGGTGATCGCTGCCGGCGGCGGTTTCGACCAGCACCTCCGTGTAACCGGTCTGGCCGCTGGCGCCGGGCGCCCGGAAGTGACGCTTGGAGTCGGCGTCTAGCGCGAAGAAGCGCTGCAGGAGTCCGTAGGCGGTGTCCAGCAGGTCGACGGGCAGATCGCTGCTGGTGTAGACGAAGCCGTTGGCCAGGCTGCGCCTCACCCCATCGACCACGGCGTCGCGGGCCCTGGCGTCGCCCCGTTCGAAGGCCAGCAGATCCACATCGAGAATCCCCACGTCCATCGGGTGTCCCGCTCAGCGGCGGCCGTTGACAATCACCGGGCTGCCACCGCCCCCGGCCGCCCCCGGCAGGGCCGGCACCACCGAGGTCTGGCCATCCCATTTATCCAGGAACAGCTTGTAGAGCACCTGGTCGTCAAGGCTGGAGTTGAGAGTCTGATAGCGCTTGGCCTCCTGTTCGGCGATCAGCACCTCCGTCTGGGCCCGAAGCAGTTGCTGCTCGGCGATCTGCTTCTGCTCGATGGCGGCGCGGTACTCCTCGGCGATCTGCAGGCCGGTGAGATCCAGACCCTGGACGTTGACGTAGTCGAACTTGCGCAGTTCCTCGGCCACCTTCTCCTGCACCAGTTCGGAGATGGAGTTCCACTCGGTGGCGATTGTCACCAGTTCGTACTGGGAGAACACTGACTTGAGGGCTTTCAGGAGGGAGGGCTGGATCACCCGCGGGTAGATCTGCTGGTCGTCGGTGGCGATGGTTTCATAGATACGGCCGGCTTCGGCGGGCTTCATGGCGTACTTCACCGTGGCCGTGGCCTGGATCACCTGCAGGTCCTTGGTGAGGGTGGAGAACTGCTCCGGCCGCACCTGGGTTCGCACATCGAAGAGGGAGGTGTTCTGCACCAGGGGGATCTTGAGGTTGGCCCCCGGCTGCCTCGGCACACCGGTGACCTTTCCGAGCGTGGTGACCACGGCCACGCTGCCCGCCGGCACGATGAACACGGTCTGGGTAAGCAGCACCAGGCCCGCGAGCACGGCGGCGAAGACCAGCTGCCAGAGGCCGCCGAAGCCGTTATCGGCACCGGAGCGCATGGGGGATTGCATCGGGGACCTGGCCATCTGGGGAAGGGAAGACCCTAGGCAGCGCCGCAGGCCGGGGGCCGCCATGGTGGGGGCGCCCGAAGGCCTGGGGAGGGCTGGTGCTGCGGTTCCTGCTCGAACTGGTCCCGCCCCTGGGTGTCGGCCTGCTGCTGGGGATGCGGTTCCCGGGACTGCCTGGACGGCTCGCCCCGCCGCTGATCACCTGGGGCATTCCCATCAGCCTGGTAGCCCTGCTGCTGCGGTCGGGCTTCCGGGCCGAGCTGCTCACGGCGGCCCTGATGGCGGCGGCGGCCTCAAGCCTGGGCCTGCTGCTGATGCGCCTGCCCGCCCTGGGCCGATGCATCCCCGAGGGCAGCCTGCAACTGGGCTGCGTCGTGGGCAACACGGGCTACTGGGGGCTGCCCGTGGCCCTGGCCCTGCTTCCCGCCGGGGCCATCGGCTTCACGATCGCCTTCGATCTGATGGCCACGCTGATCACCTGGAGCCTCGGTCCGCTGCTGGTGGACCGAGGCTCCACCGACGTGCGCCGCCAGCTGCAGGTGCTGGCCACCAGCCCGGCCATGCGGGGGCTGGCGCTGGCCGTGCTCCTGCACCGGACCCCCTGGAGCGCGGGACTGGCCCAGTGGCTGTGGTGGCCGGCCCGGCTGGTGGTCCTGGTGGCCCTGGCCCTGGTGGGGATGCGGCTGGGCCTGATGCTCCGGCGCCGCCCGCCGGGCACGGCCGACCCGGCCGGGCGTTCGGCCCTGGTGGCGCCCCTGGTGGGCAAGCTCCTGGTGCTCCCGGCAGCCATGTTGCTGCTGGCGGGCCTGCTGGGGCTGCCCTCCCCGTTACGGGACGCGGTGGTGCTCCAGGCGGCGGCCCCCACGGCGCTCTCGGTGCTGCTGCTCACCGAAGCGGCCAGCGCCGGGCAGCGGCCCTCCCCCGAAGCCGGTGGGCGGCAGGTGGTCGAGACGGTGGCGTCGCTGGTTCTCTGGAGCACCGCCCTGGCCCTGGTCTCGGTTCCGCTGTGGTGGTGGCTGCTGAGCGGTCCGCTGGGGAGCTAGGACAGGCCGACACGCACTGCCCGTTCGCCTGCGGCCATGGCCGGATCCCTTGCCCAGCGGCTCGACCGCAGCCTGTCCCGTCTGAAGGGCATGGCCGTGCTGCCGCTGCTGATCCTGGCGGTGCCCTGGGTCCAGGAGATCATCGACCAGGTCTTCTTCGGTGGCCGCTGGAACCTGCCGATGGTGCCGGGGGGCCCCTTCCTCGGGGTGCTCACCGCCCCCTTCAGCCACGGAGGCTTCGGCCACCTGATCAGCAACAGCCTCTGGTTCCTGCCCCTGTCCTGGCTGGTGCTGGCCAAGAGCCGGGGCGACTACCTGGCCGTCTGGCTGGGGGTCTACGCCACGGCCATCCCGGTCTGGCTGTTCTGGCACCAGGCCAGCCATGGCCTGTCCGGGGTCATCTACGGACTGCTGGGCTATCTGCTGCTGATCGGCTGGCTGGAGCGCCGCCCTGTCTCGATCCTGCTGTCGCTCACCGCGCTGATCGCCTACGGAGGGGCGCTGCCCAGCCTGCTGCCGTTCCTGAGTCCCCCGGGGGTGAGCTGGATCGGCCACGCCTCCGGTTTCGCCGGCGGGGTGCTGGCGGTTCTGGCCATCCATCGGGAGAACGGCGGTTAGGATCCCGATGCTCCCGTCCCCTGCCGAGCCCGGGCGGCCTCGCCCCGACAGTCGCCGCCGGCTGGCGCTACTGGCGGCCGTTGTGGCCATGGCGCTGCTGGTCCTGCCCCTGGCCAGGGGTGCCCTGGGGGCCACGCCCCCCCTACCGCCCACCAGCTACGACCTGGCCTGGCGCGCCCCCTTCAACCGTCCGGAGCACTATCCGCTGTCGCGTCGGCCGGATCCGGCCCTCTACCGCCCCCACGGCGACTGGTTCGGCCGCCTGATCCTCCCCGCTGCGGCCGCGATGGGCCAGCACGGGGGGGACTGGGTGTGGCTGGAGCTGGAGCAGGCCCCGGCGGGCCGCGAGGCCCTGGTCGGCCAGCGCCTGCGGCTGGGCTGGCGGGACGAGCCGATGCTGCGGGCCCTGGTGGGCAAGGTGAACACGCCGGTGCGGCTGGGCGTCGAGGCCCGACTGGCGGCGCGGCAGGGCAACGTGGTGCCCACCCGCCTCGACGACCGCAACGACGTCGGGCCGCTGCAGACCCTGGCCGGAGCCCATCCCCACGACGACATCACCGTGGCGCTCGAAGCGGTGAGCGTCGAACGCGAGGAGGGGGAGACCGTGCTCCGGATCGGTCGCCCACCGGTGCAGAGCACGGGGCGCTGGGTGGGGCTGGTGCGCCTGCTCTCCCGTGACCCCGCCGACCCGGAGCGCTTCCGGGTGCGGCACTACGACCGGGAGCGGGGGGACTTCGCCGGCGCGATCGAGACGGTGCGCCTGCCCCGCCAGCCCCCGGATCGCCATGGCCGCCGCTTCTTCGACCCCCAGGGGCTGCTGGAGTCCCCCGTGGGTCGTGACGGCTGGTACCTCTACGGCGCTCCGGACCGCGACGGCACCTTCACCGCCCAGGCCCTGGAACCCCGCCGTCTCACCCGGCTGGAGAGCGACCGGGTGCTGCGTGGCACGGCCGCCGGGCTCGACGCGATCAGCCGCATCAACTGGAGCGACGGCCAGACCCGTCGCGGACGCTTCAGCCGGGTGGATCTGGCACCCGATGTCGAGCACGCCCCCTGGCGGCTCGGCGACCGATCGCTGCTGATCCACAACTTCGGCGGCATCGGCGGGCCCGATGGCGAGCCGGTCAGCGGCTTCACGGTGACCGGGCACTTCGCCTTCGGTGCCGCCCGGTTGGCGACCGATCCCTTCACCGGGGAGCCGCGCTTCGAGCTGCGTTATCACCAGATCTACGCCAACAATCCCAACGGCATCGTCTCGGGCAGCCAGGACTGGAGCGCCTACACCGGCAACCTGCAGCGGGGCTGGCTCGGAACGCGTCCGATCTCGGACGTGCTGGTGCGCACCGATCCCCTGCTGCTGGAGGAACTGGCGATCCAGGCGGAGGTGCTGATGGCCCGCTATCGCAGCGGCGACGGCGCCGGGGTGTCGCTGGTGTCCCCGGCCCTCTCCTGCGTACAGGATTCCAGCCAGGCCCTGTGGATCGCCATCGACCAGCTGCGCCGTCGCCGCCGCGCGCTCGACGGCACCGACCTTCCCCGGCTGGCCTCCCTGGCCCGATCCCTCGATAGCCTGCTGACCCCCTTCGGCATGGTCCGTGCCGATTGGCGCCACAACGCGTCACTGATCGAAGCCTCCGGCGACGGACCGGACCGCTTCCAGGCCAGCGCCAGCCTCTGGGATGGCCTGCTCAGCTGGCGTTCCATGCTGCCCCGCCGTGCCCACGACGAGATGGCCCGGGTGTTCCTGCGCCACGGGGACCCGCTCCATGTCCTGCGCACCAACCAGCTCCCCGGCGCCGATCGGCGCCTGGCCCCCCTGGCGCCGACCCAGCTGCTCGGTCAGCTGCCGGTGGTGGGGCTGGCCCTGCCCCGGCTGATGGATGCCTTCTTCACGCCACTCGGCGGAGCCGGCCTGGCCCTGGCGGCCCTGCTCCTGGGGGCCTACGCCGGCATCGCCCTGCCGCTGGGGCACACCAGCGGCTTCCTGTCGGCCCCCGTGGCCGCGCTGCGTCCGCTGCTGCTGCTCCAACGCGCCCCGGCCCTGCTGCTGACGCCGACGCTGGTGGAGGAGACCCTGTTCCGGGCCGCCCTGCTGCCGCACCCCCTGGAAGGTCTGGGCGCAGCGACCTCCTTGGCCTGGGGGGCCATGAGCGTGGGGCTCTTCGTCGCCTGGCATCCACTGGCGGGCCGGCTCTGGTACCCCCGGGGCCGCCGCCTGTTCGACGACGGCCGCTTCCTGCTCCTGGCCGGCCTGCTGGGTTTGACCTGCGTCATCGCCTACCAGCTGACGGGATCCATCTGGCCGCCGGTGCTGATCCACTGGCTGGTGGTGTTGATCTGGCTGGAGCTGCTCGGGGGGCGCCGCTGGCTGGTGGAGGGGGCTCAGGGATAGGCGTTGGGCACGAAGAACTGCTCGTTGATCGGAGGACGCTGGTAGTCGGCACCGCTCTTGCGGGGGGGCAGTTCGATCGCCTTCGGTGTCATGTCCTCGTAGGGGACCTTGCTGAGCAGGTGACGGATGCAGTTGAGCCTGGCCCGTCGCTTGTCATTGGCCTCGACGGTGAACCAGGGGGCCTCCGGGATGTTGGTGTGGGCGAACATCTCGTCCTTGGCCCGGGAGAACTCCACCCAGCGATCGCGGGATTCCAGATCCATCGGGCTCAGCTTCCAGCGGCGGGCAGGATCCTCGAGGCGAGAGCGGAATCGGGCCTCCTGCTCGTCATCGCTGACGGAGAACCAGTACTTGATCAAGGTGATGCCGCTTCGCACCAGCATGCGTTCGAACTCCGGGCAGGAGAGCATGAATTCCTCCACCTGCTCCGGCGTGCAGAACCCCATCACCTTCTCGACGCCCGCCCGGTTGTACCAGCTGCGATCGAAGAGGACGATCTCCCCGGCGGAGGGGAAATTCTCGACATAGCGCTGGAAGTACCACTGGGTCTTCTGCTGGTCGGACGGGGTGCCCAGGGCCACCACGTTGCAACCCCGAGGGTTGAGCGGCTCGGTGATGCGCTTGATGGTGCCGCCCTTGCCGGCCGCATCCCTCCCCTCGAACAGCAGTATCATGCGGTATCCCACATGCTTGACCCAGTACTGCATCTTCACCAGCTCCACCTGCAGGCGGGCCAGTTCCTTCTCGTAGAACTTGCGATCCAGCTTGGGGGGGCGGCCCTCGGAATGACTGGAAAGGTCGTCGAAGATCGGCGAGGGCCTGTAGAGATCAGACTCGCTTCTGGCGGAGGAGACAATGCCGTTGCCGGAGGCGCTCTCCGATCGGTGCCTGCTTGCCGAGTCCTTCTTCTTCGGCGACCTGATCTTCAGGGGCTTGACCTTGAGACCGTCCTTGTCCTTCTTACCCATACCGCCAACGGGAATGTGATGTCCACGATTTAGCGGATCGACGGCGCGGCAGGAGCAGCAAGGAACACCCGCGGCCAAAGCCAGAGATTTTCTTCATATTGAGCCGGCGGCACCGGCCAGCTGAGCTGCCACCGGAGCGAAGGAGGGGGGCGGCAGATCGGACGCAGCGACCCACTGCGCGATAAGCCGCTCCTGCCGAACCAGGCGGTAGCGGTTCCGCTCGCAGGGGTGCTGCCTGTACTGGTCCCTCAGGCTCTCCAGCCTGGCGATGAGGGAGTGATAGACGGGATGGTTCTTGTTCATCACCTCGCTGGGGAGGTCTCTAGGTGCGGCGCTCAGCCGGCGACGGTCAGCCGGCGACCCTGACGCCAGGTGCCCACTGGGCGATCAACTGCTCCTGGCGGACGACGCGGTAGCGGTTGAGCTCGTTGGGCAGCTCGTTGTACCGCTCGTTGAGGGATCGGAGCTGCTGCAGCAGCGCGTTCATCACGGGATGGTCTTCGGACATGCCAGGCCTTCGTCTGCTGACCAAATCTTAACCGAATCGGAAGGAGTGCAGCGCCAGCGCGGCAGTCGGGTCAGCGAACCCCCATGGCGGCCCCCCCCCGGCCATGGGACGACCGGGGCGGGAATGTCCCCGGATGGGGGGGGGCGCCCCGCCTGCCCATGGACGACAGTGGGGGTATCTCTGCGGGGCCTGCCCCGAAGGATGGCCGATGAGCAACCGATCGCTTCCAGCGTCCCTGCCGAAGGTCACGATTCCGAAGGTCACCATCGGTGAACTGGAGGCCAATTATTCGATGTACTGCAAGGCTCTGCGCCTGCTGGTCAGGGAAGGCCGGACCCTCAAGAAGATCCAGCGCACGGTCTGCTGGCACCGGCTCGAGCAACTGCACCAGTGCCTGCCGAGTCAGTACAGGGACCCGGACTACCTCTTCCTGCTGCTGCGCCGTGAGACCAGCCGCAAGGCGGCCGGTCTCCCCTGTCCTTCCTGAGGCGAGCGCCCCGATCCTGTAGCAACCGTCACAACCGTCCCGCCCGGTGGCCTTCAGGATCCCAGGGCGGAAATTGCTTCTAGGGTTCCGGTCCACTACCGCTGGCACTGTCGGCGGCCGGAGGGATGCCAGGTCCGAGAGAAGCGCACCCACCAAATCCGAGAACCCTGTTCTCATCGGTGCGTGGCACGGAGGGATAAAAGCCCGGGAGACCGCCCCATTCCCACCGTGCCCAGAGCTCCGAATGAACGATTCGTCCAGCGGCAGCCCGTCCGATGCGGCCGGAGCCTTCGACCGAGGCCCCCACCCGGCCGGCGCTGAAGGGGCCCGGGCCCTGGAGAAGGAAGCCTCCCTGCCTCTCATCGGCTGGCAGCAGGAAGTCGACCAGGGCCACCGCTACGGGCTGGAGGCGGCCGAGAGCATCGTCGACCGGCGCATCTCCACCTTCTCCCGCGGGGAGCTGCCCCACTTCGCGGGCATCAACACCTTCATGAAGGCGCCCTACATCGAGGACGTGAACCGCGTCGGCGAGTTCGACGTGGCGGTGGTGGGCGTTCCCCACGACAGCGGCACCACCTACCGGCCCGGCACCCGCTTCGGCCCCCAGGGCATCCGGCGCATCTCGGCCCTCTACACCCCCTACAACTACGAGATGGGGGTTGACCTGCGTGAGCAGATCAGCCTCTGCGACGTTGGTGACATCTTCACCATCCCCGCCAACAACGAGAAGAGCTTCGATCAGATCTCCAAGGGCATCGCCCACGTCTTCGCCAGCGGCGCCTTCCCGATCATCCTGGGCGGCGACCACTCGATCGGCTTTCCCACCGTCCGGGGCGTCTGCCGCCATCTGGGCGACAGGAAGGTGGGCATCATCCACTTCGATCGCCACGTCGACACCCAGGAAACCGACCTGGACGAGCGCATGCACACCACCCCGTGGTTCCATGCGACCAACATGGCCAACGCCCCGGCCGAAAACCTGGTGCAGCTGGGCATCGGCGGCTGGCAGGTGCCGCGGGAAGGGGTGAAGGTCTGCCGCGAGCGGGGCACCAACGTGCTTACCGTCACCGACATCTGCGACATGGGTCTGGAGGCGGCGGCGCAATACGCCATCGAGCGCGCCACCGACGGCACCGACTGCGTCTACATCTCCTTCGACATCGACTGCATCGATGCCGGTTTCGTGCCAGGCACCGGCTGGCCCGAGCCCGGCGGTCTGCTGCCGCGCGAGGCCCTCAAGCTGCTGGAGCTGATCGTGCGCAATGTGCCGGTCTGCGGCCTGGAGGTGGTGGAGGTGTCCCCCCCCTACGACGTCAGCGACATGACCTCCCTGATGGCCACCCGCGTCATCTGCGACACCATGGCCCACCTGGTGGTGAGCGGCCAGCTGCCCCGCAAGTCAGCCCCTGCCTGGCTTTCCAGGGACTGCAACATGCAGGTCGACCGCGCCTGGAGATAGGCCATGCACGAAGTCGACATGACCCGCTGCCTGCTGCTGTCCATGCACCAGTGGAAGTGGCAGCACGCTCCCCGGGTGCCGGTGGTGGATCGCGTCCACCTCGAGGTGGGCACCTTCACCTGCGTCGAACCCGACCAGCTGGTGGTCACCTGGGCTGATGCCGTCAGGGGCAGCTGGCTCGAGGGGGCCGAGCTGGTGATCGAGTCGGTGCCCCTTGTGGGGCGCTGCGTCCGCTGCCAGGCCACCTACAGCCCTGACCCCGCCAACGGCTTCCGTTCCCCCTGCTGCGACCACCCGATGGAGGAGATCGTCAGCGGCCGAGAACTGCGCATCCGCTCCGTCGCCTACGGCTTCGAGACCGCCCCGTCCACCGTCCCCTGCTGATCGGCCATGCACATGCCCCTCGAAGACAGCCTCGGTCTCAACCTGCTGGCGGCCAACCAGCACCGGGCCGAGCACAACCGCCAGCACTTCGACGCCTGGAACCTGCTCTGCCTCAACGTGATGAGCAGTCCCGGCGCCGGCAAGACCTCCCTGCTGGAGCGCAGCCTCGCCGCCCTCGCCGGCCACTGGGCCATGGCCGTGCTCGAAGGCGACATGACCACCCTGCTCGATGCCGAGCGGCTGGAGGCCGTGGGGATTCCGGTGGTGCCGATCACCACCGGGCGGGCCTGCCATCTGGATGCCGCCATGGTCAGCGGCGGCCTGAAGCTGCTGCGCCAGCGGCTCGATCCCGCCGCCCTGGACATCCTCTGGGTGGAGAACGTGGGCAACCTGGTCTGCCCCGCCGAATTCGCCATCGGCGAGCACCGCAAGGTGGCGCTCCTGAGCGTGACCGAAGGGGACGACAAACCCCTCAAATACCCGGTGATGTTCCGGGAGGCCGACTGCGTGCTGATCACCAAGGTGGACCTGCTGCCACACCTGCCGGTGGATGTGGAGCGGATCGAGACCCACATCCGCCAGGTCAACCCCCGCACCGCCGTCTTCCGCGTCTCCGCCACCACCGGGGAGGGCTTCGAGGCCTGGCACGACTGGCTGGGCGCCCAGCGCCGGGCCGTCCAGTCCGCCCCCGCTCTCCAGCACGCCTGATGGGTCACCAGCATCCCGCCTCCGACCCCACCACGGTCCTGCAGGCCGACCTGCGCGCGAAGGGGGTCCGTTACGCCCTGGCGAGCTTCGTGGACCTGCACGGCGTGAGCAAGGCCAAGGCCGTTCCCCTCGAGCACCTCGGCCAGATGATGGCCGGCTCCGAACTGTTCACAGGGGCGGCCCTCGACGGCGTTCCCCAGGAGGTGAGCGACGACGAGGTGGCGGCGGTCCCCGATCCCGCCAGCGCCACCGTGCTTCCCTGGCAGCCGGAGGTGGCCTGGTTCGCCAGCGACCTGCATCTGCACGGCCGGCCCTTCGACGCCTGCAGCCGCCACATCCTCGGCCGGGTCCGCCGGGAGGCGGCCGCGATGGGGTTCCGCTTCAACCTCGGCATCGAGACCGAGTTCTTCGTGCTGAAGAAGGGGGCCGCCGGCGGCTGGGTCCCGTTCAGCGACCGCGACACCCTCGACAAGCCCGCCTACGACGTGCGTGGCCTGCTCGACAACCTGCCCTGGCTGGATGAGCTGGTGCAGGCGATGAACGGCCTGGGGTGGGGCGTCTACTCCTTCGACCACGAGGACGGCCCCGGCCAGTTCGAGACCGACTTCGACTACGCCGACGTGCTCACCATGGCCGACCGGCTCACCTTCTTCAAGCTGATGGCGAAGGAGATCGCCCATCGCCACGGCCTGCTGGCCACCTTCATGCCCAAGCCCTTCGGGGACCGCACGGGCAGCGGCGCCCACTTCAACATGTCCCTGGCCGACAAGGACACCGGGGTGAACCTGTTCGCCACGCCCGAGGCGACCCCGGGCCAGGTCACCCGGCTGGCGGAGCACTTCATCGCCGGTGTGCTCCGGCACGCTGCCGCCATCTGCGCGGTGATCGCCCCGACGGTCAACAGCTACAAGCGGCTGGTGGCCCAGGGGAGCATGTCGGGATTCACCTGGGCACCGGTGTTCGTCTGCTACGGCAACAACAACCGCACCAACATGCTGCGCATTCCCTCTCCCGGCGGCCGGGTGGAATGCCGGGCCGCCGACATTTCCTGCAACCCCTATCTGGGCGGCGCCCTAATGCTGGCCGCCGGCCTCGAAGGAATCCGCGAAGAGCTGGATCCGGGTGCTCCCAACCTGGTGAATGCCTACACACTCAGTGCTGCGGAACGAACCGAGCGTGGCCTGAACATGCTGCCCCGAACCCTCGGGGAGGCTGTGGAGGCCCTGGCGGCGGATCCACTTGCCGAAAGCGTATTCGGTGATGCCATGTTCAAGGCCTTTATCACCTACAAACGTGAAGAGTGGGAGTCCTATCACTCCGCGGTTTCCGAATGGGAACTGCAGCGTTACCTGGAGTTCTTCTGACCCTCTCCACCGGGTGGCTCCCCACAGCGAACAACCCCATCGAGTCAGGCCCCGAATCCAGTCGGGAACACAGCAAAGAACCGCCTCTCCCGATCTCAGCAGCCACAACCCTCTCCCCATGTCTCTGATGCTGAAAGCCACCATCTTCCGTCGGCCCCGCCGGGCCGTCGCCGTCGCCCTCATGGCCGCCCTCGGGGGAGGATTGCTGGCCGGTTGCCAGCAGCCGGCCAGCCAGGAGGCGCCCGTCAAGATCGGCTACAGCGCCTGGCCGGGCTGGTTCCCATGGAAGGTCACGGAGGTCAAGGGCCTGTTCGAGAAGCAGGGCGTGGCGGCCTCGATGCAGTGGTTCGACGGCTACCTGGATTCCATCAACGCTCTCAATGCCGGTCAACTGGACTGCAACAGCCAAACCCTCAACGACACCATCAGTTCCGTGGCGGGAGGCGCCGATCTCCAGGTGGTGCTCCAGAACGACTTCTCCACCGGCAATGACCAGATCATCGCCGCGGCCGAGATCAAGTCGATTCCCGATCTCAATGGCAAGAAGGTCGCCGCCGAGGAAGGCACCGTCGACCACTTCTTGCTGCTGAAGGTGCTCAAGGATGCGGGTCTCTCGGCCAAGGACATCACCTTCGTTCCCCTCGAAACCGGTGCCGCCGCCGCCGCCTTCGCCGCTGGCAAGGTGGACGCGGCCGGTGTCTACGCCCCCTTCACCACCCAGGCCCTGAAGCGTCCCGGCAGCCGGGCTCTGGCCACCTCCAAGGACCACCCCGGTGCGATCAGCGATCTGCTCGTCTGCCGCACGGAGTTCGTTGCCAAGAACCCCGAGAAGGTCCAGAAGATCGTCAACGCCTGGTTCGCCACGCTCGCCACGATCAAGGACGACCCTGCCGGCACCCTGCCGATCCTGGTGGAGCGCTCCGGCGTCAGCGAAGCCGAGTTCAAGGAGTACAACGCCGGCACCACCATCATGACCCCGGAGGAGAACCGCGCCAACTTCAAACCGGGCACCACGATGATGTCGCTGCCTTACGCCGCCGAGCAGATCAGCGCCTTCCTGGTGGAGACGGGCCTGGCCAAGACCAAGCCTGACCTCACCAACCTGCTGAACGCCCAGTTCGTGGACAACGCCCGCTGATCCCCATGGCCCGGTCCACCGCCCTGCGCCGCTTCGCCGGCCTCCCCTGGGTGCTGGGGGTGCTCGGCATCCTCACCGTCTTCCTGGTGTGGTGGCTGGTCACCTCCAGCGGCATGGTCGACAAGCTCTTCCTGCCGGGTCCCGGGGCGGTGTGGCTGGCCGGCAGCGACCAGTTTCAGCGCGGCATCCTGGTGACGGATGCGGTGGCCAGCATCCAGCGGGTCTTCATCGGTTTCGTGATCTCCGCGGGGCTGGCCCTGCCGATCGGCATCGCCATGGGCACGAACCGCACCATCTGTCACCTGCTGGAGCCTCTGATGGCGCTGATCCGCTACATGCCTGCGCCGGCCTTCATTCCCCTGCTGATCATCTATTTCGGCCTGGAGGAGCTTCCGAAGGTGATGCTCATCTTCATCGGCACCTTCTTCTTCAACACCCTGATGATCATGGATGCGGTGAAGTTCGTTCCCTCCGAACTGGTGGAAACGGCCCTCACCCTGGGTGGCCGGGGGCTGCCGATCCTGACCCGGGTGGTGGCCCCTTACATCGCCCCCCAGGTGCTTGACACCTACCGGATCAACATGGCGTCGGCCTGGAACCTCGTGATCGTCGCCGAACTGGTGGCCGCCAACGAGGGTCTGGGGAAGCGCATCAGCCTGGCCCAGAGATTCCTGCGCACCGATGAGATCTTCGTCGGCCTGATCGTGATCGGACTGATCGGACTGATGATCGATCTGGGGTTCCGGTTCATGATGCGCCGGGCCTGTTCCTGGGCCAACTGAACCCCATGCACCTCCAGGTCTCCCGGGTTTCCAAGAGTTTCGGCGAGGGGCGGGATCGCAAGCTCGTTCTTGAGGACATCAGCTTCGAACTGGTCTCAGGGCAGTTCATGGCCCTGGTCGGCAGTTCCGGGTCGGGCAAGTCCACCGTGATGCGCCTGATCGCCGGTCTGGAGCGGCCCAGTGCGGGCAGCATCCACCTCGATGGCGTACCGGTCCGGCGCCCCGGCTCCGACCGGGGCATGGTGTTCCAGAAGTACAGCCTCTATCCCTGGCTCACGGCGGCACAGAACGTCGCCTTCGGCCTGTCCCTCCAGGGTCGGGACAGGGCGGAGATCCGCGAGCGTACCGCCTACTTTCTCGACGTGGTCGGCCTGGCCGATGCGGCCCGGCTGCTGCCACGGGAACTCTCGGGGGGCATGCAGCAGCGGGTGGCCATCGCCAGGGCCCTGGCCACCGAGCCGAAGGTGCTGCTGCTGGATGAGCCCTTCGGGGCGCTGGATCTGCAGATCAGGGAGTCGATGCAGGAGTTCCTCCACGACCTCTGGAAGACCACGGGACTCACGGCCCTGCTGATCACCCATGACATCGAGGAAGCCCTGCTCCTCGCCGGCACGGTCCACATCATGGCGCCACGGCCCGGCAGGATCGTTCACACCGTGGCCGTGCAGCTGGATCGCTCCGATCTGCGCCACCTGCGGGTGTCCCAACCCTTCCTGGAACTGCGCGAGGAACTGGCGAGCCGCCTGCGCAGCCTCGACGGCTCCCTGCTCTGACCGCCCGTTCCACCCCGCCCAGACCGTTCGTTCCATTCGTTCCATGGACACCGCCACCCGGGCCGTCTTTCTGCCGCCCGAGCTCTACGGCTCCCCGTCGGTCGCCGCCCTCGAGCGCGCGCACTACGCCACCCGCTTCTGGCACCCCGTCGCCGCCGCCGCCGATCTGCCGCCGGGGCATGTGAGGGCGCTGGAGCTGCTGGGCCTTCCCGTGCTGCTCTGCCACGGCAGCGATGGTCTCGTGCGCGCCTTCCGCAACCGCTGTCCCCACCGAGCGGTGGCCTTCCGCGAGCCGGCGGAGGGCAGCGTGGCCTGCCGCAGGCTGGTGTGCCCGTACCACGGCTGGACCTACGACCTGGGCGGAACCCTGGTGGCCGCCGCCCGGGAGGCGGAGTTCGCCGACCCGTTCGATCGGGCCGACTGGCCGCTGGAGGTCCTGGGCTGCCAGGTGCGGGCGTCCCTGATCTGGGTGGCCCTGGGGGCCGATCCGATCCCACTGGACGACCAGCTCGATCTGCCGCTGCAGGAGGCCCCCGACGCCCTGGGCCGCACCCTGGTGCCCCTGGCCTTCCACGAACGGGAGCTGGCCTGCAACTGGAAGATCGCCCACGACAACACGCTCGACGACTACCACGTCGCCATCGCCCATCCGACCACCCTGCATCGCCTTCAGGGACCGGTGCGCGACTATCGCCATCGCTTCGACACCTGGGCCAACGTGCTGGCCACCCCCTGGCCGGAGGCTGACGGCGACTTTCTCACCTTCGGCCTGCCGCCGTGGAACCACCTGCTGCTCTGGCCCGACGGTCGGATGGCGATGATCCAGTTCCCGCCCGAGACGCTGCACACCTGCCGGATGCAGGTGTGGCTGCTGGGGCCCCCATCACGAAAGGACGAGGGGGAGACGCTGATGGCGGAGATGGTCCGTTTCCTGGCCGAGGACCGGGCCCTGGTGGAGTCGGCCCAGCGGGGCTACGGCGAGGGGTTCCGAGCCGGCCCCCCGCACCGGCTGGAGGCCCGGATCCTGCACCAGCAGGCGATCTACGCGGCGCTGATGGAGCCCTGGTACGCCTCGGGGCGGATGCCCAGGTAGACGGCCTCCTTGAACAGGGCGCGCTTGGCATCCGCATCCTGGCGCTGCTCGGCGATGGCGTAGCGGGCACGCAGGGAGGCCACCAGGGTGGCCCGGCGGGGATCGGAGCCTTCGGAGGAAGTTGTGGCCGAGGCTGACGCAGCCGCGTCGTCGATAAAGCTCAACATGGCCTGACCCTGTTCACTATGAACACATGTTATCGCTGTTCCCAGCTAATGGCTGAGTGTGCAACCACTGCGCCATCGCCGTGTTGATTGCCAGCAGGTCGGCCACCGGACGGTCGGTGAAGGGCAGCGTGGGCATGTAGCCATCCGGTCCGAACTCGGGCGTGAAGCTCGGTGGCGAAGCACCACGCCGGAGCGCCCGGGCGCTGAACAGCTCCCAGCAGGCCCGATGGGCCGCCAGGGCCTCCGCATGCTCGGGGGCGAAGGGATGGGACACCTGGGGCCCCTGGGCATAGCCCACCCGGGCATGGATGTGGTCGACCCGGTCGGCCATCGCCTGCACCGGCTCCAGATCCGGGGTCATCAGCCGTTCGGCCACCACGCACCAGTGGCTGAGGTCGGCCGTGAGCCGCAGCCCGGGCACGGCCTCCAGCAGCGGCGCGATCGTCCAGGGCATCCCCAGGCAGCGGGAGCGATGGGTTTCGAAGCTCACCGGCAGGCCGCTGGCCGCCGCCAGCGCCTGGGCCTCCGCCAGGAAGGCCCGTTGCCGATCCAGCGGCCAGGCGTCGCTGCCGGTGAGCACGGTCACCCGGTGGGGGCGGAACGCGGCACAGCGGGTCAGCTGGTCGCCCAGTTCGGCCAGGTGCTGTGCCGGGGTGACGGCCAGCTCCGGCACATAGCCGCCACCGGTGACCACCTCCATCACCAGCGGCCTGCCGGAATCCAGGAGGCGGGCGGGTCCGTCCGGGTCGCCGACGAGGGACGGATGCTGGATGTTCAGCTCCAGCCCGTCGAAGCCCCCCCGTCCGGCGGTCTCCAGGGCCATGGCGAGAGAGCCCTCGAAGCCCCAGAGGGAGAAGAAGAGCAGGGATGGCACTGGAAGGGCACGACGCAGGGCCCACTCTTCCCTGCGGCCGGCCACCGCCCGGTAACCATCCTCACCGGGCCCATCACCGGAGCAACTGTTCGTGACGAACGGTGTGCGGCGGACCCCGAGCGGGACAGTGGATCATCGACATGTTCCTGCGCCGGCCGACGGCGACCTTCGTGACCGCCTCCCCACCCTCCGCGCCATCGTCGGCCGGCCCGGGCTCCGCCGAGCCGCTGCTGTCCGCTCCACTGCTGCAGCGCCTCAACGAGCGTTGCGACGGGCCCGGCTGGCGCCGGCTGACCTTCCACCTCACCGTGCTGGGGCTGGGGGCCCTGCTCTGGGGACTGCCCGCCCTCACGGCCCTGCCCGCCCCGGCGCTCTGGGCCCTGCGCCTGGTGGGCCTGCTGCTGCTGGGCTGGGGCCTGGCCTTCGGCTTCTGCGCCATGCACGAGTGCGGCCATCGCACCGCCTTCGCCGGCAAGGGCCTCAACGACGCGGTGGCCTGGTGGGCCGGCGTGCTGAGCTTCTACAACGCCGACTACTACCGCCGCTACCACCAGTGGCACCATCGCTTCACCCACCAGCCCGGCCTTGATCCTGAGCTGGAGGAGCCCCCCGCCGGCACCCTGGCGGGCTACCTGCTCGAACTCAGTGGGATCCCCTGGTGGATCGGCAAGCTCCGGGGCCATGCCGCCGGCCTGTGCGGCGACTTCGACGGCAGGCCCTACATCCCCGCCGAGGCGAGCCCGGCCGTCACCCGCTCGATCCGGCTCCAGGTCGGCGTGTACACCGTCCTGCTGGCCGCCTCCCTCTGGCAGGCCAACGGCGCCCTCTTCTGGTTCTGGCTTCTGCCCCTGGCGGTCGGCCAGCCCCTGCTGCGCTTCGTGCTGATGGCCGAGCACGGCGGCTGCAGCACCGACAGCGACGGCCTCCGCAACACCCGCACCACCCTGACGCTGGCGCCCCTGAGCTGGTTGATGTGGGAGATGCCATACCACGTGGAGCACCACCTCTACCCCTCGGTTCCCTTCCACGCCCTCGCCGAGGCCCATCGCCATCTGGCCCCCCACGAGGTGCACACCGGCCAGGGCTACCTGGCGCTGCACCGCGACTTCCTGCGCGATCCCGCCCGCCTCGCCCTCCCCTGACGGCCGATCCCTTGCCCCCCAGCTCCGCCCGCCCGCGCCGCTTCGAGCTCGGGGACTTTCCCCTCGCCGCGGGGGGGGTGCTCCCAGCCGCCTGGCTCGACTACCGGGTCTACGGAACGCTGGCCGTGGACCGCTCCAACCTGGTGCTGTACCCGAGCTCCTACGGCGCCTGGCCGGAGGACATCGACTGGGTGGTGGGGCCGATCCTCGATCCAGAGCGCTGGTGCGTGGTCCTGGTGAGCCAGTTCGGCAATGGCCGCTCCACCAGCCCCAGCAACGCCGGAGCGGCCCTACCGGCCGGCCGCTGGCCGGTGGATCACCGCGACAACGTGGCCGCCCAGCGCCGGCTGCTGGAGGAGGTGTTCGGGGTGCAGGCTCCGGCCGTGATCTACGGCTGGTCGATGGGGGCCCAGCAGGCCTACCACTGGGCCGTGCTGGAGCCGGAGCGGACCCGGCGCCTCTGCTGCATCTGCGGAACGGCGCGCACCACCGCCCACAACCGGGTGTTCCTGCTCAGCCTGCGCCAGGCCCTCACCGCCGATCCCCACTGGGATGGCCTGCGCTTTCAGGGCGTGCCGGAGCAGGGGTTGCGCACCTTCGCCCTGATCTACGCCAGCTGGGCCGCCAGCCAGCCCTTCTATCGCCGCGGCGCCCATCGCCAGATGGGCTACGCCAGCGTCGAGGCCTACGTGGAGCAGGCCTGGCTGCCGGCCTACCGGCGCCACGATCCCCACGACCTGCTGGCCATGCTCGACGTCTGGCTGGCGAACGACGTGGCGGCCGCCGCCGGGATCAGCGCCCCCGTCGGCGATGGCCGTGGCGCTGGCGGTGGCGGTAGTGATCCCGACGCCGATCCCGACGCCGACCTGGCCGCGGCCCTTGGCCGGATCCGGGCCCGCACCGCCGTGATCGCCGGCCGCCACGACCTCTACTTCACCCCCGAGGACTGCCAGGCGGAGGCCGCCATGATCCGCGATGCTCACTTCGAGGTTCTGGAGTCCGACCTGGGCCACCGGGCGGGCAATCCCCGCGACTCCCCGGCCGAGCAGCGCCAGCTGCGGGCCGCCGTGAACCGGCTCTGTGCCGACTGAAGGCCTGCGCCGGCGGACCGTCTCCGGCCAGCCCCCTCGCCGCCCCCACACCCGTCGACCCCGCCCCACCCCCGATGACCGATCTGGGCCGCTTCGCCGCCACCCATGGCATCCGCCACTTCCTCTTCTCCTTCTGCGACCTGTTCGGGGTGCAGCGGGCCAAGCTGGTGCCGGCGGCCGCGGCGGCGGAACTGGGACGATCCGGTGCCGGCTTCGCCGGTTTCGCCGCCTGGCTCGACATGACGCCGGCAGATCCGGATGTGCTGGCGATCCCCGATCCCACCAGCCTGATGGTGCTCCCCTGGCAGCCGGACGTGGCCTGGGTGGCCACCGATCTGCAGGTGGAGGGGCAGGTGCTGGAACAGTCGCCCCGCCGGGTGCTCCAGCGCCAGATCGCCAGGGCGGCGGCCATGGGTCTGCAGTTCCGCAGCGGCGTGGAGGCGGAGTTCTTTCTGATGGACCCGGAACGGGAGGCGATCGCCGATGCCCTCGACCGGCAGTCGAAGCCCTGCTACGACCAGCTGGCCCTGATGCGGCACTACCCGTTGATCAGCGAGCTGCTGAACGGCATGGAGAGCCTCGGGTGGGGGCCGTACCAGGCCGACCACGAGGATGCCAACGGCCAGTTCGAGCTCAACTGGACCTATGCCGAGTCGCTGCTGACCGCCGACCGCCATGCCTTCTTCCGGGTGATGGCGGCCGCCCTGGCGGAACGCCATGGGGTGCGGGTGAGCTTCCAGCCCAAGCCGATCCCGGCCCTCACCGGCAACGGCGCCCACCTGCACGCGTCCCTGTGGGACGAGGGGGGGCGCAACGTGTTCCACGACCCGGCCGGGGAGAGGGGCCTGTCGGAGATCGCCTATCGCTTTCTCGCCGGTCTGCTGGCCCATGCGCCGGCCATGTGCGCCCTCACCAATCCGGTGGCCGGCAGCTACCGGCGCCTGGCGCGCTCCGTCACCACGTCCGGCGCCACCTGGTCCCCGTCCTGGATCAGCTACGGCGGCAACAACCGCACCCACATGGTGCGCATCCCCGACGACCAGCGCATCGAGCTGCGCCTCGGCGACGGCGCCGCCAACCCCTACCTGCTCCAGGCGGCAGTGCTGGCGGCGGGCCTGGACGGCATCGAACGGCAGCTTGAGCCCGGTGCCCGCAGCGACCTGAACACCTACGTGGAGGCGCCGGCGGGGGCCCCCTCCCTGCCCACCTGCCACGCCGATGCCCTTGAGGCCTTCCGCCACGACGCACCGCTGCGGACATCGCTCGGTGAGGCGTTCTGCACCGCCTATGAATCCCTGGTGGCCCAGCGCGGCGACGAGTGACGGCCCCGGGGGGCGAAGACCAGCACGATTGCCTATGGCCAGGGCCTTGGTCCGGGATGAAAGTAGGTACAGAAACCAGGAGGCTCCAGCGATGGAAGACACCCCACCCGGTCAGATGTCAGGAGTGTGCTGACGGCAGGCCCCTGCTCCAACAGTCTTGATCCCACCAACGGTTTCCCGGTCATTCGTCGACCACGCGTCGCCGACCGTCCCCCGACCATCCAATGCATCGTTCAGGTGCCCATGGATCGATGGAAACCGTCCCCTGGAACCATCGGCCCCAGGTGCCACCTTCCGCAGCTCCGAATCCCAACTTCACCCCCGGGGACAACCAAGCGTCCCCAGCCCCGCTGACCTCCCTTAGATGGCGCGTCCATGGTGAAGGAGCATCCTCGGCTCCCTCCCCATCACCCATCCCCGGTCCTTCAGGATCCGATTGTCAGCTCTTCTGAACGTCCAGCGAACCAACGATCCTCTCCACAGAGTCAACGCCGACATCAGACAACCCGACATAGCTCTGGAACGTCAGCGTTCCACCCAAAGCCCGGCGATCCTGGACGCCGGGCTTTTTCGTGGGCCGTCGGCGGCGGGTCGGTCGAATCCCGGCGCCTGGGGGAAACCACCTAAATTTGCTTAAAAATTTGACAGGGTCGATGGCTCGCCTGCCCTGGGCTGTGCTGCTGCTGACGCTGCTGGGGGCCCGCTACCTGGGCTGGCGCGTCATGGCCAGTCTCAACCTGTCCACCCCCCTGGCCGCCAGCCTCAGCGTTCTGATCCTGACGGCGGAAATGGTGATGCTGGCGGGATTCTTCCTCCAGCTCTGGTTCACCCTCCTGCCCGATCGCCCCGCTCCCCCCGCGGGTCCGATCCCCACGCCGGTGCCGTCGATCGACGTGCTCGTGCCCAGCTGCGGCGAACCGGCCGATCTGGTGGAGCGCTGCCTGCGGGGCTGCCTGGCGATGGACTACCCCGGCCACACGGTCTGGCTGCTCGATGACAGCAACCGACCGGAGCTGGCAGACCTCTGTGACCGCCTCGGCTGCCGCTATCTGGCCCGGAAGGAGCACGCCCACGCCAAGGCCGGCAACCTCAACCACGGGCTGCGCCACTGCCGAGGGGAGCTCGTGGCCGTCTTCGACGCCGACGTCGTGCCCCTGGAGCCCTTCCTGCGCCGCACGGTCGGCCTGTTCGTTGATCCGACTGTGGGTTTCGTGCAGACCCCCCAGAGCTACATGAACGCCGATCCGGTGATGCGCAACCTGCGTCTGGAGCACTGGCTGCTGCCGGACGAGGAAAGCTTCTACCGCTGGATCCAGCCCACTCGCCAGAACCTCAATGCCGTGGTCTGCGCCGGCACCTCCTTCCTGATGCGGCGCGAGGCGCTCGAGCGGGTGGGCGGCTTCGAGACCGCCACCCCATCGGAGGACCTGGCCACCGGCATCCGGATCACCGCTGCCGGCTACCGCAACCATTACCTCTCGGAGAAGCTGAGCGCCGGCCTGGCGCCGTTCACGGCGGCGGCCATGGCGCGCCAGCGCTGCCGCTGGGGCAGTGGCTCCCTCCAGACCCTGCGCACGGGCGCCGATCCGCTGCGAATCCCCGGACTCAGCCCCCTCCAACGGCTAGCCTACTGTGAAGGAATCCTGCACTGGTTCACCTTCCCGGCCCAGCTGGTGCTGCTCTGCACACCGCTCAGCCTGGGCCTGCTGGGCATCGCCCCGATCCTCTTCGGCAGCGATGCCCTGCTCACGGTCGCCATGCCGTTCGTGTGCAGCCAGCTGCTGCTCACCCGCTGGCTGAGCGGCCACGCCCGTGCTGCGATCCTGCCGGAGCTGTACCGCTGGATCTTCCTGGTGCCGATCTGTGCCGCTGTGTTGTCCACGGCCCTGGGCCGGCCCCGGCGATTCCGGGTCACACCGAAGGCGGTCGTCGGCCGCGGCCCTTCCGGCCCGGAGGCGGGTCTGCTGCTGCCGCTGCTGGTGCTGCTGGCCCTGCAGCTGGTGGCGCTCTGGAACCTGGCACCGGGTCGGCTGCCGCTGCTGGCCGGCCAGCGGGGCCTGCTGCCGGTCTCGGCCGCCACGGTCGGGGTGGTGCTGGGATGGAGCCTGCTCAACGTCCTGTTGCTGGTGCTGGCGATCCGGAGCTGCTGGGACCGGCCCGTTCGGGACGGGGTTCCCTGGTTCGCCCTTTCGGTGCCGGTGAGGCTGGATCATGGCGGCGGGGCGGTGAACGGTCAACTGAGGGCGGTCAGCGCCACGGGTGCGGAGGTCGGGCTGGAGAGCCCCCAGGACGGCCTGGGGCTGCAGGCCGCCGACAACCTTCGCCTGGAGGGTCTGGTGCCGGGTGTGGGGCTGCCCTTCGTGGCCACGGCCCGGCACGGCGATGCCATCGGCGGGGTCTGGGGACCGCTCACCCCGACCCAGCGGGATCAGCTGGACACCATGCTCTACCGGCGCGAGGGGCTGTGGCCGACCCTGCGGGCCCCCTTCGAGCTCCGCACCCTGCCCCGGGTTCTGCTGCGCACGCTGCAGCGGGTCGAGCCGGAGAGCTGGTTCCGTCGCAGCCTCATTCCCCAGCTGCCTCCGCTGGTGGGGCTGCCGCTCCCCAGGCGTGCAGACCTTCCAGCACGGGCAGGAGCGCCCGACCCCGCTCGCTGAGGTCGTACTCCACCCGCGGCGGCACCTCACCGAAGACGTGCCGGCGCACCACGGCATCGGCCTCCAGCTCCCGCAGCTGGGCCGTCAGCACCTTGTGACTCACCCCCGCAAGCGACTGCTGCAGGGCCGAGAACCGATTCGGCCCCTCGCGAAGCTGACAGAGGATCAGCAGCTTCCAGCGGCCGAGCATCACCAGCAGGGCCAGCTCCGCCGGGCACAGGTCGGCGGCACCGGAGCGGGGGGGATCGGGAGGGGAAGGCGTCACGGTCAGGGGTTATCGGCAGGTGCCCCAGGAACGGGGCGGTGCGTTCTTGTCAGTCAGGGGACACGTCCGCCAGAGTCGGCGTTGAACTTAACAATCCCTTACGGCCCGGGGTTTCTTCGCTCCGCCCGGCCTGTCACCACCCCATGAACGACCTGTTCACCCCCCTGAAAATGGGCCCGCTGCTGCTGCCCAAGCGGGTGCTGATGGCCCCCCTCACCCGATGCCGGGCCGAGCCGGACCATGTGCCGGGCGCCCTGATGGCCACCTACTACAGCCAGCGAGCCAGCGCCGGCCTGCTGATCGCCGAGGCCACGATGGTGATGGAGGGCCATTCGGCCTTCTGGCACGAGCCCGGCATCCATTCGGCGGCCCAGGTGGCGGGTTGGCGGCTCACCACCGACGCGGTCCATGCCGCCGGAGGGCGCATCGTGCTGCAGATCTGGCATGGCGGTCGGGCCTGCCACCCCCTGCTCAACGGGGGCCGGCAGCCGGTGGCGCCGAGCCCGATCGCCATCACCGGTGACGAAGTGCACACCCCGCAGGGGAAGCAGCCCTACGTCGTCCCCCGGGAGCTGGCCGACGATGAACTGCCCGGGATCGTGGCGGGGTTCCGGCAGGCGGCCCGCAACGCCATCGACGCCGGCTTCGACGGGGTCGAGGTCCACGGCGCCAACGGCTACCTGCTGGACGCCTTCCTGCGGGACGGCAGCAACCGGCGCCAGGGTCCCTACGGCGGACCGGTGGCCAACCGGGCCCGGCTGCTGCTGGAGGTGCTGGAGGCCGTCCGGGCCGAATCGCCCCTGGTGGGTCTGCGGATCTCTCCCCTGAACGGGTACAACGCCATGGTTGACAGCGACCCCGTAGGCCTGTCCGCCTGGCTGGCCGAGCGGCTGGCCGAGCGGCTGGAGACCGCCGGGCTGGATTACCTGCACGTGATGCGGGGGGACTTCCTCGGCCAGCAGCACGGCGACGTGCTCACCCCGATCCGGGCCGGCTTCAGCGGGGTGCTGGTGGGGAACATGGGCTATGGGGCCGAGGAGGCCAACGCCGCCATCGCCGACGGCCAGCTCGATGCGGTGGCCTTCGGCAAGGCCTTCCTGGCCAACCCGGACCTGCCCGAGCGCCTGCGCCGCGGTGCGCCCCTGCAGCCCGCGGATCCCGCCACCTACTACACCCCCGGTGCGGCCGGCTACACCGACTACCCCTTCCTGGAGGCCGTCTGACATGACCCCCGATCTTCTGGTGCTCAGTGCCAGCAACGGCGAGAACCTCAAACTCGCCGAGCGCTTCGCCGCCGCCGGCCGCGCCCGCGGCCTGACGTCCGAGGTGCTCGACCTCACCACCCTGTCGCTGCCGCTCTACAACCCCCGCACCCACGCCGAGGCGGGCCTGCCGTACGAGGTGGAGGAGCTGAGCCGCAGGCTCGCGGCCGCCCCCCGCTGGGTCATCTGCGCCCCCGAGTACAACGGCTCCCTGCCGCCGGTGCTGACCAGCGCCATCGCCTGGCTCTCGGTGCAGGGGGACGGGTTCCGCAGCCTCTTCAACGGCCGGCCGGTGGCGATCGCCACCCATTCCGGCGGCCCCGGGATCGAAGTGCTGGCGGTGCTGCGCATCCTGCTGGCCCACCTCGGGGCCCACGTGGTCGGTCGCCAGCTCTCCAGCAGCCGCAGCCATCCGGCCAAGGACAGCAGCATCGACGACATCGTCCACCGCCTCCAGCGCATGGAGCCGATCCAACCCTGAGCTCCCGCCCCATGACCCTCCTCTTCCGCCCCGCCGGCGAACGTTTCCACAGCAGGCTCGACTGGCTGGACAGCTGGCACAGCTTCTCCTTCTCCCACCATCACGATCCGGCCTGGATGGGGTTCGGACCGCTGCGGGTGATCAACGACGACACGATCGCCGCCGGCCGCGGCTTCGGCATGCATCCGCACCGGGACATGGAGATCGTCACGGTGATGGTGGAGGGCCAGCTCAGCCACCAGGACTCCATGGGCCACAGCGAGGTGCTGCGGGCCGGAGAGGTGCAGGCGATGAGCGCCGGCACCGGGGTGGTGCACAGCGAGATGAACCGGAGCGACACCCCCTGCCGGCTGCTGCAGATCTGGATCGAGCCGGATCGGGCGGGCCACCCCCCCGCCTATCGCCAGGAGCCGTTCGTGCTCCAGCCGGGCTGGACCCCGCTGCTGGATCCGGACGGACGGGAGGGGGCCCTGGCCATCAACCGGCCGGTGCGGCTCTGGCGGGCCAGGGCCGGCGCAGGCGAGCGGCTGCCGCTGGCCATCGCCGCCGGGGCCGGCGGCTGGCTGCAGATGATCGAGGGGGAGGGCACGGCCTTCGGCCGGCTCCTGCAGCGGGGCGACGGTCTTGGCTTCGATGCGGCCCCTGCCGAGGGCCTGCAGGCGAGCCCGGACGGGGCGGATGTGCTCCTGTTCGAGCTGCGCTGAGGGGAACTGGGGTCACACCGGCTGCTCGCATCGGCACGGCCCCAGGATGGGGGCACCAGCCCTACACCATGGCCCGCTTCCTGCTGCTCTTCAGGCCCCGGGTTTCCCTGCCGCCGACCGAGCTCATCAGGCGGCTGGATCCCCTGGTCCTGCGCTTCCACGCCGAGGTGGAGCACCGCTCCCCCGCCCACCTCAGCGCCATCGTCCGGGGTGATCACGAGACGCTGCGGCTGCAGCTGATCGCCGACGTGCAAGCCAAGGCGGATGGCCCCGTGCTGGAACTGGTGCTGATGAGCCGGGAGGCCATGGGGGCGGGGGCGCCCCATACCAAGAAGCTGTTCGAGACCCTGGTGGCGATCGCGGCCGAGGCGATGCCCGACCTGGATCTGGTGTTTCGATCGGACAGGGACGGCGCCCTGCCGGACCGCAACTGAGAGAATCTCCCAGATGCAGACGCTCTCACCGACCCCTGCCGCCCTTGCGGAGCTGCAGCCGCCCCGCGGCTATCGCGTCCTGGCCTGGCTCGGCCTGGTGCTCAACCTGCTGGCCCTTCCGCTGGGCCTGGCCGCGATCCTCCTCTCCAGCCTCTGGCGGACGGCCAACGTCGTCGTCTACACCAGTGCCGTGCTGCCGGCGGTGGCCCTGGGCGTGGTGGCCTGCGTCGCCCTGCTGAAGTGGCGCTTCTGGGGTCAGGTGCTGGCGATCGTGGCGCTCTCGCTCGACCTGGCGATCGAGATGGCCTACGGCATCGTCCGCCTGGCTCTGGTGGGTGAGGAGCGCCTCCTGCTGGCGGTGGCCGCCCCCCTGGCCTGGGGGCTCACTCTGGCGGCCCTGGTGTTCTGGTGCCGTCCCGCCATCCGTTCCTACCTGCGCTGAGAGGTCGGCCGCAGGGCCCCGGGCAACCTGGCGATCTGTATCAACCGCTCCACCCATGGGGCAGGACGCAAGGATTGGATACTCCCCAGCCGACCCCAGCTGTTTCCATGCCCAGCCCCCAACGCTTCGCCGCCATTCAGGAGATTCACCAGCGCCCTCCGGTGGTGACCCCCCCCATCGAGTCGCTGGATGAGCTCTGGGCCAGCGACGTGTTCAGCCTGGCCAAGATGAAGGCGGCCCTGCCCAAGGACATCTTCAAGTCGGTACAGCGCACCATCAAGGAGAACGGCAAGCTGGACGTCTCGGTCGCCAACGTGGTGGCCCAGGCGATGAAGGAATGGGCCACCAGCCGCGGTGCCCTCTACTACGCCCACGTCTTCTACCCGCTCACCAACGCCACCGCCGAGAAGCACGACGGCTTCATCTCGGTGCAGGGCGACGGCTCGGTGATCACCGAGTTCACCGGCAAGGTGCTGGTTCAGGGCGAACCGGACGGCTCCTCGTTCCCCAGCGGCGGCATCCGCACCACCTTCGAGGCCCGCGGCTACACCGCCTGGGACATCACCAGCCCGGCCTTCCTGATGGAGACCCCCAACGGTCTCACCCTCTGCATCCCCACCGTCTTCATCTCCTGGACCGGAGAGGCCCTCGACAAGAAGACCCCCCTGCTGCGTTCCAACGCCGCCATGAACAAACAGGCCCAGCGCCTGCTGCGGCTCCTCGGGGAGAGCGAGGTGGCCCCGGTCAACTCCAGCTGCGGCGCCGAGCAGGAATACTTCCTGGTCGACAGCGCCTATGTGCCTCTGCGGCCCGACCTGCTGCTGGCCGGCCGCACCCTGTTCGGCAAGCCCTCCGCCAAGGGCCAGCAGTTCGATGACCACTACTTCGGCGCCATCCCCCAGCGGGTCCAGGTGTACATGCAGGATGTGGAGCGTCAGCTCTACAAGCTGGGCATCCCCGCCAAGACCCGCCACAACGAGGTCGCGCCGGGCCAGTTCGAGATCGCCCCGTTCTTCGAGGCGGCCAACGTGGCCACGGATCACCAGCAGCTGATCATGACCATTCTCAAGAGCACGGCACGCCGCCACGGCATGAACTGCCTGCTCCATGAGAAGCCCTTCGAAGGCATCAACGGCTCCGGCAAGCACGTCAACTGGTCGGTGGGCAATGCCACCCAGGGCAACCTGCTGGATCCCGGCAGCACCCCCCACGAGAACATGCAGTTCCTGCTGTTCTGCGGCGCCGTCATCCGCGGCGTGCACAAGTTCGGTCCCCTGATGCGGGCCGTGGTGGCCACCGCGGGCAACGACCACCGCCTCGGTGCCAACGAAGCGCCCCCGGCCATCATCTCCGTCTACCTGGGCAGCCAGCTGGAGGACGTCTTCCGGCAGATCCAGGAAGGGGACGTGAAAGGCTCCAGCCACGCCGGCGTGATGCAGCTCGGGGTCGACACCCTGCCGGAGTTCCCCAAGGATCCCGGCGACCGCAACCGCACCTCCCCCTTCGCCTTCACCGGCAACCGCTTCGAGTTCCGGGCCGTCGGCTCCAACCAGTCGGTGGCCGGCCCCCTGGTGGCGATGAACACGATCCTGGCCGACTCGCTCGCCTACGTGAGCGACCAGCTGGAGCAGAAGATGGCCGCGGGTGAAAGCCTTCCCGGTGCCGCCTTCTCCATCCTCAAGCAGATCATGACCGACCACGGCAACGTGGTCTTCGGCGGCGACGGCTACTCCAGCGAATGGCACCGCATGGCCGTGGAGGAGCGGGGTCTGGAGAATCTGCCCACCACCGCCGATTCCCTGCCGGTGCTGCAGCGGCCCGAGGTCCGCGATCTCTTCGCCCAGCAGGGGGTGCTGACGCCCCTGGAGCTGGAAAGCCGCTTCGAGGTCTACGCCGAGCAGTACGTGCTCGCCATCGACGTGGAGGCCAAGCTGGCGGTGCAGATCGCCCAGACCCAGATCTACCCGGCCGCCATGCGCTACCTGGGTGAGCTGTCCAGCTCCCTGCAGCTGCAGACCTCGATGGGACTCCAGGTGTCCCCGGAAACCCAGACCAGGGTCGCGTCCCTCAGCGCCAGACTGATGGAGCTCAGCAGTGCCCTGGAGAGCGCTATCAGCAATGCCCCCCACGGCACGATGGCTCACATGCGCTACTCGGCCGACACCCTGCTGCCTCTGATGCACCAGCTGCGGGAGGTCGTCGACGGCCTCGAGGCCCTGGTGGACGACAACCTCTGGCCCCTGCCCTCCTACCAGGAGATGCTGTTCATCCGCTGAGCACCCCACCGCGCTCCCGATCCGCAGCGGGGAGGGCCCTTCGGGACCCTCCTTTTCTCTGGTCAGGGTGTTGCGGCCATGGGTGTTGTGGCCGCGGGCCGGGCCCATCCACTCGACCTGCCGAGCTGCTCGTTGGTTCCCGTTGTTGGTTCCCTTCGTCACAGTCGCAGGGCCGCCGGAGGTGCTCAACTCCTGGCATGAGCGTTCCTGCCGACCACCCCAGCGCCGCCGACCTGTCCGCCGAGAGGTCCCCCGAACTGCTGGACCTGGACGAGCACGACGGCTCCAATTGCCGGGCCCTGCCGATGCTGGTGCGGGAAGGCAAGAGTCTCAGGAACGTGCAACGGACGGTGTGCTGGCTGCAGCTGGCCCGTCTGCACGACCGCCGCCCGGCCCGCTACCCCCAACCGGACGCCCTCTATCTGAGACTGTGCCGCGAGGGCGGCGTCACCCGCGCTGCGGGTTCGAAACGCTGAGGGGCGGAGGGCGGCGACAGGGAGCCTTTCCCGGATTCGGTCGCATCGGCCACTGACAGACACCCCTGAAGCGAACGATGACAGGTGTTCCCATGTTTTCGACGTTGTCCATGGACGCACCTACGGCCTTCGCCGCGGTCGCTCTCGCCGCCGTCTCCTGGGACGGTGGCCTCACCATGGCGGGCACACGGGCCCTCCGCCACGCCCTCGACTACCGCGCCCCCTTCAAGGGCAGGAGCGACAAGGAGATGATCAGCCTGATGGACACCCTGCTCCAGGGCCTGCGGGCCAAGGGGGCGATCGGTCTGATGGAGGAGGCGGCGGCGGTGCTCGACGACCGGCAGCGGCACACGGCCTATGCGGTGGCGGCGGAGATCATGCGCTCCGACGGCCCCCTGGAGGACCAGGAGCAGGCGATCCTCGCCGACCTGGCCAGCACCCTGCGCCTCGACCCGGAGGAGACCACCAAGGTGCTGGAGGTGATGGACGTCCTCCATGCCAGCATCCTGGAGCCCGCCGTGAGCGCATGAGTTCCGCCCCAGCCGGCCTCCGCATCGCCGTGGTGGGGGCCGGCAGTTCCGGCCTGCTGCTCGCCCTGATGCTGCAGCGCCAGGGGCACAGGGTTTCCCTGTTCGAGCGCTCCGGGCGGCTGCGCACCGAGGGCTGCGGCATCCTGCTGGTGAAGAGCGGTGTGGAGGCGGTGGCGGCGGCCGCCGTCCCCGGCCTGCTCGACGACCTGCTGGCGGGCGGCCATCCGGTGCAGCGGTTCGTGTTCCGCAACCTCCGGGGCGACCTGATCGAAGCCAGCCCGGCCGAGCGGGAGGCGGGGGAGCTGCCCTCCCTGCTGATCCACCGCCGCGCCATTCTCGATGCCCTCTGGCGCCATTTCGATCCCGCCGGCTTCCACGGCGACCAGGCCCTCGTCAGCTGGAGCCAGGGGGAGGACGGGGTCGTGGCCCGCTTCGCCGACGGCCGGGAGTGGACAGGCGATCTGCTGGTGGGGGCCGATGGGATCTTCTCCCGGGTGGCGGCCCTGCTCTGCCCGGAGCGGTGCCTGCAGTACCTGGGGGATCGGGTCTGGCGGGGGGTGGTGAGCGACGACAGCTTCTGCACCGGCGGGGATTTCTTCGTCTATGCCCGGGGCCGGGGCATCTACGCCAACTTCTTCGACCTGGGCCCCGACGCCCGGGGCCGGGGGCGCACCCACTGGGGCTTCTTCCAGGAGGAGGACCTGCCCGAGGACCGGGAGACCCGGCAGCGGCTGCTGGAGGAGGGGGTTCCCGCCGCCGCCCTCGCCAAGCTTCCGGCTGATGCGGCGGCCGTGATCGCCGCCACGGCCCCGCAGGGGGTGGTGGCCAACTGGTCGTTCGACATCGATCCCCTGCCCGCCCTCGTCGCCGGGCGGGTGGCGCTGATCGGCGACGCCGCCCACGCCATGAGCTCCTCCCAGGCCCGGGGGATGACGGCGGGCCTGGAGGATGCGGTGGCCCTGGCGGCACAGCTCGCGTCTGGAGCCTCCGCCACACCGCAGCAGGCCCTGCAGACCTACGAGCAGGAGCGGCTTCCTCTCGTCCACCGCTACCAGGAGCGCAGCCGCCAGGTGAGCCATCGCACGGGACGGAAGCGCCCGCCGGCCCGGGATACCGCCATGACCCCGTAGCGGGGCAACACCGAAAGATGTTGTGAAGGTGACAGTTCGGATCTGGCACAGGGGCCAGAATGCCACTTCTGTATACGAGGCAAGACGTGGCGATCTCCTTACCTCAGTCCTCCCGCTCCCGCAGCCCCCAGACGCGCAGCAGCGTCCAGACGTGCCGCACCTACCGGCTGGTGGATCAGCAGGGTGATCCCCATCCCATCCTCGACGACCTCTATGACTCCCTCGATGCCGCCTGGAGCGAGGCTCTCAACTGGTGGCAGGAGGAGTTCGGCCCCGTGCAGGGTCCCGTCGGCATCGGCGTCGAGGTGAGCACCCTCAGCGGCGAATGGCGCACTCTCCGCTATCCGGGCAGCTGACACCCGGGAGCCGAGGCCTCAGGCCACCGTCACCCCTTTCCAGAACGCCACCCGGTCCTGGATGCTGCTGGCAGCTTCCTTTGGTTCAGGGTAGTACCAAACGGCATTGGCATTCTCCTGGCCGTCGACGATCAGGTCGTAGTAGTGGGCTTCCCCCTTCCAGCCGCAGACGGTGCGGTGGCTTGACGGGCGGATGCAGTCCGGATCGAGAGACTCGGCCGGGAAGTAGGCGTTGCCTTCCACGGTCACAATGTCGTCGCTGCTGGCAATCACCTTTCCATTCCAACTGGCCTGCATTGTGGGCGTCCTCAGGGGCCACCATCCTGGCGTCTGGCCTTCGGCAGCGGCCGACCCCGTCACCACTCGTTCGGCTGGTAGATCCGCAGGGTCCCCACTCCCACCGGACTGGACATCGGCTCGGGGCCGGCCGGGATCGCCGTCACCTGGAACAGATAGGTGTCGGCCTGAATGGGGTTGAACCAGGGCCGCAGCGACACCGTGACGGTGGCGCCCGGCGGCACGGGCTCGGGGAACCAAAGCGTGAAGCGCCGGGCGGCAGCATCGAACGCAGCCTCGACCGGAATCCGCAGCCCCTCCCGCCGGGGCACGCCGAGAAAGGCGCGGGTGCGCTCGACGGCAAACGGAAACTGCCAGTCGGCTCCACGGGTCTGCTGGATGGTCATGCCGGCTAGGGAGGCACCTGCCCCCTCGTCGAGGCGGAGGGTGAAGAAGTACTCCGCCGGCGACTGACCCACGTTGGTGGTGTAACTGGTGAGGGTGACCTTCCAGGGGGCCCGCACGAACTGGGTGCGGTTGCCCAGCTCCAGGGCATGGCCGGCGGCAGCGGCGGTCGCCACCGCCAGGCTCAGGGCGGCCAGCGGCGGCAGGAACCGAAGACGCCTGAAGAGAAGGGGGACGCGACCCGAAACGCCGGCCATGACTTTCTCCCCCGCAGCGACGTCGACGCTAGGCGCGGCCGCCCGGGGGTCGGGTCGCGGCCGCCAGGAAAGGGGAGGGATCCTGGTCCCGGCGATGCTGTACCGGAATCGGATCCCCCGCCCCATGGGGATCGGCCGGGTCGAGCCGGGCGGTGGCCTCCAGGGTGCGGCGCAGCAGCCGCGCCGCATGCAACGGCATGTCCCTGGGCACGCTGATGCGATCCCGCAGGTAGCGCAGGCCCCTGGCTGACCCAGGGGGAGGCGGGCAGTCCTGGCCGGAGATCAACCGGGTGAGGGCGCAGCGCAACGGCCGGTCGAACCCGTCGGATCCCAGCGGATTGCGTTCCAGCAGGGGCCTCCGGTGCCGGAGCACCCGGACCAGGGCCACACCGGCCGCGTCGGCCGGCTCCCGCTGGCTGGTCTCCGGATCGGGTCCGGGCGGATCCACGATCGGCCAGGGCCCGGCATCGATCCGTGCCGCCAGATCCCGTTGCTCGCCGCCGCCGCCGGCGTGACAGCCCCCCATCTGGGGAGGCAGGTCATGGACGTGGGTGTGGAAGTCGCTCTGGGTGCCCAGGTAGGTGGAGCGCTCCTCGAGGGCCCGGAACCAGCGATCGATGGAGGGATGGCGCTCCCGCAGCAGGTAGCCCTTGTAGTAGGCCAGGCTGGCGTTCATGCGCTCGACGTAGGGCACGAAGATCAGATCCACCGTGCCCAGGTCCCCGAGCAGGAAGGGCCCCGGCTCCGCCTCAAGGGCGGTCGCGAACCGTGCGGCCCAGCGATCGAAGCCCTCCCTTCCCCGGGCCTCGTCGGCGGCCCCCCGGGACGGGACGCAGAGCCACTGGCACCAGGACCGGAACAGCTGACGCTCCAGCTGGCGCAGCGGCAGGGCGCGGGACGAGCCCATCGCCTCCCCCAGGGGGCCGAAGCCCTGCTCGAGGGCCTCGAGGATGCGGTCGCTTTCGGTGATCAGACGGCCATCGAGCTCCAGGGCCGGCAACATGCCGCTGGGCACGCGCTCGGTGTACCAGGGTTCCTTGCGCCCGTAGCAGAACATCGTCACCTTGCAGGTCCGGTGGGGAACCCGTTTCTCCTCGAGCCACAGCCAGACCTTCTGGCAATAGGGGCACCAGGCGTGGTGGTCGCGGTAGAGGGTGACCCTGACCTCCGCCTCCGGGCGGCCGAAGAGCCGCAGACGGGCCTGGGGGCTGGTGGGACCGTCCGTTCGATCGTCCGGCGCCGGCCCGGCAGCCTGGGCCAGAGCCCCCCACTCCATCGGCTCGGAAGGCATGCGTGCGGGGCCGGCCATGCGGGGGCGCAGGGCTATTCACCTTAGTTCTGATGCTCCACGAGGGCGCCAGCTCCGGAACGCTCGCACCACCCGGGCCGGCGAATCTATGGTTGGCTTCTGTGACACACCTCAGCAGCTCCCATGTTCGACGCCTTCACCAAGCTCGTCGCCCAGGCCGACGCCCGCGGCGAATTCCTCAGCCCCGGCCAGATCGATGCCCTGGGAGCGATGGTGGCCGAGAGCAACAAGCGGATGGACACGGTCAACCGCATCACCTCGAACGCCTCCAAAATCGTCACCAACGCCGCCCGCGACCTGTTCGATCAGCAGCCCGCCCTGATCGCTCCCGGAGGCAACGCCTACACCCATCGCCGCATGGCTGCCTGCCTGCGTGACATGGAGATCGTCCTGCGCTATGTCACTTACGCGATCTTCACCGGCGACGCCTCCGTGCTGGAGGACCGCTGCCTCAACGGTCTCCGCGAGACCTATCTGGCCCTCGGGGTGCCGGGTGCTTCGGTGGCCGAGGGGATCCGCAAGATGAAGGACGCCGCCATCGCGATCGCCAACGACCGCAACGGCATCACTCCCGGCGACTGCTCCGCCCTGATGTCCGAGGTGGGCACCTATTTCGATCGCGCCGCGGCCGCCGTCGCCTGAGCGGAGCCACCGTCGCACCATCCGGCCGGGGCCAGTCCCCGGCTTTTTTATGACCGTTCGCTGGCCGGAAGGCTTGTTTGTGTGATTCGCTACACAGCCATCCTTTCCCTGCATTGAAGGTGATTTCTGACTTTGCCTAGGTGTCCGACCCTCCGATGTCAGGATTCCCGACAGATGAAGCGCCGTCTGCTGCGCCGTCGTCCACACGGACGGCCTATGAGCGCCTGCTCCGCCACACGCCGGCTGGTCTTCCGCCTCAGCGGGTCATGGATGGCAGCCGCAGGGCCGTGGAGTCCGCCACCGGTACCGTCGCCGGCTCGGTGGCCGTCACCCCGGCGACACGGCTCCTGGATGGGGAGCAATCGCCCCCGATCGACATGCTCTCGGCGGCAACCTGCTCGCTTGTGGTGCATATCGCGGCGCCCATTCCGTTCGACGACGGCCTCGGCACCCTCATGCATCCCGGTGGGGGCGGGATGGTGGGAGCGCTACCGACGGGGAGTCTCGTTCCCAAGCCCCTTGTGCCCGGAGATTACTTCCCCATGTCGACCAAGATCCTTGAGGAATCAGGACACTTCGGCCTGATCATCGCCAAGATCAATACCTTTTTCCCCCCCTATGGATATGCGGCGCTGGGCACCGCTATCATGCGATTGATTCTCGGTGCCCTGATGCCTCCGCGCGTCAGCATCGAAGAGCAAGAGCGCGGTCTCGACTTCGTTTCTCACGGGGAAGAGACGTACGACCCAATGACCAACTGACGACCAAACCTTCCATGAAAATGATCACGGCCATGGTCCGCCCCTCCAAGGTGGATGCCATCAAGACTGCCCTCGTCGCCCTCGACATCATCGGCATGACGGTCACCGACTCCCGTGGATTCGGTCGCCAGAAGGGCCAGGTCGAGCGTTACCGCGGAACGGAGTTCACCGTCGAATTCCTTCCCAAGGCCAGGATCGAGGTCGTCGTCCCCAGCGCCAAGCTGGATGCAGCGATCGCCGCCATCACCGAGGCGGCCCACACCGGCGAGATCGGCGACGGCAAGCTCTTCGTCACCCCGGTGGAGTCGGTGATCCGGATCCGCACCGGCGAATCCGGCGAATCCACCCTCTGAGCCTCGGCCGCCGGCAGCGGCGCCACACCCGGACCTGGCCCTGGCGGTCAGCTCCTTTCTGTTGCCCGCCGCCCTGGCCATCCGCCAGGATTTCCCAACCCGCCGCCGCCGCCAACGGCCATGGAGCAGCCCCGCACCCTGGTGATCAGCGGCGCCGGCCGGGGCATCGGCCGGGCGATCGCGGAACGGGCCCTGGCCGAGGGCCATCGGCTCAGCCTCGGCCTGCGCGATCCAGGCGCCCTGCCGGATGGCCCGCTCCTGGAGGCCGCACGACAGCGAGGCGGGCGGGTGCTGCTGCAGCCCTACGACGCCCGCGACCCGGCACGGGCGACGGCCTGGGTGGAGGCGACGCTGGCCCACTACGGCACCATCGACGGGGTGATCCACTGCGCCGGTCTCTTCTCCCGGGTGGGTCTGCTCTTCCCACCCGGCGATGAACGGGAGATCGAGGACCTGTGGCGGGTGAATCTGATGGGCCCGTGGTGGCTCACCAGGGCCGCCTGGCCGGCCCTGGTGGCCAGCGGTGACGGACGGGTGATCACCCTGGTGTCGATGAGCGGGCGGCGGGTGAAGGGTGCCCTGGCGGCCTATCCCTGCAGCAAGTTCGCCCTAATGGCCCTGTGCCAGTCGATGCGCAACGAGGGCTGGGACGCCGGGATCCGGGTGACGGCGATCTGTCCGGGATGGGTCAACACCCGCATGGCTTCCCGGGTCACGGCCCTGCCGGCCGAGGCCATGACCCAGCCCGAGGACCTGGCCGCCATCACCGCCCAGCTGCTGCGGCTGCCCGCCAGCGCCGTGCCCTTCGAGCTGGCGATCAACAGCGTGCTGGAGACCTGAACCTTCCGCGGCCCCGGCCGACTCAGATCAGCCGCGAGCCGGTGGCCGCCTGGCGCTGGGAAGGATCGAACACCGCCGCGACGGTGCGGATCAGCCAGCGGCCTGCGGCGGTCACCTCCACAAGACCCCGGCCATCGGCTTCGCCCAGCCGCACCAGCCCGTCTTCGGCGAGGGCCTCGAGGGCGGCCCACTCGGCGGCGAAGCGCTCCGGATCGATTGCCACCCGGAAGTGGCACATCACCTCCCGGATCAGCTCCCGCCGCTCCAGCACCTCGGGATCGCTGACCACCAGCCCCCGCTCCACTGGCAGCTGGCCGGCGGCGATGCGGGCCGTGTAGGCCTTCAGATCCAGCAGGTTCTGGCTGAACAGCCCGGGGAACTGGCTGATCGCCGTGGGGCCCACCCCCAGCAGCTCCAGCTCGCCGCCGGTGGTGTAGCCCTGGAAGTTGCGGTGCAGACTTCCCTGGCGGGCCGCGGCGGCCAGACTGTCGCCGGAGAGGGCGTAGTGATCCATGCCGATGGCGTCGTAGCCGCACCCGCCCAGGCGGGCGGCGGCCCGCTCCAGCATCTGCAGCCGCTGGAGCTGGCTGGGCAGATCCTCCGGCGCGATCCGGCGCTGCAGGGGCAGCTGGTCGGGCAGGTAGGCGAAGGAGAACAGGGACACCCGATCAGGGCGCAGGTCCTGCACCAGGGACAGGGTGGCGTCGAACCGCTCCGGCGTCTGGAGCGACAGGCCGCAGATCAGATCGACGTTGACGCTGGCGAAGCCCGCCTCCCGCATCCAGGCCATGGCCCGGCGCAGCTGGTCCACCGGCACCACCCGGTTCACCGCCTTCTGCACCAGGGGGTCGGCATCCTGGATGCCGAAGCTGATCCGGGAGAAGCCCAGGCGGCGCAGCTCCATCACGTCCTGGCGGCTGAGGGCCTCCGGATTCACCTCGATGGACGCCTCCAGATCACTGTCGAGATCGAAGTGGCGCTCAATGAGCCCCCAGAGCCTCCGGCGCTCGGGGATCGTCAGGTAGTTGGGGGTGCCCCCGCCCCAGTGCAGCTGGGCGAGGCGGCGGCGCTGGGCGGAGTGGCGGCTGATCAGCTCCAGTTCCGCAGCCAGAGCCTCCAGATAGGGATCCACCACCTTCGAGCCGGCGCCGGTGGTGATGCGGTTGCAGCCGCAGAACCAGCAGGCATTGCGGCAGAAGGGCACGTGCACGTAGAGCGACAGCGGCCCGTCGGTGGGGCGGGCCAGCTGGGCCTCCAGCTCGGCCGAGCCGACGCCCCCGTGGAACGCCGCGGCCGTGGGATAGCTCGTGTAGCGGGGCACGGGCCGGTCGTGCTTGAGCAGCAGATCGATCGGGGTGGTGGGGCGAGGAGAAACGCTGGCCGCAGGGGTCATGGGAAGGGGAGAGGCGTGGGGCGGGAGCAAGGGGGAGAGGGGGGCGGCCGTGGCGGCCAGGGGGAGCGCGGGGCGGCTAGGCGGCGAGGTCTCCCAGTTCCGCCAGCAAGCGCTGGGTGTCGTGGAAGGCGACCACCGATTCCTCCAGCAGTTCCAGCTCCTCGTCCTCGCTGAGGTCCATCCGTTCGATGGCGTCATGCAGCTCCTGCTTCAGCTCGGGGATGGGGCGCCGGAACTCCCAGAACTGCAGAGGCGGCAGGCCTTGGCTGGCGAGGATGGCGTTGGCCTGCGCGGCCAGTTGCTGGCCACCGGAGAGATCGCCGCCGTAGCGCACATAGACGTGGGCCATGAAGCGGTGCGGGGCCTGCTGGGCCAGGCGCTGCAGATGCTCCAGCCAGATCTCGGCCGCAGCGGAAGCGGGCGTGGCCGGAACAACGGCCAGCCTCGTGATGTCCTGATGCAGGGCCTGGCTGCGGGCCAGGTCGGCCCAGGGGAAACCCTCGGCTCCCAGGGCGGCAGCGAGCAGGGGGCCGCGGGCCTCGATCAGGCCGTAGGCGGGGGCGAGGGCACGGATCAGGGCGGCCAGCTGGCGGGGGTGGGCCTGGCCCGCCAGCAGCGACCGGGAGAAGCTCATGCCCTCGGCCTGGTGGTGGGCGGCACCGATGCGGCCATGAAGCCGACGCACTCGGGGCCCGAAACCCTTGCGGGCGAGCACATCGGCGGGCCCGGCATGGTCGGAGATGGCGGCGGGGATGGCGGTGGTCATGGGGAGCGGTACCAGGAGAAACGGGCCCAGGGGCACTGGTTCACACGGTATAGCGTTACTGTTGTTACGTGCTTCTGTGGAGATGATTTCGTTGCAACCACCCTCCTCACCGCTGCCCAGCCTCTCCTTTCTGGTGGCGCCGCTGGGTCAGCTCAGCGAGGACGGCCAGCTGCGTGAACTGATCGAAGAACGTCGCCAGCGCAAGGGAGCGGAGCCGGGGCTCTGGTATCTGGCACCGGAGCTGGTGGACGAACTGTGTCTGGGGCCGGCCTTCCGCCCTGCCTCGCCGGACGGCCACGGCCGCCTCCCACCAGAACTTTGGCCCCGGCGCGAGCAGCGGATCGAAGCGATCGTGGCGGGCGATGCCGCCGTGATCACCTGGCTGCAGCTGCGTTTCGGTGGCTGCACAGGGACGATCACCATCCCGGTGAGCTGGCTTCAGGAGCGGGCGACGGGCGTGCCGGCCCCGGCCTCACCACCGCTCAGCAGCACGAAAAGCACCACCACCGAGCGGGCCCCCACCCTGTAGCTGGGGCTGGTGATCGGCACGGCGCTCCCCCAGGGGCTGATGTCCTGTGGGGAGGGCAGGGCGGTATCGATCCACAGGCGCCAGGGGATGTCGCCCCCATCGGCGGGCGGCAACTGGAAGTCGAGACTCTCCCAGTAGGCGTTGGCGATGCAATGCAGCCGGAAGCTGTTGTCGTAACTCGTGATGCGAACGGCAAAGGAGCGGGAGGACTCCCCCCAGTCCGGTTCGTGGAGAGCAACGCCATGCCATTCGATGTGGCTCTTCAGCAACAGATCGTTGAGGCTCAGTTGCCGCTGACCGATGACGATGTCCCGCCGCATCCGGTGGGCGATCAATTCCTTCACGAAACGGTGCAGGGAGGCGTACCGTGCCGTCAGGCTCCAGTCAAACCAGCTGATCTCATTGTCCTGACCGTAGGGATTGTTGTTGCCCTGCTGGGAGCGACCTACTTCATCCCCCATGACGAGCATGGGGGTGCCGATGGCCAGAATCAGCAGAGTGAGGAAATTGCGGGTCTGCCGCTGGCGCAGCGCCAGCACCTCGGGGTTGCGGCTGGGTCCTTCCTCCCCGCAGTTCCAGCTGGCGTTGTCGTCGGCACCATCGCGATTCCCCTCGCCGTTGGCCTCGTTGTGCTTGCTGTTGTAGGCCACCAGATCGGCCAGGGTGAAGCCGTCGTGGCAGGTGACGAAGTTGACGCTCTGCTCCGCCTCCCGTTCCTCATGGCCATAGATGTCGGGACTGCCGAGCATCCGCAGGGCCGCCTTCGGCACCTGGCCGGGATCGCCCCGGAGGAAGCGGCGGATGTCATCGCGGAAGCGGCCGTTCCATTCCTGCCAGCTGTCGCCGATGAAGCTGCCCACCTGATAGAGGCCCGCCGCATCCCAGGCCTCCGCGATCAGCTTGGTGCCGACCAGACGGGGATCGGTCTCGATGTCCCACAGCACCGGAGGAAGCGGCGTGGGGCGGCCCTCCTCGTCGCGGGCCAGCACGGAGGCCAGATCGAAGCGGAACCCGTCGACGTGCATGTGCTTGACCCAGTAGCGCAGGCTGTGGCGGATCAGCCGCCGAACGATCGGATGGTTGGCATTCAGCGTGTTGCCTGTGCCGCTGAAATTGGCATAGCGGCTTCGATCCGCCTCCAGGAGGTAGTAGGCCTCGTTGGCCAGACCCCGAAAACAGAAGCTGGGCCCGCGGTGGTCGCCTTCGGCGGTGTGATTGAACACCACATCGAGGATGACCTCGATGCCGGCGCGGTGCAGCGCTTTCACCAGATCCCGGAACTCGTCGAGGGGTCCGAGCGGATCGGAGCGGGAGCTGTAGCCGGGGTGGGGGGCGAACAGGGAAATCGGCGAATAGCCCCAGTAGTTCGTCCTGCCGGGCGGGGCGTCCAGCGGATCGAACTGAAAGATCGGCAGCAGTTCCACCGCCGTGATGCCCAGATCCTGAAGGTAGGGGATCTTCTCGATCAGGCCGGCATAGGTGCCGGCGCGCTCCGGTGCCACGCCGGAACTGGGGTGACGCGTGAAGCCGCGGACATGGAGTTCGTACACCACGGTTTCCCGGCGGGGCCTGCGCAGGGGCCTGTCGTCCCCCCAGTCGTAGAGGCTGGGATCGGCCACAACGCTCTTCATCGCCGTCGCCAGATCGCCGGCACTGGAGCTCCCCTCCTGGCGGGCGTAGCCGGGGGGGGTGACCACCGCAAGGCCGTAGGGATCCAGGAGCAGATTGCGCCCGTCGAAGCGGAGCCCGCGCTCGGGCTGCCAAGGACCGTGCACCCGATACCCGTAGATCTGGCCAGGTCCCAGCCCCCGGATGTGGCCATGCCAGTAGTGGTAGGTACGGTGCCGCGCCGGATCCAGTTCGACGACGTCGCTTGGAAGGGCGGCGTTCACCCGATCGAAGAGCAGCAGTTCGACACGGGTTGCGAACTTGGAATAGACGCAGTAGTTCACCCCTTCCGGCGTCACCGTGGCGCCGAGGTGGGCACTGCTGCCCATGGAGATCTCCAACACCGTCATGGCCTGCTGGGCCTATCCGATTGCCGCCATTCCATCCTGGCTAACAAGCAGTTGAAAGGCAGTACAGCACAACGACCCTGGAGCCTGACAAGAGGTGTATACGCAGCAACTCTTACACAAGGATAGGAATCGAAAAGAATCATCATTGTTTCCCTTCCTTCACTCTGTCGCACTGCCTTCAGATTTAGCAAGGGCCGGGGGAACCCCTGGCAATCAGAGAGGGATCGTAAAGTGTTGGGCATCACCTCCTTGAGGCATCCCAAGCCACATGGTGGAGGCACGCCGGAGTGAGTGAAGCTGATGAGATCCTCAATTCTCCGCTTCCAGAGACTTGCTGTTGCTTCACGGCGCCGGCTGAGCAACCTGACGAACTGCTTCCATTTCCTACGCTCCTCCGGCCCATGCGACTCGGCAAGACCTGACGGATCGGTTTCAGAGATGGATGTCGACAGAACCCGCCCTGAGAAGACCGGCACCCGTGTCGAGCTTCTGCCCAGGGATCCGCAGTGGGCCTTCGTGCACTGGCTGATCGACAGCAGCGACCTCCAGCGGGCACTTGCAAGGGGCGGCAAGGATCTGTGCCTGCGTGTGGCCGATGTCACCGGTCTGATCGGGGGGGCTGACCACGCCCCGACGCTTCGGGAGATCGTGTTGGAACGGGAGACCACGGAGTGGTACCTGCCCCTGCCGGTCTGCGATCGCGATTACCGCGTGGAACTCGGCTACCGCACCGATCGTTCCGGCGGCTGGATCTCCCTGGCCTGTTCCTCGGTCGCCCGGATGTCTTGCCTTCCCACGAACGAGAGGATCATGGATCGCCATCAACCGTTCACCATGGCAGGCGGTGGGTCCAGGGCGCAGGCCAATGCAGGACCTTCCGCTGGGGAAGGACTTCACGAACGGCTTTACCGGCGCGCGACAGTGTCATGGAGAGGCCTCCGCAGAGGATCGGATGCGTTCCATGCGCCAGGCCTGCCTCTCCAGGCAGCAGGGGGACGTCGGTCATCAGGCGCGGGGATGGGGCCCAGCGGCAGAAGTGATTCAGGGAGCGGGGAAGTACCCCGGCGGCTCCGCCCGTTCTGGTTGATGGTGGATGCGGAGCTCATCGTCTATGGAGCCACCGATCCAGGCGCTCGGCTGACGATCGATGAAAAACCGGTTCGCCTCTCTGTCGATGGCACGTTCCGACTGCAGATGGCTTTCCCCGATGGCAAACAGATCTACCGCATCCAGGCCGTGAGCACCGATGGTCTACAACGACGCAGCACGACTTTGGAATTTCAGCGGCGTACCTCCCTGAATGATGGGGAGCGAAGGGTGCAAGAGATTCAGGATTGGTTCGGAACCTGCTAAATTTCCAGATCTGAAGACAAGCTGCTATCTCTTCAGCCGACGCCGGCGCCTCCGCATCTGAGCTTACCCTCCGATGTATCGCAGACAGCTTGACAACATGGGGCCTCCTGATTACTTCCTGCTTACCTGATCAGCTTCGTTCAGTCGAACTGACATCGAAATTCGCCAAGGTTTATGTCGCGACAGCTCTCCGGCTGTCCCCTCGGAGCTGTAATGAATTCAACCAATCAGAAATCCTCCATGACCCCTGCCGAGGCCTTCGCTGCCATTCCCCTGGCCGCGATTTGCTGTGACAGCGATTTCGGCCGTGAGGAAGCACACATCCTTAAGGAACAGTTGATCCACCGCTCCCCGTACAAGACCACGACGCCGCGCGCCTTCGCCGAGTTGATCGAGGGCCTGCTGCATCGCTCCCGGCGGGACCGATGGCAGGAACTGATCCACCAGGCCCTGCCGGCCCTCTCAACCGCCCAGCAGGAGGTAGCCTATGCCCCGGCCGTTCAGCTGGTGCTGTGCGATCTGGTGGTGAAGCCCGAGGAAATGTCCTTCCTCGCCACCCTGGGCGGCCAGCTTGCCCTGCCACCGGGCCGGGCGGCCCAGATCCAGGAGGTGCTGGCGCTGCTGCAGCGCGATGTGCTGCTCGGAGAAGCCGGTGCCTGATCTCACCCCGGCCGTCGGTGGCACCTCAGCCGCCCCTTTCTGCAATCTGCTACTGCCCACCGGCGCCCAGGCGCGGGCGCGCACCCTCCCCGGCCGCAAGGTGGTCATCGTGGGCTGCGGCGCCGTGGGCATGGCCTGCGCCGTGGCGATCCTGCATCGGGGCTGCCAGGAGGAGCTGGTGCTGGTGGATGTGGCCCATGAACGACTGGAGGGAGAGGTGATGGACCTCTGCCACGGCCTGCCGTTCCTCCCCCGCACCGACCTGCGGGCCGGAAGCGTGGAGGAGGAGGGACGGGATGCCGATCTGGTGGTGATCGCCGCCGGCGTGGCCCAGCGGCCGGGCCAGTCGCGGCGGGAGCTGATCGAGCGCAATGCGGCCCTGTTCCGCAGGCTCGTGCCACCGATCGCGCTCCACTGCCCCCGGGCGGTGCTGCTGGTGGTGAGCAACCCGGTGGATGTGCTCACCCACATCGCCGGCGAGCTGAGCGGCTTCCCCGCCCACCGGGTGATCGGCTCGGGCACCGTGCTCGATTCCGCCCGCTTCCGCATGGCGATCAGTCGTCGGCTGGGGATCGATCCCCACGACATCCAGGCCTTCGTGATCGGCGAACACGGCGATTCGGAGGTGCCCGTCTGGAGCCGGGTGGTGGTGGCTGGCTCCGGGCTGGTCGATGGCGGCTGGGAAGGCAGCCGCAGCCTGGCCGACCCTGAACTGCAGGATCTGTTCCATGCCGAGGTGCGCCAGGCGGCCTACGAGAGCATCCGGCTCAAGGGCAGCACCTCCTGGGCGATCGGCCTGGCCACCGCCGAGATCGCCGAGGCGGTGCTGCGCAGCAAGGACCAGATGCTCACCGTGAGCAGCCGCAGCCACGGCCACTACGGCCTGCCCGATGTCTGCCTCAGCCTGCCCACGATCGTCAACGACAGCGGCGCCGCCGCCCTGGTGCAGATGGCCCTGACCGAGAAGGAGATGGGGCAGCTGCGCGACAGCGCCCAGGTGCTGCGCGGGATGCTCGATGAGGCGGGCTTCTGATCTACGCCGCCGCCTGGGCCGCCCGGCCGGCCAGCCGCGCCACCAGAGCGCGGGCCTCCGGCGGAGGGAAGCCCACCATCTCGATCGCCGCCTGGAAGCAGCTCACGAATTTGCCCACCAGGTCGGCGGGAGCGATGCCGATGGCCGTCAGATCGTCGCGGACGCTCTGGAGCATGGCGAGCACGGTGGGCAGGGCGCGCTCGCAGCAGGCCGCGATCGGTGCGGCCACCTCCGGAAACCAGGCCGCCAGCCAGCGGCCGCCGTACGCGAGATGTTCGGCCTCATCGGTGAGCGCCGCCTGGATGATCGGCGCGGCGAAGGGGTCGGCCACCGGCTGGAAACAGCGGTAGGCGGCCACGGCGAAGCTTTCCACGATCAGGCACTGGATCACCAGGGCGCTGACGCGGTCGCCGCTGCGCACGGCCTCACGGAACAGCCGGTAGAGCGGTGCGAACAACCGACGTGCCAGCGGCAGATCCGGGCGGATCCCCAGCTGCCTGCCGCAGCCGGAGAAATCGCGGGCATGGTGCCCCTCCACGGCGGCGAGCCGCAGCAGGTCGTCGCGGTCCTCCGGCAGCAGGCCGGCCAGCAGGCGGAAATGGCTGTCCGCCAGGCCTTCCCCCACGATCACCAGGGCGTTGATGCGGCTGTAGGCGTCGCAGTAGGCGGCGCTCAGATGGGGCTGGGGCATGGGGGAGGACGCAAGGGAACAGAGGAGCGGAACGATCAGCTGAACGATGCCGCTGGGAGAGGCCGCGGGCCGCCCGGGCTCAGCCCGCCTCCGCCCGCACCATCGGCTGCCAGAACCGCCGCGAGAGCAGCCCGCCGAAGCGCAGCCGCAGGCCGAGCTGGCGCAAAGGGCCGGCCACCTGGCGGCGGGCGGCACCCATCTCCTGGAAGCAGGCGACGAGGCGGTCCCGCAGGGCGAGGAAGCCGCCGGACTCCAGATCGAACACCCAGGGGAAGGCCCGGCGGGCGGTGCGGTTGGTCTGACGCATCACTTCGGCGTCGAAGGCCTCCGGGTCCATCCCGAGGATCCGGTAGAACTCCCGGCGCTCACAGACCGTGAGGCTGTGGGTGAGAGACACCGACCACAGGAAGAAGTGACTCAGCAACTTGCCGCGCAGCCCCTGGCGCAGGGCGGGCCAGCAGCGGATCAGCATGTTGAAGATGTCGCCATGGCGGGCCTCATCGCGGGCCATCAGCTGGAACAGCCGCCCCAGCTCCGGGCGCTGGGCCTGGTGGAGCCGGCGGGAGAGCTCCTTGAACAGCAGGAGCCCGAGAACTCCGACACGCAGGAGCGCACCAGGTAGCTCTCGTAGGCCTCCTTCTCCTCGGGGCTGAGGTCCCGGAGCCGGTCCAGCGGCACCTTGCGATCGAAGTGGTCCCGGTTGTAGTCCGCCTCCATCTCGGCGAGCATCGCCTCGAACGCCGGCTGCTGCGGCTCCAGATCGGTGCGGGCCGCCTTGGCGATCTGGGTCTTGAAGAACCGCGGGGTCAGCAGATCCTCCCGCAGGTGGGGAGCCGCCGGGGCGGCCCCGGCAGGGCCCGCGGCAGGGACTCCGGCAGGGGAGGAGAGGGTGGCGGTCATCAGGGGGCGACGCGCCTACAACGACAACGTGATACTACGTACTCGGGCTTCCGCAGAGCTGTGGTTTCACGATTCTGCATCAACAATCTGAGACGCAAGCGTGGTAGCCTGCTCGGATCCTGGTTCCCACAGCGGTCGATGGAATCTCTGGCCGACTACTTCAAGGTGTTCTCGGAGCCCAACCGGCTCACGGTCCTCGAGACCCTGCGCCCGGGCCCCCTCAACGTCACGGCCGTCGTCGAGAAGACGGGCCTCAGCCAGGCCCTGGTGTCCAAGCATCTCAAGCTGCTCACGATCGCCGGGGTGGTGCGTCGCCGGCCCGAGGGCAGCCTGGTGTTCTATGAAGTGATCGACAAGGGCGTCTTCCAGCTCCTGGCCCAGGCCCGGAAGCTGATGCTCGCCTCCCGCCGCCAGCAACTCGATGCCCTTGCGGCCATCCTCTGACCCTCCCGCCGACCTCCCCGCCGACCTGGACGCCCTCAAACGCGCCCTGGCCGGGGGGCGCCGTCACTTCGCCGGTCTGCGACTGGGGGATCTCGATGGCGTGGCCCTGGATCTCGGCGATTGCGACCTGCACGGCGGCTGCTTCAAGGAAGGCCGCTTCGGCCACGCCCGCCTGGCGGGTGCGAACGTAGCGGGCGCCTGCTTCCAGCAGGCCCTGCTCTGGGGGGCCGACCTCTCCGATCTCAAGGCCGGCGGCTCCTTCTGGCATGACGCCGACCTGTCCTCGGCCCGGCTGCAGGGGGCTGATTTCAGCGCCGCCCTGATGCACCGCTGCTGCCTGCGGGGGGTGCTCGGGGCCCAGAGCCGCTGGCGGGCCACCCGGCTAGTGGAGGCCGACTTCCGTGGCGGGCTCGACCAGCGCACCGACCTGGGCGGGGCCGATTTCCAGGGGGCGGACCTCAGCTTCGCGCTGATGCAGGGGGCCCTGCTGCAGGGGAGTGACCTGCGCGGCGCCTGCCTCTACGGCACCAACATGGGTGGGGCCGACCTGCGCGATGCCGATCTGAGCGGCTGCGACCTGCGGGATACCGATCTTCGGGACGCCATGCTGGAAGGCACCCTGCTCCACGACGCCCTGCTGCCATGACCGACTCCTTCGATCTGATCGTGCTCGGGGCCGGCTCCGGTGGCCTGGCCGCCGCCAAACGGGCGGCCTCCTACGGGGCCTCGGTGGCGATCGTGGAGGGCGACCGGGTGGGGGGCACCTGCGTGATCCGCGGCTGCGTGCCCAAGAAGCTGCTGGTCTACGGCTCGGCCTACCGCCACTTCCTGGCCGATGCGGCCAGCTACGGCTGGCAGCTGGAGGGCTCGCGGCCGGACTCCTCGGTGCTGCTAGCCAACGTGCGCCGGGAGGTGGACCGGCTCAACCAGCTGCACATCGGTCTGCTGGAGAAGGCCGGCGTCGAACTTGTGCGGGGATGGGGCCGGTTCAGCGATCCCCACCACGTCGAGGTGGTGCACGGCTCCACCACCACCCGACGGCTGAAGGGCAAACGGATCCTGATCGCCGTGGGCGGCCGGCCCCATCGGCCCGCCATCCCCGGGGCCGAACTGGGCTGGGTGAGCGACGACATGTTCCTGCAGGAGCGCTTCCCGGACCGGGTGGTGGTGGTGGGGGCGGGCTTCATCGCCTGCGAATTCGCCTGCATCCTGCACGGCCTGGACGTGGCGGTGACCCTGCTGGTGCGGGGCGACCATCTGCTGCGGGGCTTCGACCGGGAGGCCTCCGATGCGGTGCAGGAGGCCATGGAGGCCGAAGGCATCGAGATCCGCTTCGCCCACAGCCCCGCCGCCATCAACGGGGTGCCCGGCGCCCTGGAGGTGGTCACCCAGAGCGGCGAGGTGCTCCCCTGCGGCGGCGTGCTGCTGGCCACGGGCCGCAGGCCCTTCCTCGACGGGCTGCACTTGGAGTGCGCCGGGGTGGCGGTGGAGGGCCACCGCATCCCGGTGGACGCCGACCAGACCACCAACGTGCCCCACATCCATGCCGTCGGCGACGTGACCGACCGCATCAACCTCACCCCGGTGGCGGTGGATGAAGGCCGCGCCTTCGCCGACACCGTCTATGGCAGCAAACCCCGGCAGGTGAACCACGACCTGGTGGCCAGCGCCGTCTTCAGCCAGCCGGAACTGGCCGGGGTGGGGCTGAGCGAGGAGGCGGCGATCGCGCGTTTCGGTGCCGAGGGCATCCGGGTGCACCGGGCGCGCTTCCGGCCCATGGCCCAGGCCCTGCCCGCCCGGGGCCCCCGGGTGTTGCTCAAGCTCATCGTGGAGGCCGCCACCGACCGGGTGGTGGGCTGCCACATGGTGGGCGAGCACAGCGCCGAGATCATTCAGATGGCGGCCATCGCCATCGGCATGGGCGCCACCAAGGCCGACTTCGACCGCACCATGGCCCTGCATCCCTCGGTGGCCGAGGAATTCGTCACCATGGCCGGCTGAGTCACCATGGACGCCTGAACGGGACCGGGGCGATCAGAGTTCGTCCTCGACGCCCGTCTGGATGGTGCAGTCGGCGAGGGGGTAGCTGACACAGAGCAGGGCGAAACCCTCGGCGATCTGGTCGTCGTCGAGGAAGCTCTGGTCGGACTGGTCGACACTGCCGGAGAGGATCTTGCCGGCACAGGTGCTGCAGGCCCCGGCGCGGCAGGAGTAGGGCAGATCGATGCCCTGCTCCTCGGCCGCGTCGAGGATGTAGGTGTCGTCGGGGCAAGGGAAGGACTGGCCACCGGCCAGGCTGATCGTGAAGCTCGCCATAGACCGCAGAGGGACGATCGGCCCATCTTTGAGGGAATCTCGGGCTGGGGGATGTATCACAGGGAACAGGTTGCGCGGGCGGACACCCGCGGACCTCAGGCCCCGGGAGCGCCGGGGTCGGCAGGGAAACCCCAGGCCCGGCGGAGACCCGGGTCGGAGAGTTCCCAGGCGTGCTCGCTGGCCACCACCGCCGCCCTCGCCCCCCGGTCCGTCATCCCCCGGCCCTCCCGACAGCGCTCCAGCAGCTGGCGGAACCGCAGGCTCTCCTGCAGCAGTCGCTCGACCCGCTCGGCTCCGCCGGCGCTGGCGAGCATCGTCGGCTGCCGGGCGCAGAGTTCGAGGGTCTCGATGTGCTGCTCCAGCCAGGCGCCCTCGTAGTGGAGCATGGCGTCGCTGCAGTCAGCGAGCCGGGCGGCGTAGAGCTTCAGGTGCTCCTCCAGGACGGCAGGGTCGCCGGAGCGATCGGCCGGGGCCGGTGCGGTGGAGCGGTCATGGAGCCGCTTCATGATCTGGCGCAGATAACTCATCGGCATGGGCCTCGCGACGCTCGAACGGGTGGGTGAGGTCAGACGGCCGCCAGGCCCCGTTCATTGAACACACCCTCGAACAGCACCGAACTGAGATAGCGCTCGCCGGAGTCGGGCAGCACCACCACGATCGTGCGGCCCTCGAAGGCCTTCTCCCTGGCCAGCCTCAGCGCGGCCACCGTGGCGGCGCCGCAGGAGATGCCGGCCAGGATCCCCTCCTCCTTCATCAGACGGCGGGCCATGGTCACGGCTTCCTCATCACTGACGGCCTCGACCCGGTCGACCAGGCTGAGGTCGAGGTTGGCGGGCACGAAGCCGGCTCCGATGCCCTGGATCTTGTGGGGACCGGGCCGGAGGTCCTCGCCGGCCATCGTCTGGCGGATGACGGGGCTGTTGAGCGGTTCCACCGCCACCGAGACCAGCGGCTGGCCCAGGGTGGTCTTGATGTAGCGGCTGACGCCGGTGATCGTGCCGCCGGTGCCGACGCCGCAGACCAGGGCATCCACCACGCCGCCGGTGTCCGTCCAGATCTCGGGGCCGGTGGTGTCGTGGTGGATGCGGGGGTTGGCCGGGTTGACGAACTGCTGCAGCATCACCCAGCGGTCCGGTTCGGACTCCGCCAGCTCCCGGGCGGCGCCGATGGCCCCCCCCATGCCCAGCCGCCCCTCGGTGAGCACCAGATGGGCGCCGTAGGCCGTGAGCAGCTTGCGCCGCTCCAGGCTCATCGTCTCCGGCATGGTGAGGGTGAGGGGGATGCCCCGGGAGGCGGCCACGAACGCCAGGGCGATGCCGGTGTTGCCGCTGGTGGGCTCGATCAGTTCCTTGCCGGGACCCAGCAGGCCATTCTTCTCGGCCTGCCAGATCATCGCCGCGCCGATGCGGCACTTGACGGAGTAGGCCGGATTGCGGCCCTCGATCTTGGCGAGGACCCGGGCGCCGCACCCCTCCGTGACGCGATGCAGCTCCACCAGCGGGGTCTGCCCGATGCTGAGGCTGTTATCGGCATGGATGGGGCTCATGGTGCTCCCTCTGGATCCGGTCCATGGGCACCTTAGTCAGCGCGCGATCGCGGGATGCTGTCAAGCAGCTGGGGCACGTCGTGGGGACCACGCCGACCCATACGATCGCCATCGTTCGCCGCAGCGTCGCCAGGGGTGAAGACACCGGTCCCGGGGATCCATGGACCCATCGCCCAGTTGCTGCTGCTGCTCTCCATCGCCGTGGTGACCGTGGTGATCGACCGGGGGCGGTACTGGTGGAACTGGTGGCGTGGCCGCGCTTCCCGGCGCCAGCAGTGGGAACGGGTGCTGGCCGAGCAGGGCGAATCGGCCGCGGGGCGCCTTCTGGAGGACTGGGACCTGGAGATGCGCTTCGGTGAGCCGCTGCTGCAGGCGGCCGTCGTGCTGGCGCCGCTTCTCGGGCTGGTGGGCACCGTGCTGGGTCTGATGCAGGTGCTCGCCAGCCTCGGCCCCCAGCTGCTGCTGCCGGCAGGAGCCAACCTGGCCGGGTTTGGCCGGGTGCTGCTGAGCACGGCCCTGGGCCTGATCCTGAGCCTGACCGCCAGCACGGGCCTGTTCGCCAACCAGTGGCTGCGGCGCAGTCAGTGCCTGCGGCTGCAGCGCCTTGGCCGGAGCTGGGCCTCGCTGTCATGAATCACGCCCTTGCCGCCCTGGTGGGGTTGACCTTGCTGCTGTGCGGGTCGGTGGCGGCCCTGGCCGACCTGGCCCGGCACCGCCAGCCGCGGCTGCGTCCCCCGGGGGGGGGAGGTCTGGCCGGCGCCGTCTGGGTCGTCCAGGCCCCTGGCGATCGCTGGTTCGTCAACGGCGAGCCGGTGTCCCGCGGCCGCCTGCCGGCCCTGCTGGGCACCCAGCCGGCCGGCAGTGAGATCCATTTCCTGCCCGCGGCCCGCCTGCCCCTGGGTGACGTGGCCCGCTCCCTGAACCACCTGCGTTCGATCAGCCCCCGGCCGGTGGGGCTGGCCCTGCCGGAGACGGAACCATGAGCGCCGACCCCGGCCAGGCACCCTGCTGGGGGCCCGCCCTCGACGCGGTGGCCCTCGGGGCGATGGCCACCGGATTGGCCCTCGTGGCTCTGGCGCTGCTCCTGGTGCCCCAGCGGCTGGCTCAGCGTCCGGCGAGCCAGGGCATCGTCAGCCTGCACTTGAACACCGACGGACGGCTGAGGCTCTGGAACCAGCCGGTCCCCCCCGGGGAGCTGGACGCCGTGCTGCGGGGTCTCGAGGCCGGCCGGGGCCGGCCGACCGTGCGCCTGATCCCCGAGCCGAGCGTCCCCTGGGGATCGGTGCAGGCGCTGATGGAGCGCCTGAACCGTACGGAGCTTCCGCTGGAGCTCCAGCTCCCATGAAGCTCAGCCTTCCCCCCTGGCGCCATCTGCGGCTGCCCCTGCTCGCGGCCCTGGCCATGAACGGGCTGCTGGTTGCGGTGGTCATGCGTCCGCCCACCCGGTCGGGACCCGCTGCGGCGGCCCCACCGCCGGATGACACCCCCGAACTGCTGCGGTTCAGCCGCCAGCAGGCGCGGGAGCCCGCCCTGGCGGCCCTGCCCCTCCCGCCGCTCAGTTCCCTGCCGCCGCCCCCGCCGACGGACCTGCCGGCGCAGCCTCGCCGCGGGGACGGCGGCCCCCGCGGCACCGAGGCCGGCAGTGCCCGGGACCGGGGGCGGACAACGGCGGCCACCCCGGCGCCGCCGTCCGCCGGCCAGGAGAGCACCAGCACCGTAAAAGGGACCGGCGCCGAGCTGGCGGCGACCTCCCGGATGCTCGCGCTCGCGCTGCAGGCCAGACCGCTTGATGCGGCGGAGGCCACCGCCGTGGCAGCGCTGTGGGAGCAGGCGCTGCCCTCCAAGGAGGTCCCCGCCGGCATGGTCGCCACTCCGGAGGGAATGGAACTGCGGCGGCTGCCGCTCGCCAGGGCCCGTGGCTCCGGACTGGCGTTCAGCGATCCGCTCGCCGTGCTGGCGGGAGGACGGGTGCTGCTGCTGTGGCCGGACGGAACCATGGTCTGGCTGCTGGCGGCTGCGGGCGAGAGTCGTGCCGCCAGCGCCGGGCCCTGAGCCTGCTCAGTCGCCGGCGGCCGGCAGCACGGCCAGCGCCCCGAACAGACGCTCCAGGGCCTCCGCCAGCGTGCCGGCTTCGAGCATGCCGTAGCTGAGCCGCAGCAGGGCCTGCCCGCCGGCCGGCGGCAGGCCGAAACTGTCGCCCGGGAGGGCGGCCACCCCGTGCCCCAGCACCAGTTGGCGCATCAGCGGCTCGCCCCCCAGGCCGCAGGGGAAGCGCAGCAGACCATAGAAGGCGCCGTCGGGGGGGCCCAGCAGTTCCATGGCCTGGCCGCCGGAGCGGGCCGACGCCACCGCGTCGATCAGCTGCCGTCGCCGCTGAGCCAGGGCGGCGATGCGGGGCCTGGATCAGGCCGGACCGGCCTCCAGGGCTGCCAGCGCCGCCCGCTGGCTCACCAGGGGCGGACAGATCAGCACCGTGTCCTGGACCTTGGCGAGGGCCCCCATCAGCTGGCGGGGCACCGCCGCGTAGCCCACCCGCCAGCCGGCCATGCCGTAGGCCTTGGAGAGGGAGAACAGGGACACCGTGTGCGCCCCGCTTCCCGGCAGCCGGCCGGGACCGCGATGGGGCACCGGCCCATGGATGAAATCGGCGTAGGCCTCGTCGCTCACATGCAGCAGCCCATGGCGGTGGCAGAGGCCATTGATGGCCTCCAGCACCTGGGGTGGCGTCACCACCCCGGAGGGATTGCCGGGGGAGATCGTCACGATGGCCCGGGCGCGGGGGGTGATCGCCGCCGCCAGCCGCTCCGGATCGGGCACCAGCCCCGCCGCCACGGGCACGGGCACGCCGCCGGCCAGGCGGATCGCCATGGCGTGATTGAAGTAGAAGGGCAGCGGCAGCAGCACTTCGTCGCCCGGGTCGCAGAGCACCTGGGCGATGGCCTGAAACGCCATGTTGCTGCCGGCGGTCACCAGCAGCTCGCTGCCCTCCAGATCCAGCCCCCGCTCCTCGGTAAGCTCCCGCCGGACCGCCGCCAGCAGCGCCTCCTCTCCCAGCACCGCCCCGTAGCGGTCGAGCCCCGCCTCGCCCTCCGCCAGCGCCCGGCCCACGGCCAGGCGAACCGCCTCCGGTGGCGCCCAGCTGACCATGCCCTGGGCCAGGGAGAGGGCGTCCGGGCGCTGGCGCATCAGGGCCCCCACCTGGGCGATCACCGGATCGGCCACCGCCGCCATCCGTCCCGCGGCGCCGGGAGCCGTCCTCCCCATCTCAGGCCACCGCGGGCAGGAACAGCTCCAGCAACGCTCCCCCCCCGGGATGGTTGGAGGCCTGGATGCGGCCCCCGTGGGTGACCGCGATCTGCTGGACGATCGCCAGACCCAGACCACTTCCACCGCGGTCGCTGCGCACCCGGGAGGGATCGCCCCGGTAGAACCGCTCGAACATGTGCTCAAGGTCGACCTCGCTGAGACCAGGGCCCTCGTCGCGCACCGTCAGCAGGCACCAGCCCGCCGTCGCTTCGATCTCCACCCACACGGTGCTCCCCTCCGGGCTGTAGCGCAGGGCATTGTCCAGCAGGTTGAGCACGGCCCGGTGCAGCCGCGAGCCATCCCCCAGCACCGTGAGATCCCCCTGCGCGGTGAGGTCGAGGCGGATGGAACGCCGCTCGGCCAGGGGCCGCAGGCCGCTCCAGACCTGCTGCACCAGCTGGGGCAGATCGACGCGGCCGCCGCGACGCACTCCCTCCGGCAGGGTGTTCTCCAGCCGGGAGAGCTCCATCAGATCGCCCACGAGCCGCTGCAGCCGCATCAACTCCCGCTGCAGCCGTTCCACCAGGACCGCGTTGGCGTCGTTGACGTGGGCGGCCAGGCTGTCACCCACCAGCAGCAGGGCCGTGAGGGGAGTCTTGAGCTCGTGGGCCACATCGCTCACCCAGCGCTCCTGCTGCTCCAGCTGGGCTTCCACCGAACGACGGCTCTGGAGCAGCAGCGCCACCCAGCCACCGTCACCGGGGAGAGAAAAGACCGCCAGCTGCTGGTCGCCGAGCTCCCAGTCGAGCCGCTGGGGCCGCTCCCGCCGCCGGGTGTTGCGGACCACGGCCTCCAGCTCGGGCGACCGGCAGATGCGATCGAGGGGTTCCTGAGGCCGCAGTCCCGCTCCGGGGGCCTGCAGCAGCCGTTCGGCCCGCTGGTTGATCAGCTGGACATGGTCGTTGCTGTCCAGGATCAGCCAGCCATCAGGAGCGGCGTCGATCCAACTCAGCAGCTGGCGGACGGACAGTCCGGAGCCGGAGCGGCCAGACCGGCCGCTGCGGCGCGCCAGCAACCAGCCCAGGGCCAGCCCCAGCAGCCCCGCCAGCGCGATTCCCATTCAGCCGAAGCGGTAGCCGAAGCCCCGAACGGTGATCAGATGCTCGGGGGACGATGGGTTGGCCTCCAGCTTCTCCCGCAGCCAGCGGATGTGGACGTCGACCGTCTTGCTGTCGCCGAAGTAGTCGTATCCCCAGACCCGCTCCAGCAGCTTGTCGCGGCTCCAGACACGGCGGGGATGCTGCATGAACAGCTCCAGCAGCCGGTACTCCTTCGGCGAAAGGTTGACCTCCAGGCCATCGCGGGTGACCCGGCACTCCTCCGGGAACAGGCTCAGGTTGGCGTGCTGCAGAACCTTGGGACCCACCTCGGCCGAGCGACTGCGGCGCAGCAGGGCGCGGCATCGGGCCACCAGTTCCCGCAGGCCGAAGGGCTTGATCAGATAGTCATCGGCCCCCACCTCCAGGCCCAGCACCCGGTCCGTCTCGCTGTCGCGGGCACTGACCACCAGGATCGGCGTCTGGTTGCCGGCGGAACGCAGCTGCCGGCAGAGATCCAGCCCCCCGAGCCCGGGAAGCATCAGGTCGAGCACCACCAGGGAGAATTCCTCTCCGGGCGGGCACTCCTGCAGGGTGCGCAGGGCCTCCTTGCCGTTACCGCAGGCGGTGACGGAAAAGCCCTCCAGCACCAGCACGTCGCGGATGGTCTCGCGGATCGTGTCATCGTCCTCGACGACCAGGAGGGAGGGATGCATGCCGGCATTATCGGTGTCAGCGGCAGGGAGATCCCAGAACTGTCTCAACGCCGTGGCAGATAGCTGACCACCAGACGCCGCTGGCCGTCCAGCTGCAGCCAGCCCTCGTCGCGGAGGGCGCCGATCACCCGGGTGACGGTGACCCGTGTGGTGGCCAGGGCGCTGGCGACCTCCTGGTGGGTCAGGCGCAGATTGAGGCGCAGCCCCGATTCACAGGGCTGGCCGTACTCACTGGCCAGGAGCTCGAGGAAGCCGCGCACCCGCTCATCGACACGCTTGAGGCCCATCAGGGCGAGCAGGGCCTGGCTCTGCTGGATGCGCTGGCCGAGGGCCTCCAGCATGGCCACCGCCAGGGTGCCGTCCTGCCGGATCTCGCTGCAGCTGAGGCAGAGCAGGTCGGTGTCGGCCAGGGTGGTGGCGGCATAGGCCTCGACACCGTTGAGGGGATCGCCGAAGGGCTCGTTGGGGCCGGCCAGCCCGAGCAGCATCTCGTCGCCGTGGATGGTGATGGCACTGAGCTTCACCATGCCGCGAACCACGAGCCAGACATTGTTCTTCAACAACGGAACATTGCTGCCGCCCGTCACATGAACCAAACTGCGCTTCTGGTAATTCGCCTCGAGAAGTTCGCGGAATCCGTCCTTGCTGCCGGGCTCACGTGAAGTCGTGAATACCATCGGGAAAAGCGCATCGGATGCATCGAACTGTATGCAGCAACACCCGGTAGACGAGCAAAGGGCTGGTTGTGCTTTGGTTAACGGGTCGGTAAGGCCAGGGCCAGCCCGGCCGGTTCGGCCGTGCTGTCGGAACGCCGTTCCAGCCAGAGGGCCATCGGCAGGCTGAGGCGCCGTTCGGGCAGGATCAGCTCTTCGGCCCGCTGCCGCCACTGGTCCCAGCAGGCCTGGGCCCTGCGCCGCATCAGCACCTCCAGGCCGGGAACGCTGCGCGCCAGCCCCGACGGCAGCTGGTCGTCGATCGCCTTCTCCAGAACATGGAGATCGTTCAGTTCGCCGAGCAGTTCCTGCAGATCCCGGAGCTCGCCTACCCACTGCCGGCAGCGGGGGCCGGTGACGGCGCTGAGATTCTCGAGTCCATAGCGTGCCGTCTTGAGACGCTTGCGCAGGTCGTGGACCAGCTCCATGTCACCGCCGCGATCAGCGATGAACCATCCGGGATGCAGAAACAGACCGGTGATCATCGGGGCCTGCCACTCCAGGCTCCACAACCGCAGGGGCCGCTGTCCGAGGGGGGTGAGATCGGGCTCCCTGATCCAGCCCTGCAGCTGGGACAGCAGCTTGAGGTAGCCGCCGGCCTGCAGAGCCGCCACCAGCTGTTCGTAGGCAAGGCCCCGCTCGCGACGCAACTGCTTCAACACCGGTTTGAGGGCCTTGCGTTCCTCCTCGGGCAGCGGACCCATCAGATCCTGTTCGAGCCGCTGCCGCAGCACATCCAGATCCCTGGCCATCCCCAGCCGCCGCACCGTCTTGGCCAGACGGAGATCGCAGACGGCGCGGGGCAGGCGCAGGGCGGGCGCGAACTGGTGCAGGCAGGTGCGCAGACGCCTCAGGGACACCCGCATCTGATGCAGGGGCTCGGGATCCCGATCAGCCAGCACCGGCGCCTGCAGCTCCACCAGCTTGCGGGTGTGGCGGGCGATCAGATCGACCGCGAACGCTCCGTTGCTGAGGCCGGGATCGTCGTGCGGGCTGGCCATGGGTGGGCCGGGGGGTCAGCGGGGTGATTTCGAACGGATCTGCTCGAAGCTGCGCCGGATCGCCTCATTGATCGAAAGACCGATCGGCAGATCCCCTCCGAAGGAGGTGCCGATCAGATGGCGATAGAGCTTGGACTCCACCACACGATAGGTATCCGGAGGCAGGGGGATCATTCCGGCCCTCTCACTGAAACGCAACCCCCGCTGCACCGTGAAGGTGATGAACCGCCGCACCTCCGGCCGGTTCCTCAGGTCCCTGTCGTTGATATAGACGAACAGGGGACGGGACAGGGGGACGTAACGCTCCTGCTGCACGTTGGGGATGGTGGGAGGCCAGGTGCCCCGCGGTCCGGTGACGGCGAGAGCCTTGAGCCTGGCGCCCTGGCTGCGGTAGTAGGAGAAGCCGAAATACCCGAGGGCCAGGGGGTCCTTCTCGACGCACCGCACCAGGACGTTGTCGTCCTCGCTGGCGGTGTAATCGGTGCGGGAATTGGCGGGGTCGCCATTGATGGCCTTGTTGAAATAGTCGAAGGTGCCGGAGTCGGCACCTGGCCCGCAGAGCTTGATCGGCCGGTCCGGCCAGGCCCCATTCACCTGCTTCCATCGCTTGATCCGCCCCTGGGCCCTGCGGTTCCAGAGGGTGGAGAGCTCCGCGGTGCTGATGCGGCTGGCCCAGCTGTTGCTGGGATGGACCACCACCGAGATGGCATCGAAGGCCATCGGCAGCTCGATGAAGGTGACGCCCTTGGCGGCACACGCCTTCAGTTCCTTGGTGTTGATCGGCCGGGACGCGTTGCTGATCGGAATCTCGCCGCGGCAGAAGCTGCGCATCCCCGCCGAACTGCCCGTTTCCTTCAGGGCGATGCTGACCGGACGATCCCCCTGACGCTCCTGGAAGGCCCGGGCCGCCGCCTCCATGAGGGGAAAGACCGTGCTCGAACCCTCGATGCGGATCACGGGGGCGGCCCCCGTCTGGGCCCGGACCGGAACCGTTGACAGTGATGGCACCAGCCAGCCCCCGACGAGGGCGGCGAGTCCGCCGCCGACCATCATGCCCCTCGACCGGACTGTCGCAGGCAGCTTCAGGACCATGGTTCTGGACCGGCAAGGGTGGGTCTGCGCTGATCCTGCACCACAGGAGCGAGGGGTTGGGTTAAGGACAGATTGTGGCTGCCGCGCCCGCTCAGCCCTGACCTGTCCAGTCCTGGAACCAGCCCCGCCGCCACAGCCACCAGGCCTGCAGGACAGCGATCAGGAGCATCAGAACCATGACCAAGGCGTAACCGTACCGCCACTTCAGCTCGGGCATGTACTCGAAGTTCATCCCGTAGACGCCGACGATGAAGGTGAGCGGGGCGAAGATGCTGGTGAGGATCGTGAGGGTCTTCATCACCTGATTCATGCGATTGCCCACGCTGGCCGCATAGGACTGGGTGATGGCATCGCACTGGTTCCGCAGCGAGCTGCAGGCCTCGAACAGCTGGTCGACCAGTTCGGCCATGTCGCGGAACCCTTCGAGGGCCTCGGTGCCCAGCAGGCGTTGCCGCTGGCGGAGCAGGAGACCGATCTGATGGCGCAGGGGCCAGATCAGGGTGCGGATGATCCGCAGATTGCTCCTGAATTCATAGGAACGGCGCAGGATGAGGGGGCGGGGATTGCGCAGGGAGGATTCCTCCAGGGCGTCGAGCCGCTGGGACATCGCCTCCAGCATCGGGAACAGATCATCGAGCAGGTCGTCGATGACGAAATGCAGGATGTCATCCAGATCCCAGTCGGACAGCGCCCCCGACTTGGACAGCAGCCATTCGGTCAGTTCCGGGAACGGCTCGCCACCACAGCCCTCTTCCAGGGTGATCAGCAGACCGGGAAGCAGCACCTGGCCCACCTGCTCGCTGACGAGATGGGCCGGGTCCTTGGCGAAGCTGAGCCGGTGCAGCACCACCAGCAGCACATCCTCGAGGCCGTTCACCTGGGGCCGCTGGGGCACCTCCAGCAAGGGGGCCAGCAGCACCGGCGGCACCTCCAGGCGATTGAAGAGCTGCTGGATGAAGCGTCGATCCCCAAGTCCCTGGAGACGCAGCCACAGCGGCGTCCCGGCCTGCCGCCGGCTGGCCAGCTGCTCGATGGCGGGGTCTGGAACCCGCACCGGTCCGGAATCGAGGAACAGCACCGCATCGGCGCGGGTGGGCCCCAGCCCGCCATGGACGTAGAGGTGGGTGGGAAGGCCGGCCGGACGCTGCTCCAGGCGCTGGGAGTTCAGCGCCCCTGGGGTGAGTCGCACCACGGGCGTACCGGATGATTGCCATGATTCAACCGCAATCGGCCAGGCTGTGCGGTGATGACGGCCAAGGGAGAAGCTTTACGACCTCTTCATCCGTACGCCATTAGAATGAGAGGGCGACGACCCTGTTGCATTGTCTCAGCCGCCTTCCCAGGGAGCTTTCGATGCCGACGTCAGTGGCCCCCAGCGGACTGTGGTCTCCCCGATGGAGGCCCATGGCAGCTACCGCGGCGACGACTGGAGCCCGGAACGGCTGATATTTCACCAGAACCTGGAGACCTTCGCCGACCAGGTGGGCCTGATCGTGGGCCTCCAGGCCAACGGCAAGATGAGTCAGGATGAGGCGTACGAGAACATCAAGAAGATCTGGAAAAACCTGAAATTCACCCGCGCCTCCCTCTTCAACTCCCCTAACGAGTGATTCCCGCCATCCGGCGTCGAGAAGAGGCGCCGATCACGGCGGCGGCCCGTCGGGGTTGCAGTTGCTGCGGAACGCCAGGCAGGTGAGCAGCGGATCGCCGCGGTCGGCTCGTTCGCTGGCGCCGCGGGCCACGATCCTCTCCAGCACCTTCACCGTGGCCGTGATGTTGGGTCCCTTGTTGAGCATCACCGCATCGGCCCGGGCCCCCATGGCCGCATCGGTGATCTCGGCGCGGGTGGGATGGCCGTGGCGGGCGAGGGTGTCGAGCACCTCGGTGGCCCAGATGCAGGGAACGTGAGCCGCCGCGCAGATGCGCAGGATCTCCTCCTGAATCGGGGCCAGGGCTTCCCAGCCGCACTCGATCGCCAGATCGCCACGGGCGATCATCACCCCCACCGGGGCTCCATGGCCCATGGCGGCCAGCAGCAGCCGGGGCAGGTTGAGAAAGGCCCGACGGGTCTCGATCTTGAGCACCACCGCCAGATCCCCCCGGCCACGGTCCTCCAGGCACTGGCGCAGACTCCGCAGGTCGGACTCCCGGTGCACGAACGAATAGCTGATCATGTCGGCGTGCTGTGTCACGAACCCCAGGTCCTCGATGTCCCTGTCGGTGAGCGCCGGGGTGCGCAGCTCGCTGTCGGGGAGGTTGATCCCCTTGTCGGAGCGGAGCCGGCTGCCCCTGGCCTGGGCCGAGGTGATCTCCAGCAGCACCTCGCGGGGTGACGCCTCCCGGATCATGCCGCCGATGCGGCCATCGTCGAAGAGCACCCGTTCGCCCGGACGCAGGTCGGCGAACACCTCCGGCAGGGTGCAGGGGAGCGTGCCGGCGCCGCGATCCGGCTCGGGGGTCAGCCGGATGGCGTCGCCGGGATGCAGCAGCCGTTCGCCGCTTACCGGCAGCAGCGGGCCCACGACCAGCCGGGCCCTGCCGCGCCGCTGGCGGAACACCAGACCGTTCACGAAGCGGCAGGATCTGGGGGTCCGCAGCAGCACCCCCTCGGGGACACGACGCACCACGGTGAGGGTCCGCCGGCGGCCGGCGGCATCCCGTCCCCGCAGGCGCACGCCGGCCTTGAACCACTTCGGCTTCGACAGCCGTGCCGGCAGGCGCACGACCTCGGGGTCCGGCGGCGCGGGAGCGGCCTCCGGCGGCACCGCCAGGATCCGCACCGGCCGGAGGGGACGGCCCAGCCGGTCGCGGGACGGACGGGCCCGGATCACCGCCGGCTGGGGAGCCAGCTGGCCGGTGCGCAGCTTCGGACCCGCCAGGTCCATGGCGAGCGCACAGGGGCGACCGGTGGCCGCCCGGGCCTGGGCGAGCACTGCCACCATCCGTCCCCAGACCGCGGCATCGTCATGGGCGCAGTTGATGCGGGCGATGGTCATGCCCGCCTGCAGCAGCTCGGCCACCAGGGCGGGCCGGTCGGCCGCCTCCGCCGGCAGGGTGACCATGATGCCCGCCACACCCCCGGAGGCCAGGGCTCCAAACAGCCGGTCGCAGTGCCGCGCCAGCACGTCGGGGCCGGCCCAGCCAGGGGACCCGACGGTCTGTCCATGGCTCGCCGCCGCGGCAGACCCCGGGCCCTCGAGGGCTTGAAGGGCGGTGATCACCGCCTCCAGGCTGGCGAGCAGATGGGCATCGCAGTCGGTGAGGGGACAGAGCCCCCGCTGCCGCAGCGCCTGCGGCAGGCCGGGATGGGCGTGGCGATGGAAGGCGATGAAATGCAGCAGGTTGCGGGCACTGTCCCGGTAGTCAGGATGGATGGCCCGCAGGCCATCGGCCTCCTCCAGTTCGATGCGCAGCAGCGTCGCCCTCAGGGCCTGCAGCGTCTCCAGAAGCCAGCCTGGCGGGGTGGGCGAGGGATCGGTCACGGCTCCGGGCCTCCGGCGGTCACGGCATCCGGGGCCATGGCTTCCACCGTGCAGTGGAGGCCCTGGCGACGCAGCTCCTCCGCCAGCTGTTCGGCGAGCTCGCGGTCGAGGGCCGGGGTGAGGTGCTCGCCGCCGTCGAGCAGGGGGGCCATCGCCCCCGGGGCCCCGCCCAGGTGACGGGCCAGGGACTGCAGCGCCTCGAAGCGGCCCTCCTCCCGGGGGGTGCCGCGCAGCCGCAGGCACCACCCCGGTGGCATGGGGCTGCGCAGCTCGATCTGCCGCAGCTGGCGCAGGGTGGCCAGCACCACCAGCTGGTCGCCCGCCGCCAGCACCAGGTCGAGGGAGGGGAGCACCAGGGGGGAGCTCCTGCCGGGACGCAGCAGATGGATGGTGGTGACCCCGTAACCCAGCTCGACCCGGGAGAGGTTCAACCCCGCCAGGCCATCGCCCGGCTGGATCCGGTAGCGCACCAGCAGATGGTTGGCCCCGTCGATCCGGCAGATCTCCTCCACCCGCTCCCCGAAGGCCGTGGCCACGACCGCATCGGCCACCAGGTCCATGCTGGAGATGACGGCCACCCCGCCAAGCAGGTCGCCGAGCCGTTCGGCCGCCTCGACGGCGTGGGAGAGGATCGCGTAGCGGGCTCCGGGCCAGGTCTTCTGCAGCTGGAAGGTCTCCTGAAGATTGGCCAGCAGGTCGACCGACAGCAGGCCGATCCCTTCCAGCCGGCAGTGCTGCAACGCGGCGAGCGCGCTCTCCCACCGCTGGAAGACCACCAGGCCGCGCCGCGACGGCGACGGCAGCGGTCGTGAATCGATCCGCAGCACCTGCAGGCCGTCCCTCACCAGGTTGTCGGCCACTGTCACCGCCAGTTCCTCTCCCTCGGCCAGCAAAATCCAGCGGCTCCCACGCCGGAAGCGTCCCGGGCGGCCCAGGCCGAAACGCTCCCGCAAGAGCCGCTCAAGAATCACCGCCACCAGGGCAGAGGTGAGCAACGTGCCCACTAGAGAATACAGCAGCGTGATGCCGATCAGCCAGGGGGAGGCCGCCGCGATGCCATCGTCCGCCGGCAGCATCACGTTCACCGGGTCGACGAATTCCCCCTTGAGCAGGGACAGGGTGACGAACATGCCCTGGCGCCAGCCGCCGCCGGCTGAGAACATGATCAGTCCAAGGGCCAGCAGCGCCAGGATGCCCAGCATCCCCGCCTGCTGCAGCGGGCTGCACTGCCGCCAGCGCCGCAGCGGCGCCCCCAGGCTTCGGCGCAGGGCCCGCCACCGACCCTGGGTCCGGGCGGCGGGAACGGCGGCGGCGGTGCGGTGGTGGTGCGACCCCATCGGGACCACCTGCAGGGACCTGGTCGGGTGCTCACCGTCCTGGCGCAAGGCGCGCTGCCGGCGGCGGGCAGGGTCGCTTCCCTCCAGCACCAGGTAGGACTCGCCATCCACCCGGAAGCAGGCCTCCTGGTCGCCGGGGCGCAGGGCCTCGGTGACGGCTCCGGCCGTGAGCAGCAGCGGATCCACGACGGCCACACCGGGCAGGCGCTCCTCGAGCAGGGCCCCCAGGCTGGTGAGCTGGCCGGAGGAGCGCACCACGATGTCGGCCGAGGGATTGAGCAAACGCACCTGCAGGGCCGCCTCCACGTTCACCGTGCTTTCGGTGCTCAGCAGCAGCACGGAGCGGGCCGTCTCGACCCCGGCCTGGGAGAGCACATGGGGCAGACGCATGTCCCCCAGCACCAGGCTGGATCCGAACCGTTCCTCCAGTCGGGGATCGCGCCAGTCCGGGCGCTCCCGATCCAGACACCGCAGCGGCACGTCGAAGGGAAGCAGGCGCAGCAGGCAGGCCTGGCCAAGGGAGCCGAGGCCACAGATCAGCACAGATCCTCCCCCCGGGCCGGTCGCTCCGGGAACGGTGAGCGGGGTGGGGGCCACCCCGGACGGGGCCGCTGGATCGGAGATGGGTCGGTGGCGGACCATCCCATCCTCCCAAGACGACTCCCAGGGTCTTGCCCTAGGCCTTAACCATTCCTGGTCAGGGTTGGGGGGTGCCCATCACCACCACGCCATGACCAGCACCCTTGCCCCCGTCATGGGTCTGCCCGAGCCCGGCTCCTACGCCGATCCGCAGCGCAACGGCCTGGCGGCGAAGGATCTTCTCGACGGTCTCATCGAACACCTTTTCTACTCCCTCGGTCGTCGTGTGCAGGAAGCCGATCGCCACGACCTCTTCATGGCGCTCAGCTACGCCGTGCGCGATCGGCTGATGACCCGCTACCTGGCGGGCATCGAGGCCATCGGCGCCAACCCCAAGCGGATCGTCGCCTACCTCTCCGCCGAGTTCCTGATCGGGCCCCAGCTCGGCAACAACCTGCTGATGCTCGGCATCCAGAAGGAGGCCGCCGAGGCCCTGCGCCAGTTCGGCATCAACGACATGGAGGAGATCCTCGACGTGGAGGAGGAACCGGGCCTGGGCAACGGCGGCCTCGGCCGCCTGGCCGCCTGTTTCCTCGAATCCCTCGCCACCCTCGAGATCCCCGCCACCGGCTACGGCATCCGCTACGAGTTCGGCATCTTCGACCAGCTCATCCGCGACGGCTGGCAGGTGGAGATCACCGACAAGTGGCTCAGGGGCGGCTGGCCCTGGGAGATCGTCCAGCCCGAGAAGGCCTGTTTCGTCGGTTTCGGCGGCCACACCAAGAGCTTCCGCGACGACCACGGCACTTACCGGGTGCGCTGGATCCCCGCCGAGCACGCCATCGGCATCCCCCACGACGTGCCGGTGCTGGGCTATCGGGTCAACACCTGCGACCGGCTGCGCCTCTGGCGGGCGGAGGCCTGCGAATCCTTCGACTTCCAGACCTTCAACAGCGGCGATTTCTACGGCGCCGTCGAACAGAAGGTGGGCTCGGAAACGATCTCCAAGGTCCTCTATCCCAACGACGGCACCGATGCCGGGAGGCGCCTGCGCCTGATGCAGCAGCACTTCTTCGTCAGCTGCTCGCTGCAGGACATGATCCGCAGCCTCGATGCCCGTGGCATTCCCGTCCAGGAGTTCCCCGACCACTGGGCCATCCAGCTCAACGACACCCACCCCTCCATCGCCGTCGCCGAGCTGATGCGGCTGCTGCTGGACGA
>NZ_JACJSZ010000110.1 GCF_014698445.1 Microcystis elabens FACHB-917
ACGAACACGATCTCCCTCAGCGGCGCGGATGCGGCTGCCTTTGAGGTGGAGGGAACGGCCCTGTATCTCAAGGCCGGCACGAGCCTCGATTACGAAGCCAAGGCTGCCTATGCCGTCACGGTTTCGGTGAGCGACGCGACGCTGAGTGGCTCCAGCCCGGTCAGCGTCGACTACAACCTCGCCGTCACCGATGTCAACAACGCCTATACATTCAGCATAATCGACATACCTGACGATCTCGCAAGCATCAAGGATTCCATTGCGGTCACAGCAACGCGGGCCATTGAGTATCTTTCAACATATATCACCTGGAACGGTGTTCTTGATTTTGTGGTTCGGTTTGGAGGAGATCCATCCTGGTATCAAGCCGGCAATGGTTTTGTAGCCTATGGGGGTATTGAGTCTTACACTGGCTCTGGCCAGACCTTTGCGCAATATGAGGCGACTACTGGCATTGACCTCGACTCCGATTGGGATGTCGGCACATGGGTCAATCCTGCCAGCTTTACGAACTATGGTTCTCCGGTTTATGTCGACCCGAGCACCGTTCCGGATCCCTATTCAGATGCCATCCCCGATGTATATCACGATTTCTTCTCCATTTTCCTGCACGAATCCATTCACGGACTTGGCATGTGGAGCATCGCACAGAATGGAGGAGGATCATCCAGCTTCTTTGACTGGCTTACGTATGAGGAATCTGGCCAATATTTCTTTTCAGGCTTCAATGTCCGGGGCGTGCTTGATGGTGATTTACCCCTGGCAACGACCGGCAGCAGAGATCATTACTCCGACGAATTGCCTCCCGACTACGAGCTCATCAGAGAGTTTGGCTATTATGAAAACAACCGTTGGCAGATTTCTAATCTTGATATTGCTATTCTTCTTGATCTGGGCTTTGGGCTGAATCAATGGATACCCGTTGAGAATGGTGCCGCCACATTCCAGATCAATGGAACCGTGGCTGTTGGCAACGCGCTGAGTGCTGTCCTCAGAAGCGACGATCCTGATGGTAATGGCACTGGTGGCTTCAGTTACAGCTGGCAGACCTCAACCGATGGCATCAGCTGGAGCGAGGCCGGAAACACCAGCAGCTACCACGTGGCGGATGCGGACCAGGGCAAACAGTTGCAGTTGGTAGTGAGCTACACCGATGGCGAAGGCTTCCCGGAATCGGTGACCACGGCTGCTGGACTGGTGCCACTTGTCAACAATGGAGACGCGAGCTTTACCATCAGCGGCACCGCATCCGTGGGCAACACACTCAGCGCCCTGTTGGTTGCCAACGATCCCGATGGCAATCCGCCAGCGGGCTATGCCCACCAATGGCAGAGCTCAGGCAACGGCAGCAGTTGGGTTTCTATTTCTGGCGCAACGGCGAGCAGCTATCTTCTGTCCACCTCCGAGGGAGGAAAGCAGATCAGAGTGCTTGTCTCCTACATCGATGATCAGGGCTTCTCTGAAGTGGTAGCCACGGCTCCAGTCTCGGTCGTGGAGTCCCAGAACCAGCCCCCTACCGCTGTCGAGCTCACCAACGTCACCGCCACCCTGGCGGAGAACACCTCCACCGTCAGCCGCATCCAAGTGGCCGACATCGCCATCAGCGATGACGCCCTCGGCACTAACACCATCTCCCTGCTCGGCGCCGATGCGGCAGCCTTTGAGGTGGAGGGCACTGTTCTCTATCTCAAGGCCGGCACGAGCCTCGATTACGAAACCAAGGCTGCCTATGCCGTCACGGTTTCGGTGAGCGACGCGACGCTGAGCGGCTCCAGTCCCGTGAGCACCGGGTACAGTCTTGCTGTTACCGATGTGAACGAGGCGCCGACGGCCGTTGCGCTTACCAATACCACCGCCTCCCTGCCGGAGAACACCTCAACGAGCAGCCGGATCAAGGTGGCCGACATCGCCATCAGCGATGACGCCCTCGGCACTAACACCATCTCCCTGCTCGGCGCC
>NZ_JACJSZ010000111.1 GCF_014698445.1 Microcystis elabens FACHB-917
TTACTCCTCTCAATCAGAAGCGACGGTGATCATCCCAGGCTGCACGTCTGATTCAGGCAGAATCCTGAAGGAAAGCTGAGATCCGGGCCGATCTATCTCCCGTAAAACGCTGGCCAATCGCGACAAAGGGCTAGTTCAACAACTGGATAAGATCGCGGCTTACGCGCGATCTATCCTTGTTCGTTGGGCACGCATTTCTACGCCTTATGTCTGACCAATAAGCCAAGGCCAAGAATCGGTTAGTCATCAACAGGAAAGATTCCGGTAGAGTCCTCAAGAGTCATAACTGTTTCATAGTCGGCAGACAGCATCTCAGTGAATACTGATTCTCTTGGAAATACAAATGGATAACGAACTTTTTTGTCTGCGATACCATTTGGCATTGGACCTGGTCCGTTCCAGCTAAGCCAAGACCCGTGAATCGTGACGACTTCATGGTCACCTTTTGTCAATCCAAGCCTGTTGAGTAGGATGTGATTGGCGGAAAGGGATATGAGTCTTCGCAAGTAATCATACGGGGCGTCAACACATTGCAGGGTCCCTGAAGTATGAAGCAGGTCTATCTGCTTCAAAGAGCTAGCAGCCTCGTTTAAATCGGACGAAAAGCTCAGTTCGTCACTGGAGAGAATGTGCCTCGCTTTCTCCGCCATTGCTGGAGTTTCAACGACAATCCAATTCAGCCTGCAAGCGGGTGCCAGTACTGCGCGTGCCAAGAAGTAGGAGCACCAGCGGCGCCACCGAAATCGAGCACATTTATTGCATTTTTTCCAGCTGCCGCAAGGAGTGAGCATAGGGTATAGGCACTTGTCGCATTCAGTTCTATCGGGGTTCTTTTCAGGGCTAGGTTGTCGCGATAGAGTTTGGTCTTTTCGACGACAACATTAACTATGTCGGCACTCTCGTAGCCATGCTCGGTGCAGTCATTCATCGCTTGGGCGTAGTCAGCGTACTGTCTTCTCTCGGAGCCAGATCGCAAGCGGCGCACTGCCGAGGTTGCGATTGGTGGGACAAAATCACGTAATCTCATGGGTTTGAATGCTCATCTAAGTCTGCAGAGCGATCATATCCATAGTCCTGATCAGCAACAAAGCTCCGCATCATGTTATTGCTTTTGAACGCATAAAGGCAGATGTCCTGCGGAAGCTGTCTTTTGTGGCCTTATGCGTCACTGGTCGGCATCCCTGAACGACGGCAAATTGTCACTGCGGAGCTTCGTTGCTGATCAGGTCCATAGTTGATCAATCTGGCAATTCTGGTGCGTCTAGTCTACTGCAGAAAGCTCGGACTATTCGAAGCGCTCGCTCTAGATTATAGTCTGGGTACAAGTCCCTGCCGTGCGCGCCTTGGCTTCCTTTTTCTGAGATTAGGGAATCATAGGGGCGCTGACCGGTCATTTGGTCAGTTCTCCTGCTCCAACTCCTTGAGGCGTTACTGCTTCGCAGAAGCCTTGCGGCTAGGGCCTCAGTGGCTTTCATGCCGCCGTAGAGCTGTTGCCAGCGGTGGTAGGTGGGCGCGGAAACTTCCAGGATCCTGCAGACATCGGCTACGGTCTGATCCTGGTTGAGCAACTGCTCAGCGGTGCGCAGCTTGCGGATGATCTGCTTGGGGGTGTGACGCTTGCGTTTCATGGGGCTTCTCCTGGCCAAGTCTGGCCGTCAGGGAAGCTCTCATAAGGGCTGGTTCAGTTTCTGGGGTCCACGTTAGGGCAAGGCGATGGCGGCGGATCTGCCCGGAGCGCAACAGAAGCCGATCGGTGCCGACAAGAATTACGACACCAAAGGCTTTGTGGCAGAGCTTCGGCGGATCGGCGTCACCCTCACGTGGCCCAGAACACCGCCCGCCCCGGGTACCCGTTCAGGGGGCGAGATGGCTCATCTCGAACTTCAGCCCTGCTGAACCCTTGACGACAGCTTGATTCCCGGTTTTATCTCAGGCAGAGACCGCCTG
>NZ_JACJSZ010000112.1 GCF_014698445.1 Microcystis elabens FACHB-917
GAATGGCCTGATTGTTCTGCAGTAGGCGCTGGGCCCTAGTGTTGCAGGCTTGTTCAACTGCGGATAAGATCGTGGCTGCGCACGATCTATCCATATTCGTTGGGCTTACTCCAAACGACATAAGCTTTATTTATAGGGCCATTGCATGTAGCGAACGCGGTCTACGTCCCTTAGCAGGTTGACCCCAAGAATATAGGCATATAGACTTGAAGGACGAAACTGAAAGTGGACGTCTTTATAGACAGTGTCCGCGTCTGTTATTGTTTTACTTGTAATCAGCATGGGCTGAGAGATGCCAGGATTCTGATGTACAAATGCGATACAGTTATCTAGCTCTTGCCTTGCCTGGTAAGGGCGATCACTCCATTTGACTTCCACTGCCCACGATGGCTGCAGATTAGTTGAATCCAAGTTCACAATATCAATTTCACCGCTTTTCCATCTTGCGTAATAGAGCTGTGTTTGCTGACTGTGCTGCCATTGGCTAAAGATAGCTGTCTCGGTCAGTGGACCCATCGCATCAGATGTTGGATCAATCCGCCCAAATAGAGCGGCTCTCATGGAAGGATTTACAAGATAAATCTTAAAGCACACCGCGCGCTTAAATCTTTTTGCAGTTTGATCAATACGCTCTACTCTCTTGATAAGAAAGGCCGCTTCTAGATATTCTAAATATCTCTTAATGGTGTTCTTTGCTACCCCAGACTGCTTGGTAAGCGCTTCAAGGCTCACCTCGTTACCTGTATTGTACGCCAGAGTGTTGAAGAGCTTATTCAGTTCCTGGATATCATTGATCCCATACAGACTTGGCAGATCTCTTAAGAGAACTTTGTCAATTATATCACTCTTGATAAATTGAAACGGATTCTCTCTAACTGACTCAGAAAACACCGCCTCTGGATAGCCGCCATAATTGATGTATCTTACGAATTCCTCGTTTAGCTCTGCAATGTCTTTCGCTCTGAACTCTGGAAGAACTTGAGAGCCTTCAGGTTGCTCCAGAAGTTCAATGAGTTCCGCTTCACGATTAATGAAGGAAAGATACTCAGCAAAAGTAAGGGGCGGCAGAATATAATCGCTAAATCGTCCGGCTCCCGACTCGGCACTCTTAAGCTTGAGGGCAGCGGCGGCTGAACCAGTGGCAATAAATCTATAGTCATTGTAAGAGTCCACAAGAGACTTCAAGTGGACCTCCCAATCTCGCAAGTACTGGATCTCATCAAAGAAGACATACAGCTTATCTTCTCGTTTGTGGTCAAACTTCTCTTGAAACAACCCGAGTATCTGATCTAACGATAGGCCCGTATAGATGGGTGTTTCAAGAGAGATATAGAGAATTCTACTCGGATCTATAGAGGAGTCTAAAAGTGTTCTAATCGCATGTAAGACCATCACTGTCTTGCCAACCCTTCTTGGGCCCATTAGGACTACCGCGCGATTGACAGATGCATCAGTCGCAGCTCGATAAAAGGATTGAAAGTACTTTCTCTTCGGCATATCTTGGTAGCGCACCTTCCCATCCGTGCCACTCTCCCACCAAGGATTATCAAAACAAAGCCTCGCAACAATGTCGCTCTTCGCAATTTCGAGCATGTCAGCAAGATCAGTCGGCTAATCTTATCCGGCGTGACGGCTTAAGGTCAATCCCCTGATCTTAACTGGCCTGCAGCCCATGCCTTGGCGCTTTGGTTCCGTAGGTGCAGCCCAACGAACAAGGATAGATCGCGCGTAAGCCGCGATCTATCCAGTTGTTGGACTAGCCCTTTGTCGCGATTGGCCAGCGTTTTACGGGAGATAGATCGGCCCGGATCTCAGCTTTCCTTCAGGATTCTGCCTGAATCAGACGTGCAGCCTGGGATGATCACCGTCGCTTCTGATTGAGAGGAGTAA
>NZ_JACJSZ010000113.1 GCF_014698445.1 Microcystis elabens FACHB-917
CCGCCAAACGGCGAGTGGAACTCCTCAATCGATAGCTGACCCGTGTGCTGCAAAACGTACATTGGCGTGCCAGCAGGTTCTTCTAAGCCAGAAATGGCTGATTTGCGCCTATCCTAACATGAGAATCCGGCTGGGATCAACTGCGGTGCAGGGGGTCTGGGCTTTTCAGCAAGCCCTAAATAGGGGGCGTGCCTCCACCAAAAAGCAGACTGATCAGAAAGGCGGGAAGCTTTGCAACAATGCCATAGTTTTCAAGATTATAGACAATAGCGCTATGCAGATCTGGCTTGCCGCCATGCAGAACCTGCAGGCCAAAACGCCAATGATCAACAACACCCTGATACTCAAGGAGTTCATCCGTGGTCAAGGAGATCTGGGCCAAGCGAGACACCGCCATCAGCAGAGTCCCCATCGCCAGCGCGAGATAAAGCAGACGCAACCCACCCCTCAACACAGCTGCCACCAAAACCCTCATCCATCAGTTTGATTATTGTTGCAGAGGCGACGATGGAGGTTGTGCGCCTCGGCGGTGATGCAAGGTATCAGCGTGAAGAAACCGCCGGGATCGTTGCCAGGAAGTCCAGCACGAGAGCTTTCCAATGACTAGCTGCGGCGTAGGGGATCACCGCCATGATCTGAGAGGCCTGGTAGGTGCAGCAGCCACTGGGGAGCAGCACCAACTCCAGTCCGGCGAGTGCAACAGCTGCCAAGGGAACGGTGCTGCTGAGGCGGCCAACATTGGGCTGCCGAACCGGCCACTGGCGACCGAGCAGGATCAGGCCAATGCCTGCACAGAAGAGCATGGCAAACCAGCGCCCGTAATCGACGGTGGTGAGCAACAGCGGTGAAGCCAGAGCGAGCTGGAGGAGCCAGAGCCGGATAGCGCGCCCGAGCGGAGCCGATCCCGAAGCGGAGTGCTGCGCCAGGCCAAACAGCAGTGCATAGGCCAGCACCGCCACGAGAGACATCGCCAGGGCATGGACCAGTGTCCAGCCGAGCTGGGGCGGACTGAGATCCCAGGTGAAGAAGGAGGGACGCGATAGAGCCAGCTCGGTGATTGACGAGCCCGGCAGCTCCCCCGGGGCAAGCAAGTTGAGGCGTTGCAGGTCGGCGCGCAGGCAGGCCACCTGCGCCGCGTTGCCCTTGTGCCACACCGCCAACAGAAAGGCGAGCAGGCCCGGAGCGGTTGCCAGCAGAGCCCGACCCCAGTCTTGCCTCGTGCCGAGGGCGGCGATCGCCAGCACCGGGAGAATCAGCAGCGCGAACGGTTCATGGTTGAACACCGCGAAGACCTGGACGCCAGCTAGTAAGGCCCAGGCGGCGGGCGCGGCACGCAGGGAGCGCCCGCGCACCTGCTGGCACCAGATCCAGAGCAGCAGCAAACCCAGCAGGATCTGAAGCGGATCCTTTCGGAACGTGGAGCCGGCACTTTCCAGCAGCACCGGCCAGCCGACGGGCGCTGCCAGGATCAGCAGACCGAGGCGCCAACCGCAGCGGCGGACCAGCAGCCAGCCCAGGCCAAGGCCAACCCCCAGAGCGGCAAGTGCCATGACCAGGGAGAGGACATGGACATAGGCCGACTGCCAGCCCACCGAGTCACTGATCAACCAGGCCAGCTGACCAAGAATTCCACGGCGAACAAAGCCTTCGCAATAGCGGATGGCCAGCTCAGAACCCCACCACTCGCGCACGGAGAGATTGGCTGGCCAAGCAAGAAGATTAGCAACATAAAGAGCCGTGGCATATGATATGGCCCCGGAAATGGCAATCCATTGCAAAAGCAAGCCGTACCCGTTCAGGGGGCGAGATGGCTCATCTCGAACTTCAGCCCTGCTGAACCCTTGACGACAGCTTGATTCCCGGTTTTATCTCAGGCAGAGACCGCCTG
>NZ_JACJSZ010000114.1 GCF_014698445.1 Microcystis elabens FACHB-917
CCCCCACTGTCAGGAAAGTTGTCCGCTCGGTCTGACCGATCCACCAGGGGGCCCAACCGACGACCATGCAACCGCCCTATGACGTCGCTCTGCGGGAAGCCGTCCGGATCCGGATGAGCCCTCCGAACCGCGAGAGCGTTGCTGAGATCGCCCGGGACACGGGGATCACGGCGCAGACCATCTACAACTGGCGCAGCCAGTGGCAGAAGCAGGGCCAGCTGGTGCCTGCGAGCCCCAAGCCACCAGAGCAGTGGAGCGCTGCCGACAAGCTCGCAGCCGTGATCCAGACCGCAGGACTGAGCGGAACCGAGCTGGGGAGCTTCTGCAGGGAACGGGGCCTGTACCCCAAGCAGGTTGCCCGTTGGCGCCAGGCCGCTGAGGATGCCAATGGCCCCAGCGCTCCGAGCATGGCTGATCAGCGAGAACTGCAACGCAAAAATCAGGAACTGATCCGGAGGAATCGCCAGCTGGAGCGTGAACTGCAGAAGAAAGAAAAAGCACTTACAGAAGCGGCAACATTGTTGATGCTTTCAAAAAAGTTCAATCAGATCTTTCAGTCGGACGAGGAGCATTGATTCCGTCTGAGGATCGCAGTGTGATCGTCGCGCTGCTGGAGGAAGGCATCAGTCGTGGCGCCTCAGCCAAGGCTGTTGCCGATCTATTCGGCCTTGCGACACGCACGCTGAGGCGATGGGGCCTGATGATTCGATCCCAGGGGTTTTGCAGTGACCAACGCAAGGGGGCGCCCAGGCATGTCGCCCATCGGTTCAGCGAAGAAGAACGCCAACAGGTGCTGGTAACCATCAATGATCCACGCTTTGCAGATCTCACACCCAGCCAGATCGTGGCGATCCTTGCCGAGGAGGGAGTCTACGTGGGATCTGAATCTACGATTTACCGCATCATGCGCCAGGAGGGCCTGCTGAATCATCGCGGCAGGAGCCGCCCTCCGCGGGAGCCAAGAGAGCCACCCGTGCTGGAAGCGACGGGCATCCACCAAGTACTGGCCTGGGATATCACCCTATTGCCAGGGCCAGCGAAGGGTCAGTTCTACTACCTTTATATGGTGTTAGATGTGTGGAGCCGGCGCATCCTCGGGGTGGAGGTGCATGAGCGAGAATGCGGCGAGCTGGCCAAGCATTTCTTTGATCGCGTCTGCCGTGATGAAGGGATCAGCTCGGTGACATCCACGATCCTGCACGCCGATAACGGAGCACCCATGCGCTCCTATACCTTGGCTGCCAAGCTAGCCGAACTGGGTATTGAGATGTCATTCTCCAGACCGCGTGTCAGCAACGACAATGCCTATGCTGAGTCATTATTCCGTACGCTGAAATACCACCAGAGCTATCCAAACAGGCGCTTCCGGGATCTTCTCTCAGTGCGAGCCTGGGTGGATGGCTTTGTGGAGTGGTACAACGCAGAGCACCGCCATAGCGGCATCAAGTACGTAACGCCGAACCAGCGTCACTACGGTGAAGCTGATGAGATCTGCTCGATCCGTCAGCAGACCTATGAGCAGGCTCGTCAGCAGCATCCACGCCGCTGGGCCAGACCACCACGCGATTGGTCTCAGCCACAGATCGTGCAGGTGAATCATCCTCGCCCGCAACAAGCTGTAGCTGCCTGAGAATCAGAAACACAGGCCCCAGGGGGTGAGGTTGGTCCGCCCGCAAGAGGCGGACCGGCCTCAGCCCCGCCCGGGGGCCGGCCGCTTAATCCTCTGCACCAGATGAGGCCCTTGATGACTGTCATTGCCCGAACCCGTAGTCCATGACCAACGACTCGGAGTAAGATTCATGTGGTGCTGAGCGCAGCACCCCGAGCGGACTTCTTTCCTGATAGGCGCCGC
>NZ_JACJSZ010000115.1 GCF_014698445.1 Microcystis elabens FACHB-917
CTGACTGTCGAGTCACCCCGGGGAACTTCCCCCCGAGGTGCTCCCAGAACCGTACGTGACACTCTCGCGTCATACGGCTCCCATCATCCACTCACCACAGCACCGGCACCTCGCCAGTGGGCAAACAGGTCTGATCGTTGCTGCCGGATCCGTTTGAGAAGCTGCCAGCTGCGCCCCCAACGGCTGCGCAACTGCTTGTACTTCCGTCTCAGCCAGGCTGCAATCTGATGATCAAGGTAGCGATACAGTTTCCTGATCAGCTCTGTCCGGTAGAAGCGACCGTAGTATTGAATCCAGCCCTGTAGAACCGGATTCAGCATCCTCGCGATCTCCTCAATCGACAGATGGACCAGAGATAACAACCCCATCGCCTTGACCCGCCGCCGCATTCGCTTGAGCGCCTGCGGACTCACGGCCGGTGAAAAGTTGGTAAAGATGACCCCTCGTGCACTCCTGGCCATTCGAGGACGGAATGCGTAGCCGAGAAACGTGAACTGAATCACAGGATAAGGAGCCCGTCGCATGCCATCCCGGCAGTAGACAATCTGGGTCTTCTGGGGATGCAACTGGAGGCCACAGGATGCAAAGCGCTCCTGCAGACCCTCCAGCAACCGGCGAGCTTCCTTCTCGCTGCGGCAATGGCAGATCACATCATCTGCGTAGCGCTCAAACGCAATGGCCGGATGAGTCCGGCGCATCCACGCATCAAACGCATAGTGCAGGAACAGATTGGCCAGCAGTGGGCTGATGACGCCACCTTGCGGTGTGCCTCTCTCCCGGGGCTGGAGCGTGCCATCCGGTAACAGAACCGGTGCCTGCAGCCATCGCTGCAGGTAGAGCACCACCCAGCGCTCGGAGGTGTGGGTCTTGACCGCGCGCATCAACAGGTCGTGATCGATGGCATCGAAAAACCCCTTGATGTCGAGATCGAGGACCCAGTTGCTCCTCCAGCAGCGCTGACGGCAGCTCTCCACCGCCTGGTGCGCTGACTTTCCCGGTCTGTAGCCATAGGAGTCCTGATCAAAGATCGGCTCCAGCTGAGGCTCCAGTACCTGCTTGACCACCATCTGTGCAATGCGATCTGCAACCGTCGGGATACCCAGTGGCCTGATGCCTCCCCCGGATTTGGGAATCTCCACACGCCGGACCGGTGGTGGAAGATAACTTCCTGATGCCATCCGGTTCCAGAGCTTGTAGAGATTATTCTCCAGATCCTTGTTGAAGTCATCCAGGCTCTGGCCATCCACGCCAGCCGCCTGACCGTTCCGTTTCACCTGCTGATAGGCCTTCCAGACCATCACCTTGGTGATCGGTAGTGGCTTGCCTGAACTCAATGCATTCCTCCTGCCATTGGCAGTTGATGCACCGTTCCAGACGGGATGACGCAACCCCTTGGCTCCAGGTTCATTACAAACCCTTCCTCGCTACTACAGGTTGCTCCGCCCCTGCCATGGCCATCGGTATTAGCCCTCGTGGTTGTAGCCACTTGTGGCGTTCCCTTGGCATGCCATGGCAGGTTCTCATGTTCCGCATCAGGGCCTGCGATGAGCTCGTGCCGTCTATACGCCGGCTGCCGTGTGGTCCGTAAGCAGGTTGCGCCCACACTGATCCAAGAGTTTCGGACCGACTCTTGTTTTGACAGCATCTGAACTTGATTTCGACGCGTCATCGACGGTTCGCTTGCGCTCACCTTCTCATCGCTCACCTGACGGATCGAGTCCGCCTTTTCCTCATCGCTCACCACCACGTCTTTTGAACGCAGCAGCATGAGGCGGTTTGGAACCAGCCCCTGCAGGCCGGCCCCGGGAGGCCAAACTCCCATCCCTGATGCAGTTACGCCAGGACTGCTTG
>NZ_JACJSZ010000116.1 GCF_014698445.1 Microcystis elabens FACHB-917
GCAGTCGGCTGGTCGTATCGGCGACGCAATGGCCGCTCTCGAAGGGAGATGGGTTATAATTGGCTGTTGGAATCTGCCGCGTAGCGGCTTAGTTCAACGCTGAATGGGCGGATCCGCAGAAAAACCCTCTTCCGGATCCCCTAGCAGCATAAAACCGAGGATGCCGGCTGGCAACATGGCCAGAACCCTGTTTTGGCAATGGTTTTCGGAATAGCCTCGGAGGCTTCTGTCGTCTTATACGGGTCCGTCTATCACCGTTCACCACGATGCAAAAGCATGATCCCGAACCCGGAGGCCAGCTACCTGATATGAGACAACAAAATCAAATTCTCTTCACTTTGAGAATACAGGAAATCGGTAGAATGTGCCGGAAGTGACATCTTTGCGTCACACTCTACTGCGTTTAATGATTGCAACTGTCGAGCTGTGTACCCAGAACGTATATAGTCATGATTGCAATGATCGCCAAGGTCACGCCACAGGTTTTGGTCTGCCGATCCTTCGAACAGGCCGGTATCGCGGTGATCCTGGATGTGGTGTCCAATCACTTCGGTCCGAGTGATCTCGATCTCTGGCAATTCGATGGCTGGTCGGAGAACGGCAAGGGTGGCATCTATTTCTACAACGACCATCGTGACCATACGCCCTGGGGGGACACCCGCCCCGACTACGGCCGCGGCGAGGTTCGTCAGTACATCCTCGACAACGTGCGCCTATGGCTCGAGGACTACCACCTCGATGGCCTTCGCTTCGACAGCACTGGCTTCAACCACTGCATCGGTGATGCCGGATCCGAGGAGATTCCTGATGGCTGGAGCCTCCTGCAGGCCATCAACGACACGGTGGCCCGGGATTTTCCTGGCCGGATCACCATCGCCGAAGACCTGCGTAGCAATGCCTGGATCACCAAGGATGTCGGGGCCGGGGGCGCCGGCTTCGGATCCCAGTGGGATCTCCACTTCGTCCAGCCGATCCGTCAGGCCGTCATCACGGCCATGGATGTAGACCGCGGCCTCGAGAGCCTCCGCGACGCGATCCTCCACCGCTCCAACGACGATGCCTTCGAGCGCGTCACCTACAGCGAATCCCATGATGATGTGGCCAATGGGCAGGCCCGGCTTCCCCAGGATGTCAACCCGGGGGATCCCACCGGCTGGTATGCCCAGAAGCGCTCCACCCTGGCCGCGACCCTGGTGTTCACCTCACCGGGCATTCCGATGCTGTTCCAGGGGCAGGAGTTTCTCGAGGGCGGCTGGTTCCGCGATTCGGTCCCCGTCGACTGGGATCAACGGCAGGAGTTCCGCGGCATCGTCCGTCTGTACCGGGCTCTGATCCGGCTGCGACGCAACGTCGAGGGTGTGACCGAGGGCCTCTGCGGCCAGTTCACGCAGGTCTTTCACCTCAACGGCGAGCGCCGGGTGCTGGCCTTTCACCGCTGGAACCGGGGCGGTCCCGGTGATGACGTGGTGGTGATCGCCAACGTCTCCCACCAGCCCCTGGACGACTGTCGCGTGGGTTTGCCCGCCGCCGGGGCATGGACGCTGCGCTTCAACAGTGACTGGCATGGCTACAGCGACGGCTTCGCCGGCCATCCGAGCGGTGACGTGGAAGCCGTTGCCGGCGACTGCAGGGCTGATTCAAAGTATCAGCAGGGCTTGGCTTCCGGCTGGCGCCTCGCCAACGCCAGCAGCGCCGTGATGTCGTGACACACCGCCTGCAATCCGGAGC
>NZ_JACJSZ010000117.1 GCF_014698445.1 Microcystis elabens FACHB-917
CGGTGACTTTCAGGAAAGATGTCGCCGGTTGGCGCCTGTTCAGGCCTCCTGCACAAAGAGTAACTCCTTCTCGGCTGTTGTGTCATCCGGCGGTTCATTGATCCAGACAACGGTGGGTTGTTGCCAGCAGCGGATGGACCTTGACCAACGCCTGGGATGGCGTTGGCGGGCCTGCTCATAGACCAGCGTGCGCTGGTGACAGATGGCCGGAGCCTGGCCGCTGTGCCGTTGCTGCGGGGTGACGAACCGGATGGCGCTGTGGCGGTGCTCATGCACGTACCACTCCACGAATGCCGCCGCCCACTGGCAGGCCTCCTCCTTGCTGGCAAAGGGCCTGCTGGGGTAGTCGGGCCGGTATTTGGCGGTGCGGAACAGCGCCTCCGAGTAGGGGTTGTCGTTCGACACCCGGGGCCTGGAGAACGAGCGCAGCACCCCCAGCTCCTCCAGCCGCACCTCCAGCGTGGCGGCACGCATGGCGGCGCCGTTGTCGGCGTGCAGGATCAGCCGCTTCTGGCGGCGCTTGCTGATCCGCTCCCTGATGCAGGCCCGGCTGATCAGATCAGCGGCCAGCGTGGCGTCCTCACGGTCCTGGACGTCCCAGGCGACGATCTTGCGGCTCCAGACGTCCACCACCAGATAGAGGTAAAGCCATACGCCCCGCACGCTGGTGGGCAGGTAGGTGATGTCCCAGCTCCAGAGCTGGTTGGGGCCATCAGCACGCCGCCTGGGCACCGGGCGCGGTTGCTGCGGCGGCCTGGCCCGTCCACGGCGCTGCACCTGCTGGTGGGCGTGGAGCACGCGGTAGAAGCTGCTCTCAGAGGCCAGGAACTCCCCCTGATCGGCCAGGGCGGGCACGATCTGCGCAGGCGGCAGCGAGGCGTACTGCGGCTTGTTGCAGACCGCCAGGATCTGCTGCCGCTCCTCGTTGCTCAGCCGATGGGCCACGTGGCGGGCGCTGCCTCTACGGCGGTCCCCACCGTCCCCATCACCCGCAAACTGACGCCGCCAGCGCTGCAGGGTGCGCAGGCTGATGGCCATGCGCTCAGCCACCCGCGCCGCTGTGGCCCCTGCGGCCACGGCGCCATCGAGGATCTCCAATGCCCTCCGGCGATCAGCCGCGGAGGTCAGTCCTCCTCGGCCTCTCCCCAGAGGGCCTGCATCTTTTTTGTGACCAGCAGCAGCGCCGCCGCTTCCGCCAGGGCCTTCTCCTTCTTGCGCAGCTCCTTCTGGAGCCGCTTGATCTCCCGCTGGTCCTGGGCGCGGAGCTTCTCCAGCTCCCTCTGTTCTTTCAGGGTCAGCACCGGCTTCTGGTTGGCATCCTGCGATGCCTGCCGCCAGCGCTCCACCTGCTCCGGGTAGAGACCGCGCTCCCTGCAGTAGGCGCTGAGCTCGGTGGCGTTGAGCCCTGCGGTCTCCAGCACCACAGTGAACTTGTCGGCAGCGCTCCAGCCCTCGGGGTCCTTGTGCGTTGCCGGCACCACCTCCCCCTCCAGCCGCCAGCCCTTGCGCCAAGCGTAGAGAGTGCAGATGTGGATGCCCGTCTCCTCGGAAATCCTCGCCACGCTCTGACGAGCGGGCGGACTCATCCGTTTCCTGATGTCAGCTTTGACAGCCTCGCTGTAACGCCGCACTGGTCATCTCCTTGAGCCCCCGCATGGTCAAAAGCACGGGCGACAACTTTCCTGACGGCGGGGG
>NZ_JACJSZ010000118.1 GCF_014698445.1 Microcystis elabens FACHB-917
AAAGCCTTGGTTCTCGCGGATTGAACTCCCACCGCTGCCTCCACCCACGGCGGCGATGGCAATCGCATGACGGTTTCGGATGAGATGTGTCCGTCAGTCAGGCAGGTAGGTGCCGCTCTTGATCTCGGCTTCAATCGGCAGAAAGACGAGGTTCGCCATCAACCGCACGGCGTCACGCGGTGTCCAGTGCTCGCCCGCCTCCTCGTTGTTCTCTTCGTTGAACTTGCGCACCAGCTCTTCGAACACCGTGCCCATCGCATGGTTGTCGATACCCGCGGGCGAGAGGTCGATCGCAGGGTCGAGAAACTTGGCGACCAACGTGCCAAGCGCGTCGGCCTTCGAGAGCGTTGGCAGCTGGTTGCGAAACTTGAAGTTCTCGAGGATGTCTTGAACGTTCGGCGAGAACCCGTTCAGGTAGTACTCAAAATCGGCAAGAAGCTGCTGCTGGCTGCCGCGTGACTTCAGATCGCGGAGCGTGAACTTGGATGTGTTGTAGAAGGCTTGCCCGGAAGCGGCGCAAAGCGCAGCCCGCTGCTCGGTGATCAGCGCCTCGTCAAGCATCGCCTTGGTTTCGAGCACCTGCTTCTTCGTGGGCTCGAGCACCGCATCCATGCGCCGAATCACGCACATCGGCAGGATCACGTCGGGGTATTTGCCGCGTTTGAACAGATCACGCAGAACGTCGTCAGCGATGCCCCAGAAGAAAGAAACGATCTTGTTGTGGGTTGCCTGATCCATCACTTAGTCGTTGCGTGCATGACCAATCAGACTCGGGAAGCACAGTACGCACGAGAAATTTTACTCTGTCTTGGCAGCCCGGGCTAGTGACGTGGGCAAGCTGTGCCATCTCGTCGGGCTAACGCTCCAGATCAGAAGCGGGCACATTCTGATGGTAGATCACAGTATTTCTTGCCCCCGCCTTCTGCATCTGGATGTTAGGCCTCGCCTAGACTTAGCCACCCTGCTCATGCGTCTTGGGAGATCATCTCTAGAGCATAGTCGTAAACTCTATTTCCTTGAAGGCGTGAGGGATCTTTGGGAAACTGAATGAATCAGGAGCTCAGCTCTTGAAGGAAGGAAGACGCCCACCTTCACCTTCTGCTTGAGATACTTAGGGAAGGAGCGAGGGACATAGTGAGTGTGTAGCCATATCCGAAAACTACCCAGTGCACCTACGGGATAAATCCATGCTTCTACTGGGTTAGCCATGGCTTGGGGGAACCAACTTGGGTAGTCGTGTGGATGCTTCAGCCTCTGACCATGCTCAGCCTCAAGACTACTTTCGCTCCAATAGTTACTCCAGAGCCTCCCTATACTTATATCTGGAACTGTATGATTGTCGAGCGGGCATCCGCTTTGGATCATATGAACAACTAGATCGGCAATCTCGCGAAAAATTGAAAAGTATCCGATTGGGACTTGGTCATTCAACAGCACCCGCTCGTGAAAGTTCTTCCATGAGTCGGGAATGTGTTGATCTGGGTCGTATCCACATCTGTTGTAAATAGGGCTTGCTGAGGAAGCCAGATCCGCTGCGGGGCAGTTGATTCCAGCGGCAGTCTCAGGCTAGGATGGATTCTAATCAGCCTTTTTTGGCTTAGAAGA
>NZ_JACJSZ010000119.1 GCF_014698445.1 Microcystis elabens FACHB-917
TTACTCCTCTCAATCAGAAGCGACGGTGATCATCCCAGGCTGCACGTCTGATTCAGGCAGAATCCTGAAGGAAAGCTGAGATCCGGGCCGATCTATCTCCCGTAAAACGCTGGCCAATCGCGACAAAGGGCTAGTCCAACAACTGGATAAGATCGCGGCTTACGCGCGATCTATCCTTGTTCGTTGGGAGGTCTTACGGACAAAACAGCTCCTTCACAAAGCGATTTCTTATTGAGATCAATCTTTGGCAATTGAATCGCAGTCAATCGGGCATTCATTGATCATTGAAATCCATTGATCAGTGATTTCGATTCCTTCGCAAATAAGGGTTAAGCCCTTCCTTATCACTCTTAGCGGTGGACGTAGATCACGGGACATCTTTTCTAAGGGGATAGTCGCGTTAAGCATTCCTGCGACCCCAGAAAGACTTTCGCGGGCTGTCGAAACTAGTTCACGAAGTGAGCTGAAGAAACTGCAGATACCCACAAGATCATCAGAATCAACTGGACTGTTAACATTAAGATGCTCAATTAATGCGCGGATGCCATCATCATAAGTGTGTAGCTGGGATGCAAAGCTGTTGCTCAGTGTAAGTATCTGTTGGCTAGGCCCTTCTAGTTTCTGCGCGGTGGCTCGGGCTACGATAATTCGATGTCCAAAACCCTGCCCCTGGGCTGATCTTGAATCGATGCTATTCTTCGCATTATTCATAATCTTTCCGATCTCAGTAATTTCATCAGAGAGGTGGCCGAGGGTTTCGCTTAGGCATGGAATCACTTCTTCAAATGTTGCAAGGCGATCTAACGTGCCAGGGCTTTCATCTGAATCAATTTCGGGCCCGTTAAGCTGTTGAATTAGTCTTTCGGAGATTGGTACTGACTCTGCGCGGCTATTCGCAGTAATCAGCCGTACGGCAAGCCTGGAAACAGCTTTACGATATGCCTTGCTTCCAACGTCCTCATACCTTAGCTCTCTCCAGTCCTCCCATTGATACTCCTTTACTAAGCGAACGAGATCGTCCTTGCTCTCATCGTCATTTATAGAAGGAACATCTACATACAGCACTGGCAAAACAAGCTCTTTGATGCCAAGTTGAGTGGCTTTGCGAGAAAAAGACTGCAGTTCTCTTCGGCACTCATTACTCATGAAATAGCGTGGCGTCAGGACTGCCACAAAAAAGGCAACCGATCCAAGGCCTTCGTCAATCTTGTGTCGCCAATTGTCTCCCCATTCAAGGGAGGCTTTGTCAAGGAATAGATTTATAGTATCGCCTGTCAGAAGCTCATACTGAGATACAAGATCATTGGCGAGGCGAGAAATTCTCCCTTCCTCAGCAGTGTCATCGCGATGGACATATGACCAGAAGCCTTCCCAAGGAGTTGAAGCCACTTTCAGGATACAGAAGCTGGTCTAACTAGATTAATGGTCCGTTGCTGCCTTGCCATCCTCCCAACGCTTGCCATCACCTGGCCGCACTGAGTATGGGGTCCGAGACCAGATCTCAAGGTGGCGGCTCAGGTGAATGGCAGGGTTAGTTTGCGTCATGGCAGCC
>NZ_JACJSZ010000012.1 GCF_014698445.1 Microcystis elabens FACHB-917
CCTGCGGGCCCTGCTGGAGCAGCTGCCGGAACTGCAGGGACGGGTGCTGAAGATGCGCTACGGCATCGACGGCGAGGAGCCGATGAGCCTCACCGGCATCGCACGCACCCTGGGGATGAGCCGCGACAAGACCCGCAACCTGGAGCGCCGTGCCCTCGAAGGCATCCGCCACCACTCCCGCTCCCTGGAGGCCTATCTGGTGGCCTGACATGGGAGAGCCCCCGTTGCCGGGGGCTCTCGAAAACCCGTCAGGGCTCAGTAACGGGCGCGGCCACCACCGGCACCGCCGACGCCGCCACCAACATTACGGGGCTGGGCCTTGTTGACCCGGATCATCCGCCCCATCCACTCGACGTCCTGCAGGTCGTCGATGGCCTTGGTTTCATCGGCCTCGTTGGCCATTTCCACGAAGGCGAAGCCGCGCTTGCGGCCGGTCTCCCGGTCGAGGGGCAGGCTGCAGTTGCGCAGAGCTCCGTACTGCGCGAACAGATGGCTGAGATCCTCCACCTCCGCATCGAAGGAGAGATTTCCAACGTAAATCGTCATGAACAGAGAAAAACTTATGAACCGATTCGTCGATAGCCCTTGCAGGACGTTGCCACTCGCCGAAGAGAAATCTTTGAATCACCAGAAGCGTACAGCCCGACCTGACTGGCAGGCTGGGGCCGCGGCGGGGGGCGAACGATGATGCAGCGGATCACGGCCATCGCCCTGGTGGCACTCTGGATGCTCGGCTGGGGGGGTGGGGGGCTCGCTCATCGGCGCCGGCGTCTACGACCTGGAGGGGGTCCAGGGGGAACCCTGGTCACCTTCGTGCTCTGGAGAGCCTGCTCTGGGGCGGCGTCGGCCTGAGGACGCCGAACGGGACCGACCGGGTAGGCCTACTTGCGGATGCCAAGCAGCAGGGCACCGTAATGCTCGGAGAACTCGGCCTGGTGCTGCCAGGCGGAAAGGAGGGTCTTGGCGACCTTGCGGAGTTCCTCGATGTCGTTGCAGCTGTCGATGGCGCGGGAGTGGACGGCGATCGAGAACTGGCGGTTGAGGGAGAGGGAAGCCTGCATGTCCAACCTGTAATATTTCAGAATATTACAAGCTGTTGCCGTCCAGCGGGCGGTTGCCAGCGGACGGCAATCCGCACCCGGCTCAGAAGAACTGGTCGAAGTTGTCGAAGTCCACGGCGCTGAAGGTTCCGTCCTGCACCTGGGCCATCAGCCGCTCCAGCTGCACCCACAGGGCCCCGCCGGTGAGCAGCGACAGCACGAAGGCCACCAGCAGGGCGGCCCCGGCGGCGAAGCCGAACATCTGCAGGCTGGCGCCGATGAACAGCGTCACCCCGATCACCAGGCCCCCGTAGGGAAGGGTCGTCTCCAGGTTGGCGATCGGCAGCAGGGCCAGCCGGTCCTGCTTCCAGCCCTCCAGCCGGTTCTGAACCATCCGGGCGAAGGTGAGCCCGCACAGTACGGCCATGGCCAGCCCGATGCCGGCCAGCACGTAGGGCGGATAGGTGAGCGGGGCGTACTCCAGCAGTATCTCCATGGCGTCCAGGTCGCCGTAGTCCCCGCTGACCTGGTCCAGCCCCGCCTGCCGGAGGGTCACGGGAGCAGCGTCGAGGGCGGCCAGCAGCAGGGACACGGCGGTGAGGCGTCAGGCGGTCGCGCCCGACCCTAGGCGCCGGAGCCGCCCCATCAGAGGAACCGGCTGCGGAAGCGATGGACCAGGGCATTCAGCGCCAGCAGCAGAAGCCCCACCCCGACGAACACCAGGCCCCGCAGTCCCAGATCGGCCTGGGCCATGTCGACGGCCAGGAGTCGCAGCAGGCAGGCCCCCAGGCCCACAAGCGCCACCTGGCGGAACTGGGGCTCCCGCAGCACCACCCCCAGCAGGTAGATGGCAAGGGCCTCCGCCGTCCACAGCAGGGTCAGCAGGGCCCGGTCGTAGCCGCTGGCCAGCACCACGGCCACGGCGATGAACAGGGGATGGCCAAGCCAGAGGTTGGGGCGCCGCGCCACCCGCCCGCCGACCCAGGCCAGCAGCGGCCAGCCGCCGGGGTCGGCCAGCCGGTCGCGCTCGAGCCAGCGCCGGCAGGCCAGGACGAAGGCCGTCTGCAGGCCGATCGCCACCAGCCCGGCGCTCCGGGCCGCCGCGGTATCGGGGGGGAAGGAGGGGAGGCTGACGCTGAGGCCGACCAGCAGCGTCGCCACCGCCAGCCAGTAGACGATCACCCCATAGACCTGCAGGCGGATGGCGAAGCGCCGCACCAGCGCCGGGCAGACCAGGAGAAGGGCCAGCAGCGCCCAGGCCACGGGACGCCAGGCGGCGCTGATCTCCCCCTGCAGCAGCAGCAGCACCCCCAGCAGGGACACCTCCAGGAAATAAGGCTGCACCGCCATCCAGCCGGGCAGCCGCGCCAGGTCCGGACCCGCCCGGAAGAACCAGCCGTGGAGACCGACGGTGATGGCCAGCAGCTCGATCAGCAGGCGGCCGCGCACCTGCAGGGCCCCGAGCGTCACCAGCTCCTCGCTGGGCCCGATCACCACCAGGAACGCGGCGGCGTAAGCGGCCAGGTAGGCCAGGGAGAGGCCCAGTCCCACCCGCACGACACCACCCCGCAGCCAGCGGCTGCCGGCCAGGGCCGCGGCGGACAGCAGCAGCCAGGCCGCCCCCGGCAGCAGCGGCGAGATCGGCTCGAGCAGCCAGAGGACGCCCAGTCCCGCATCGACCCCCAGCAGCGCCAGTCCGAGGCCCTGCCGGCGGCCGCCGCCACCGGCGACCGTCAGCAGCAGGGCCAGCAACCCCAGGGGCAGCAGGCGGGCCAGCAGGGTCAGGGCCGGCCAGGGGGCATCGGCCAACAGGGTCAGCCAGCCGGCGCCATGGGCCAGAGCGATCGCGGCGGTGACGCCGCCCAGCAGGCCGGGGGGGCGCCAGCGGCGCGCCGCCACCAGGAAGGCGCCCATCACCACCAGGCTCAGGGGCGAGCGCCAGTCCTCGGGCACCACCAGGGCGGTCCCCACGGCGACCAGCCCCCCGGCCAGCCAGCCCAGCAGGGGCGGCAGGGGCAGAGGCCCTCCCGGAGGGGGCTCCTGGCGGCGCTGCAGCAGCCACTGGGTCCCCGCCGTGAGACCTGCCCCGACCGTCAGCACCGCCCCGGTCTGCAGCTGCTGCATCGGACCGCCGCCCGGCAGCGCGGCCCCCAGGCCGCTCAGGGCCAGCACCAGGCCGGCGGCGGCGCTGAGCCACCAGCCGGCGCGGCAGAGAGGGCCGGAGCCCTCCCGCATGGCGATGACCAGGAACAGCAGCGATTCCAGCAGCACGACCCCGGCCAGCAGCGGCCCATCGGCGATCACCGGGGCCAGGCTCAGCAGGGCCGCCAGAATCAGGGTCTGGCCCACCAGGGCATCGCCCAGGGCCAGCCAGCGCGGCCCCCGTAGACGGGCGCCGCGGCCCAGCAGCACCGCCACCCCGGCGGCGACCGCCAGGGCCCCGGCGCGGACGGCCGCCAAGGAGGGAAAAAGCAGCAGGGCCAGACCGAGGCCGCCCCACGGACTGAGCAGCAGGGCCACCGGCACCGCCTGCAGCCGGGCCTGCGCACCCCCCGGACGATGCAGACGCAGCAGCGCCGGGCCGAAGACCAGCACCGCCGCCAGGACAGCGCCAGCGGCCAGGGCGGGGTAGGCGGCCAGAGCGGGGCCGTTGCGCAGGAACCAGACCACCTGGAAGGCGCCGTACAGCCAGCTGACGACGAGCCGATGCCGCGGCCAGCGGTGCCCCAGGGGCAGCTCCGCGCCCATCAGGGTAATGGCGCCGGCGATGGCCAGGGCGGGGCCGCCTTCGGGACCGATGGCGAGAGGCACCAGGCTCACCGCCACATGCAGCGAGGCGATCGCGGCGGTGCGGGCGATGGCGGCCAGGGCCAGGTTGGCGGCCACGCCCGCGGACAGCAGGGCCAGGGCCGGAAGCGGGTCCTCGATCCACCGGAGCCCGAGCTGGGGCAGGCCGCCGGCGGCGGCGCAGGCGAACAGGACCAGGGCGCCGCCACCGCTGCGCATGGCGTCGGTGAGGTCGCGCCAGGGCTGGCGCCGGCCCCAGAACAGGGAGGGCAGGGCCAGGGCACCGCCCGCCAGCAGGGTGACCAGGAAGCGCTCGCAGGGCCCCAGTTGCAGACCGGCGTTGATCGTCAGGAAGGTGACCCCGGCCACCACCACGAGCACCCCCAGCAGGCCGCTCCAGTTCTCCACCAACAGCCGCTCGATCCGCTTCCAGGGCCCGCCGGTCGCCCCTCTGGGCGGCGAGGCCGAGGCGGTGGCCGGTGGGCGCAGGCAGGGAATGGCCACCGGCACCGGCACCAGGCCGGCTTCGGCCCTGGAGGCGGACGGGGCCTCGGCCTCGGGCGCCGCTGGGGGGAGTTACTCGGCGGCAGGGAGCCGGAGCGGTTCAGGCCCGGTGTCCCCGTCCAGCCGCTGCTGGAGCACCCCGCTCCACAGCGACAGGGCGAAGAAACGCTGGCTCAGGGAGGCGGCCTGCTGCTCGAGGCGCCGGACCCGCCGCTCCAGGGACCGGACCTGCAGGATCCAGACCACCGCCAGCAGGGTCAGGAGGATCAGCAGCAGGGCCTCGTTCAAGGGGCCGGCGGTCGGGGGGGGGACGACCCAGCTTCGCCCGGGAGGCGTCAGGCGGCGAGGGGATTCAGGCGTGCCAGCAGGCCCGTGGCCAGCTTGCGGGCCGAGAAGGTGCGGCGCATCAATCCCAGCAGGGCCTGGAGATCGTCGGTGTGGAGCCGGTCGTGGCTCACCAGGCTCAGCAGCAGCCGCTGGCGCAGGCTGGTGCCCTCCTTGCCCAGCAGCAGGCGCAGGCCGTCGCGGGCCACCGGCAGCAGATCGGTGGAGGCCGAACCGTTCTCCACCACGGCCAGCAGGTTCTCCAGCCGCTCCACCCGCAGGCGCCCTTCGCGATCGAAGATCACCTCCAGCAGCTTCTCGCGCATCTCAGCCGTGTCACCGGCCAGCAGGCGCCGGGCCACATAGGGATAGGCCACCCGGATGATGCGGAAGTCGGGGTCGAGCCGCATCGCCAGACCCTCCTGGCTGACCACCGCCCGGATGATGAGGGCGAAGCGCGCCGGCACCCGGAAGGGGTAGTCGTACATCAGCTCCGAGAAGCGATCGGTGATCGCCTTGAAGTTGAAGCTGCCCACGTTCTCCCCCAGCGCACCACCGAGCACCTGCTCAAGGGCCGGAACGATCGGCCCAAGGGGGGTGCTGGGGTGGAGGAAGCCCAGGGCGACGAAATCCCTGGCCAGGGCCTCGAAATCCCGGTTGATCAGATGGACCACCGCCCCGGTGAGGGTGAGCCGGTCGGCATCACTCAGGGAGTCCATCATCCCGAAGTCGACATAGGCCACATGGCCCAGGCCGTTGGTCCTGCCCGGGAGCGCGAACAGGTTGCCCGGGTGGGGATCGGCGTGGAAATAGCCGAACTCCAGCAGCTGCTGCAGGCCCGCGATCACGCCGGTGCGGATCAGGGCGGCGGGATCCAGGTGGTGGGCCTCCAGTTCGCGGCGGTTCTGGAGTTTGGTGCCGTTGATCCAGCTGGTGGTCAGCACCCGGCGGCTGCTCAGCGATCGAACCACCGCCGGAACGGTCACCTCGGGGTGGTCCTGGAACAGGGTGGCGAAGCGTTCGGCGTTGTCGGCCTCACGCCGGTAGTCGATCTCCTCGAAAAGGGTGCAGCCGAACTCATCGATGATCGCCCCGAGGCCGAAGCCGAGGTTGAGGGGCAGGAACGGGGCCGCCAGCACCGCCAGGGAGCGGATGATGACCAGGTCGCGGCGCAGGACGAAGGGCAGGTCGGGCCGCTGCACCTTCACCGCCACCCAATGGCCGTCGGCCAGGCGGGCCCGGTAGACCTGCCCCAGGCTGGCCGCTGCCATCGGGTAATCGGGGAACTCCTCGAACAGCTGATGGGCCGGAGCCCCGAGTTCCGTCTCGATCAGCGCCAGGGCGACCGGGTGGGGGAAGGGGGGCAGGTCGTCCTGGAGGCGGGCCAGTTCCTCCAGCCAGTCGCGCCGCACCAGGTCGGGGCGGGTGGAGAGGGCCTGGCCCACCTTGATGAAACAGGGACCAAGGCCGCTTAGGGTGTCAAGGATGGCGCGGGCGAGCCTTTGCTGCACCCGGGGGTCGGTGCTGCTGGACTGGACCGCCAGGCGCAGGCCGAGGCCCGTCAGGCGCCACAGCACCACGATCAGCCGGCTGAGCAGGACCCAGGGCCGCTGCAGCAGCCAGCGCAAGTCCGCGTTGGGGTCGTAGCGCGGGGTGGGGGTGACGTCCTCGGCCAGGGTCCTTTCGCACGGGTCGTCAGACTCTAGGAACCGTGTTCCCCGGTCCATGGGCCCTTTCTGGCGGTCAGCGCCGCTGGCCCTGCACCTGCCGGCCCATGGCCGGGGCCGGGCCCTGGCCCCAGGGCTGCGCCGCCTGCTGCGCCAGCCGCCGGGCCGCTGGGATCTGCCCGAGCTGCCCGGCTTCGGCGGGCCACTGGAGCCGGAAGGCACGGTGGCCGAGGCCCAGGGGCGCGCGGCGGCCCTGCTGGGGGCGGAGCGCTGCTGGTTCGGGGTGAACGGCGCCTCGGGGCTGCTGCAGGCCGCCCTGCTCGCCCTCGGCCCGCCCGGATCCCGGGTGCTGCTGCCCCGCAATCTGCACCGCAGCCTGCTGCACGGCTGCGTGCTGGGGGGGCTCGAACCGCTGCTGTACGACCTCGCCAGCGATCCGGCCACGGGGCTGTGGCAGCCGCCGGAACCCCTGCGGCTGGAGCGGGTCCTGGCCGCCGCCGCCGCCCGGGGCGGGCCTCCGGTGACGGCCCTGGTGCTGGTGGATCCCACCTACCAGGGCCTGAGCGCCAATCTGCCGGCCCTGGTGGCCCTGGCCCACCGGGCGGGCCTGCCGGTGCTGGTGGACCAGGCCCACGGCGGCGGCGAGGCGCTGGCCGCCGGCGCCGATCTGGTGGTGCTCTCGGTTCAGAAGAGCGGCACCGGTCTGGCCCAGAGCGCCGCCCTGCTGGCCCAGGGCGAACGGGTACCGCCCGCCGCCATCGAGCGGGCCCTGCTCTGGTTGCAGGCCTCCAGCCCCAGCGCCCTGCTGCTGGCCTCGACGGCGGCGGCCCTGGAGCACGGCGCCAGCGCCGCCGGCCGGCGCCAGCGCCGGCGGGCCGAGGCCAGGGCCTCCCGGCTGCGCCATCGGCTGGTGGCCCAGGGCCTGCCGCTGGTCGCCAACGGCGATCCCCTGCGCCTGGTGCTGGCCACGGCACCGCTGGGGATCAACGGCCTGGAGGCCGACACCTGGCTGCTGCAGCGGGGGGTGATCGCCGAACTGCCGGAACCCGGCGCCCTCACCTTCTGCCTGGGGCTGAACCCGCCCCGGGGCGTGGAGCGGCGGCTGCCGCGCCGGTTGCAGGAGCTGCGCCGGGCCCTCGGCGGTGCGCCGCTGCCCCCCTTCACGCCGCCCCCCCTGCCGCTGCTGGCGGCGCCGGAGCTGCCGATCGGTCTGGCCTGGCGGAGTCCCACCGAGGCCGTTCCCCTGGAGGAGGCCGCCGGCCGGGTGGCGGCGGCGCCGATCTGTCCCTACCCACCGGGGATTCCGCTGCTGGTGCCGGGGGAGCGGATCGATCCGGCCCGCGCCGACTGGCTGCTGGAGCAGCGCCGTCTCTGGCCCGGTCAGATCGCTGATACGGTAAGCGTCGTGGCCGGTTCGTGAGCCCGTTGCCGAACCCCTTCCACTGGGATTTCGTCACCCCCGGCCTGCCGGACAGCGCCTTCGAGGACGCCCCGGGCTTCAGCCCCACACCGCTGGAGCTGCGGGTCATGCTGCTGGCCCACCTGCGGCCCCGGGCCGATTCGCTGGTCTGGGACGTGGGCGGCGGGACCGGCGCGCTGGCGCTGGAGATCGCCCGGCTGATGCCCGGCGGTGCGGTGCACACCCTGGAGCGGGATCCGGAGGCGATCGAGCTGCTGGAGCGCAACCGCCAGCGCTTCGACATCCACAACCTGCACATCCACGCCGGCGAGGCCCCCGATGGCCTGGCCCTGCTGCCGCCCCATCCCGACCGGGTGCTGCTGGAGGTGGGGCGTCCGCTGGAGGACGTGCTGCGGGCCGTCTGGGAGGCGCTGCAGCCCGCCGGACGGCTGGTGATCAGCACCGTCAACCTCGAGGGCCTGGTGAAGGCCACCGACACCCTGGCCCAGCTGGGCGCCCACGATGTGCAGGTGGTGCAGGCCACCGTGCACCGCATGCAGCGCCGCGGCAGCCAGGCCAAGCTGGCCGCCGCCGAGCCGCTGTTCGTGATCGCCGCCGAGCGCTGAGTCCGAGCCCTTGCTTCCCTCCCCCCGCACCGCCACCTCCCAGCCCCGCCTGCTCAGCGGCTGGCTGGCGGGCGGTTTCGGGCTGGTGGTGGTGGGCCTGGGGGGCTGGTGGTTCACCGTCGCCGTGGGGGTGATCGTGCACCTGGGCCTGCTGGAGTTCTTCCGCATGGCCCAGTTCAAGGGCATCCGGCCGGCGGCCAAGACCACCCTGGTGGCGGTGCAGCTGCTGCTGGTCTCCACCCAGGTGGCCGCCGGCAGCCTCTGGGGGGGGAGCGGCATGGGAGGCGGCGTGGCGGGTGACGTGGCGGCGGCCGTGCTGCCCGCCTCCGGGGCGGTGATCTGCGGCTGGCTGCTGCTCCAGCCCGTCACCGGCACCATCGCCGACATCGCCGCCTCGGTGTTCGGCCTTTTCTATCTGGGCTTCCTGCCGAGCCACTGGATCAAGCTGCGCGACCTGACCGATCCCGCCCTGGCCCCCGCCCTCGACGGCCTGGGCTGGCCCTGGAGTCCTGGCATGGCCCTCACCCTGCTGGCCTGCCTGATGATCGTGGCCACCGACATCGGCTCCTACGTGATCGGACGGCGCCTTGGGCGCCACGCCCTTTCGCCCATCTCCCCCGGCAAGACGGTGGAGGGGGCCCTGGGCGGGGTGCTCTGCGCCCTGCTGGTGGGGGCCCTGGGGGGGGTGCTGCTGGGCTGGCGCTGGGGCTGGCTGATCGGGGCGGTGCTGGGGGCGGTGGTGTCCCTGTTCGCCCTGGTGGGCGACCTGACCGAATCGATGATGAAGCGGGATGCGGGCCTGAAGGATTCCGGCGATGCGATCCCCGGCCATGGCGGCATCCTCGACCGGATCGACAGCTACCTGTTCGTGCCGGCGGTGGTCTACTCCCTGGTGACCCTGGTGCTGCCCCTGCTGCAGCGGGGCTGAGGGCCCGCACGGGCCCTGGAGCTCGGTGAGCCTCAGGGGCAGACCCGGGCCTCCCCCTCCAGGTGCAGCAGGCCGGCACCGAGCTCGGCCCTCTCGATGCGGATGTCGGGGTCCATCGGCAGCCGGGCCTGGGGCGCCCCCTCCACGCAGCGCAGCTCCACGGTGCCGCCGTCGGCCCGCACCAGCACCTCCCGCTCCACCGGATCCCGGTCGCCGCTGGCGAAGGCCCGCAGCACCAGCCGGTCCTCCCGGATGCGCAGGCCCGCCAGGGGGGTGAGGCCCAGCAGGTCGTCGGCCAGGCCGTCGCCGAGGCCGCGCCAGGCCGGGGTGCTGAGGGAGCGGCTCAGCCCGTCGCCGCTGAAGCTCACCTGCCCCTGGATGCGGAAGGGCGACTCCAGCATCACCGCCTGGTTGCGCACCAGCGACCCCATCCGCACCTGGATGCCGTCACAGCGCAGCTCCACCTCCTCGATTTCCATCGCCTGGTACACCACCCGGCGGGCCCGCAGCCGCACGCCATCGAGGCGGCCCCGCAGCAGCCGCAGGCCCGAACCCTCCAGGCGGATCTCCAGCCGTTCGATCGCCTCGCACTGCTGGCGCAGCCAGAGCTCCAGGCCGCGAGCGAGCAGACCCATCACCGGGCCCTCGGTGGGTCTCTCGCCGTCCGGGGTCTCGCTCATCCGCCACCAGGGGACAGGGCTCCCCAGATTCTCACTCCGTCCGGGCTCGCTGGGCGGCGCGGTAGGCCTCGGCGGCGGTGAGCACCGCGAGCAGCAGCAGCCCCCCCAGGCCGACCAGCTGGTCGGTGGGATCGGCGGCCGCCGGATCCGCCGCGATGCCAGCGCCGCCCCGCAACGCCCCGAGCAGGAACCAGCCCGTGGCCAGGGCGGTGGTGATCCAGTAGGCGCGCCAGCGGCGTTGATAGATGTAGCCGCTGCCCAGGCCGGGCACGACGTTGAGCAGGGCCCCCAGCCAGGGGGCGGACGCCGCCAGGATGGTTCTGTCGTCAGGCGTCATCGGCATCGCTCCATGGGTGGATCCGCCGACGAGTCTGGCCAGGGGCCTGGGCCAACGGCGCCCTCGGTGGCGGTGATCGGCGCCGGGGTGGCCGGCTGCGCCCTGGCCGCGGCGCTGCGGCGCGGCGGCTGGAGGGGATCGATCGTCCTGCGGGAAGCGGGTCGGGGCCCCGGCGGGCGGGCCGCCACCCGCCGCTCCCGCCACGACCCCGGCTGGCAGATCGACCATGGGGCGCCGCTGTTCAACCTGCTCGAGGAGCCCGAACCGGATCTGGTGGCGCCCCTCGTGGAGGGGGGCTGGATCGAGCCCTGGCGCGAAGTGGCGGCGCTGCTCGACGGCGAGGGACGGCTGGGGCCGGCGGAAGGGGACCCCCTGCTGCGCGGGCGCCTGCATCGTGGCCGCGGCGGCATGGACGGCCTGGGCCGGGGGCTGCTGGCCCTGGCGGAGGAGCAGGGAACGGCGGCGGGCCTCGATGTCCGCTACGGCACCCTGATCCAGCACCTGGAGGCCCTGCCCGCCGGGGGCTGGCGCCTGGCCGACGCCAGCGGGGCGGTGCAGGGGGAGGCCGACTGGCTGGTGCTCACCGGCACCCTGCTGGCCCATCCCCGGGCTCTGGAGAGGTTCGGCTGGCCGCGGGTGCCGCTGCGGCAGGCGTCGCAGAGCCTGGGCGACGCCGAGCTGGAGGCCGCCCTGGCGGCCATCGCCAGGATGGGGATGGAAGCGCGCACCAATCTGATGCTGACGATCGACGCCGCGGCGGCACCGCCGTGGCTGGCCCTGCCCTTCCGGCTGCTGGGCTTTGACGGCCCCGCCCAGCGGCGCTGGGGGCTGCGGCGACTGTCCATCCAGCCCCTGGCCGATGGCCGCTGCGCCGTCGTCGCCCATGGGCTCCTGGCGGAGCCCGACGACGCGGCGGCGATCACCGCACTGGAGGGGGCCGTGGCCGGGGCGCTGGCCCCCTGGCTGGGGGAGCGGCCCGGCGACGGTGAGCCGCTGGCGGGGGTGGAGCACCGTCAGCTGATGCGCTGGGGGGCCGCCTTCCCCGCGTCCGGCGGTCTGCCCGCCGCCGCCACGGTCTGCCCCCGCAGCCGGGTGGCCTTCTGCGGCGACTTCGTCGCCGGGCCGGGGTTCGGCCGGATCGAGGGGGCCCTGCGCAGTGCCCAGGCGCTGGCGGGCCGGCTGCTGGCCCTGGTGCTGCTGCTCGGCCTGGCCCTGGGCAGCCCGGCGGCGGCGGTGGCCGCCTGCACCGCGTCCTACCGCTGCGACGGCGACCTGCTGCTGGCAACCCGTGATAACGGGGCGGTGGATGCCCCGGGGATTCCCAACACGGTCGCCGGCACGGTGCCCGGTGCCACGGTGCTGCTGGAGTGGCGAGGGCTGCGGCTGCAGCTGCCCCGCACCAACAATGCCGGTCCGCCCAGCTACACCGACGGGATCTGGTGGTGGAGCCTGGAAGATCCGGCCCAGCCCCGCTTCCTGCATCGGCGCGGCGCCATCGAGAGCTTCAGCTGCCGGGCAGTTCCCGCCGCAGGGCTGCCAGCCGACGGCCGTTGACGCCCAGGTCGGAATCCCCCAGCCGGGAGCTGGAGCGGGCCTGCAGCACGCCGGCTCCCGGCTGGGCGAGGAGCTCGAGGTCGTCGACGAAGCCGAGCAGCCGGCTGGTGGCGGTGGCGTGCAGGTAGCGGCCCTGCCGCTCGACGATTCTCACCCCCTCGGTGGTTTCCAGGACGGGCACCAGCGCGCTCAGGGCCGCCTCCGGATCGGCGATCGGCCAGTCGGCCCGGGCACAGTGGGCCGGCGCCCCGCAGGGGGAAAGGGAGCCGGCGTGGACGCCGAGATCGGCCGGCTCCGGGCCCTCCAGGTGCAGCAGCGCGGCCTCGACCCGGCCGGGGAAGGCCAGGGCGGGAACCCCGAGCAGCAGCACGAGCAGCAGGCCGGCGAGCAGACGCGGCAGGGAGCGGGAAGGGGAAGGGGAAGGGGTCATGGCTGGGTGGGGATCGGAGCGCGGGAGGCGCCCAGCCAGGCGGCGGCCACCTGCCCAGGCTGGTCGATGTGGGGGAGGTGGCCGCAGGCGGCCAGTTCGGTGATGCGGGGACCCAGCAGGGCCTCGGCGGCGCGCTTCTGGGGGGCCCGCAGGATCCGGTCGTCGACGCCCCAGAGCACCGCCAGGGGCTGGGGGGGCAGGGGGTCGCCGCAGCCGGCGAAGCCGCCGCTGCGGGCGAAGCGGCCCAGGGCAGCGGCCCAGCCCGGCGTCTGCAGGTGCAGGGAGGCGATCTCCAGCTCCGCCGGCCCCACGTCCCGGTCGGGGTCGGCGAAGGCGCTGCGGCAGAGACCACGGCGCACCGAGGGCAGGGCCAGGAAACGCACCCCCAGCCCGTCCAGCAGGGGGGGCAGGGGCATGGGCCGGCCGGTGAGACCGGCCGGGGCCAGCAGCAGCAGGCGCTCGAAGTGGTCGGGATGGCGCCGGGCCAGTTCCACCGCCACCGCACCCCCCATCGAGGCGCCGATCAGGCCGAGGCGGCGACCGGAGGAGGGCTCCCGCCGCTCCAGTGCCTCCAGCAGCGCGTCGAGGTGCAGCAGCACGGTGCGCGGGGTGTACTCCCGCTCGCTGGGCCGGGGACAGAAGCCGAACCCGTGCAGATCCGGGATCAGCAGCCGGTGATGCGCCGCCAGCAGGGGGGCCAGGCGGCGGAACTCCAGAAAGGAGCTGTCGAAGCCGTGCAGCAGCAGCAGGGGCGGACCCTCCCCCAGCACCGCCACCGGCCACGTTCCGGAGTGCTTCGGCAGCTCCCACCACTGCACCCGGGCGGCCAGGGCGCGGCCGAGGGGGTCGAGCAGGGAAGCGGCAGCGGCCCTGACCAGCTCGCGGCCGCCACAGGGGCCGGCCGTCACGCCTGCTGCCGTTCGACGGTGGCTCCGACCATGGCGGCGAGCAGATCCTCGGGGGCCACGGCGAAGGGCAGCCGGTGCAGGTCGGAGCCCTCCCGGCAGGCGAAGAGACACACCCGGCGCAGCTGATCGAGGCTGGCGCCGGCCAGCCCCAGGGCCTCGAGATCGGTGGGCAGCCCCAGCCGTCGGAAGAACGGCAGCAGCTGGCGGCGGGCCTGGGCCGCCAGCCGGTTGCCCGCCAGCTGCTCCTCCAGCCACAGCTGCACCAGCACCCCGAAGCCCACCTTCTCGCCGTGAAGGCAGCCGTGGGTGGTGGCGAGCTGGGTCAGGCCGTTGTGGACGGCGTGGGCGGCCACGGTGCGGCAGCGGGCCCCGCCGATGCCGCCGATCAGGCCGGCGGTGAGGCCACAGCCCTCCGCCACCCGCACCCAGGCCTCACTGTGGGGGTCGGCCAGGGCGGCCTCCCCCTCCAGCAGCAGCAGATCGCGCAGCAGGCGGGCCATCTGCACCGCCTGCAGCGCCAGCCCATCGCCGCTGGTGCCGCTGCTCACCGAAGCCTCGTACCACTTGGCCATCGCATCGGCGATGCCGCTGGCGAGGGTGCGGGCCGGCGCCTGCCGAACCAGCCCATGGTCGAAGACCAGCAGGTCCGGGCAGCGATCGAGGGCGACATCGCCCAGGAAAGCCCCCTCGGGGGTGTAAAGGTTGGCCAGGGCCGTCCAGCCGGCGCAGGTGGCGGCGCTGGTGGGCACCGTGATGCAGGGGAGGCCGAGCCGCTGGGCCAGCAGCTTGCCCGCATCCAGCACCTTGCCGCCACCGGCGGCGATCACCGCATCGCAACCAGCGGCGGCGGCGTGCACCGCCAGGGGGACGAGGTCATCGTCGCAGCAGTCGCGGAGATCCTGGCTGGCCACAGGATCGGCGCCGGCCCGCTCCAGATCAACCGCCAGGTGCTGCCTCAGCCCGAAGGTGGAGGCACTGCGGCCGAGCAGCAGCGGCCGCGGGCCGAGGGTGACGATGCGGGGCAGGGCCTCAAGCCAGGCCCCCTCCCCGCGGAAGACTACCGCCGGGGCGATGGCCTGGGTCTGAACAGGATCCGTCATGGCCGCCATCTCATCGAAGAAATGTAGAAGTCGGCCGATCCAGGACGCGATCGATCAGGCGCTGGCGCTGGCCAGCTCCAGCAGGGAAGGCGCTGGCGACTGCTTGCGGATCACCACCTGCTTGTCGTCGTCGACATCCACCAGGCAGGCATCGCCCTCGCCGATCCGGCCGGAGAGGAACTCCTCCGCCAGGGAATCCTCGAGCAGGCGCATCACCGCGCGGCGCAGGGGACGGGCGCCGTAGCTGGGGTTGTAGCCCTCCTCAACGAGGCGCTCCTTGAAGGCCTCGGTGACGGCCATGCCGATGCCCTTGTCCTGCATGCGGGCGAAGACCTCCCGCAGCATGATCTCGGCGATCAGCTTCACCTCGTCGCGGGTGAGCTGGCGGAAGACGATGATCTCGTCGAGACGATTGAGGAATTCCGGGCGGAAGTACTGCTTGAGTTCCTCGTTGACCAGGGAACGGATGCGGTTGTACTGGGTTTCCTCCACGTCGCCGCCGCCGAACTCGAAACCGAGGCCGCCGCCACCCTTTTCAATCACCTTCGAACCGATGTTCGAAGTCATGATGATCAATGTGTTCTTGAAGTCGACCGTGCGGCCCTTGGAATCGGTGAGCCGGCCGTCCTCCAGCAGCTGCAGGAGCAGATTGAAGACGTCGGGGTGGGCCTTCTCGATCTCATCGAAGAGCACCACGGTGTAGGGACGCCGACGCACGGCCTCGGTGAGCTGGCCGCCCTCGTTGAAGCCCACATAGCCCGGAGGCGAACCGATCAGCTTGCTGACGGTGTGGCGCTCCATGAATTCGCTCATGTCGAGCCGGATCATGGCCTCCTCGCTGCCGAAGAAGTAGGCGGCCAGGGCCTTGGTGAGTTCCGTCTTGCCGACGCCGGTGGGGCCGGAGAAAATGAAGCTGGCGATGGGGCGGTTGGGATTCTTCAGGCCGACCCGCGCCCGGCGGATGGCCCGGGACACGGCCTTGACGGCCTCGTCCTGGCCGATGAGGCGCTGGTGGAGTGTCTCCTCCATGTTGAGCAGCTTCACCGACTCGCTCTCGGTGAGCTTCTGGACGGGCACGCCGGTCCAGGAGGCGACGATCTGGGCGATGTCCTCCTCGGTGACCAGGGGGGAGCGGGCCTCGTCGCTGCCGCCCTCGCCGGCCGGCGTGGCCAGCAGCATGGGGGAATCGGCTTCGGCGGGGCCGGTGGAGGGCTCGTCGTCGCGGCGGGCCTGGAGGATCGAGCGGATCTGATCGCGCAGTTCCACTTCCTTGTCGCGGAGTTCACCGGCCTTGGTGAAGTCCTGCTGGCGGACGGCGTCCTCCTTCTCCTTCTGGACGCCGCGCAGCTGCTTGTCGACCTCCTTGGCGGCCGGCGGCAGCTTGGAGTTGAGCAGGCGCACCCGGCTGCCGGCCTCGTCGATCAGGTCGATGGCCTTGTCGGGCAGGAAGCGGTCGCTGATGTAGCGGTCGCCCAGGGTGGCGGCCGCCACGAGGGCCTCATCGCTGATCTTGAGACGATGGTGCTGCTCGTATCGCTCCCGCAGGCCCTTGAGGATCTCGATCGTGTCGACGACCGAGGGCTCGCCCACCATCACCGGCTGGAAGCGACGCTCGAGGGCCGCATCGCGCTCGATGTGCTTGCGGTACTCGTCGAGGGTGGTGGCGCCGATGCACTGCAGTTCACCCCGGGCCAGGGCCGGCTTGAGGATGTTGGCGGCATCGATGGCCCCCTCGGCGGCTCCGGCGCCGATCAGGGTGTGGACCTCGTCGATGACGAGGATCACGTTCCCGGCGGAGCGGATCTCCTCCATGATCTTCTTGAGCCGCTCCTCGAACTCGCCGCGGTACTTGGTGCCGGCCACCAGCAGGCCGATGTCGAGGGTGAGGACGCGCTTGTCCTCGAGGATGTCGGGGATCTCGCCCTGGGTGATCCGCTGGGCCAGGCCCTCGGCGATGGCGGTCTTGCCGACGCCGGGCTCGCCGATGAGGACGGGGTTGTTCTTGGTGCGGCGCCCGAGGATCTGGATCACCCGGTCAATCTCGTTCTGGCGGCCCACGACGGGGTCGAGCTTGGACTCGGCCGCCAGCTGGGTGAGGTTGCTGCCGAACTCGTCGAGGGTGGGGGTCTTGGTGGAGCCCTTGCCCGAGCTGCCGGAGGCCACTTCGGCCGTCTCGCCCAGCATGCGGATCACCTGGGTGCGGACCTTGGCCAGGTCGACGCCGAGGTTCTCGAGCACCCGGGCGGCCACGCCCTCGCCCTCGCGGATCAGGCCCAGCAGCAGGTGCTCGGTGCCGATGTAGTTGTGCCCAAGCTGGCGGGCCTCCTCCAGTGAGAGCTCCAGCACCCGCTTGGCCCGGGGGGTGAAGGGGATCTCGACGGCGACGAAACCGGAGCCGCGGCCGATGATCTTCTCGACCTCGACCCGGGCGTCCTTGAGGTTCACCCCCATCGACTTAAGGACCTTGGCGGCCACACCGGTGCCTTCGCCGATCAGCCCCAGCAGGATCTGCTCGGTGCCGACGAAGTTGTGGCCGAGGCGGCGGGCCTCTTCCTGGGCCAGCATGATCACCTTGATGGCCTTCTCGGTAAACCGCTCGAACATGGGGCGGGACCTGATGCAAGTGGCTCCAACCTATCAGGGTTGAAGGGCCATGTGGGACGCGGGGAGGCCTCTCGGCCGAAACCACGGTGCCACGGGCGCTGAGGCGAATCAGAACAGAAATGAAACGTCCGGATTGACAGGAAAATAGGTATAAGAATTTACGGTTATCCGCACCCCAGTCACATCCACAACTCTCTCACATCCACACCCTTGTCGCTACGTCAGCCTGACCCATTGGATCAGGGCGTCCTCCCCATTGCGGTAGTAACCATGACGGATGCCGGCGGTGCGGAAGCCCAGGGCCCCGTAGAGGGCGATTCCCGGGCCGTTGCCGGCCGCCACCTCCAGGGTGGCGCGGGTGGCGCCGCGCTCGCGGCCGGCGTCCATCAGGGCCTGCAGCACCCGGCGCCCGAGCCCCCGCCGGCGCTGGTCCGGGGCCACCGCCACCAGGGTGATGTGGAGCTCGTCGACCACCAGCCAGCCACTGGCCATGGCCAGCAGGTCGGCCCCGCGGCGCAGCCCCAGGCCCGGCCGGCCCTCCTCCTCCAGCTCCCGCTGCCATTGCGCCAGGCTCCAGAGCCCGCCGAGGGCGGACCGGTCGAGGGCCAGACAGGCGTCAGCGTCGGCGGGGACCAGGGGAGCCAGGTGGGGAGCCAGGGGTGGTGGCGGTGTCGGCACGGCCGGTGGGCACGAACATCCTTACGATCGGTCATCCCGCCCACCCTCACGACCAGGCCGCCATGGTGACCAGCGCCTCTCCGGCGACCCCTCCGGTCGCTCCCCTCTCCGCGGCCCCGATCGCCGCCGGGGGGCCCTTCGAGCAGGGGGCCGATCCGCTCAGCCCCAACCGCAATCTGGCTCCGCTCAGCGCCGGCCTCGATGCCCTGGGCCGCCTGGAGGTGGGGGGCTGTCTGCTGAGCGACCTGGCCCGCACCTACGGCACGCCCCTCTACGTGCTCGACGAGACCACCCTGCGGGCCACCTGCCGGGCCTACCGGGAGGCGCTCGAGGCCCACTACCCCGGCGAGGCCCTGGCCCTCTACGCCTCCAAGGCCAACAGTTCGCTGGCGATCACGGCGCTGGTGGCCTCCGAGGGGCTCGGCCTCGATGCCGTCTCGGCCGGGGAGCTGCTCACGGCCCTGCAGGGCGGCATGCCCGCCGAGCGGATCGTCTTCCACGGCAACAACAAATCGGCCGAGGAGCTCCAGCTCGCCGTCGACCGGGGCGTGACGGTCATCCTCGACAACTGGAACGACATCACCCTGCTCGCCGGCCTGGCGGCCGGGCGGCCCGATCCGGTGCGGGTGCTGGTGCGGTTCACCCCGGGCATCGAGTGCCATACCCATGAGTACATCCGCACCGGCCACCTCGACAGTAAGTTCGGCTTCGACCCCGACCAGCTGGAGGCGGTGTTGCGGCACCTGGCCGCCTGCCCCTGGGCCCGGGTGGACGGCCTGCACGCCCACATCGGCTCCCAGATCTTCGAGCTGGAGCCCCATCGCGACCTGGCCGGGGTGATGGCCGAGGCGCTGGCGCTGGCGCGCTCCCTGGGCCACCTCTGCGGCGACCTCAACGTCGGCGGCGGCCTGGGCATCCGCTATGTGGACTCCGATGACCCCCCGAGCATCCAGGAGTGGGTGCGGGTGGTGGCGACGGCGGTGGCCGAGGCCTGCGGCCAGCGCCAGCTGGCGCTGCCGCGGCTGCTGTGCGAACCCGGCCGCTCCCTGGTGGCGACGGCGGGGCTGACCCTCTACACCCTGGGCAGCCGCAAGGAGATCCCCGGCCTGCGCACCTACCTGTCGGTGGACGGCGGCATGAGCGACAACCCCCGGCCGATCACCTACCAGTCGCTGTACACGGCCGTGCTGGCCGACCGGCCGCTGGCGGAGGAGGACACCGAGGCGGTGACCGTCGCCGGCAAGCACTGCGAGTCCGGCGACGTGCTGCTCCATGACGTCCGCCTGCCGCTCAGCAGCCCCGGCGACGTGCTTGCCGTGTTTGCCACCGGCGCCTACAACGCCGCCATGGGGTCCAACTACAACCGCATCCCGAGGCCGGCGGCGGTGCTCGTCCACGACGGCCTGGCGGAGGTGGTGCAGCGGCGCGAACAGCCGGAAGACCTACTGCGCTACGACGTCCTGCCCCACCGGCTCCTGCCGGTATCCTGAGCCGGTCAGGCGGCCACCCGTTGAACCGGCCTGCCCCACCTGTGTCTTGTGATCTGGCTGCGGCTCATCGACTTCCGCCTGCTGCTGGATCTCCTGTTCGCTTCCCTGCTGGGGCTGCTGCTGCTCGGGCGGGTCACCGAAGCGCGCACCCTGTGGCTGCTGCGCGGCTATCTGTTCCTGGTGGCGCTGGCCTGGTTCGTGCAGCGCTACGCCAACCTGCCGCTCACCAGCAGCCTGGTGGATGCGCTGGTGCTGGCCTGCAGCCTCGCCCTGGCGATCCTGTGGCAGGGGGAACTGCGGCGCCTGATGGAACTGCTGGGCACCGGACGCCTCGGGGTGCTGTTCGCCGACCGCAGCCGTGACCAGCTGGCCTCGGGGTCGGTGAGCCTGCTCACCGAGGCCGCCGGCCGCCTCTCCCAGGCGCGCTGCGGAGCCCTGATCGTCCTCGACCTGGGCAGCGATCTGCGCCCGGAGGACTTCCTCAACCCCGGCATCCGCATCGACGCCCAGCTCTCGGTCGACCTGCTGCTCAACCTCTTCGCCGTAGACACCCCTTTGCACGACGGCGCCGTGCTGGTCCAGAAGAACCGCATCGTGGCGGCCGGGGTGATCCTGCCCCTTTCCCGCCAAGGCCTCAACCGCTACGGCACCCGCCACCTGGCCGCCATGGGCCTGACCGAGCGCCACGACGGCTGTTTCTGCATCGTCATCTCCGAGGAGACGGGCACGCTCTCGCTCGCCTCCCAGGGCCGGCTGGAGCGGCCGATCACCAGCAGCCGGCTTCACGACCTGCTCACCGACGCCCTGGCCTCCGCTCCCACGGGGCGTAGCGTGGCTGCGGACCCGCCGGAACATCGCGGATGAGTCGCGCCCTGGCGACCACTCCATCGTCCGATCCCGACCAGCTGCCCGCCCAGCTGGATCCGGCTCGGCTGCCCCGCCACGTGGCCGTGATCATGGACGGCAACGGGCGCTGGGCCCGGCAGCGGGGGCTGCCCCGGGCCATGGGCCACCGGGCCGGGGTGGAGGTGCTCAAGCGCACCCTGCGCCACTGCAGCGACTGGGGCATCGGCGCCCTCACCGCCTACGCCTTCTCCACCGAGAACTGGACCCGGCCCGGCGAGGAGGTGGCCTTCCTGATGGCCCTGTTCGAGCGGGTGCTTGCCCGCGAACTGGAAGCCCTCGAGCGCCAGCAGGTGCGGATCCGCTTCCTCGGCGATCTGGAGCCCCTGCCCGAGGGACTGAAGGTGCTGATCACCGATGCCACCGAGCGCACGGCCGGAAACACTGGCATCCATTTCAACGTCTGCACCAACTACGGCGGCCGCAGCGAGCTGGTCCGGGCGGCGCGCCGCCTGGCCGAGCAGGCGGCCTGGGGCGATCTGGATCCGGCCCGCATCGACGAGGAGATCTTCGCCGCCGAACTGTTCACCGCCGGCGATGCCGATCCCGATCTGCTGATCCGCACCAGCGGCGAGCAGCGCATCAGCAACTTCCTTCTCTGGCAGCTGGCCTATGCCGAGCTCCACATCACCGAGGTGCTCTGGCCCGACTTCGACACCGAGGCCCTGCTGGCGGCGCTGCTCGATTATCAGGGGCGCCAGCGCCGCTTCGGTGGCTTGCAGAGTGGCGTCCAGAACGGTGTGGAGACCACCCCATGAGCGCGCGCCACGACTGGTCCCGCCAGGAGATCCAGGACCTGCTCGATCTGCCGCTGGTGGATCTTCTGTGGCAGGCCCAGGCGGTGCACCGCAGCGCCAACCCCGGCTACCACGTGCAGCTGGCCTCGCTCCTGAGCGTCAAGACCGGAGGCTGCGAGGAGGACTGCGCCTACTGCCCCCAGTCGATGCATCACCCCAGCGATGTGGGCGGCCGCCCGGAGCTGGCGGTGGAGCCGGTGCTGGAGCGCGCCCGGCAGGCCAAGGCGGCCGGCGCCCACCGCTTCTGCATGGGCTGGGCCTGGCGGGAGATCCGCGACGGCGCCCCCTTCGAGGCCATGCTCGCCATGGTGCGGGGGGTGCGGGAGCTGGGACTGGAGGCCTGCGTCACCGCCGGCATGCTCACGGGCGGCCAGGCGGCCCGGCTGGCGGAAGCGGGACTGACCGCCTACAACCACAACCTCGACACCAGCCCCGAGCACTACGGCCGGATCATCTCCACCCGCACCTACCAGGAGCGGCTCGACACCCTCCAGCGGGTGCGGGCCGCCGGCATCGACCTCTGCTGCGGCGGCATCATCGGCATGGGCGAGACGCCCCAGGACCGGGCCGGACTGCTGCAGGTGCTGGCCAGCCTGGATCCCCACCCGGAGAGCGTGCCGATCAATGCCCTGGTGGCGGTGGAAGGCACGCCGCTGGAGGGACGCCCGGCGGTCGACCCGCTGGAGCTGGTGCGGATGGTGGCCACCGCCCGCATCCTGATGCCCCACAGCCGGGTGCGCCTCAGCGCCGGGCGCGAGCAGCTGGGGCGGGAGGCACAGATTCTCTGCCTGCTGGCGGGCGCCGATTCGATCTTCTACGGCGACACCCTGCTGACCACCGCCAACCCGGCGGTGGCCAGCGACCGGGAGCTGCTGCGGGCCGCCGGGGTGCGGGTGCAGCTGGAAGGCCCGCCCGCGCCCGCCGTCACCACCGCCACCCCGGTGGCCGCCGCCGGCCACTGAGTGTGCAGGTCGCCAGCCTCTACCGGTTCGTCCCCCTGGCCAGCGCGGAACTGCCGCTCTGGCGGGCCCGGCTGCTGGCCCTGGGCAGCGAGGCCGGCCTGAAGGGCACGGTGCTGCTGGCCCGCGAGGGCATCAACGGCACGGTCTGCGGGCCGGCCGATGGCGTCGCCGCCCTGCTGGCGCTGCTGGAGACCGATCCGCGTCTGGCCGGGCTGGCGGTGAAGCGCAGTGAAGCGCCCGCCGCGGTGTTCCACCGCTTCAAGGTGCGCATCAAGGCCGAGATCGTGACGATGGCCGAGCCCTCCGCCCAGCCGGCGCGGGGCACGGGAATTCCGGTGCCCCCCGAGCACTGGAATGCTCTGCTGGACGATCCCGACACCCTGGCCATCGACACCCGCAACCACTACGAGGTGGCCCTGGGCAGCTTCGCGGGCGCCCTCGACCCCGGCACCGGGCACTTCCGCGACTTTCCCGCCTGGGTGGAGCGGCACTTGCGGCCCCTGGTGGACCGGAGGCGGCCGCAGCGTCTGGCCCTGTTCTGCACCGGCGGCATCCGCTGCGAGAAGGCCACCGCCCACCTGCTGAACCAGGGGTTTGCGGAGGTGCTGCAGCTGCAGGGGGGGATCCTCAACTACCTGGAGCAGGTGCCGGAGGCGGAGAGCCGCTGGCATGGTGAGTGCTACGTGTTCGACCAGCGGGTGACCGTCGACCACCGGCTGCAACCGGGCACATATCACATCTGTCATGCCTGCGGCCTGCCCCTGTCCCCCGCCGACCTGACCCTGGAGAGCTACGTGGCCGGGGTGAGCTGCCGCCACTGCATCGATCGCTTCTCCGACGCCGACCGGGAGCGGTTCGCCGAACGCGAGCGCCAGATGCGGCGCGCCGAGGCTTCCGGTGAGGCCCACATCGGCCGGGTGATGCCCGGCGTGGGCGGCTGAGCGGATGGCGCAGGCCCCGCCCATCCTCTACAGCTTCCGCCGCTGCCCCTACGCCATCCGGGCCCGGCTGGCCCTGGCGGCGGCGGGGCTGAGGCCGGGGCTGGATCTGGAGCTGCGGGAGGTGCACCTGGGGCGCAAGCCCCCCGAACTGCTGCAGGCCTCCGCCGCCGCCACCGTGCCGGTGCTGGTGCTGCCGCCGGAAGCCGGCGACGATCCCGAGGGGGGCGCCCGGGTGCTGCCGGACAGCCTGGCGGTGATGGCCTGGGCCCTGGAGCGCCACGACCCCGGTGACCTGCGCCGCGGCGGGACGGATGGCGTCGCCGCCGGTGAGCGCGCCCGGATCGAGGCCCTGATCGACGCGAACGACGGGGCCTTCAAGCACCATCTCGATCGCTTCAAATACACGGCCCGCCACCCCGACGCCGACAGGGAGCAGCACAGGAGCGCCGCTCTGGCGATCCTGCGGGGCTGGAGCGACCGCCTGGAGGCCAGCGGCTGGCTGGTGGGGGGCCGGCCGTCCCTGGCCGATGTGGCGCTGCTGCCCTTCGTGCGCCAGTTCCGGCTCGCCGATCCGGAGGACTTCGACCGGCGCAGCGATCTGGCTCCGCTGCAGCGCTGGCTGCAGCGCTTCCTGCAGGGGCCCGAGCTGGCCGCGGTGATGGGAGGGCCCTGGGCGCCCCGCCGGCCCTGGAGCTCGGGCCAGTGGATCTACCACCTCGCCCTGGCCGGCGAATGGCGGGACGCCCAGGCGCGCGGCGTCTACGAGCGCTCGACCCGCGGCCGGTCGCTGCAGGAGCTGGGCTTCATCCATGCCAGCGGGGCCGAGCAGGTGGAGGCCACCTACGGACGCTTCTACGGCGATGCGGGGGAGGTGCTGCTGCTGACCATCGACCCCGGGCGCCTGACGGTGCCGGTGCTCTGGGAGCCGGCCCCGGAGAGCGGCGAATGCTTCCCCCACATCCACGGGCCGCTTCCGCTGGAGGCGGTGCTGGCCGCCGAGCCCTTTCCGCCACCGCCGCCGGGCGGCGCCCCGTGCTGAGCCTGGAGGGTCTGGAGCGGCAGGCCCGGGAGCGCGGCCTGCTGCTGCGGCTGCAGGTGCAGGGGCTGGCGGGGCTGCGCGGGCTGCGGGTGGGGGTGGCACGGCCACGGGCGGAGCAGCAGCCGCCGCTGCTGCTGGGGGAGCTCAGGGGCTGGTGCCTGCCGCTGGCCGATGGCCTGCGGCTCGACACGATGCGGGTGCAGGGGGAGCGCAGCGCCGCCGTCGGGCCGCTGATCTGGGCGGCCACCTTCGCCTGGGCTATGGAGGAGACGCCCTGCCGCTCGGCGCGCCTGCTGGCGATCCGCGATGGGGAGCGCCAGCACCGGCGGCTGGTGCGCTACTTCCGGCGGCTGGGCTTCACGCCGCTGCGGGAGCTGGCTGGCGGCCCGCTGGATCTGGCCCCGCGGCTGGTCTGGGGTGGGGCGGGGCTGCTGATGCGGGGTGACTGCGACGAAGGCCTGCAACGCAGCGTCCGCTGGCTGACGACCATCCGGTGAAGACCGTCGGCCCTGTCCACGCACTCCCGTGGGCACCTGTGGATTTCATCGTTGCTGGCTAAGCCGGCAGGGTGCCGTCGTCTCGACGCGCGCCATGCCGTTCCCTGACCCCCTGCCGCGAGAGCCGATGGCCAGTTTCACCCTGATGTGCTGGAACGTGGAGAACCTGTTCCTCCCCGAAGCCGATGCCAGCGAGCCGGTGCGCGAGCGCTTCGAGGCCAAGCTCGCCACCCTCGCCGCCGTGATCGACAGCCAGCGGCCCGACGTGCTCGCCCTGCAGGAAATCGGGCCGGACGGAGCCCTGCAGGCGCTGCAGGGGGCGCTGACCAACCCCCTGCCCCATGCCATCGAGGGCAAACCCGACGGCCGAGGCATCCGCGTGGCCGTCCTCTCCCGCCATCCCTTCAGCACCAGCCGCTCGATCGTGGCCTTTCCGGAGATGATTCTTCCGGTTCAGGCCAGGGATCCGGTGTTTGATGATCCCGCCACCCCCGCGGATGAGTCCCTCACCGCCTCGCTGGGACGCGGTGCCCTGGAGGTCGTGGTGGAAATCGAGGAGCACCCGGTGCGGATCATCACCGCCCACTTCAAGTCGAAGCTGATCTCCTATGCCCGCCAGAAGGGGCTGGTGGACGGCAGCCAGTTCGCCCCGAACGACGAGAACGAGCGCTACCGCTACGCCGCCTACGGCCTGTACCGTCGCACCACCGAAGCACTGACACTGCGGGACCGAGTGAACCAGATTCTCTCCAGCGGCGCCGGATCACCGGATCCGGAGGCGGGGCTGGGTCGCCAGAAGGCGGTGGTGGTCTGCGGGGACCTCAACGATGCCACCGACGCCGCCACCACCCAGATCCTGCAGGGACCGAGCGGCTCCGAGCTGGGCACCGAGGGATTCCGGCGGAGCGACAAAGGCGATGGCTACCGCCTCTGGAACCTGGCACCGCTTCTCAATGCCGGACCGAACGGAGAGCCCCCCGCTGAGCCCCCCTTCAGCCGCCGTTTCCAGGGGCGGGGGGAACTGATCGACCACATCCTGGCCAGCCATCGGCTGGTGAATCCCGGCAACATCCCCGTGGCGCGGACGCTGCTGGCCGGCGATCATCTGCCGTCGATCTCTGAAACACCCTCCGATCGGGCCGCCGATCCGGGCTCGGATCATGCGGCGCTGGTGGCGGAGTTCGAGATCTGAGGGCCTTCGTTGGAATCCAGACGCGCGCGGTTGCGGTTGTTCCGGCAGCGCTCGGAGCAGTAACGCACCTCCTCCCAGACCTCCTTCCACTTCCGGCGCCACTGGAACGGCCGGCCGCAGACCGGGCAGGTCTTGGTGGGGCGATCAGTGTGGTGGGGCATCCGGCCAGAGATCATGACTGCCAGCCTGGCAAAACCGAAGCCGTCGCCGTGAGCCGTTCGATCGCTCCTGGCCTTCTCCCTACGCTGACCGCGGCTATCAGCCGATGAGCGCGTGTCTGACGCCAGCTTCTATCGCATCGGCCGAACGGGCCCGGCGAAGCGTGTGGCGTCGGCCGTGGAGGCTGTGGCTGCGGGCGATGGGGACAGTTTTGCCTGGTTGCAGTACCGCGAGGCCAGCAGGGAGGAACTGGGCGAGCTCGTGGGCCTGCTGGGCCTGCACGCCCTGTCGATCGAGGATTGTTTCGATGATCATCAGATTCCCAAGATCGACGATTTCCCCGACAACGTCTTTGTTCTCTTCAATACGTTTCAGTACATCGATGGCATGCTGGAGGTGGGTGAAATCAACCTGTTCCTTGGTCAGCGGTTTCTGATCAGCATCAGCCACCTGAATCCCAGGCAACGCTCCTACCTCGATGAGGTGGAGAAGATGGTCGAGAGGGGCATCGAGGAGGCCCGCCAGGGCCCATCCCACCTCATGCATCTGATCCTCGATCATGTCGTCGATCAGAAGTTTATGGCCATTGAGGCCCTCGAGGATGAGCTGAATGGCGTGGAAGAAGCCCTGATGGCGGATCCGGCCAGTTTCAAACCGGCCGAACTGATCCGATTCAGGCGCTACCTGCTGCGGCTGCGCAAAAGCCTGTTTCACGAACGGGAGATCCTCAGCAAGATCTGCCGGGGCGATTTCCCTTTGGTTTCCGTGAAGGCGATCTACCACTATCGCGACATCTACGACCATCTGGTGCGCTTCTATGAAGTCACCGAGTCGTACCGGGACATCGTCACCAGTCTGATGGAGATGTATCTGTCGATGCTCAACAACCAGATGGCGAAAGCCGCCAACGACACCAATGCCACCGTCCGGCGCCTGACGATGATCACGACGATCTTCATGCCGCTGACCCTGCTGGCGGGCATCGGCGGCATGTCCGAGTGGACGATGATCACAGGCCCAGACAACTGGCCTGTCTCCTATCCGGCCTTCATGCTCGCCATGGTCGTGATCGGCTTCGCCTGTTACCACATCCTCAATCGCCTTGACCGGAACCGCAACGCGGCGCGGCGCCCTCAGTTGAGCCGGCGCTGGCGGGCCTGACGGCGGGCGGTCGCCTCACCGGTCACGGCCGACAGGACAGGCTGTCACGGAGTTTCTCGAGCCGCAGGAGTCGCTGGGCGTGGAGATCGGTCTCCGCCGACCAGCCACCCGGCGGCGGCTCAGGCGGCTCAGGCTCCCTGGCCGGCGGATCCGTGGCGGGCTCCACCGGGGGCGGACCGTCCAGGGTGGCGACCACCAGCAGGGCCACCAGCAGCTCCGCCAGGAAGGGGAGATCGATCATGGGGATGGACATGGGCGGCAAGGACTTGGTTCGGTTCCTCAGCCACCTTCCACCAGGCAGAGGGAGTTCGGTCCCATTCACCTGCGAAGAAGGGCTCGAGCCGCCCCACCCAACAAGCCGATCGGGCGGTGGCGCCCAAGATCTGTAGCAACAGATACAGTTGAGGGCAGAACTCCAGCCGCAGGACACCTCCCATGGCCAGCGGTTGCTTCCCCCATCCGTTCGAAGGCAGCTTTTCCGCCTTCAAGGAACGGCAGCTGGTGTTCGCACTCACCCGCGAGCTGGCCGACGCCCAGTTGCGGCGGAGCGACCGTTCCCGGAGCGAGCGCATCACCGGCCTCCTGTACGGAGTCCAGGACCATGGCGACATGGTGGCGACAGATTCGGTTTATCGCCCCTACCGCGAGCGGCAGCGGGAAGCCCTGAATCGCGCCAGAGGTCGCCTGGCCCGGCTGGCCCGCCTCACCGGGCGTCGACCGGCCCGGACGTCCGGGCCCCAGCGATCAGCAGGTCGGAAACTTCAGGCCACGAAGCGGCCGTAGAGCCAGCGCACAAAGCCTCCCACCAGCGGCACCGGGGTGAAGGTGGGGCCGACGAAGTCGAAGTAGTCGCGATGATCAATGACCCGGCCGTCGGCGCCAAGGCGCAGGCGGCTGGTGCCGGGGTAGATGAATTCGATGCCCTTGATCTTCAGGCCCATCGTCCATTCCACAAAAGCGGTGTCACCGCTCAGTGCCACGGCACCCGGCTCCAGGAAGACGTCGTCGCAGCGCTGGAGCAACCCCTCCTGGGCCACGATGTAGGCCTCGAGGCCCTGCCGCTCCTGGGTGGGGTCGGTGAAGTGAACTTCTTCGTCGTAGAGCGCCCGCCACTGCTCCGGGGTGGGCCCCGGGGCGCCGTAGGGCTTGGTGAACAGGGCCCGCAGAGCATCTTCCCCCAGCGGTGGCTGTGTCATGGCGGTCATGGCAGAGGTGATCTCAGGCGGCGGCCGGCCGCGGACGGGTCAGCGCCAGGGCTGCTCCGCCGACGGTCACCAGTCCCAGGGCTCCGGCGGCGGCCAGGAACAACAGGGTCTGCAGGGCCAGCAGGAACAGGCCCAGGGCCGAGGCCACCTTGATCTGCACCCTGGCCTTGATCAGCAGGGTGAGCAGCAGCAGAACCGTGGCCTGCAGACCTGCGATCCGGGCCGCCGTGAAGGGACAGATGGGGGGCGGGAGCAGCATCGGGGGCAGTGCGATCAGAAGCAGAAGGGCAGGAACTGGGTGCGGCAGGCGGCGTAGCCGTCGGTCAGGGCGCCGAGGCCGATCTGATGGGCGATGCCGGAGCCGGTGAGGGCTTCGGTGAGCACACCGATCACCAGGCCGAGCATGGCAGCACGGCCGTTGAAGAGTTCGACACGCTTGAGCTGCTCCATGTGGATGGAACGGTCAATGTCGCCCTGGAGGAAGGCGTCGTTGGCGGGGGTGTTGGTCATGGGTTGAGCACGGGGAAAGGGTGAACGCTGGGCCGTGGGTCGATCAGCCCAGGCCGATCTGGGAGAGGATCCCCTGGCCGGTGAGCAGTTCGGTGCCCAGGCCGATCACGAAGCCGAGCATGGCGAGGCGGCCGTTCCAGGTTTCCGCGAAGGCGACGAAGCCGAAGCGGGCGGAGGAATCAGTCATGAGTGTTTCAGTTTGTTTCGTGAATTGTAACAGCTTGTGAAGGTTGGTGACAAGCGTGGCCGCAGGGGCGGCAGGCAGTCGCCACCGGATCCATCGGAATCCGTTGCGGCCCGGTGGATGTCGAGCGTCTCCCTGCCGGCCGAGCTGATGCGGCGCTACCGCCGGCTGTTCCGCTTCTACGACTGCGACGGCGACGGCCGCCACATCCTGGAGGGTGACTTCCAACCGGTGGCGGTGCGGATCGCGCGGCGCTGGCAGGGTCGGCCCAGCCGCTTCCCGGATCTGCTGGGGCTGCTGCTCGACACCTACCGGCACGAGGCCGCGGCAGGCCTTTCTGACGCTGGTGGAGCAGTACTGGTTCGATCCCTCGCCGGAGGCCCCCGGCCGCCATCTGTTCGACGGGGTGGACCTGGTGATGGACTGAGGCCGCACGCCGTCTCTTCGTCCTGGTGACGGGCGCAGGGCCGGCGACGGATCCCGACGGCCAGCCCGGCAATCCGCTCCTGCGGCGGCTCGGGGCCCTGGCCCCACAGGCTCTCGAAGTAGAAGAAGGCCACTCCCAGACCCTGGGCGCGGTTGGCGGCCAGCTTCTGCGCCATCAGGGCCAGGGGGGTGGGGCGGTTGCGCTGACCGCTCATCACGGCGATGGCCGTGGGGATGCGCTGGCGGGCCTCCTGCACCTCGGGCCGGTAGATCTGCACCAGCAGTTCATCGGCGATGCCGCGCCCCACCCACTCCCGCCAGTCCTGCAACTGCAGCCTGTAGGCGAAGTCGTAATTGTTGGGGGAGATCGAGATCACGGCGCCGGGGCGAGCCGCCCGCACCGCTGGCTGGCTCGATCACCATCACCTCCAGCGGCTGGGGCCGATGGAAAACCTGCAGGCTGGCCAGCCGCCGGTTCACGGCGACCCCAGGGCCGTTCGACGTGCCAGCGGGCAGGGAGGCGGCGGGTGTAGTGGCGAGCAGCGCTTCAGCCTGCTGCCGATGCAGCGCCATCCGGGTGACGATCTGACGGGCGCGACCGAGATTGAGCGTCACCCGTTGGCCGGGGATCGCTCAGGATCAGGCTCGGCAGGGTGAGCTCGCCGTTCGCGGAGGCCCGCAGCAGGGCTTGATTCAGCGTCCGTCCGCTGAGGTCGGTCGTGCGTCCCTCCACCGTGCCGAGCGAGGCGATCACGAGCAGGCCTGCTCGAGCAGGGGCGAGCCCACCGAGCCATCGGCCACCTGCTACACGCTGAGAGGCACGGGCTGGAGCAGCAGCTCCCTGAGCTGACGGCCTGCGGCGCCTCCGGTGGCGCGATCCAGCTCGGCCAGATCACTGTTGCCCTGGCGCAAGGCCTCAGGGGACCGCAATTCATCCAGGCGTACCGTGAAACGGATCTCCAGCAGGGGGATCTCAATCACCACCTCTTCCAGGGCCCTGGCCGGGGCCGAAGCCATCAGGTGGCGATCAGTGCGATTCCAAGCCGTGCGGCCAGGCGTAAGCGGCAGTTCATCGTCTGTTCAGCGTTGTTGGTGAGTTTTGCTGCCGGGATTGCCGCTGGCCATGGTGACCCCGCCAGGGTTGCAGGGCTCGAGCCTGGCGGCCTGTGGGGGGCAGCGATGAACAAAGAGCCGTGCTCTTGAGCTTCCATGGACATCAGTGCCAGGCTCGTCCCAGAAGTGCAATATCCCTCCATGGCCGCATCAGCGGGAGCCCCGCTGGTACGTCGGCTGCGGATCGAGCACGACGGTCTGGGTTTTCTCGAGGAGACGGCACGGCTGCTGGGATTTCGCAGCCGCATGCTTCGCGGTTGAGAGCCTCGAACTCCAGAGCGGCATGCAAGCGGTGATCCAGCATCCAGCCGGCGCAGGTGCGGATGCAGGGGATGTCGCCGGCCCGCCGCCGAGCTATGGCCATGGAAGCAGGATAGAAGCGAGGCTCTCCGGGGACGGCGTCGGGACACCCCGGCTGGGCTGATGGGTGCGCCGAGCAGGGTTCCGCAGAAGGCTCCGGGTGCGCGTCTGCGTTGATTCCGGAGAGGAGGGGCGTCGCGTCGGCCCCCCACACTGGGGGGATGCGCCTCAACCCGCACGCACCGGTCGCCCTGCTGCTGGCGGTGGCGATGACCATGGCGGCGACAGGCTCGGGGGCCCTGGCTGGAGCCGAGGTTCGCGCCACGGTGCTCTCGATCGGCGATGGCGACACGATCCGCGTGCAGCAGGGCCAGCAGCGGCTGACGATCCGGCTGGCCTGCATCGATGCCCCCGAGATGGCGCAGGCTCCCGATGGTGCCAACGCCCGCCGCTATCTGCAGACCCGCCTGCGGCTCGGCTCCGGCGTCACCCTCCGGCCGCAGACGGTGGATCGCTTCGGGCGCACGGTGGCGGAGGTGGTCGGAGCGGTGAATCTGAACCTGACGCTGGTGGAAGACGGCATGGCCTTCGCCTACCGGAGGTACCTGGACCAGTGCGACGCCAGCGCCTATCTGGACGCTGAGGTGCGGGCCTCCCGCAGACGCCACGGCGTGTGGCGGGTGCCGGGTGGCATCACCCGCCCCTGGGACTTCCGCCGTGGCAGAACAGCAGGGCGCTCCCCCAGCGCCAGTGAATCGATCCCTGGCGGACGGACATTCCGCTGCCGTGAGATCGGCTCCTTTGCCCGCGCCCAGGAGTTGCTGCGCCAGGGCCACAGCAACCTGGATGGGGATGGGGACGGCGAGGCCTGCGAAAGCCTCCGCTGAGGCGGCGAGCAGGCGCAGCCTGCAGGTCCGTCGGACATCGACGTGGACCCTGGCCTGCGGACCCAGGCCAAGAGGCGACGCGATGCGATCACAACGGGGCGCAAAGGGGGCAGCACGGATCGGGCGACATCCAGATCAGGCCCGGAGGTAGCCATCCATCGCGATGAGAAAACGATCCGTTGACCTCGAGGAATCGATAGCCCGAGAGCCGGCAACATCATGCGTCGACCATGGCCTGAGACATGGTTTCACCAACCCCATGGGTTCAGCGTTGCGGCCAGCCACGCAAGCCGTTGTCAGTTCGCCGGACGTTGCAGATCGGGACCGAAGCTGCGGACAGCAAAAACCAAAGACAAGCTCCTCCCTAGGATCAAAGAAAGATCCGCCTTCCGGTCATGAGGGCCATTCGCCAGGGTCAGCACCTGCTTCTGATTATCACTGCTGTTCCGCTGGTGGCCGCAGCCGATGGGGGGTTCTTCGCGCCGCCTGCTTCCGCTGCACTGGATTTCGGTTTCTCCTTTGCAGGCGTGGAGGGGGTGATCGAAGGACTCGTCGATAACAGCATCCGCCAACCAACCAGCGTGAACGTCATTGGGGGAGCAGGGGTGCCAGCGGATTCCATCGGCACCTATATCCAGATAGAAGGAACGGGGTTCCGAGTCTCCGCTGGACAGGTCGTGGGCTACCTGCCACCGGATCCAGCGCCCGGGATGCCTCCGACCATCATGTTCTCGACGTATTTCCATGGACAGAACTCCTCGGGTCACCGCTTATTCTTTGGAACTCACCCCGAATCCCCTGATCTGATCAGTGGCACCTTGAGCGGCGTGCCTTCAGATCCATGGCTCCCGTTCGGTGGTGTCGTCACCTTGCAACAACGCCCTTCCGCGTCGGTTCCCGCTCCTCTGCCATTGGCAGGATGTGCCGCCACCTTCAGCTACAGCCGCATGCTTAGACAACGCAGGAAGGTCAAGAAACAGCATCATCATCACGTTGTCGATGGGATGTCTTGACCGGCCTGCAGGAGATCGGTAGCTCCACCAGTCCTCCTGATCCCGTTCATCCAAAATCCTGAGGAGCTCGGGACGTCTGATGCATGCTCGCAGAGCCACCGACGGGCGGGGCGGTTGCCCTTCAAGGGCAGTGGGATGAACCAGCCGGTAGCGGTTGATGCCCAACCCCTGTCCAACTGGAAGTGCATCGGCATCGCCGAGAACCCAATCGGGGCGACAGGATTCGAACCTGCGACCTGGTGATCCCAAAGCCCTTGAAATAGAGTCTGCCAGATCGACTGCCGCAGCTGGATTCTACCCCTGAGACCCCTTGCTGTTACTGGCTTTCAGGCTTGCAGGCTGTGGCCGTCTCTGGCAGGGCGTGCCAAGCTGAAGGGTTGATTCTCTTGCAAGGGGTGTCGTGTGTGCCTGATTCCCTGGTGCCGTGCCGCAGACCACCCCCGCCCCCCGACAAGCACGAGCAGCGAAAGACCGTGGCTGGGTAGCAGCTCTGCGGCTTTCGTTGACATCAGACCTCGGGCCTCGTAGTGGCTGGACTGTGTCAGAAATGCGCGGACGTGTTCTCCTCAATGTCTCCGCTTCAGCCGCTGGGGGTGCCCGTCAGCAGCGGGTGCTCCCCTTCGATTGGTCCGCATCCGATAGGCAGGCGACTCATACCGCAGTGCTTGCTATCCATGCTGATTTCAATGATGGTGTCCCCCTTGACCTCGCCATCGAAACTCATGCGCGAGTTCCTTCAACGGAATCAAGCTCCAATGGAGTCACCGTTAGTGAGGCAATCAATTGGTCACAGCTGATTCAGGGCTTCAAGGATCACAAGCTGAGTAGTGGAGCTATCAAGCAGAGCACCTGGGATGATATGTATTGGCGGCGAATGTCTGTGATTCTCGATGCCATTGGTGGCAAGCGGCGACCGACCTCATCCAAGCAACTTCTGGAGGCCGTGATCGAGTCAGGGAAGGACAGACCAGGATCTCGTGGCCGTCAGCTGCAGGTTCAATTCACAGCAGCGCTTTTGCGTTGGGGCGTCGATTCGGAGCGGCTGCCGTCATCCTGGGAACCCCCACTTGATCTCTCGGTCTACGTTGGTCGAAAGCGTGATGAACGAGGAGTCACAACTCCGATTGATGTCAGCCACGTGCTCGACCTGGTAGAGGCAATATCCGATCCGCGCTGGCGATTGGCGTTTCAGCTGATGGCTGCCTACGGCCTCCGTCCAGAAGAACTGCAACACCTGGAGATTCAAAAAGGGCAGCTCTGGACAACCTATCAGAAAGTTTCCAGTCGGGGGCGCACCCGCTCAAGAGTCCTGCGACTGTTGCCTTGCGACAACTGGGCACAGGAATGGCAGCTTGAGAAAGCATTTCGACCTGACCGTATGCCGCCGATGCGACCAGGTCATGGGGCTGAGGACCTTGGGACTTACATGCGGCGTCGACCGCTCTGGCAACAGCTACGGCGGGAGTACGAAGAGAAGGGCGAAAAGCTGGTCCTCTATTCCTGCCGCCATGGTTATGCCCACCGCGCTCATGTCACTTGCGAGCTTCCGCCCAAGGTGGTTGCTGCAGCCATGGGTCACTCAGTAGAAACCCACCTGGCTGCCTACAGTCGCTGGTGCGGGGATGACGTTGTGGATGACGCCTTCGCCAAGGCGGAGCAACGGCTGGCCCATGGCCACCGAGCTCAGAGCTCAGCGGCGTAATGCCGCAGGGCCTGCGAGAACCTGCTCAAGCGTTGCCAGATATTCATCGACTGTCTTGGTTGGGTTTCTGAGGCTGGCCCGGGCGCTACTCCATCGCCATGCAGAGGTGGCTGGCTTGTGAGCTCAGTGGGTCGCGGTGATGGTTGCTCACGCCAGCTTTAGAGACGCGTCTCAGTTCAGCGCCGGCGTCAGGCCCAGGACCTTTGCGGCTTGCTGCATTCGCACATCGAAGCTGGCCAGCCGGGTGCAGCGGCTGTGCAGCGCTACGACCAGATGCAAGGCGTCACCGGCCCGTAGATCGAGTGCTGGATCCTGGAGCAGCTCGGCTGCCTGGCGAAAGCGGTCGCGATCGAGCGAGCGCAGTTCCACTCCGCCCTGCAGCAGGCGCTCGAACTGCTCCCCAGCGGCCTGGCGCGCCTCAGAACTGAGTCCGTGGTGGCGCTGCTTGATTCCCAGGGCGCTGTGGGTTTCGGTGATCAGCCAGTCGCTGCTGATCAGGGGGTCCCGAGATTGAGCAAACCAGTCGAGGGCTTGGGCACTGCGCTCTTCCGGGGTCAGCAGAGCCACCACCACGCTGGTGTCGAGATAGATCATCGATGGGTGAGCGTCACCAGCGTTCACCGCCGCGGCATTCCCGTATCACCGAAGGGGTGAGAGGCATGGTGGCCTGAAGCTGACGCAGATCAGCGGCCAGGGCAGAGCGATCCAGCTTGCGCAGAGGCTCCAGGCTCAGGCGGCCATCAGGACCAACGACGATGTCGATCTGATCGCCTTCCTGCAGTCCGGCCTGACGCAGGCAATCGGCCGGGAGTCTGACCGCCAGGCTGTTCCCCCAGCGGCGGATCGCCTGCGGGAAGTGCTGGCTGGCGTCAGCTGAGCGATCTTGAGGCCTGGACTGTGTCAAGGAACGCCTTCGACCGTTCACGGCCACCCGTAGAGACATGACTCTACGTCCAGTTTGTGGTTTTCAGTGCTGCAGATACCTGCGGCTCCAGCCCGTGATGGTGGCCTCCACGTTTTCCATGTGCCACTGCAGCGGCCCCCTGCCCTGGGTGCAGCCCCAGCGGCGGTAGTGCTTACCAGGGGTGAGCACCCCCCGGAGCCGCAGGTGGCGGAGGGTTTCGCGGCTCATCCCCAGAGCAGCGCAGGCTTCTGCCGTTGTGACCCAGACGCGGTGACGTCCGGCTGGGACTGTCGTCTGGTTCTCCATCAGGCCAGCTCCCGGAGCACGCTGACCACGGCGGGATTCCAGAGGATCTGGTAGCCGCTGTGGCCGCCGCGGCAATAGGGCAGGGCTTCTGCCCAATGCAGGCCGGCATTGGTGAGCTCCCATTCCCCCCGCTGATTGCGGATCTGCAGCCCGCAGGCTGCGAGGTGTTGGTTGGTGTCCTTGGCCTTCATCCCCAACAGCTGCCCGAGTCCCGTGGCATTGAGTGAGCAGATCGGGTCCTCCGTAGCCGGCAGGGCTCGCCGCAGGGTTTCGGTTGCTAGCCCTGTGTTTTCCTGAATGCAGGTGAGTGTGGCGGTCATGGCGATGCCGGGTTTCACTCCGGGGACCTGGGCGACGGCCTGACCAATCAGCAACAGGGCGCCGACGCTGTCTTGCTTGTCCGAAGGCAAGGATGTCGGCGCAGGCGCGAGGCCAGGCAGGGCGTAGCGGCCTGTCTGGCGGATCGCCGGCAGCACCTCATGCGTGACCCAGCGCTTGAAGCGCTTGGCCTCCGGCTTGCGGCTGCCGTGGACCAAGGTGTAGAGCCCAGGTTCGTTGATCAGGTTCAGGCTCGGCGGCCCGCCTGCTGGGGCACCCTCATTTGAGATGAGGGTCTTCTCGTCCCCGTCCAGACGGCTGAGTGCCTGGCTGACGTTGCCGATGCCGAGGGTTGAGCAGACATCTGCGGCGACAAACCAGGGATCACCCTGCTCATCGGTGAAGACGCGGATCTGGTTGCCTTCAAAGTCGAATAGAACCAGGGCGCTTGATGTTGTGTTGTTCATCGGTCTGAAAGCGGTGTGACGGGTGGAAGCTCAGCGGCATCACTGCCGGCATCGGAGCGGAAGACGGTGTTGGGGTTGCTCACTGGCCGCGGCGGCACGGGCCCGGCGAGCACGAGCAGCAGGGTGCTGAGCTGAAAGAGGAGCCCCAGCAGCACCAGGCCACGCAACCCGACGAGGCTGCTGGCTGTGACCGCGACGGTGGTGGGCCGGCGGGTGCGGCAGAAGGCCGGCAGCTGGGGGCGGCGCCCACCGCCCCGGCTGCTGGTGACGTACGGCGAGCCCATCAGAAGGGGGCCTCGTCGTCGTCATCGACGGCCCAACCGCTCGCGGTTCCGTCATCGGAGCCACGACCGGTGGTGTAGCCATCCAGCTCATCGAAGCCGTCGGTGGGGTCGACCTGCTCGTAGGGCACGAACTCGACGACCTGGACGGCGCGGGGCTGGAAGGTCATCCCGCAGCCGTTCTCGCCGTCCCAGTCGTAGATGTCGAAGGCGACGACCACCTTGGAGCCGTTGCCGATGGCGGCCCCATCCCAGGGCTGCTTCTTGGCATCAACAATGCGGGGCCCCTCGGAGAGGGAGCCGTCGCGCCGCTGGAACTGCGGCACCTTGAAGCGCACCACGGTGATCTCGCTGGGCTTCTCTTTGTCCGGCTTCCAGGGGAAGCCCTTCTCAGCGCGGCGCTTGCGACTGCCGTGCAGGGCGATGAACTGGTCTTCCATCGCCAACAGGAAGGACTGGGCCTTCTCGTCGCTGTTGGCCAGCAGCAGATCGGCAGTCCAGGCCTTGGGTTTGCTCTTGTCGAGCTGGTGCCTTGGGGTGATCAGGTGGGCCCAGCGCACTTCGGCAAGGGGCGTACGGAAGATGTCTTTAGCCATGGGATGAATCGGTGGACGTTTGTTGTTGATCGAACGGGGGAAGGGGCGGCAGGCCAAAGCGTTCGCGCAGCAGGTGATGCACCGCTCCGCTCGCCGAGAGGTTGTGGCGCTCCATCACTTCGCGGACTCGCAGGTAGACGTCGGTGCGCACCTGGGTCTGGATGAAATGGCGACCAGCCAGAGAACGGGGCTGCTCGCCGTAGCGGCGTGGCGGCCGGGGGCGATGGCTCTCGCTCATGAGCCCGGCTCCGCAGCAGGTTCGAGCTGCACCTGGTCCTGCGCTTCTTCGAGGAAGAGTGCAATGAAGTCGCTGTGCTGGCGCTGGGTGATGCGATCACCGATGGAGCGGGCATTGCGCGGCACCTGGAAGTGCTCGCGGAAGGCCTTGGTCAGCTCCTGACGAGCAGCCTTGGGCAGGTCGAGCACACGGCGGTGAACCTCGCTGACCTCCACAGGGGTGAGGGGAGCCAGGGCTGGATCACCGTCTACAGAAGTGCCGTCATCCCTGGAGTCGGCCAGGGGGACGGGCTCCTCAGCAGACGGACCTTCTGCTAGCTGATCATGGCAAGTCTGCTGCGAAGGATCCACATCAGACTTTCCGGCTGCATGAGCTTCTGCATTTATACCGGGCTCTACAGCCCGAGCCTGTGCGGACACAGGAATGCCCAGCAGCATGGCCAACATCAGACCGGTGGTTTCGGCCAAATTGGTGGCCTCATCAGCCCAGGACGCGCTGCAGAGCTCGGCCCCGGCGACGTGCATCACCGTGACCTGCAGCCTGGAGCGGCCTTGCTGTTCGTTCAGGCGAGCTGACTAGCAAATCCCATTGCGCGCGGCAGGCCGGACCGCTTCTGCCACTGCCGGCAGGTCAGCGTTTGGAATGGGAGACACCTCGGCCTGAAAGCTGGCCAGGGCATGGGTGAGCTGTTGCTCGGGGGTGGCGTCGGCCGGGACGGCCGGCGGTGACTCAATGCCGGCCTCTGGAGGCCTGGGGGGTGGAGCCATGACGGATCGAATCGGGCGGTTGCCCGCTGATCCGGATCTTAGGGCTGTTTATTAGAAGCCGCACTCATAGCGGCTGTTAATTCCTAGCCATCAGGCCGTGACTGGCTTCTTGCCTTTGCGGCCGCTGGGCTTGCTGCCCTTTCTGTTGGCGGCCTCACACTGGTCCAGCCAGCGCTTGGGCAGGTAGATGTCGCCCTCGATCCACAGCGGCGGCAGCTCCTCCGTACTGTAGTCGCCAAAGCCGGTGAGCACGGCGTAGAAGCGCTTGCGGTGTTCTTCGCTGGCTTCGACCGCCAGGGAGTTGAGGGCGTCGCTGGGCTCAAGGCCGCATTCATCGACAACCCGGCGCATCTGATTACGCCACTTGGCCGAGAGCTCCGTCGCTTTGCGCTGGCCAACGGTCGGCGCGGGCGTGGTCTGGAACGCTTCCGGCACATCCCTCAGGCCGCAATAGCAGGCCCAGAGCTCCAGGGGGGTCCAGGCCGGGCATTCGTCGTCACCCAGCGGGATGGCGTTCTCGAGCTTGTCCTTGATCGCCTGGCTCTTGACCGAGCCCCAGTCCTTCTCGGCGATGCGGCGGTTCAGCTCGCCCAGCTGCCAGAAGGCCTTCTGGCGCAGTTCGCCGGCCTTGCCCTGCTCGATCACCGAGAGGTTGCCGTAGGAGATCGCATCGAAGCCGGCCTCTTCCGCCCAGCTGCAGGCGGTGTACTGGGTCCAGCCGTTGGTTCTTCGCCAGTTCAGCAGCATCCGACCGAACGCTGCGCGGTTCTCCTCCTGGCGCTCAAGCAGCTCCTTGTAGGTGATGGCCACGTTCAGGATCCTGAATGGGATGTCCCGAACCATACGCCAAACTTGGCACTCCTAGTCACCTCCTGTCCCTTCCTGACACGTCCTGGCATATCAGGTCTGATCCTGTCCGAGCTTCTGCAGGATCTGCTTGGCAAGCTGCCCAGTGATCACCTTCCCTGTCTCTGCCTGCAATCTCAGAGCAAGGGTGTAGGGGTGCTCGCCTGGGTGGGCCTGTGCGAGACGCCTCAGCCGCTGCTGCAGTTCTGCCGGATCCATCAGTGTCCCAGCAGTACTTGCCTCGGGCTGCCAAGCAGCTGCTCGGCCTCCTCCACAGAGCGGCAGACCGCCGCCACGCCACCGAGCTCCTGCACGAGGCGCAGAAACGCCCGCTGCTCGGGGCTGACGAGTCCACTGGCGGTCTTGACCTCCAGGGCGACGAACTGGGCGAGCCGCTGGCCGACCAGCTCAGGCGTGACCTCCAGCGAGCGCTGGCCGATCAGGTCGCTGCTGCCCTTGCACAGCCCAAAGCGCACGAAGCGTCCCTGCTGGTCGACCAGGGCACCGGTGTTGTTGCGCCAGAGCCGCACCGCCCCGCGGCCGCAGGCCAGGCGGATGCGCTGCTGGATCTCGTGTTCGCACAGGGAGGAGGCCATGCCTCCTGTTGCCGGGCTACAAGCCCGCCCTAGAGTTGGTCATCCAGATGGTCAACGGCCATGATGCAGGTGACGGTGGCGGAAGCCAAGACCCAGCTCTCCAGCCTTCTGGATGCGGTGGAGGCTGGCCAGGCGGTGGTGATCACCCGGCGCGGCAAGGCCATCGCCGAGCTGGTGCCGCGCTGCAGCGTGCGTGATCTGCTCCCCCAGCTCGCAGCCCTGCGTGGCTCGTTGCCCGAGCAACCGACCAGCGGCGTGGAGACCATGCGGGCGTTGCGGGATCAGCCCGGCTCCTGATGCTCTACATCGACACCTGTGTGCTGCTGGCGGTGCTGACGCCGGAAGTGCACTCCGCCACGGCGGCGGCATTTCTGGCTGAGGCCAGTGCCCCGCCGGCGATCAGCTCCTGGAGCGTCACCGAGCTCCATTCCGCCCTCGGCCTGAAGGTGCGCACCAGGGCCCTGAGCCAGGAACAAGCCGAGGCGGTGCTGCAGGGTTTTGAGCGCAGCCTGGCGCCGGGCCTACTGGTGCTGGAACTGGAGCCGCAGGACTTCCGCAATGCAAACGGCTGCTTGCGCGGCTGGAGCACGACCCTGCGAGCGGCCGATGCCCTGCACCTGGCCATCGCCAGCGGCCGTGGCGCCACCCTCTGCAGCCTGGATGCTCCGTTTGTGGCCGCGGCCCAACAGCTGGGCCTGGAGGCTGAACTCCTGGGAGCAGGCAGCAAGCCAGTCAGGGATTGAGGCCTGCGGTGGGGGTAGCCCAGATGTGCTTGGCCCAGGCGGATGCGCTGCTGGATCTCGTGTTCGCACAGGGAGGAGGCCATGCCTCCTGTTGCCGGGCTGGGCTATTCGTAGTGGCTCCAGAGCCGCAGCACCTTCACGATCTGCTCCTCTTCCAGCACCTGATACACGAGGCGGTGCTGGATGTTGATGCGCCTGGAGCAGGCCCCTCGCAGATCGCCGACCAAGGCCTCGTATGGAGGGGGCTGCTGATAGGGGTCGACGGCAAGGATGTCCAGCAGGGCCTGAGCGTTTTGCTTGAGAGCAGGGGATGCGGAGGCGAGTTTGCGAGCGTCCTTTTGGGCCTGCTTGGTGAAGAGGACCGTCCAGCTCACCAGCCCGGTTCGCTGCTCAGTTCGCTCACCTCAGTGGCCATGCCTTCCAGGATGGATTCGCGCATGCCCGGGATCGAGACCAGATGCAGCGTCTCCTGGATGGCGCGCCAGTCGTCTTCCGAGAGCAGGACGGCATTGCCTCGCTTGCCGGTGATCTGCACCGGCTCGTGGGACTGCCCCACCTCGTCGATCAGGGCGTACAACCGCTTGCGGGCTTCTGTGGCTGAAACGGTGGTCATGACATGGCCTTCACCCGTACGTCAAAGCGTACCGCTCTTGGCCGTGTGGTGCTGCCTTGCGGCCCAGACGTGCCTGGCCCAGCCAGGTTTGTAGCCGCGCTCCTGCTCGCGCTGCAGCAGCTGCTCAAAGGTCTTGCAGCCTGCTGCCGGGTGCGCCCGCCGGGGCCTCTGCTGCTGATTGGGTTTAGGCCGGTGGCGGGCTGCGCCCGTGACTTCAACCAGCTCGCCCTCCAGCTGCTGCAGCCCGCGGCGCTGCTCATCGCGTTCCTCGGCGAGGAACAGGTGGCCGCAGTCGGGGCAAACCTGGGCTGCGCTGGGGCAGCTGCAGAAGCAGACCGGGCAGTCCTTGATCGGGATCGAGACGCCCTCGCGGCGGCGCCGCCCGGCCAGGTTCCAGTCGCGCTCATCGGTGGGCAGGCCATGGCGATGGGCGTTGCCGACGTGATCGAGGATCACCGCCTCCTGCTTGCCCGGTGCGGGACGCAGGGCACGGCCGACCATCTGCAGATACAGGCTCAAGGAGGCGGTGGGGCGCATCAGGATCGCGCCGCCGACTGAGGGGATGTCGGTGCCCTCGGAAATGATCATGCAGCTGCTGAGCACCTCCACCTCCCCAGTGCCGAGCCCGGCGATCAGGCGTTTGCGCTCTTCCGCTGGGGTAGCGCCGCTCACCGATGCGGCCCGGATTCCCGCAGCGCGGAAGGCCGCGGCCATCTGCTCGGCGTGCTCGATCGTGCAGCAAAAGCAGATGGCGGTGCCCGGGTGCAGCCGGCGGCGGTAGTGGGAGACGGCATCGCCGATGGCGGTCCGATCGCCAAAGGCGCGTGCTGCCTGCTCGAGATCAAACTCGCCCATCCGGCGTCGCAACTTGCTGTTTCTGGCCCCTGGCCAGGAGAAGACCTTGGGCCTGGCCAGCCAGCCCTGCTCCACCAGCCAGGCCGCTGAGGGGCCGAGCACCAGGGCCTCGAAATAGCCGCCGGCCTCTATGCCCAGTCCCTTCCCGTCGAGGCGTTCCGGGGTGGCGGTCTTGCCGATCAGGTGGGCGCCAGGCCAGGCCTCGATGATCCGGCCCCAGACGTTGCCGGCGACCAGGTGGTGGGCCTCGCTGCTCCGGGCGCACGATCGCCGCATAGGCCACCTTACCGAGGCGCTGCTGACGGATCACCGGCGCCGCAATGCGGCTGCCGTCGTTGAGTTCAATCGCCATGGGACTTGCTGTTCAGGTTGGAAGTGGAAGAGGACAGGGGAAGCAGGGGCTCCAGGCCGGCACCCAGCCGCAACAGGTGATGGGCGGCACCGGAGAGAGACAGCTGGTGCTCCACCGACAGCTGCCGCACATGCCGGTAGACATCGCTGTGCACACAGACGCACAGGTAGTGACGGCCGTGCTGCGAGCGCGGCTGGGGCCTGGCGTAGGCGCGGCGGCAGCCGCTCATGGCGTTCCTCCCGCCAGCTCGCGCTCGAACACATCGATGAAGTCCTTGTGGCGTCGCTGGGTGATGCGGTCCTTGATCATCCGCACCTCCCGCGGCACCTGGAAGTGGTGGCGGAACTCGATCGTGAAGCGCTTGCGCGCCTCCTGAGGCATCGCCCCGAGGAACTTGTGCAGGGTGGCGATCTCCTCGTCCGACAACGGCTCCAGGCCGGAGTGCTCCTCGCCCTCCCTGGGCCCCAGAACCGCGAGACGGTATTTCAGCTTCTAACTTGAACGGACCCAATCAGAAGCGATGGGATCCTTCTCCTTCACGACGGAAATCAAGGAAGACCGGACCCTGCAGCTGCCGGCTGGAACTCCCCTCGGTCGCGTGATGGTGGCGATCACACCGGCCGATGAGGTTGCATCGACAGGCCGCAAGCTGCTGGCCAAACTTCTGGACCTGCAGGCCGCTATTCCCCCAGCTCAGGGCCTCAGACAGAAGCAGATCGACACCGCACTGGAGCACGAACGGACCGGCTGGCGGTGAGCAGATGCGGCGCCACACCCTGTAGCAGCTGGAGCGCTATGGCGATGCCGACTGGGAGATCAGCGATCTGGTGCGCATGGAATGCCTTGGAGGTCCATTGCGCTCGGCTGATCAGTTCCGCTTGCTGGCCACTGTCTTGAGCCTCGAAGAGGCCGCCAATGAACCGGACCAGTTCTGGGAGCTGCCAAGGATGACGCGAGAGGGGTGAGACCGGGTTCAGCGCCCCAGGGTGCGGCGGATGTCCTTGAGCAGCAGCAGCAGATGCAGCGGATCGGTGGGTGAGCGCTCAAACTCCGGGATCAGGTGCTCGTAGAAGCTGCGGGCCTGCTCGGATTCGGCATGCACCAGCAAGCCGCGCCAACCGATGGCCTCGCTGAGGCTGGCCTCCCTGAGGCTGGCGACCCGGGTGATCACCTCCAGCAGCAGGGCCGCACCGAGGCCCTGGCCTTCATGGCGTTGGTCCACCCCCAGGCGGGCCAGCAAGGCGATGGGCTGGGGGGTGCGGCCGGCGCCACGGCGCAGCCGCTTGGGCAGATCGGCGATCGCCACGCTCGCCATGCACCAGGCGAAATAGGCAACGACATGGGGCTGATCCACCTCGGTGACGACAAACACCCGCGTCGTGCCGGTGCCATGGGCCTGCCTGGCCACCTCCACCAGCCAGGCGGTCTGCTCCTCGGAGCGGCAGCGGAAGCCTGCGAGCTGGTGACGGGCCGCCAGCAGCCCTGGCGGTTGGTAGAGGCTCATGCCTGGGGCTGATCTGCCACTGGAGGGGCAAAGGGCGAGGGCCGCTCCAGCAGGCGCGCCAGTCCCGGCAGGCTGCGGGCCGGGCGGCTGTTGATCCGCTCCCACTCCTGCTGGGCGTCGGCATCGAGCACGAACTGCTCACGGTCGGCCAGCACCCGCTGGGCTGCCAGGCGCCCGTGGGCCAGGAGGAAGGAACTGCGATCGGTGCCGACGGCCGCCGCAGCCCGATCCAGCAGATCGCGGTCGTCTTCTGTGGCCCGCAGCTCGATCCGGCTGGTCTTGGCCGGCCGGTGGCCCTGCGGCTTGGTGCTGGTCAAGGCGACACCCACCAGGAACGTACGGACACTGTACGGCGCCCAATCAGAGAAGGGGCCGCAGCCCCCGGCGATGGGCCTCAGGCCATCTGCAGCCGCAACGCACCCAGCGCCTCACGCTCAGCCTCCAGCTGGCAGCGGTGCATCAGCTTCTGCTGGGCCAGGCCGTCCATCTCGGAGATCGCGCCAAGGCGGTATTGGAAAGCCATGGCCCAGTGGCCAGCCCGTTGGAGAGCCGCCCAATGCCCTACGGAGGTGTCTGCAAGGCCCGGGGAGGAATCTCAGGCGCGGCTCCGGAGTGCCAGAGACCACGCCCGAGGGAGCGGGCGCGGCTCTGGGCTGCGGCGTAGCGCTCTCTATCGCAACCAGGGCCAACGCCTGATCTGGTAACCGCTTGGGCTGGGGACGCATCAACAGCGAAAGCCAGGCCGCGGGCCACCAGCTGCAGGTTCAGCGGCGCTTCCCACCGCCGGCTGAACACCTCAGCCCACCAGCTGCCGTCGGTATCGCGAGCCGCAGGCTCACTGATCACCACCCAGGAGCCGATCGGCAGTTGGTTGGCAAGCGCCTGCTGGGCCGCCATCGCCGCCGCCGTCCCCGCCCCTTGCGGGACGCGGATGCAGGCCAGATGAACCGTGAGCGGATTGGGGTTGGGGTTGGGGAAGGGAATGCCCTGTGGCGCCAGCTGCAGGGTGGTGGCGGCCAGCACCTCCTGCACCCGCATCTCATCCGGAGCTGGTGGGGGGATCGCCAGGCCCGGTTGGCCGGCAAGACCCCCGAGGACAGCGAGGGCGGGCAAGGGCAAGATCAGGCGACATGGCAACGTCCATCTGGGTGACGAACCGCCACTGGCCACCCTTGAACGATTCATGGCGCTCCAGGCGGTGAACCTTCTGATCCTGGATGCCAAGGGAGCCAGCAGCAGCTAACTCTGAGGGACGATGCCAGTGGCCACCGTCGCCAGCCCTGCTCCACACACCATGAAGATCCTCCAGCTCCTCTGCGGCGTGCTGCTGTTCACGCCTGTCCAGGTGTTGGCTCAGTCGTCCCAGCAGTCCTACCGGGCGACCTGCACCATGAAGTTGGAAGCTCGGCCGGCAACGCTCTTTCACTGCCGCTGGATGCGCGATGGCACAACCGGATCCACAATATTTGTGGACAATGGCGACACCAATGAGCGTTACACGGTCACGAATAGCTCCGATGCGAGTGGCTGGAACGCCGAAAAAGGGCGAGAGTGCATCACGATCCAGGCGATGGCTGGTGGCACCACCAGGGTCTGCTCTGGTGATCAGCGCCAACGATTGAATGGCACCTGATGGAGGAATGGCGTCCGACGAAGCTGGTCTCCCCGTGATTCTTCACAGTCCTACAGCCCGAATCGATTGAGAGTGTTGGCATGACACAAGCAGAGATCTCTGCGCTGGAAACCCTTACGCGCGACTACAGCGAAACAGCCAGGCGGGTGGTGTTTGTGCTGGGCAGCGGCAAGAGCCCCGCGGTGGAGGTATTTCAAGCGGCTGCAAAAAATCCCCTGACCAGCATCCCTCCCGAGCACTTGGTGGAGATGGCCGACGGACGGCGCCGATCACTGACCCTGCGACTCCCGTTTCAGATGGTGCCCGATCTTGTGCGCCAACTCGCTCAGCGCAATGTGGCTGTCTACCATGTTCAACTGCTGGAAGACTGAGACAAGCCGCACGGGATCAGGCCAGGGCCCTCAAACAGCTTGGAGGGGGATACGTGACAGGTGTGGTAAAGGTCCCATCCTCAGCAGCGGCTCGGCAGACCATGCTGACCTGCGCCTGTGTGTGATCCCGTGAAACGCCTTACCCTGTCCCGGCGACTCCTGCTTCTGTCGGGTCTGTTGTTTGCTGGCTTTCTCGCCTGCCAGATCAGTTTCACCATCATCGGGTCAAAAATTGATGCTCAGGGTGTTCTGCGAGAACCGTTCTTTCTGATTCCCACCAGCGTGTTGCTCCTTCTGGCCAGCAGTGTCAGCCTTGTAGGCGCTGGCATCGCTGCGGCCAAACGCAAGATGTGACATCGTGCAACCAGCGATTGCGACTGGGCTCACAACAACCAGAGTGGTAGGAGCAACCCACACCCGATGAGACTCTTCACACGCCAGTCGATGCTGCCTGGGTTACTCGCTGCCAGCGTTGGCCCAGGTCTGGTATCTGCCGTTCAGGCCACACCTGTTCAACAGAGCGCTTCACTGCAAGGTGTGACCTTTCAGGTGACAGCAACGGGAGAGGGTTCGCTGCAGCAGTTGGTGGTGAAAGCGAGCGAGAACGGCAAGCCCTTAGCCACGGTGAAGACTGAAACGGACGGGCGCGTCACGGGAATGGAAGTGGAGGATCTCAACAGCGATGGCAAGCCTGAAGTCCTTGTTTATGCCACGAGCGCCGGCAGCGGCAGCTACGGCAGCGTGAAAGCCTGGACGGTGAGCAAAGGCCACACACTCCTGCCGATCAACATGCCTGAGCTCAGCGGGACGTGGGCCAAGGGCTACATGGGGCACGACAGTTTTGCCGTGGTGGAAACCAGCCTGATGCGCAAATTCCCCGTCTACCGCCCTGGCGACAGCAACGCCAAGCCCACAGGCGGGATTCGCACGATCACCTACAAGCTGGTGCCTGGAGAAGCCAGCTGGCAATTCAAGCCGGTGGCAAGCAACAGTTACCCCGGCAGTTGAGCTCACGTCCGAAATCGTAGGGAACAGGTCGCTCGCAATGGCCAGCCGTTCTCCGCTGGCTCGGTACTTCCGGCACCACATCAGGAGGCTGTCTGTGGCTTCTAGTGGCGATGCAGAGCATGCTGACGGGTACGGCTTGGCAATTCTCCATAGCAATTCTGGTAGTCGGCTGATGTCACGCCGCAAGCGAGAAGACCTGCCGCCTGCATCAACTCCGCCACGCTGCGGTCGCTCCACTCGGGATTGAGGAGCAGTCGACGGAGTTGATTAAGGCGCATGCGTTTGAGCTCAGCAAGCGGTGAGCACCCCAGTTCAACCTTGAAGCCAACTTGCAGCGTCCTCACTGACACATTTAGTGCTGAGCTGAGCTCCACCACTGAGAAGCGTTCAGCTAGGTGTTGCTGCATCCAACTGCAGGCATCACGCACCAGGGCACGGCGACGAATCGCGGTGAGTCGTTCATGATGTTGGTCGGGATTGGGCGGGTTGCAGACGTGATACAACGCCTCCACCAAGCGTTCAACCGTAAAGCTGGCCCCAGCTAGCTGCATTGCCGCAGCTTCCACGAGATCCCAGGCTGTCTGGATGAGTTGCTGAGCGGCAATGCCCTCACGCAAAAGCGGAGACAATGGCCCACGTCCTTGGAGGTAACGGTTTGGAACCAGGATGGAGACGCCTCTGACCGTGTCAGCGGTTAACTCTGTCATCACATCGCCGGGCGAAAACAGCATCGCCGATCCAGGCTGCGCCAGATGCTGCCGGCCATTGATGGTCTCCTGAATCAGACCCTTGAGCGGCAACCAAAGAACACCATCACCACACTGCTCTCGTTGCAACTCCAATCGACCTGTGCCATGCAGCGCAAGCACCTGAAAGTCGTCAACATGGCTTGTGCGAATCTCTGCCTGAAAGGGCATTAAGCCAGGAAGTAAACGGCTGCAGTGATGCCCGAGAGTGGTAGCCAGCACCGCATCCCACTCACCGAAATCCTGGCTGCTGAAAAGGGGCCGTCAACCCGAGCCGCGCATCCAGGAAGGGTTGGTACCAGCAGCCAACAGGCTTAAAAGATTTTTAACAGTCAAGCAGAGGAGCACTTGAGCGGGCAGGCAGTCTCGAGTAAACGGTCACACAGAGTTACACCCGACGTCCTGACCCTGCGTTTTCATTACATGGGGTGTTTCGGATTGAAAACGATCCAAATCGCCACTCTCAAATCACAAGAACAAGCCGATCACCAAAGCAAGTGGAAGTGTTGACAAACGGTATCAATCCTTCTCCCTGTCCTGAGGCGGGAGTTCCTATCTTCCTAGACTGTCGAAGTCTCCACAATCGGGTGATTCGTCGATGCGATTTTTTCTCACTGGCCTCGCCGCTGCCCTGGTTCTTGGCTCCGCCTTGGAAGTCCGCGGCCAGCAAGGGGTGTATTCCCCGCGCCGAGGCGTGGTCTGCGACTCCGTCGGCAGAACCTGCTACGACAGCTACGGCCCCTCCATTGGCATCACTGCTGAGATCTATGGCAGCCAGGCCGGCAATGCCCTCAGCCAACAGCTCAGCCAGAGCTCCAGTGGCGGTCGCGATTTCCGCCTCAGCAGCGGCCAGGCCTGCAGTGTCGCCAAGCGCACCTGCTGGGATGATGGCTGGAGAGCCCAGAACGTCGCTTTCGGGTTGACCCAGCAGCTGTTCGGCAGCCCAGGGGGTGGTGGCCAGAGCGGCCAGGCCCAGGTGGCCCGTGATACCGGCCTTTGCAGTCTCAGCCGCCTCGGTGAGCGCATTTACGACGGAAGCTGCAAGCTCAAGCAGGTGAGGCAAAACGGGCAGGATCGCTATGAGATCAAACTGGGCAACGGCAACAAGTACATTTTTGAGCAGGCAGGTGGGCAGTTCCTGATCCGCGATGGTTTTGGTGGTTCCTGGCCCGCCACCTTCGTGGACCATGGCAACACCGGCATCTTTCGCTTCGGCGACTACAAGCTCATCGCCACCCAGGAAAACTCCAACCGCAGCACCAGCAGCGAAGCGGCGGCGGGCACTGCAGCGGGTGCCGCCATTGGCAATCTGCTCAATGCGTTGTTTGGCAAATAAATGAGCATGACCCGCCTTGCCTTGCTCACAGTCGCCCTTGCCTCCGCTGCTCTGTCGTCGCCCGCCTGGGCAGACAGCAGGGAGGCGTTCTGTCGCCTCAGCCGCCACGATCACACGATCCCGGTGGAAGAGGGCCCCTGCCGCTTCAGCCAGCGGCAGGGCAATGTGAATGTGGAGATGGGCAAGCGCTGGGTCTTTCGGTTCGCCAGCGATGCCGATGGCAAGGATGTCCAACGGGAGAACATCGCCACCGGCATCCGCTTCAGCCGCGAAGGCCACTACACCCTGACCGTGTTCTGGCAAAAACCAGCACCGCGTCCCTGAAGTCTCACCCCCATCGCCTTGTTGTCCACCATGCCCACCACCCGGCCGCGCCAGCTGCATTGCCTGCTGGCCACCCTGGCTCTGCCTCTGGCCCTCGCCGCTACCGCTGGGTCCGCCCCAGCCCAGACACCAAAGGGCAACCTCGAGGGAACCAAGGCTCGGTGCATCATGAACGCCAAGCAGTTTCCCAACAATTGGAAGCCTTGCCGCATTGGCCCGCTCAAGGGCGTGAAGGATGGCTTCTTCATCCGTTTCGACGGCACCTACGACGCCTACTGGGGTAATTTCCGGCCGGCTCCTGGTAGCCAACCCACCACGGATCGCCGCCCGATGGTCGACGACCAGGGCACCCTCTATCTGATGTCGGGCCATCACAGCTTTGTGCTGGAGGAAGTGGGCGGCTACGGCAATGTGATTGAGGTGGCAGTTCCCTGAGCCATCTCAGCGGCGCAGCCACAGGCGACAAGAAGAAAGGGCCGGCCCGCTGATCAGCCGGCCGGCCCTTCTGCCCGGATGCGTTGGTTCAGCGGCGTGCTGCGCGCACGGCGCGGCGCAGACGCCTGGACCAGCGGAAGGCAGCCGCCAACCCAAGGGCCGGAAGCGGACCAGGCACCTCCTGGGTGGACTGGACGGCACCGATGTCACGGAATCCATAAGCGGTGCGGGGATTGCCATACACATCAGTATCAATCACGCTGCCATCAATCGGGCTGCGCAGCTGGTTGACACCATCGGCATCCGCGATCGCACTGCGCAGAGGGCTGCCCGGCACGAGATAGGCGCCCTCCGGCAAATCGCCAAAAGTCAAACCACCATTTGTTAACGCGTAAGGAATGGCTCCGGTGAACAAGCCTGGCTGATTGAAGAGAGCCTGAAGGGCGGTTGGATCAAGCAATGGGGTTGGCTGCACGTAAGTGAATGAATCAGCCTTGAGATCACCGGAGGCAAAAGTTGAGAAGGTTTCTAAATAGGGATAATTAATGGGGAGCAGCTCCATGTTGATCGCCGAAATTATACTTTCTTCCAGATTAATAGTGCCACCATCGAATGCCTGCAAGGGGACCCCGTTGCAGAGGTATTCCCCACTGTTCGCAGGAAGTTCGCAGTTGACACCACCAGTCATGGTGAAGAGTCCGTTCAGCTGCACCGTGGAGGCGATCAGATTGACAACGCCTCCATCCCAGGCCTGAATGCGCCCTACCTGCGCGTCGGCACTCTCAGGCTGGAACAAACTGTTCACGAAATTGAGAACACCCTCCTGACCTCCGTTGTCGGTGATGGAAAGCCCGCCGGCACTGCCGGTAAAAATGGAAGACACAATATTGGCCGTGCCCCCCAACCAATTTACCCCTCCCAAACTGGTGGACAGACCCTGGACTTGGCTATTCACCATATTGAGTGTCGCTTGGCTGCCAGAGATGGCACCGATCCAGACCTCCTCAAAGCCAGGAATCGACTCGAAAAGTGGATTGATCCGATCCAACGTGACACCGGTGAGATTCACTGTAGCGCCCTCTAGGGCATCAATGGCACTCCGACCTCCAAAGCCATAAAAGATAGTATTTCAGATTACACTGTTGGTCACAGTGGCAACAGCGTTTTTGCCCACTTCCAGAAACCCGTTGAGCCCGTTTGCTGAGAGATTGTCTATTGAAACGGATACATTATCCTCCACAGTTGCGAAGGAAAAGGCTTCCCTAACAATTATGTCAGTGCCTACGGGCGTTGATGGGTTGAATTTGTTGTAAATATATCCACCGCTGGACACGAATGTGGGATCGCCCAACAGGGTGACTCCATTGCCCAGAATATTTACCGACTCCGTGATGCGGCTAAGGAAGGAGGAAATTACCGGCGTAGAGTCATCCACATTGATGGTGTTGCCGCTTACCAGTTGTAGGTCGATCGTGTCCAGCCCGGGATTGGTATTGGCCTGGTTGAGGGCCCAGGCGAAGCTGTTCGTCGTTGTCGCATCACCCCAGAACGACTCTGTCACGGTGAAAACAGCCGCAGAAGCAGGCAGGCACGCGCTGAATGGAATGCCGCTCACCAGCATGCACGACCACAGGCGTTTGCGGATGTTCATAACGGCATAAAAATTCTACCCGTATCTTACCCCCCCCCGAACCAGCCAAGCTTCTCGAATGCGTTGGCTTTTGTTGACAATCTGCGTTTTGATGACATGGGAGCTGCTCGTCTTGTTCTGGCGACGCGCTGCCGCAGTTATCGCTCTTCTTCGGAGAAGGGGGGCAGCCCCCCGGTCCTGGCCCTCAGGCCATCTGCAGCCTCAGCTCAACCAGCGCCACACGATCAGCCTCCAGCCGGCAGCACTGCAGCAGCTCCTGCTGGGCCAGCAGCCGCTCATCGGGCACATCGACTCGCTTGAGGCACTGCTGGATCGACGCGATCACCTCCTCTTCCAGCAGGATGATTCCCCCCTCGCCATAGGGCTGCTCGATCCAGGTGCGCCGCAGCGGCAGCCCCCGCCGGCGCAGCAGGATTTCTTCAACCGAGCGCAGCGTCGACTCAAGCAGCAAAAACGGATCCTCTTCTGGTTTGCAGAACGCACCTTCCGGTGCGATGGGCCGGCAGAACGGAGAAGCCGCAGCAGAAAGCATGGCCATGGACTCGGCGCCGAGAGCGGCGCAGCGACGGGACTGATCCCAGCGGGGGCCTGACGACAGGAAGGCCCCAGACTGGAGAGGCCCGGAGCAAGGCGGCTACAACAGCCAGCACTCTGGATCTCACTCTCACTGGTGCCAGGGGCATGGCGGAGATGGATATGGAGCTGCTTGCTGCTCTGCTAGGTGGCCCGTGCCGACGCCTGCGGGATGCCAACCACCTCGATTCCCACAACATACTGGTGTGGGACCAGCAGCGCCAGCCCGCCATCGCGGCTTTGCCCTTTCTGGTGCTGCTCAGCCTCTACCCGTTCGGAGAGCAGGCAGGCAGCCACTGGAGCGGGCAGCCAAGCCAGCGAAATGGTCATCAGGTGGCTCAGTTCTCGGCGATGTCGCCTCGATGCCGATCTGCCAAACCTTCATCGCGAATCTGCAGTGGCCACTGCACTGCGGAGCGCAAACTCGATGAGACGAAGGCGGGCGAAGACGTGGCGACTAGGGCCCTCCCGCTGCTGGTTGTGGTCCAGGTGGTGGACGAGCGGATGCTGGTGGCTGATGTGATAAACCGCTGGTGAGCGACATTAAGGTTACAACCAAGGTGTGACCAGAATCACATCTTTGTTCCCTAAAAAGAGCCCCGACAGGATGTTCTACCTTGCTAAAATTTTAAATTGAATCAAACAATGCAGTAACCCAATGGCTTAGGACGTCTGGTCCCATTGCTATACGAGCTTTGCCATGCCCACGTTGACCGCGCTCCAGCAGTGCCGTCCCCCTGGGCCGTTCTCGGCAAGGGTTGCCCGGCCTGGGGTCGGTGAGTGATCGGCGACTGCGCCGCCGACCAACGACGGAAGGCGGATGCATTGTCCAGCGCCAACTCCTAAGCCATCCCCCTCAGTCGCCATCCATGCAAGCAGAAACGAGCCCAGAATCAGGCGAGAACCCCTTCGGCTTCGAGTCTCTGAGATCTCTTCAGGATGGACGCTTCGAACAGACGTCCTACTCCCGCAGTCAGGTCCTGCTCAAGGAACGGGATTCCCTGAACGCCGAGCTGGTGATCATCGATGGTATTGTGAAAGTTCGCAGTTGTCTCTTTGATGGTAGCGAGAATGTACTGGGGATTCTCGTCAGCGGCGAATGCATCAGTATCGCCAGTGTATTCGGAGCTGTGCGTTCCTTGGGGGATGTGGTGTCAATTACCCCGCGGCGGCTAATCCGGCTCCCTTGGAGGCTTGCTTCTCCCGCCGCTGCCAGGCGGCTGCCCGGGTTGGCTATCGCCCGCTGCCAACCGGTCTGCTGGCTGCCTGCCACTACCGGTTCGGCACAAGCAGTCCGCCAGCGCTGATCGAGACACGCTGGCATCGCTGGTGCCCCGCACAACGGCGACTTCGAGCGCTTCAAACTTCCGACGGCCGAACTGGAGTTCACCGACGTTGGCCGCTGGTTGGAGCAGGTGCTGCACCAGGGCCATGCGGCAGTGGGCGACTCGCCAAAGTTTGCCGGCCTGATGGATCTGCTGATTACCCAGGGGGATTGGTATGCGGCGGTGAGGCTGGCGGCTCAGCAGGTTTTCCCCCACGACGACCCCGCACCCTCTTTGGAGGAGCTGGAACGCTGAACGGCATCCTTCGAGGCGGGCTTCCAGGCGCTGCCGGCAGAGCAGCCCTCGACCGCCTTCGATCCCGCTGATCCCGCCGTTCATCAGCTCGCGGATCTGCTCCTGCTATGGCTCGCGAATGACGATCGGCTCCACCACCATGGCCAGAAGCAGCAGCGCCGCTGGATCGACGCCAGCATTGAAGCGTTTCTGCGCAACGATCCCGCTCGCGCGGTGATGCAGTTCATGGAGCTGGCCCGGGGCAGCTTCGGGCTGGTGGTGGTCTCCTCAACCTGGCCGGACCGGCTGGTGCTCGCCAGCCTCGGCCAGCCGATCACACTTGGATTCGATCCGGCAGCGCCGCAGGCGGTCTACGCCTCCGAACCGGCGGCGGTCGATGCCGTGCTGGCCGGAGTGCGTGGCGCCTACCGGATCGACCTCGATCAAAACGCGGGTGAGATGGCGGTGCTCGCCTGCGCCGAGCTCTTCCTCCATTCCCTCTCGCAGGGGCGGGAGGTGCCGGATCGGGAGCGGCTGGAGCGCCGCCACTTCCATGGACAGGATCCAGCTGGTACTACGGCCAATGCCCACCGCTCCTCCGGCCGTCGTGCCGCCGGCCGCCGCCCTGACCCGGTGGGCGACGACCTGCGTTCGATCCCCGGGCTGCTGGCTGCGATTCGCAACGACTGGATCGATCCCGGTTCCGCCAACCGACAGAGCGCTGACCACCTGGCCCAGTTCCTGATTGCCAAGGCGGCCCACCTGGCCCAGAAGCAGGCGGTGCTCAGCGGAATAAGGCTGGATCCGACCCTGGCGAAATCGCGCCACGTGGACCTGCTGATCACCGGGGTTGAGACCAGCCTCTGGCTGGGGGAGCAGTTTGCCCGCGATCTGCAGAGCCTGATGCCCCTTCTGAGCGTGCGGGCCCTCTCCGCCGACGCGGTGCTGCAACACCTGCAGTACGACATCGAAACGCTGGGTCTCGCCCGTCAGTCGATCGTGCTGGTGCTCACCCATTCCGGCCAGACCTTTGCCAGCCGCCAGGTCGCGGAAACCTGCGACCTGCTGGTGCGTCAGGAGGTGATTCGTGAGCTGTTCGTACTCACTGGTGAACCCACCAGCTTCCTGGGATCGCCGCTGCTGGAGGTGCTGGCTCCAGGCGAGCCGTTCTGCCGCCGGCTGTTCACCACCGGCGCCGGACGCCGACTCGCCGAACCGGCCACGGCCACTGTGGCCGCGATGAACCAGACACTCACCGAACTGTTGTTCTGCCTCTGCCGCCAGGTGCAGCAGGCCTTTCCGGACCAGCTTCCCCTTGGGCTGCGGCTTCCCTCTGAAGGCCTGATTGCCCTGGAGGATATGGAGGGCCATCTCTTCCTCGAAGACGTGGCCACAATCGTCGGCGCTGACGCCACTGGGCTACGGCGGCCTACCGAAGTGTCCCAACAGCTGCGCCGCACGGGGCGGCGCAGGGCCCTCCACGTGCTCGAAACACCTGCCGCCTGGTTGATCCATGCGCTCTACATCCTGGCCAGCGTGGGGGTCTCCATGCCCCTGTTCCGCACCCTGATCAACGCGGCATTGCCGTTGTTCGGGGGAGGGGAACGGTTGGACGATGTGCTTCTCGCTGTGAGTATGTCCGCCGATGTTGCCCTCTATGTGTTTGGTCCCTGGGTATGGACACTTGGGCTACGGCTGATCCAGGGCCGCCCACTTCTGGCCCGCACCGGTCGCCGCACCGTTGTGATCGGCGAGACCGAGGGGGTGTACCAGCTGCTGGTGAACTATCTGAGCAAGTTGTTTGCCCTCAGCTTCGGTATCGCCGCCGTCGACGTGCAGGGGGCTGATCCTGTCGATCACTTCCTGCACATCCAGGCCCACCGGGTGGTGCGTGGGACCTTGGTTTATCTGGAAGTGCCCGATGGACGCTGCGGCAAAGGGCAGGAGTCCCTGGTGCAGGCAACGATTTTAGCTGGGCGTATGGCCGATGGTATCCTCCACCTTGGGGTCGGCCCGGAAATTGTGGCCGTTGGCTCAGACCCCCGGCTGCGGCAGGAGGCCTTCAGTGAAGAGATTGTGCTTCCCTGCCCGACCGCTCCCCGACCTGGGAGTGAGCCCCCCGATCTCGGGATTGGATTCGAAGAGCTGCGTGAATCCCGTTTCGGAAAGTTCCGCCGACTGCTGGCCGCTTACGTGCTGTTTTGGGCGATGGGCCGTCGCGTGGCCGCCCTGCCGTTGATCGGTTTCGACTGCTGGCGCTCCCAGAGCCGCACCAAGGTGATGACCACCTCCTCCCCCATCTCGGCCGCCCGTCTCGATCTCACTGAAATTGAGGAGATCCGGGAGCTGGCACTGGAGGATCTTTCCCGCCGGGAGCAGAGCTGAGCTTCAGCTGATCTCACCTGAGCAGCCGCCGTACCAGGGGCAACTTGCCGGCGTAGGGGGGATAGCGCAGGGGAACATCCAGCCAGAACAGACGCCGCAGCACGCTGCGGCAGTGGGAAAAGGTGAGAAACCCCGCTTCCCCGTGGTAGCTGCCCATGCCGCTCTCCCCCACGCCGCCGAAGGGCAGCTGGCTGGAGCCGGCCTGCATCACCACATCGTTGAAGCACACTCCCCCCGAGCTGGTTTGCTCCAGCACCTGGCGCTGGGCCTGGCGGTTGTTGGTGAACAGGTAGAGCGCCAGGGGCTTGGGCCGGCTGCGGATCTCCCGGCAGGCGGCGGCCAGATCCGGCACGGTCTGCATCGGCAGCAGGGGCCCGAAGATCTCCTCCTGCATCAGGGGATCGTTGCCGCTCTCCACCGTCACCAGGGTGGGCTCGATGCGGCGGCGTGCCGGATCACAGCGGCCGCCATGGAGGATCTGCCCGCGCTGGCGGGCACCCTCCAGCAGGCCATGGAGCCGCTCGAACTGGGCCTGATTCACGATCGCGCCCAGGTCGGGGCTCTGGAGCGGATCGCTGCCGTAGAAGCGCTCCAGCTCGGCGGCGATCGCCGCCACCAGGGGCTCGCGCACGGCCGGCTCCACCAGCACGTGGTCCGGGGCGATGCAGGTCTGGCCGGCATTGAGGCTGCGGCCCCAGGCAAGTCGCCGCGCAGTCACGGCCAGATCGGCATCGGCCAGCACCACCGCCGGACTCTTGCCGCCCAGCTCCAGGGTGACGGGGGTGAGGTGGCGGGCCGCCGCCGCCATCACCAGCCGGCCCACCCGGCCGCCGCCGGTAAAGAAGATGTGGTCGAACTGCTCCTCCAGCAGCCGGGCCGCCACGCTGCCGTCGCCGCACACCACCTGCACCACCTCCGGGGGGAAGCTGCGGCCGATGGCAGCGGCGATCAGCTCTGCGGTGCGGGGGGCGTGTTCGGAGGGCTTGAGCACCACGGTGTTGCCGGCGGCCAGGGCGCTCACCAGCGGGTGCAGACAGAGCTGGAAGGGGTAGTTCCAGGGCCCGATGATCAGCACGCAGCCCAGGGGTTCGGCCTGCTGGAAGGCCTGGCCCGGCCGCAGGGGCAGGTCGAGGGGCAGCCGCCGCGGCGCCATCCAGCGGCGCAGGCGGCGGCGGCTGAGGCGCAGCTCCTGGCGGATGGCCACCAGCTCGAAGCTGGCCTCCAGGGCCGGTTTGCCCAGGTCGGCGGCCAGGGCCTCCAGCACGGCGTCGGCCTCCCGCTCCAGCAGCGCCTCCAGCCGCTCCAGCTGCTCCAGCCGCCAGGCCAGCGGGCGGGTGTACCCCTCGCTTACGGGGGCCCGCAACTGGGCCACCGACAAGGCGAGGGGGGAGGGCAGATCCACGGCGACAGTCATCAGGGGCGTGCTGGTGCGTCCAACCTGGCCAACCCTCCCATCAGCTGGAATGGGGACAGAGTATTCGTATTTTCCACATATCCGCTTTCTCATTCTGGTTGATTGAAACATTGTGCGCCGCTGCCACGGGTTGCAGAAGCGGCTGAGCGAGGATTCATGTCATCAAATTCCTGGAAACAAGCCCCTCAGCTGCAATGCCGGGCCGCCGCCGCCCTTGCCCCATGGGCCGGGAAGGTGACCACGAGGGAGCGCCCGGCCTGGGCGCAGAGCGGCAACCCCCAGCGCCCGCCGCAGCTGATGCACTGGACCTTGCAGCCGCCTTTTCCCCGCCGGCTGGCGGGACAGGCCACGAAGCGCACGCCCTCATGGCGGAACACCGCCGGCGCATCGGGCGGCACCACGCAGACCGCCGGGATGCCTTGGCGCATCAAGGCCGCCGACGCGCTGCGGGATTCAGTGGAGGCATTGACCACCAGCCCCCTGGTGGCTGCCTGCCGCAATGCGGCTTGATTCTCTGGGCTCATCGGGAAGTGGGTGAATGACCAGGCCGCCCGCAGATGCCGGGTGGCCCGGGCCAGCTGGAGCAAGAGGGCCTGATCGATGCGCAGCGGATTGGCCGGATCGGGCCATTGATCGCCGGCCACGCAGTGGCGGAACAGGATCCCGGCCGGCAGCGCCAGCACCTGCTTGATGAAAGCCGCCGCCGGCGGGCCGCTCTCGCCCCGGCTGAGCCGATCCCAGTGCAACCGCGTGTGGAAGCCAGCCTCGGCATAGCAGCCCTGATCGCCGGCCAGGGGGCAGCTGGAGGGGCAGGTGCGCCGGCTGGTGCTGGAGACAGCGATCGGGCCGGTTTTGCCGTTGTCAGACGGGAAGGACAGGGAGGCACGGTGGGACTCGGCAGCAGCCACGGGAGGAGTGACGCAGGACCCGCCCTGCAGCCGCGCCGCCAGGCAAGGGCCAGCCACCCCCCAATGGCGGAGCGCAGCGGAGCCGAACGTCCAGCCCGGCTGGCTGGTGAAACCCTTGCCCAGGCGCGGAGCATGGAAGGGCCTGCGGCACCGACCTCAAAGCGCAGGCGAGGGCTCCTCAGCGGATGGCGTCCACCACCACCGCCCAACCCTTGCCCGGGGCATAGCGGTAGGCACCGCTGCCGATCGGCTCCACCATCCAGCGCTTCCCGTAGCCGCAGGCCCGCGCAGCGGTAGTTCTGCCGGCTGAACCGCAGCCCCATGCCCCTGCTGTTGAGGGTTGGTGCCATGGATCAGATTGGGCTCACCCCAGGGGTCGTTGACCACCACCTGGGTGGGGGTGTGGCCGATCACTATCAGCCAGTGCCCGAGCCGGTGGGGCGATCGACCGGGCCGCGGTGGAGGTAGCCGCAGGGAATGGGGATTCCGCGGGCGATCTGCTGCTCGATCAGCTGGAAGTCAGCGTTCTGCACCAGCCGGGGCGACACGCCGAAATGGGCCAGGGCGCGGATCTGGGCGTTGGCGTCGGTGGTGTCGCCAAAGCGCTGCACCACCGCCAGGTATTGGTCGTCGCCATTGGCGCCCTGGAGAGTGCCGGGCTTGATGGCCTCCAGCAACATGGCGCAGCTGGACGAGAAGCAGGTGCGATCGCGCTGGGCGAGCTGGGCTGAATCGCGCTGACTGAACCGGGGCACTCCCACCAGCGGGTTGGGGTGACTGCTCACCTGGCTGGGGCTCACCCGATCGGGTGATGGCGGGCTCCCCTGATCGGGTGAGGAGGGCGAGGCGCTCCAGAGAGCCCCTTCTGCCTTGCGGCGGCGCCGGAGGCCGGCTTCGCTGGGGCCGCCGGGGTTCACGTAGAGCATCAAGGCGGCGGGCACCGCCTCCAGCTGGCCTGCTTTCAAGGCCTTGCTGAGGGTGTCGAACCTCTGGGCACCAAACCAGCGGGGGCCGCAGTTGTAGGTGAACGACAGCAGGGCCGCCTGACGGTTCACAGACAGCGCCTTGTAGATGGGGATGCAGTCGCGCAGCCGCCGCCAGTCGTCCTCAAGCCGGCTGCGCAGCAGGGCAACTCCTTCGGAGAAGGCTGCGCCTACGGCCTCCTCCTGGCTGATCTGGTCCCCCTCCTTGAACAGCCGCCCCTGCGAATCACGGGTGCTTCCCCAGCCGATCGTCCAGGGCTCTGCGCCGGTCTCGGGATCGGGGTAGGCCGTGAGCCGGCAGCCCTCGAACTCCTTCACCAGGGGAAGAGCAACAGCGACGGCAGCGGGGATGTCGGCCAGCGGAGCCGACCCACCTTCGGCGGCAGGAGCCTGGCGGGCAGTCCAGAGCCGCCGCAGGGTGCCGCCCTCCTCCAGGGCCTGGGGTTCATGGGTCACCAGCTGCTCGAGCACCGCCAGCAACCAGGCCAGGTGATGCGGGAGCTCTGGGTCGAAGTGCTCGACGTAGTCGCCGGCAGGAATAGGGCCACTCATCGGAACACCCCCCGCCGGCCAGGCGCCAAGGCCGGCTGGGTCTTGGCGACTGCGGTCTGCATGCCGGAGGAGAAGAACAGGGCGAGAGCCGGGCTGCGCGACCGGCAGGCATTCACCTGGCGGGGCGCCTGGATCCAGTTCGGCAGCTCACAGGCGCCATCGAAGGCGGTCGAGAAGACGATCTGACCGGTGAGTAGGCCGTTTGACGCGGCCGCACCGAGCAGCCGCAGCAGGGGGGTCATGGAGCCAGAAGGTGGCGGGTCCTCTGGCTCTTGCCACACGCCTGGCAGGAATCCCGTGGGGGCCTCAGCCCGCCCCCACCAACTGCTGGCGCAGGGCGGCGAGGGCCTTTTCCTGAGCCCGCTGCACCGCCTTTGGGCTGATCTGCAATTGCGCCGCGGCTGCTCGGAGCGAAAGCCCCTCGAGGACGGTGAGCCGCAGGGCCATGGCCTGGGCTGCGGGCAGCTGCTCCACCAGCCGCTCCAGCGCCGACCCGGTGAGGGAGGCCTCCAGCGTGGGCTCAGCGGCGGGAGCCGCCAGCTGCTCCAGCAGGGAGGACTCACCGGCGGCGGGAGCATCAAGGCTGGTGTGGCCGAGCGGCACGGTGCCATTCTCATGCTCGCGGCGGGAGATGCGCACCAGCCGCACCCGATCGCGCAGGTGGCGCTGCAGCGCCCCTGTGATGCAGCGGCGCAGATAGGGCGCCGCCTGCTCTCCGGCTCGGCAGCGGGGAGCGGAGCGCACCAGGGCTTCTCGGGCCACCTGGATCAGATCCTCCCGCTCCACCAGCGGGAACAGACGCCCTGCGGTGCGGGAGGCAATCGCATCGGCCAGCGGCAGGTGCTCCAGCACCAGGGCATCGCGGGCACGCAGGGCAGAACGGCTGAGAGCCGGGGGCTGCTGCTGGCGGCGGGGGGAGGAAGCGGGAGAAGCCACCTGAAGGACGGCGAAGAACCCCACCCCCACCGGCCGGCCGCAGCGCCGGGGCAAGGACGCCCGACATCGGAGGGCGCCTGGCCCGATCCTTGACGCGGCGTGAGGACCGGCCGAGGGATGCGGTGGGTGTGCGCCGGCCCGGTGGTGATTCGCCCCAATGGCCCCGGTACGGTTGAAAGGTCGCAGCCCTCCGGTCCTGCCGGCATGGCCCGTGGTGAATGACCTGCTGACCCTGTGGGACTCGATCGCGGCCGAGCAGAACGGCCCTGAGTTCACCGACGCCGATGCCGCACTGGATGCCATCGAGCAGTCGCTGTGAGCAAGGTGCTGCGCCCCCTGCCAGTGACCGCTGGCTGACCCTGACAGAATGGAACGGGTCCACTGACCTGGAGCGGAACCGATGACGCAAGCTCTGTCTGCAGCGGTGGCATCCGCAGCCAAGCTCCCGGAAGAGGAGCAGAACGTGCTGGCTGCGATCCTGCTCGAGGAAATGGAATCAGAAGAGCGCTGGAGCGCCCTGTTCGCTGGATCGCAGAACCTGCTGGAACAAATGGCCAGTGAAGCCATTCAAGAATTCCAGGCTGGCCGGGTGCAGCCCATCGATGAGCTGAAGTGAACTCAGTTACGACTGATCAGTTCAGACAGCTCTATACCCAGGCGCCTCTCGAAAGGAGACGAAAGATCAGGCGCGCCTATCAACTGTGGCAAGAGAACCCGGCCCATCCATCCCTGAGATTCAAGAAGGTCCATACAACGCTTCCGATCTACTCGGCCCATGTCGATCTCGACTGGCGGGCCGTCGGAGTGCTGAAGGACGGCACGTTGATCTGGTTCTGGGAGGGGTCGCACAAGGCCTATGAGGCCTTGCTGCGGACGCTCTGACGAGCCCTGCGCGCCAGCCATCAACGGGTTCACGGCATCAAGCCGCTGCGGCCGAGGCGGCCGGCAGCGACCGTTACCACTGCTCCAGCCGCAGCTCTGGCCGGCAGCGATCCTTCTCCAGCCACAGCACCGACAGCTCGGCGGGGGTGTAGCGGCGAAAGCCGGTGAGCACGGCATAGAAGTCGCGCCGGGTGCTCCTCTCCCGCCAGGGCCATCAGGTCGTCCAGCGCAGCGGCCGCATCGAGCTGGTGCTCCTCGATCAGGGTCTGGAGCTGGCGGCGCCAGCGGCTGCTCAGGGCAGCGGCCTGCCGTGCACCGATCAGAGGAGCTGGTGTGGAGGCAAAGGCGGGTGGCACTGGCCGCAGGCCGCTGTAGCAGGCCCAGAACTCCAGCGGCCCCCAGACCGGCGCAGCGTCATCCCCGATCCGTCCCCAGTCACCGGAGGCGATGCGGCGGTTCAGCTCCCACAGCTGCCAGAAGGCCCGCTGCCGCAGCTCCCCGGCCTTGCCCTGCTCGATCACCGACAGGTTGCCGTAGGAGATGACGAGCGAGGGTTCACCGATCGCCTCGGCCCAGCTGCAGGCGGTGTACTGGGTCCAGCCGTTGCGGCGCCGCCAGTTCAGCAGCATCCGCCCGAAGACTCCCCGGCTCTCCTCCTGCTGCTGGATCAACACCTCATAGGCGGGGATGGCCGGAAGCGGCAGCCGGTTGGGGTGCTGGGGGCTGGTCGCACCGTGATGTGCGCTTGGCAGCGCAGTGCTGCTGGGCGTGGATGGAAGTTGCGTTGCAGGCATGGGGCTCGCCGCTGATGGCGGTGGATGGCACCTGCTCTTGCCAGGCAGCCCAAGCCCCATCCACGGCAGGCAGGAGCAAGCCGGAGGCAAAGAAGCCTCCGGCACCCGGGGGCTCAGAGCACCCGCACCTCGGCCTGGGGACCAAGTACCCGCTGCTGATTGGCAGCCAGGATCAGGGCTTGCTCGCGGGGCACGTAGTGCGGCTCAGCGGAGATGTGCCCACTGGCTTCGAAGAAGCCTGGCGGCTTGGTGATCGAGGAAGAGCACCCGCAGCAGCTGGCCGGCGGCATCAAGCAGATGCACCGAGATGATGCGGATCGGGCAGGAGCGGCTGAGGGGAGTGGGGGCCATGGCTGGGCTGGCGAACGACACCGCCGTTCAGCCCCGGCGCAGCCAGCGCCGCGCAAGGGTCGCGGAGCGACTCGCGTCAGCCCTTGCGCGGTGCGCAAGCCGGGGCAGGCCGGGTGGCGTGATCGCCAGCCCCAGACGCGTCGACCAGTTCCGCTAAGCCCTCTCCGCGAAAGGCATCAACCAGCCGTTTCCTGGCGGACGACCCCCGAAAAGCCCATCGCCACCGGCGGCTGATAGGGCCTGAGCTGGTGAGCCGTGGCCTCCAGGAAGGCCACCAGGATCGTGATCAGCAGGATGTAGTCCCGCAGGGCGGGCTCCAGGGGGCCGTGGGCCGTGGGTGGCTGGGCAGCCAGCACCGTCTCCAGGGGAGCCCAGAGGGGGTTGGTGCGGGCCACGGAGTAAATCTCGGCCAGACGGGCGCTGTGGGCAGGATCAGCCAGCGATGCCGATTCAGCGGAATGCGCGAAGGCATTGCGAAGCTTGCGCAGAGCAGAGAGAGCCCGCTCCACCGGGGCGTCGATCAGGCCCAGACGGCGAGCGAGGGCGACCTTGGCACCGAGGGAACCCAGGGGCCGATCCGGCAGAAACAGGCCATCACCTCGGCTGGCTGCCGGGGCCATCAGGGCCTGAAGCAGATGCTCAAGGGCGGCATCGACCCGGGCCACACCCACCAACACCGCGCCCCGGCCGCGCTCCTGGAGCATCTGCAGGGCGATGGTGCGGGCTGCAGCAACAGCGGGGCCTTCCGGGCTGTGGGGCGAGCCTGTTGCCATTGACATGTGGCGGTTGGGTCAGCTGCGACTGATGAAAGGTGACGCCTTGCCGCTGTAGCTCACCACCACCCGTTTCTTGGCCCGCGTGGCGGCCACATGCAGCAGCGAGCGCTCCTGCTGCTCGAACAGCTCGCGGGAGAGGGCATCGGGCCGTTTATTGAGCTCCACCTGCAGCGGCATCTGGGAGGCATCCAGGGCAGGCAGGAAGACCTGATCGAACTCCAGCCCTTTGACGCGGTGCATGGTGGCAAGCCGCAGCGCTGGATCGCTGGGATCGTCGGATTCCTCGGGCTTGATCACCCGGGTGGCGAACCCCTCGCCCTTGAGCAGGGCTTCAAGCTTCTCCACGGCCTTGTTGGTCCGGGCCGCCACGCAGGTGGAGGCCAGCGACTGCTGCTCGTCGCGCAGTTGACGCAAGGTGCTCACCAGGAAACGCTGCTCCTCTCCGGGGTCCTCAAAGCCCTGCACCAGGGGTTGGTCGCCGTGAAGCAGGGAGCGGGTATCGCTGGCGGGATCACTGCCACCATCGAGATCGTCGAAATCGAGGCCGTGGAGCACGGCGGTGGCCCAGGCGCGGGTTTCCTCGGTGGTGCGGTAGTTGATGCGCAGCTTGCGGGCGCGGCCGCGGATGTCGATGCCGCAGCGGCTGAGCACCAGCGGCTTGCCGTAGATGCGCTGGTGGGGATCGCCGACGATGAACAGATCATTGGCGCGGGGCTCGCCCACCAGGGCGCGCAACAGCGAGAAGGATGCGACATCAAGATCCTGGGCCTCATCCACCACCACGGCGGCGTACAGCGGTGGTTGTTTGGCCTTATGGATCAGGTCGGCAGCGATCTGCTTGGCTTCCTCCAGCTCCCATAGCCCCCGCTGACGGAATTCAGCCCGCACCGCATCAAACACCGGCCAGATCTGGGCGCGCTGCGGGCGGCTGAGGCGGGTGCCGCGTCCGACACGGCGGGCCATCAGATACTCATCGCGGCTGCGGCACCCCTGGGCGAGCACCACGTCTTTCCACTCCTCGCGGTAGAAGCGTGCATCCAGACCCAGCGAGGTGTCGGCCAGATCCATGGCCAGGCTCCAGCAGCTGTCTCGCGCCTCCTCGTTGAACACGCGCACCTGCAGGCCCTGGCCCTTGAGGAAATTCATCACCCAGCCATCGAGGTGAATCACTTCGATCCGCTGCAGCTCCTCGGGGCTGCAGATCTTGGTGAGGTTGGCGCGGATGTCGGTGGCCAGGTTGCGGGTGAAGGTGGTGAACAACACCCTGCCGGGGGAGCTGGTTTTGATCAGCTCGTTCGCCAGCCAGCGGGCGCGGTGCATGGCCACAACGGTCTTGCCGGTGCCGGCGCCGCCGAGCACCCGCACCGCACCGCTCCACTGGCGCTCGACGAGACGACGCTGGCTGGGGTGGAGGAACACACGCCAGCGTTCCAGCGGTGCCGAGAGCATCGCCTCGAGCACGTCGTCGTCGGTGATGACGAGGAACTCGGCCTTGCTCTCCGGGGTCTCCAGGGCTGCCGCCACATCGGTGGGATCAATGGCGACAGGCCGTTGCCGCTCCAGCTCCTCGATCACCGCCTCGATCGGTTTGCCATCAGCCAGCAGGATCAGACCATCAACGCAGTCCTGCGGCACCCACTCGATCAGACGGCTCAGGGCCTCCTCGCTGCTGACGGCACGCACAGCCGGCAGCAGGGCCTCGGGGACGCCGAGGAGCATCAGCTGGTCGTCACTGCAATCGCCAAACAGCGACCCAACCTGAACTGGTCCCTGCGCCGAAGCGGATGGGCTTGGGGCCGAAGGCGATGGGGACGGCTGGACGACGGCGGCCTGATTGGCCAGCGCCTCGCTGACGGCAGCGGCGATCGCGTCACCCACAGCGAGTTCTGCGGCTTCCACATCCACCACCTGCAGGGCACCGGAGACCCGGTTCACGTGGCAGGTGCGGCGCCGTGCCCATTGGTAGGCGTCGTCGTGCTTGTCGATCCAGAGCAGGACATAGGTGTCGCCCGTATCCGGGGCGCGCACGATGCAGCGGATGTCTTGATCCACCCGGATCGAGCGGATGAAGGGGTCCTTGCCGCCCTCGATGCGTTCGTAATTCAGGCCCGGGCTCCGGGGGTTGTCCCGGAAGTCGCTGCCAAGAACGCCGGGCTGCAGACCATGGTGCGGCTGTTGCTCATCCAGTTGATCACGGCCTGCATCCGCATTGTTGACTTCTCGGCCCTTGGCTTCACGTTGTTGTTGCTGCAGACTCTGGCTCCTCTCTTCGTGGCTGGTGCGGCTGCCGCGTCTCTGGCAAATGAGATGGAACAGGTCGACCACCTTGGCTCTTCTCCCCTTTCCCTCAACGAGGCTGGAATCAGCTCGCTCGTTAGGACCAGTGCCTATTCCCGCTCTTCCATCCGCCAGGCGGCGTAGGCTTTCCCAATCAGACTGAAGAGGGATTGCTTGACGAAACAAGAGGCACAAAGTGGTGTTGTGCCACAAGCTGCTGGAAGTGCTGATGCACCTGCTCCACCCGCCAAGGCGAGCGCACCAACCAGCCGGCTTCGAAGTTGTGGCGTTGTCCGTTTTCGCTGAAGTTGGCGCTGGTGACCAGGGCCTGGGCAGCGAGGGTGCCCGCGTCGGCGATCACCACCTTGGCGTGTTGATAGCAACGGCTGCTGCCACCGAATAGCAGTCGTCGATCCACATAGGCCTGGGGCTTTGCGGGCCAGGGCCAGACCTCGAAGTCAAACCAGCGCCGGATCGCGGCCAAGGGTTGCGGGCCCAGGCTTTCGCCCAGCTGCACCGGGTGGAAGAACAGTTCAACCGTTTCAAGGTGGCCGCTTCCCAAGCGCCGGGCGATGGATTCCAGCAGCTCGCGAAACTCAGCGGAGAGGCCGATGTTGTAAGTGGCGATCAGAAGGCTCTTCTCGGCCTGGGTGATCAACTGATCCACCGTGGCGTAGGTGTCGGCGGTGCGGCTGTGGAGCGGATCGGGACCCGACCACACGAAGCTCCAGGCATCGCGTTCCTGCTGCAACAGCTCCTGCTGCTCGGCCAGCTGCTCCAACACCAGAGCCATCAGCCTGGGCTGGCCGCCTTCGCGCACCATCTGCACCAGCAGCGGTTCGAGTTGGCCACGGCCCTCGGCGCCCATGCCGGCCAGCACCCCCTGCCAGCTGGCGGGCACATAGCTGAGCTGCCGCAGGGCCGCCGCCACCGACCGGAGGGTGTGAGCCGGCAGCGTCAGATTCATCCGAGCGCCTCGGGGTTGATGAAGCTCCAGAAGCTGGGATCGTCTGTGTCGTCGTGCACCGCCACCGTGCGGCTGACCAGGGCGCGATCGAGGAACTCGTTGCGCTGCTCACAGGAGGTTTCGGCGATCAGCTCACAGCCATGGCAGGCGGCGCCATGGGTGGGGCGGATGTCGTAGGGGTGGTTCGGGTCGTGCTCCGAGCAGAAGGGATCGTTGCTGCAGAGCTGGGCCCGCTCGAATGCTTTTTCCAGGTAGGCCACGATGCGTCGGCCAGCATCCACCAGTCCGCCCAGGGTGCCCTCCGAGCCGGAGGTGCTGGTGAGCAGCAGGATGCCGTAGCCGATGTCGCGGTTGGCGTAGATCCGTTCGCGAATTGAGCTGGCGCCATAGCCGCATTCCAGAGCCATCTCGGTGATCAGCAGGTGACTGAGGCTGTGCAACAGGATGTAGGGCGCCCCGGGGAAAGGAAACTGCTCGGAGTCGAGACCGCGCGATTGGAGCCAGTCGTTCTCGAAAGCCCTGGTGAATTGGGCGACCCGATCCTGCACTGATGGGCTTCTGGTCCATTCCGCCATCGTGGCCGGATCGAACTCGATGAAGATTCCCTCGCCCCTGTTCTCCGCTGCCGGTAGCCAGCTCAGGTCGTTGGCGAGTGGAGCACGGCTGTTGGTCTTGGTGGTGTCGATCGGAAGGCCTCCAAGGCTGCTGGTGCGAGCCGTGAACCGGGTGAAGCCAACCAAGGCCTGCACCTCGCGCAGGCGCCTGACCAGCAGCACGCGGCGGATGGCCTTGGCAAACCAGGCCGGAGCCTTGGGGGGATCCCAGATCACCGCCTCGAAGGGGCTGTCTTCCGCGGAGCTGGAGACGCCATCCATCGGGCCGATCAGCAGCCGCAGTTCTTCGTCCTTGGGTTGGGGCACGTCGGCGGAGCCACCGCCGCGCTGGGCTTCGATCGCCTGCCACAGCGCTGCAGGCTCCACCCCGGAGAAGGCGCTCTTGAGGCGAGGGTTGAACTTGAGTGCTGCCGCGATGTCGCCCTCGGCCTCGATGCCCTCCAGCTCATCCTTCAGTTCGGTGACGCGCCTGGCCAGACCTCCGGCCTCCTGGGGCAAGGAGATCACCGAGATGGTTTCGCTGAAGTAGGCGTTGGTGGCCGAGCGCACCAGCAGGCGGTTGAGCGTGGGCTCGCCATCCGTTCGGCACTTTTCACTGTCGCGGCTGTAGCGCCCCAGCCAGGGGGTTAGGCCCTGGCAGGTGCCGAGGGCCTTGGTTTCCGGGATCAGGGCATCGGCCAGCTTGCGGGTCTTGCCGGATTCGGCCTGCACGTAAATCTGGGTGAAGTCGTTGCCGGTGCCGGCCTCCAGCAGGTAGAGGCGCTCGCTGTTCTTGCAGTTGAACTGCTCAAAGCAGAAATCGCGCCAGCGGATGTCGCTGAGGTGGCCGTGGGGGCAGGCCATCACGAAGCGCACCGGCACCAGCCGATGCTCACCATCTTCGTCCTTGTAGACCTTCCAGTCCTTGATGCAGCTGTCGTTGTAGTGCACCAGAAGGCGTGCCCTGCAGTTGATCCCGAAAGCCGGGCGATCGGGGATCTTCTTCTGCACCACCGACCACTCGGGGAAGCGCAGCGCCTTGATCGAGCCGCTGATGTTGCGCAGGGCATCCACTTCCTTGGGCGGAGTGCGCAGCACCACCCGGGCAGCGCCGGTGGCCTGTCGGACGAGCTTCTCCAGCCGCGGCTCATGCACCGGATCACAGCCGCGGTCATTCCAGAAGTCGAGCCCGCCAATCAGAACCGCGTAGTCGGGTAGATCCACCATCGCGCCGGGGCCATAGAGCTGCAGCACCTGGCTCTGGCGGGCCTCGCCGAGGGCGGGCGGAGGCGGTTTGCGGCGGCTGGCGGAGGTCATCAGGGATCGAATCAGGGGTTCAGTCGTCGGCGGTGATCTCTTCCCGGAAGTTCACCAGGCGGATCGGCGCGGCGGGTTCCACATCCCGCAGGCTCCAGTTGGTGGCGAACTGCCGGTAACCCTCGCCCGCATAGAGGTGATCGGTGTCGAGAGGGGTGTGCAGCAAACCAGCGCCCGAGCCCTTGTCCTCAAACGTCCAGTACTGCAGCTTCTGCTCGCTCTGCTGGGTGAGCTTCCACCAGGCCTCCAGCAGATCGATCACGTGCTCACGCACCTCGGTGGGCAGCATCTGGCCATGGCCGTCGTCGGCCGCACCGGTGGCGATGCAGCGGTTCTGCAGAGCATCGGCGATCTCCTCCTTGATCCGCTGCAGGGCATCGGCGGCCATGGCGCCCTTGGGCGGCGAGAGCTGGGGATCGCTGTGGCGGGCCATCGCCACCACCACCCCGGGCAGGCCGCGATCGATGGCGCGGCTGGCGAAGGGCGTGCAGCTGGTGGCCTCCACGTGGCGGTAGAAGGTCTGGTGCCAGTAGGGAAACAGCTCAAAGTGCGAGCGGTCCCGCGGCCGGTTGGGGTTGAGCAGCACCAGCACCAACCCCGGCTTGTTCTCCTCAGGCTTGTCGCTGAGCTGGCGGCCCACCCGGCTGGTGGCCTGGATGTATTCGGCAGCGGTCTTGGGCTGGTTGAGCACCACCATCAGACCCAGGCGGGAGATGTCGAGGCCCACCGAAATCATGTTGGTGGCCAGGGCCACATCCAGCCGGTCCTTGTCCACGTAGGGCTTGGCGAGGCGATCCTTGGTGACGCTGATCTGGGCGGTGCTCACCCGGGAGGTGAGTTCATCGGGCTCCTGCGGCCGCCGGCGGCTGGCGAAGGGGTTGTCCACCCCCTCCATCGGCAGGGCCCGGTTCCTGTGGAACTCCTCCAGCTGGGCGCCGAGTTCGTCTTCCAGGATGCTGCGGGTGACGCCCAGCTCCTTGAGGTTGGAGAAGTAGCCCAGCAGCGTCATGTAGGGATCGGCGGGGTTCTTCTCGCCCAGCTGCTTGTGCTCATCCCAGGCCTTCTGGGCGGCGGCCATCAGGCCCAGGTAGCTGCGCAGCAGCACACCCTTGAGGTTGCGGCCCGGGGCCGAGAGGCCCACGTAGAGCCGGGCCTGGTTGGGATCGTCGACGGCGCGAGAGAAGAAGTTGTCGCCGCGCTCAGGGCCCGGCGGTGGGAACACCCGTGCCTGGCTGCGGCCAAACAACGCCCGGATCTGGGCTTCTGCCCGGCGCACGGTGGCGGTGGAGGCAATGATCTTGGGCGGTGGTGAGTCGGGCGTGGGCCGCATCAGCCGCTCGATCACCGTCTCGTACAGCCCAGCGAGGGTGCCGAGCGGACCGCTGATCAGGTGCAGCTCGTCCTGGATCACCAGCTCGGGCGGCAGCAGGCGGCCGTGGGGGATGGTGAGGCCGGTGGGCTTTTCAGCCGGACCCCAGAACCCAGCCACGGCGCTGCCGCCCGCCAGCTGGTAGTGGCTCACGTTGCCGAAGAGAGCGGAGGTTTTGCCCACCCAGGGCAGGGCGGCGAACTTGTCGATCGTGGCGATCAGGAAGCAGGGCAGGCGGCGGTAGATCTGCTCGTCCACCGCCAGCACCGGCAGGGGTGTGCCCTTGTGGAACGGGCAGGGCCCCATGTGGCTGTGGGCCTGGCGGGCCTCCGGCTGGCGCGGCTCGCGGCAATAGATCTCCAGCCGATCGGGACTGCGGGGCGGCAGCAGGTGGAAGCCCTCCGGCTGCAGGGGCCTGTTGCACCAGGGGCAGGTTTCGATCGGGATCGGCCGATCCCGCTTGCCCGCCTTCCAGCGGGTGAGCAGGGCATGGGTGGAGTGCTGATCGCCATCGCCGGGGCCGCCGAGCTTGTTGGGGGTGGCGGCCTTGCCCACCCACATGCCGATCTCAAACGGCCAGTCGCCCAGCAGATAGGGATGGCCGCTGCTGGTGCGCTCCTGCCGCTCCAGCTCCAGGGCACAGATCAAGGTGGCGGCCCGCCCCAGCTGATCGAGGGTGAGCAGCCGCAGGGTGTAGCGCATCAGCACCGTGACGCCTGCCGACTCGATGCCGGGATGGGCCAGTCGCCGGTGCACCAGGGTGAAGGCAGCCAGGCCGAGGTAGGCCTCGGTCTTACCGCCGCCGGTGGGGAAGAACAGCAGCTCCACCGTCTCCCGCTCCTGCCGGCCCTGCTCGGTGTCGGCCTGGGCCAGACCGGGCAGGTTCATCAGCACAAAGGCCAGCTGGAAGAAGCGCCATTCCGGGGTGCGGGTGCGGGGGGCGATGCCGATCTGATCCGGCGGCACCTTGGCGGTGAAGGCGGCGCGCTGGCGCTGGGCCCTGGCCATCACCAGGTTCATGGTGCGGAAGGCCTCGCGCACCAGCGGATCGCGCAGCAGCTGGATGCCGGCCTCGATGCGATCAGCGCAGTCCTGCGCCTGGCTGAGCAGGTTGCGGGAGGTTTCGTTGAGCGCCGAATCCTCGATCTTGCTGGCCGGCTGGCGGGCGATCCAGTGCCGGTAGGCCTTCACGATCGGCTTGAGCGTGTCGATGATCCGCTCGCTGCCGGCGAGATCCGCCAGGCCGTCCATCCCCATGGGGATGCCCTGGCAGTCGTCGGGCGGCCTGGGCACCACGCGCTGCACCTCAGCGGTGGGCAGCCAGGTGGTGGTGAGGGTGAACGCCCGATCAGGCCTTTCTTCTGTGATGCCGGAAGGGATCACCGCCACGTTGTGCCCGCTCGCGAAACAGAAGTCGTGGCGGTACTGCAGGTTCGCCAGGGCCTCGTCGTTGTCCTGGTTGGTGGCGTTCACCAGGGCGTCGCGGCGCGGCGGGAAGCCCTGGGCGCAGTGCAGGCTCAGCTCCACCTGGAAGGCGGTGAGCGGGTCGCGGTGGCGAATCTGATTGCTCTTGGGCGGCTCGCGCTTGTTGAGCAGGAACAGCGACACCGAGAGCTGATCGGCCGCATAGCCCAGCTTGCGCGGTGCCGGCCGGGCGATCCAGCGCAGGCACAGCCCCTCCGGGTTGCCCTCCAGCGGGATGTCGTCGCTGGTATCAGGACCTGGGATCGTGAACGAGGCGGACTCTCGCCGCGGCGTGCGCACCCACACCTTGTTGGTGTCGCCCTCGGCAGGGGGGCTGTAGTCGCCCCAGCTCACGGTGGCCTCCAGGGTGGAGCCCCGCTCCAGGATGAAGCTCATGCCCATCGAGGAGAGGAACCAGGAGCGGCGCTTGTCTGCCGTGTCGAGCGAATCGTTGGCGTCGTCGTCGCGCTCCTTCTTCTCCAGCCGGTTGGCGGCGTCGTTGCTGTCGTCCTCCCCGGCCAGATCCGCGAAGCTCAGCTGCTCGCCGGCCGTCTGCCGCTCGGCCTCCTGCTGGAAGCGATGGGGCACCAGGAAGCCAGTGGTGAACCAGACCGACGGCGGCTGGCTGAGCTGCTCATGGCGCCGGGCCACGTCATCCCAGCCGGGGCCGATCAGGTCGCTGCGCAGGGCGGCGACGAGCTGCAGACGGATCTCGGCGGAGCTGGCCATGCCGGCATTGTGGCCAGACATCCACCGACCTGGAACCTGCAAGGTTGACCCTCCAGGGTTCCATGCTGCAACCTCCAAGGTTCACCGTCGAGGGTTGCAGCCTGCAACGTCGAAGCTTTTTCACGATCCTGCAAGTTTCAGAATCCATGAAAATCGCATCAGACTGAAAAAGTAGCCACTGGACAGGGCCCGGGCCAGGCATAGAATTTTCACGGAGATGCCCGCGGCTGGAATCGTGAAAAAGCAGGATGCGGCAGTGGATCTGTCCAGGGCATGGCAAGAGCGGCTGCTGGACCAGGCGGTGGAACGGTTTCAGGGCGCCACCGGGCTGGCAGCGGAGCTGTTGGCCGATCCTTACGGAGCTGCCGCCAACGGGCCTGGGCGCCTGGCGATCACCACGACCGAAGGCCAGCCGCCCAGGCTGTACCGGCCCCTGGTGCGCAAGCTGGCACAGGCCGAAGCCCTCGGCGCTCTCAAGGCCGAGATCAGCGCCTGCGACGAGCCGGCGCTGCTGGTGGCACCGCGCATGAAGGAGCCGCTCGCCCGCCAATGCCGGGAGCTGGAGCTGCCGTTCCTCGATGGGCAGGGCAATGCCTTCCTGAAGGAAAAAGATCTGCTGATCGTGGTTAGCGGGCAGCGGCAGGCCGCGGCGAAGGCGGCGGGCCTGCGCTCTGCTGTGAGCGGCAAGGCATCCACGGCGAGCGGAGCGCGGCTGGTGTTCGCCCTGCTCAGCCAGCCCGCCCTGATCACCGGCACCAGCAAGACGCTGCAAGCCGCATCGGGGGTGGCGCTGGGCAGTGTGCCAGGTGTGCTGGGGGATCTGGAACAGCAGGGGCTGCTGCGACGGCTGGGCTGGGGCAAGGGCTGTGCGGTGCTCCACTGGGGCCTGCTGCTCGATCGCTGGGCGGCCGACTACCCCCGGATCCTGCGCCCCAAGCTGCGCAGCCTGCGCTTCCGTTCACCGGGACAGGGGCTGTGGTGGAAGCAGGTGGATCCGCAGGTGTTTGGCGGCCAGTGGGGGGGCGAAGTGGCCGCGAGCCAGATGGGCTCGGTGCTGGTGCCGGAGCGGAGCGTGCTCTATCTGCAGCCGGAGGCGATGCGGCTGGGGCTGGCCCAGTTGGTGAAGACCCAGGGACTGCGCAGCGATCCCGATGGCGATGTGGAGGTGGTGGAGGCGTTCTGGACCAACGAACGCCTGGGGCTCGCTGGCCCCACAGTGCCGATTCCGCTGGTGATCGCCGAGTTGCTCGCCAGCCTGGATCCACGCGACATTGAGGCGGCACGGGAGCTGCGGGAGATCTGGCTGCGTGGTGTTGAAGGTTGAGCTGCCCCTCGACCCCGGCCTCTTGCGCGTGATCGCCGCCGTTCAGGCCGGCGCCCAGGCCCAGGGTCTGGACCCCTTGCTGGTGGGGGCCGCGGCTCGGGACCTGTTGCTGGTGAATGTGTTCGGCCAGCGGGTGCGGCGGCTGGTGTTCACGGCTGAGGGTGATGGCGCCGGCACCACGATCGATCTGGTGCCCTTCGGGGGATTGCAGGTGAATCGCCACACCTTGGTATGGCCGCCGGAGATGGATGTGACCATGACAGTGGCGGGCTTCACGGAAGCACTGGAGTCCGCCCAGTTGGTGGAGCTGGCTGAGAGAGTGATGGTGAAGGTGGCCTCGTTGCCGGGCCTACTTGCCTGCAGCTCCTTGGCCACCTCCTCGTTGTAGCGCTCGGCGTTCAGGGCCAGCAGTCGCTCCAGGGCAGGCCGCTGTTGGCGGGTGGGGATCCACCGATCAAGCTTTCCCCTGCCAGATGGGGATCACTCCACTGGCCTGGATGGCACTGTCATGGGTCGCGAGGGGCAATCCATGGGCGAGCGCTGTCGCCACGATCAGCCGGTCGGCTGGGTCGCCGTGGAAACTCTGCGGCAGCTGATCCAGTGCCAGCACCACGTCGACATCCAGTGGCAGCACCGCCACCACGCCCGGGGCGCACGCCTGACGCAACCAGGCCGCGAAGGGCCGATCCAACGTCAGTCGGCCTTTGCTGTGGAGCATCTGTGCTTCCCAGAGGCTCATGGCCGAGAGATGGCAGCCACCGGCGGCCGCGAGTTGATCCAGGGAATGTTGCTCGGGCGGAGACAGGCGGTCTGAACCCAGCAACCACCAGATCCAGATGTGGGTGTCGAGCAGAACCTTCACCGCAGGGCGTCAAAGGCCTGGGCCTCCAGCACGGATTCCTCTGGGTCCATCGCCAGCATCCCTGATCCGCGCAGCGTCTCCCAGGGCCGCTGCCGCGTGCCCGTGTTGCCTGCGGGGGGCGTGAGGCGCGCCACGGTTTTGCCATGACGCGTGATCTCCACCTCCTCACCGCCGCTCTCCACCTGGCGGATCAACTCCAGGCACTGGGCCCGGAAGCGGGTCACGGAAATGTCCATTCAGTCATCGTAATGGGCAATTTTGTTGGCAGGCCAGGCGTTCGGTTGTCCCATCAGGGCCGGCCTGCTCTCAGCCGCGATCACCTGGTCATGGCGTCCTACTGCTGAGGTGCGAGAGCGATCGTCACAACCCCAACCCCATCTGCTCTGTCTGTTGCCTAACAGTCTCGCCCGCCTGGCTGGCAAACGCCGGCGGCGCCCGGCGCTTGCCGGTTGCTGGCCCTGATGCCTTGGCTGCCTGCTTCCCGCCCTTGCCATGCAGCCCATGGGCCACCTCTTCGGCGTAGCGCTCGGCATTCAGGGCCAGCAGGCGGGCGAGCAAGTCGTCGCGCACGGCATCGGGCCATCGGTAGCGCCAGGGGAGTTTGCGGCGGCCGGTGATAGCGCCGTAGGCCTGCAGCTGGCCCTGGAAGTCGAGGGCTTCGTGTGCATCCCAGAAGAACAGATTGCCTTCGCCGATGCGCTCCTGAAGGTGCTCGGGGAGCTGGGCGTCGTCTTCGGTGTCGAGGTAGTCGAGGGCGAAACCACATGCCGCTGGAATGTCGCTCCAGCCATATAGATGCAGAACCGAAGAGTCCATATCAGCTGAAATTCTTCTGAGATTTTGAATTGCCATCGACTGTTCCGCTGGGTTGTTGATCCTGTTGTGCACAGCAGTAAGGCCTTCATCAAGGTCAAGAATTAATGACTTTCGGAATTCGTAAAAGGCTCGCCCCTTGCGTTCCGCTTCTTCAAGTGTGCTAGTCAATAGATGCAGATCTCGCTCTTCTACCGAGCCTGGGAACGAGAAAGTGTCGAGGCAGTCTGACGGCGTGTATCGCAGCCTGTCCTCAAGACTTGAACCTAAGAACCTGGCCCATTCTTCGTGAACCCTGGATTGAAGCACTGAAAAGTCAGTGAATGTATGCACGGGGAATACTACTAATGCGTGAGAGCACAGGGTATTAGTGTCAATAAAAGAAAGTGCATGATTTGCTGAGACCTGCGACAACGCAAGCATTCTCGGGAGGGGCTTAACTGTCGCCTCAAGCGCCTTGGCATAAGTGCCATACCTCCACCAGTACTTCCTTCTATTTTCCGCAACTGAGTACCCTCCAAGCTTCTCTCGCTCTGGGCGCACTGATCGCTCGACAACTGCGAGTGACAGGGGATATCTAGAGGCCTCTTGAAGCGTCATTTCTCCAAAGCATATCCTGATCAGCAACAAAGCGCCGCAAGCCCCTGGCCACCCGCCAACCAGACGCTAGGTTGGTACTGGTGAACTAGTGGAGGACCCTCGCGTGGCCCAGAACAAGGTTCAGTACCAGGAGGGGTTTTCCCTCTCAGAATTCATTCAGGCCTATGGGACAGAGGAGAAGTGCCTCGCGGCCCTGGAGCTTGCCCGATGGCCCGAGGGCTTCCGTTGCCAGCGGTGTGGGGAGAGTGAGAGCTTCGGCGTGATCCACGACGACCGCCGCAAAAGGTACCAGTGCAATCAGTGCCGCCACCAGACGACGGCAACAGCGGG
>NZ_JACJSZ010000120.1 GCF_014698445.1 Microcystis elabens FACHB-917
ATGAGGCGTAGGTCCGCAAACGAATCCTGTAGAGATGCGACACCTTCGAACAAGCCCCTGGAGTGGACAGGCCACCATGAATTAACTTCAGGCACCAGATTTTCATTGCCTGCCACTCAGGGGCAGCGTTAGCCAGAGCAGGGGATGCGTGGAGGCCGCCAACGTGACTACAATGTGAACACGTCTGGCGGGTGTGGTCGTGGTTCGAGCGAAACTGGTCAAAATCGGCAACTCGAGAGGGGTCCGTCTCGCCAAGCCGCTGCTTGAAGTTGCGGGGCTGGCTGACGAAGTCGAGATTGAGGCGGCTCCAGGGGTGCTAACCATCAGGCCATCGGCTCAGCCAAGGGCTGGCTGGGCAGAGGCGGCATCGTCCTTCCAGCCGGAGGAACTTCTCGATGAGATGAGCTCCACACGATTTGATGATGAAGAGTGGTCCTGGTGACTGAAGAACACGTCTCAAGAGGCGATATCTTCCTTGTCGCGTTGAATCCCACTCGCGGATCTGAAATCAGAAAGACAAGGCCTTGTGTCATAGTGTCGCCAGACGAGCTGAATTCTCACCTACGTACTTTCATCGTTGCGCCACTCACAACAGGCGGTCATCCATACCCTTTTCGTGTGCGTTGTACGTTTGATGGTAAAGACGGTCACGTTGTAGCTGATCAGCTGAGGGCTGTAGATAGGGAACGTCTCCTCAAGCAATTGGGGAGATTGTCGGAGACTACGCTCAATGAGCTGCTGGGTGTTCTTCAGGCGATGTTCGCTATGTAGAGGCCTGGCTAACACAGCCATGCACCTGACCCGCCACCTTCAGTTTCCCGCAGCCCAACGAGATCCCGAACCAGCAGCTTTCTGCGGGCAGGTGATGGCCAGCGTTAGGCAAGCCAAATGCGTGGAATCAGGCCGAGAATGGCCAAAAGTACAAATTCGAAACAGAACCAGGATCGATGGAGTGCATACGCACCACAATAATTTCAACTCAGCCTGGCCAACACAGGAGCGATATAATCCTTCTGGCCTTTATCGCTTAACACATTTTTAGCAGATTTTATAATTTCCTGAGCTTTTGCGCGATTACCCTTCAGTATGGCAGGAGGCATGAAACGCAATAGATAAAGAGAATTCACCAAGCCATAGTAGTTTTTCTGATTACTGGAGTAAGCGCCGTATATTTGAGTGAGCACTTGCTGGGGCCTTGCCTGCCATTGTCTTTCCCGAAGAATTGCAGTTGAACTTCTCCGAACGTCCCTATCTGCCGAAAAGATATTCTGAGCTAGACGCTTGATCTCAGCATCAAGGTTGACTTCTCGACCGCTTGTACACCAATTTGACATTGAGACTAAATAGGGCTTGCTGAAAAACCCAGACCCCCTGTACCGCAGTTGATTCCAGCCGGATTCTCATGTTAGGATAGGCGCAAATCAGCCATTTCTGGCTTAGAAGAACCTGCTGGCACGCCAATGTACGTTTTGCAGCACACGGGTCAGCTATCGATTGAGGAGTTCCACTCGCCGTTTGGCGG
>NZ_JACJSZ010000121.1 GCF_014698445.1 Microcystis elabens FACHB-917
TAACTCCTCTCAATCAGAAGCGACGGTGATCATCCCAGGCTGCACGTCTGATTCAGGCAGAATCCTGAAGGAAAGCTGAGATCCGGGCCGATCTATCTCCCGTAAAACGCTGGCCAATCGCGACAAAGGGCTAGTCCAACAACTGGATAAGATCGCGGCTTTCGCGCGATCTATCCTTGTTCGTTGGGCTTGCAGGTCTTCCGAGGTTTGAGTAACGTAATGCAGTTGAGACTTGGGTTGCATGTGAATCACAAAAGAATTAACCGATATGCACACTTGGCTCTCTTTTTGATTGGTGCGCTTGCTTCTAGCGAGGCACTTGCATTTGACTTGCCTCCTGTAACTCAAGATGGATGGAAGCTCGTAGGCATGAACGCCAAGTCAAGGATATTCTGGATTCGGCCAGCATCGATTTCTGGCGGATTCAATGATAGAACAGCCGACTTGCTTGAGTTTGAACCGCCCGGGCCATTCTCTAGGCAAACGACATTGCATATTGACTGCACTCAACGGCGTACTTGGCTGTCACGCGGCGGCTTGAGGACATCGCAGATTCTATCTATTTCCCCAGGGTCCGTCTGGGATTCAATTTCCAGGATTCTATGCAAAAACCATGTTCAATAACTCTGTAGCTGAGCTAAACACTTTATTGACGAGCCACCTTCAGCGATGCTTGTACGGCCACGCATGCTGTTGCTGTCTTCTGTAATTCTATTTGCTTCATGTTATTGCCTCGCAAGACATGAGATCCTTCCATTGCTGCCTCGCATCCCGAATGTCTTTACTTGGTGCCCAGTGAATTCGTCCATGAAAGTCTCTTATTCCAAGCATAGTGTAGGTACTCCCCAAAAAGGTGTCATAATTAAGGGGTATGAGCAGATCTGCGTACTCGCCAGGATCTAGCGTCAGCGGCAGCGACGATCCTCCAGGTATCGCCGAGGCGACAAACTTTATAAATCCAAATTGGCCTTGAGTATCTTTCAAACGCTTTAGGAATCCGCTTCTAACTACTAACACTTCTAGCGTGACTTTACCTGGACCAAGGTTTACGCATCTCACCCAGACTACGTAGCCATTGACTGATTCACCGTCTTCAACAATTTGCCGAACTCCCATTCTCATGTTGACCCGTGGCCTTGCAATAACATCCCTATAGATATTCCATCCTAATGACAATGATGCGACAGCAACTGATAATCCACTGATCAGAAGTGCCAAGAGAGCAAGAGACATGACTACAAAGATATCGTTTTCATTTGATCTTGGCGCCAAACGGAACCATGTCAAGGTCGGCAACTAGGCGCTGGTGTGCTCCAGGAGGCCATACGAAGAAAACGTCAGCCCAACGCTCAAGATCAGAAGCGGGAAGTGACTGGGGCAGAGGAGATACCCTTCGCTCCCGTCTTCTGCATCTGGATGTTGGACTAAGCCGCTGCGCGGCAGATTCAAATCCAGTGTAGCCAGAGACATGCAATATGGCCAGCAAGCGCTGATTTGATTGCCGAGCAGCCTTGGGCT
>NZ_JACJSZ010000013.1 GCF_014698445.1 Microcystis elabens FACHB-917
GAGCCGGGCGTGGGAATCCACGAGGGATTGGTTTGGTGTGACAACCCCAACCTCTCATGGCTCCCTGCCCACCCAATGGCTTGAGACCCATTCCGGCACAGGGGCTTCCGGAGTTGTGTCCGTCAGTCAGCCTCCCACCACCACCACAGAGAGCGGCGCGCCCACCGCGCCCCAGCCCCCCTGGCGCCGGCAGCTGCGTGACGCCCTCGCGGCCCTGCCCGCAGCCCGCAGCCGTGCCCTGCGCACCCTTGAGCCCGCCAGCACCGCCAGCCTCCAGCCCGCACCCCCCGGCGACGCGCTCCCCCTGCTGGATCTGGCCAGCAACGACTACCTCGGCCTCAGCCGCCATCCCGCCGTGCTCGCGGCCGCCGCGGCCGAACTGGCCGCCAGTGGCCTGGGGGCCGGCGCCTCCCGCCTGGTCACCGGCACCCGGCCCATCCACCAGCAGCTGGAGGCCGCCCTGGCCGCCTGGCTCGGCCGCGAGCGGGTGCTGCTCTTTCCCAGCGGCTTCCAGGCCAACCTCGCCGCCGTGGCGGCCCTGGCGGATCGCCACACCCTGGTGCTGGCCGATCGGCTCATCCACCACTCCCTGCTGGTGGGCGTGCGCGCCAGCGGTGCCCGCCTGCAGCGCTTCGCCCACAACGACGCCGCAGACCTCGAACGCCGCCTGCTCGCCGCCCGGCGCGAACAGCCCGCTGGCCGGTTGCTGGTGCTCTGCGAAAGCCAATACAGCATGGAGGGCACCAGCGCGCCCGTCGCCGCCCTGGCCGCCCTCTGCCTGCGTCACGACGCGCCCATGCTGGTGGATGAGGCCCATGCCCTCGGCGTGCTCGGCCCCGGCGGCCGCGGCCTCGCCCATGGCCTCGGCTCCGTCGCGATCGTGAGCGGCACCTTCGGCAAGGCCTTCGGCAGCGGCGGCGCCTTCCTCGCCGCCGACACCCTGGTGGGCGACTGGCTGCTGCAGAGCAGCGGCGCCTTCCGCTACACCACCGCCCTCGCCCCGCCGCTGGCGGCCGGCGCCCTGGCGGCCCTCGTTCACCTGCAGGCCACACCGTCGGTGGGCCCGGCGCTGGCGGAGCGGGCGGCCCGCTGGCGCGACGCCATCGAAGCCGCCGGCTGGCCCCGGCCCCCCGGCGAGGGGCCGATCCTGGCGCTGCTGCTCGGTGCCGACGCCGAGGCCCTGGCGGCCCAGCGTCGGCTGGAGGCGGCCGGCCTGCTCACCGTCGCGATCCGGCCCCCCACCGTGCCCGAAGGCACCGCCAGGCTGCGGCTGGTGCTGCGCCAGGATCTCCCCACCGGCTCCCTCGAGCGGCTGCTGGCCGCGCTCGGCCCCGGCCCCCTTGCCCCCCGCCATGCCCTCGCCCCCTGAGGCCGCCCCGGCTTCGTCCCTGCAGGTGATCGCCATGCACGGCTGGGCCGGCGATGGCCTGGGCTGGGACCTGCTGCGCCAGGCCCTCGCCGCGCCGGACTGGCACTGGCAGTGCGGCGAACGGGGTTACGGCGGCCGCACGCCCCAGCGTCCCCAGTGGGCCCCCGGCGGCCGGCGGCTGCTGATCGGCCATTCGATGGGGCCCCACCTGCTGCCCCCCTCACTGCTGGCCCAGGCCGAGGCCGTGGTGCTGCTGGCCAGCTTCGCCCGCTTCCTGCCCCCGGGCCGCGAAGGCCGCCGGCTGCAGACCGCCCTCGCCGGCATGGCGGCCCAGCTCGCCGAAGGGCCAGACGAGTCCGACACGGCCCGCCGCGCCCAGCTCACGCTGCAGGCCTTCCTGGAGAAGGCGGCCTCCCCTGATCCCCCCGAGCTCCTGCCCCAGGGCCCCGCCAGCCGGCCGGTGGGGCCCGAGGGCCGGCGGCGGCTGCGCGACGACCTGGAGCGTCTGGCGGCCTGCGCCGATCTGCCGCCCGGCTTTCCAGACGACGTGCCGGTGCTGATCGTGGAGGCCGGCGCCGATCGGATCGTGGGGCCCGAGGCTCGTGCCCTGCTGCGCGAGCGCCTGCCCCACGCCGAGGTGCTCCACGTCGAGGGGGCGGGCCACTGCCTGCTGCAGGCACCCCTGCCGGCGGAGCTGCGCCGCTGGATCACCGCCACCCTCGGCCCATGACCGCCTTCCCCCGGCAGGTGGGCCGGGCCTTCGGCCGCCATGCCGCCCATTACGAGGGCCAGGCCGGCCTGCAGCGAGGCATCGCCTGGCGGCTCGCCCGCCTCTGCCGCGACCTGCCTCCCCCACCAACAGGCACCCCCCGGGCCGATCTGGGCGCCGGCAGCGGCCTGCTCAGCCGCGCCCTCCTGCACCACTGCCCCGACCTCGCCGGCCGCCCGTTGCTACAGCTCGATCTCTGCCCCGAGCTGCTGGCCCGCAATCCCATCGCCACCGCCGGTCCGGCGCCGCTGGTGTGGGATCTCAACGGCGGCCTGCCCGCCGCCCTGGAGCCAGCGGGGCTGCTGGTGTCGAGCTTCGCGCTGCAGTGGCTGGAGGCCCCGCCCCGGGAACTGGAGCGCTGGGGGCGGGCCCTGGCACCGGGCGGCTGGCTGGCGCTGGCGGTGCCCGTGCGCGGCAGCTTTCCCCAGTGGCGCCAGGCCGCTGTCGCCGCCGGCGTGCCCTGCACCGCCCTGGAACTGCCCGATGCCGACGCGCTGGTCGGCGCCCTGGCCAGCGCCGGCCTGGCCACCACCCTCCGGCAACGGCTGCGCTTCAGCCGCCCGGCCGGCAGCGGCCTGGCCACCCTGCGGCGCCTGCGCGACCTCGGCGCCGGCAGCAGCCGCACCGCGCCGCTGAGCCCCGCCCAGCTGCGCCGCCTGCTGCGCCACTGGCCCTCCGGTGCGGCAATGTCGTGGGAGGTGCTGCTGCTGGTGGGGCAGAGGATCGCATGAGGCTGGTGGTCTGCGGCACCGACACCGACGTCGGCAAGACGGTGGTGAGCGCCCTGCTGGTGCAGGGGCTGGGGGCGACCTACTGGAAGCCGGTGCAGAGCGGGATGGAAGGGGGCGGCGACACGGGCCGGGTGCAGCAGCTGCTGGGGCTGCCGCCGGAGCGGGTGTGGCCGGAGGCTTACCGCCTCACGGCCCCCGTCTCCCCCCACTGGGCGGCCGAGCGGGACGGGATCACGATCGATCCGGCCCGGCTGGCCCTGCCGGCCGGGGACAGCCCCCTGGTGGTGGAGACGGCCGGCGGCCTGCTGGTGCCCCTGCGGCGCGACTGGCTGCAGATCGAGCAGATCGCCGTCTGGGGGCTGCCGGTGCTGCTGGTGGCCCGCAGCGGCCTGGGCACCCTCAACCACACCCTGCTCTCGCTCGAGGCCCTCTCCCGGCGTTCGATCCCCGTGCTCGGGCTGGTGCTCAACGGCGAAACCCACCCCGACAATCCCCGCACCCTGGAAGCCCTCGGCGGCGTGCCGGTGCTGGCGGAGCTGCCGCCCCTCGATCCCCTCGACCGGGAGGGCCTGGCACGACAATGGCAGCGCAGCGGCCTGGCCCGTAGCCTGCAGCCATGAGCCGCAAGCATCTGCTCGTCACCGCTGCCGTGGCCGCGCTCTGTGCGGGCATCCTGGTGCTGTTCACCGACATCGAGACCAGCGTCACCCGCTGGATCAACTGCGGGCCGCTGGCCACCGGCGGCGAACGCCGCTCGGATGTGTGTCGCTGAGGGACGGCCCGGTGGCGCGCCCCGGCTGGCATCCCCACCTCTGGCACCCCTTCACCCAGGTGGCCACCGCCGATCCTCCCCTGCGGGTGGTGAGCGGCGAGGGCGCCCTGCTGGAACTGGAGGACGGCCGCCGGCTGATCGACGCCATCAGCAGCTGGTGGGTGACCCTGCACGGCCACGGCGAACCCGCCATCGCCGAGGCCCTGGCCCGCCAGGCCCGCACCCTCGAGCAGGTGGGCTTCTCCGATTTCCGCCACCCGGCCGCCGAGCAGCTGGCCGAGCGCCTGGCCGCCTGCAGCGGCCTGGAGCGGCTGTTCTTCTCCGACAACGGCTCCACGGCGGTGGAGGTGGCCCTGAAGATCGCCTGGCAGTGGTGGCGCAACCGGGGCGAACCACGCCGGCAGCTGATCGCCTTCGATGGGGCCTATCACGGCGACACCTTCGGCGCCATGGCGGTGGGGGAGCGCTCCCTGTTCTCGGAGGCGTTCGAGCCGCTGCTGTTTGCCGTGGCCCGGGCCCCCTGGCCCGCCACCTGGTGGGGCGACGACGGGGTGGAGGCGCGGGAGGCCGCCGCCCTGGAGCGGCTGGAGCAGTTGCTGGAGACGCCCACCGCGGCGGTGATCCTGGAGCCGCTGCTGCAGGGGGCCGGCGGCATGGCCCTGGTGCGGGTGGAGTTCCTGCGCAAGGTGGAGGCGCTGGTGCGCGCCAGCGGCGCCCTGCTGATCGCCGATGAGGTGATGACCGGCTTCGGCCGCAGCGGCCACCTGTTCGCCTGCCAGCGGGCCGGCATCCACCCCGACCTGATGGCCCTTTCCAAGGGACTCACCGGCGGCTTCCTGCCCATGGGCGTCACCCTGGCCCGGGAGGGGATCTTTGAGGGCTTCATCGGCACCACCCCCGGCCTCACCCTCTTCCACGGCCACAGCTTCACCGCCAACCCCCTCGGTTGCGCCGCCGCCCTGGCCAGCCTGGCCCTGCTGCAGGAGCGGCCGGAGCGCCACCAGGGGTTCGAGGCGCGCCACCGCCCCCACCTGGAGACCCTGGCGCGCCATCCCCTGGTGCGGCGGCCGCGGCTGCTGGGCAGCGTCGCTGCCTTCGAGGTGGCCACCGACGCCCCCGGCTACCTCAATCCCGTCGGCCAGCGGCTGCAACGCCAGGCCCTGGCCCGGGGGGTGTTCCTGCGGCCCCTGGGGCAGGTGGTCTACCTGCTGCCGCCCCTGTGCATCGACGAGGAGCAGCTGGCCCGGTGCTATGCGGTGATCGAGGAAGCCCTCGCCAGTCTCTGAGCCGGCGCCCGGCAGGCAGGCGTCGCGGACCTCCGCAGGGTGGCCTCAGGGGCCCGCCAGGATCGCCGCCTCCACATCGGCCCGCGACAGTCCGTAGGGGAACTGGCGCGCCGTGGTGCGGCCCTCCTGGTGCCAGCTCACCTTCAGTTCCTCCACGTCCATCTCGATGCGGGCACTCCACTCGGGGCGGTGCAGGTCCCAGTGGGAGACGTTGCTGCGCGACTGGCTGGCGCCGAGCTGGCGCAGCCAGGCTTCCAGGGCGGGCAGGGGGTGGTTGTAGAGGGGGGTGGGGGCGGGGGGCAGGGTCGCCATCGGATCGGCAGGGGCGGCGGGGAGGAAAAGCTCAGACGGCGGGCGGCTGGGGCAGCGGGGGCGCCTCGGGCGCCGGAGCCAGCGGGGCCGGGGGCTCTGGCTCCAGGGGGGCCGGGGGGGCCGAGGCCGCCTCCAGCTCCGACCACCAGCTGGGCCAGGCCATCAGTTCGGCCCCCCGCGCCCAGGCCACCCCGAGCCCCAGCACCAGGCTGAGCACCAGGGCCACGGCCAGCAGCAGCAGGGCGAACCACTCACCGCCGGACAGGGCCCGGCGCACCGGCACGGGCCGCACGACGGGAGCCGGAGCACGGCGCGGGGGGGATGGGGTGGCCGGCTGGGCCAGGGCCGCGTCGTAGAGCCGTCGGGCGACCGGGTCGCTGAGCACGGCATAGGCCTGGCGCAGCTGCCGGAAGGCCGCCTCGGCCTCGCTCGCCGGCAGGGCGGTGGTGTCGGGGTGGTAGCGCTTGCTGAGGCCACGGAACGCCTGGCGCAGCTCCTGATCGGTGGCGCTGGGCTGCAGTTGCAGCACCTGGTAGTGGGTGGGGGTGGGGGGCTTGGCTGTGGAGGACATGGTCCCTGCGGCGGCGGTGGCAGCCTGCCCGGCGTGAGGGATCCTAGGGAGAAGCCCCACTGCCGTAGCGGATGGCCGCCAGCCCCGACCCCAGCGCCCCTGCCGATGCCGGCCTCTGGCAGGCGCTCGGCTGGACCCCCACCGACGACCAGCTGGCGGCGCTGGTGGCTCTGCAGGAGCAGCTGCGGCTGTGGAACGGCCGGGTCAACCTCACCCGGCTGGTGGAGGGCGACGATTTCTGGATCGCCCAGGTGTTCGACAGCCTCTGGCCCTGGGTGCCCCTGCTCACGGCCCCGGGCGGCGTTCCGGACGGCCTGGAGCTGATCGACGTCGGCACCGGCGGCGGCTTCCCCGGGCTGGCCCTGGCGATCGCCCTGCCCACCGCCCGCATCACCCTGGTGGATTCGGTGGGCCGCAAGCTGGAGGCGGTGCGGGCCATGGCCCGCAGCCTGGGGCTCGACGAGGGTCGCCTGCGGCTGCGCTGCGAACGGGTCGAGCGCACCGGCCGCGCCCGCGACTGCCGGGGACGCTTCGATCGCGCCATGGCCCGCGCCGTGGCCAGTGCACCGGTGGTGGCCGAGTACCTGGTGCCCCTGCTCAAGCCCGACGGCCTCGCCCTGCTCTACCGGGGCCAGTGGGGCGCCGACGACCAGAGGGATCTGGAGGCGGCCGTCGGCGTGCTGCGGGCCAGGGTGGATCCGGTGCAGCGCCGCGACCTGCCGGCGGGCCGGGGGGTGCGCCACGGCCTCTGGCTGCGGCCGGCCGGTCCCTGTCCGGCCGCGTACCCGCGGGCCGTAGGAGTGCCCCAGAAAACGCCGATCGCGCCGGCGGGCCTCACCCCCGGCGCCTAGGCCACTTGCAGCCGCTTGACGGCCTCACCGCCCAGCCGCTGCCGCAGACGCCGCAGCAGGTCGGGGATCTCGGCGGCCCAGGGGCTGGCCTGCAGCACCGCCAGCAGCTCGGCCTCGCTGACGCTGGCGTCGAGGGCATCGGCGTTCTCCCCCGGAAACCAGTGGCTGCCCTGGCCCAGCAGGCCGTAGCGGGCGCGGCCGTAGGCCTCCAGGTCCCAGGCCTCCAGCAGGTTGTGCAGCCAGAGCAGCACCGGCAGGTTGATCCGGCCGGGGGTGTCCTGCCAGGTCGGCAGGCCCCGGTGCCAGCTGACCAGCCAGTCGTCGCCGAGGGCCCGGCGGCGGGCCTCCTCGAGGCGGGTCAGAATCGGCGGCAGCAGCTCCCCGGCCCTGGGCAGCAGCGCCACCGCCTCCAGGTGCAGGTCCAGATCCTGCGGTGAGGCGGCACCGACGCTGATGGTGTGGATGCCGGGGGCCGACAGGCAGAACAGGTCGTTGAAGACGATCGGATGCAGCGGCGCGCAGAGCTCGCACAGGCGCTGGGAGGGGCTGTGCAGGTGGCCCCCCTTGTCGGTGGGGCTGATCACGAACACGCCCATGTCATGGGCGGTGGCGGCCTCGATCGCCGCCCGGTTGTCCTGGCGGATGAAGTACCAGTGCAGGTTGATGTAGTCGAACTGGTCGCTGGCGATCGCCTCCAGGATCAGGGGCAGCGGCGCGTGGGTGGAGAAGCCCACGTGGCCGATCCGACCCTCCTCCTGCCAGCGGCGGGCCACCGCCAGACAACCCCCGGGACGCAGGGCCTGGTCGAGCAGCTCCGGGGTGTTGAGGCCATGGATGGCCAGCAGATCAACGCGGCCCCCACCCCCATCCGGGCCCCCCTCGCCGTCCAGGCCCAGCCGCTCGAAGCTGGTACGCAGGTCGGCCTCGAAGGCGGCCGGATCGGCGGCCGGGGGCACCTTGGTCTGGAGGATCCGCCGGGGATCCGGCAGCCGGGGCAGCAGCCAGCCCAGCTGCCGTTCCGAGGTGCCGTAGTGGCGGGCGGTTTCGATGTGGTGCAGCCCTACCCCCATGGCGGCCCGCAGGGTCGCCTCGAGATGGGCCTGGCTGCCGGCCTCCACCGCCTCGGGCGGCAGGTCGCTCCAGCTCTGCTGGAAGCGCATCCCCCCCAGTGAGAGCACCGGCATGGCCAGTCCCGTGCGGCCGAAACGCCGGGTGGGGATGGTCACGGCGCTGGCGGGACGGCGCGGGGCAGGGTGCGGCGGCGTCCGTGGGAGGGCAGCCCCAGGGGCTGGATCTCCTGCTCATCGAGCTGGGCCCGCAGGGCAGGAAGCTGCTCGTAGGGCACCCAGTGGATGCAGTCCACCGGACAGGTGTCGATCGCCTCCTGGATCCGCTCGGTGCTGTCGCCGTCCTGCCGCAGGGCGCGGGAGCGGCCCCAGTCGGGTTCCACCACGAAGGTGTTGCCGGCCACGTGGGCGCAGTAGCGGCAGCCGATGCAGACGGCCTCATCCACCCAGACCGCCTGCTGGCGCAGGGCCCCGCCCAGCACCGGCTCCCGGCCGGTGGCCGCCGACTCGGGGCCCACCGCAGTGCGGAAGGCGAGGGCGGGGTCGAGACCGGCGGCGGGACCCGTCGCACTCACGGGATCAGGCGTCCCAGCGGGTCACCACCAGTTCGATGCTGCCGTCCTGGTGGTCGGTCTGCTCGCTCACCTGGAAGCCCTCCTCGGCCGTGCTGGCCAGGATCGTGCGCAGGGCATAGCGCTGGGTGAGCTTGGCCAGGAAGCGCTCCACAGGGATGGGCTGCTTCCAGAGCTCCAGGTCGGTGACCAGCTCGTAGCTGCCGCTGTCGGGGTTGAAGCGGAAGCCGATGTCAACGCCGTCGGCCTGGGGGATGGCGAGATCGGCGGTCACCGTCTGGCCGCGGTAGCCCCGCACCTGGCAGGAGCCCTCGGCGGGGGGGTGGCCCAGGTCGCGAAGGGCGTCCACCAGGGCCTGGCGATCGCGCAGCTCGGTCTTGACGGTGCTGAAGTGCGACATGGGACGGAGGGGAAGGGGGAGCGGGGACTCAGGGGCCGTGGTGCTGGACGACCACCTGGGGGTCCTGGAGAACGAGGGGGGGCGCTTGGAACGCTTCCGAGGTGCTGCGTCGTTGCTGCACGCTGCCCAGCCGGGCCTCGATCCGCTCCGTCAGCTGGGAGCACCCCTCGCCCTGCACGCCCTCCACGAGTTCCTCCACCCGCCCGTCGGGGCGAATGCGGAAGCGGATGGTGCGTTGGGCCATCCCGGATGGGCTGCACAGGTGAGATCGGGATCTTAACCGCGATTTCCGGAGCTCGCGGCCGCTGGATGGCCACCGCCGGCGCCCTTCAGCTGATCAGTCCCTCGTCCACCAGGGTCTGGAGCCGTTCGAGCACCTCGGGCTGCTCCAGCTGCTCGAGGGCCATGCGGGCTTCGTCCCGGACGGTGGGGTCGCCGTCGTGCAGCATCGTGTGCAGGAGGGCCTCCACCACGTCCCGCTGGCGCGGCTCCACCAGGTCGGTGTAGAGGCGCCCCAGCGACCAGGCGCAGTTGCTGCGCACCGCCGGCTCGCTGTCGATGCGGAGGCTGAGCAGCAGCTGGGCGGCGGCGGGGTCGGCCTTGGCCACGCCGGTGGCGCCGGCATCGGCCAGGGAACTGGCCGCCCACAGCCGCACCGCGGCGATGTCGAGCTCCAGGGCCCGGATCAGCGGGTTGAGCAGCGGCGCCTCGGGGTAGTTGCCGAGGCTCCAGGCCACCGCCTTGCGCACGTAGCCGTTGTCGTCGGCCGCCAGCAGACCCAGCAGGGGCTCCACCGCCAGGGGATGGGGGTTGCGGCCGAGGGCGTAGACGGCGCTCATCCGCACGATCGGGCAGCCCGCCTTCAGCAGGGGCAGCAGCAGCGGAATGGCGCGGGGATCGCGGTGCTCGCAGAAGATGCGCAGGCCCTGCAGCCGCTCCTCCCGTCCCCCCTTGAGCAGCTCGATGCCGAGGTCGCACTCGGCGGCCACGTCGGAGCTGGAGGGGGCGGCGCTGTCGATCTCATCGAGGGGATCACCCAGGAGCTCCTGCGCCAGTTCCCTGGCCAGCACCTCCGGATCGAGGGCCAGCGCGTGGGTGGTTTCGGGAAAGGGCAGGCCGTCGTCCGGCATGGAGCCATCCAGGTGACGGCATCGTAAAAGGGGGACGGCCGCGGGATCAGGCCAGCGGGGCTGGGGCGGCCATGTCGCCGGGCAGCCAGATGCGGGCACTGACGGCGAACAGGGCCAGGCCGAACAGCAGCACGATGGCGACCGGCAGCAGCGTGGAACGCAGAAAGGACATGGGGGGAACGGGACGGCGGGGCTGGCTGCATTGTGGTCCGACCGGTCGCCCCTAGGGTTCGCCCACCCGCGAGCGGCCATGGCCAACCCTGCCTCCAGCCGTGTCCGCCCCTGGCGCCGCCTCCTGGCGGTGGCCGCCGAAGGGGTGGCCAGCGGCACCCCCTACATGGTGGGCACCAAGCTGCTGCAGGGCTGGCTCACCGCCAGCCAGATCCCCCTGGGCCTGATCGGCCTGCTGGGGCTGGCGGAGCTGCCCTACACGCTGAAGATGGTCTGGGCGCCGGCCCTCGACCGCTGGCCCCTGCCCTGGCCGGACCGCCGCCGCGGCTGGCTGCTGGTGCTGCAGCTCAGCCTGGTGGCGGTGATCGGGGCCATGGCCCTGCTGCAGCCCTCCACCGATCCGGCCAGCCTGACGGCGATCGGCGTGATGGCGGTGCTGCTGGCGGTGGTCAGCGCCACCCAGGACATCGCCGTGGATGCCTACCGCACCGACCTGCTGCCCGATCTGGAGCGGGGCGCCGGAGCCGCCGCCTCCAACCTGGGCTACCGCACGGCGATGCTGGCCGTGGGGGCCGGTGGCTTCATCCTGGCCGGCCGCTTCGACTGGCCCCTGGCCTTCCTGTTCTCGGCCCTGCTGATGCTGGTGGTGGTGCCCTTCACCCTCACGGCGCCGCGGCTGGAGCCCCTGGCGGTGCCCGTAAGCAGCCTGCGTCAGGCGGTGCTGGGTCCGGCGCGGGAGTTCCTGCACCGCAGCGGCGGCCCCCGGGCAGCGGCCCTGCTCACCCTGGTGCTGCTCTACCGCTGGCCCGACGGGCTGCTCGGTCTGATGGCGGTGCCGTTCCTGATCCAGAAGGGCTTCAGCCCCGAAGTGGTGGGCTCGGTGCTGGCGGGCTGGGGCATCGGCGCCACCATCGTCGGCACGGTGCTGGGGGGCGTGCTGTTCGGCCGGCTGGGCATGAACCGCTCCCTGTGGCTGTTCGCCCTGGTGGGGGCGGCGGGCAACCTGGCCTACTGGGGCCTGGCCCGCTTCGACGGCGGCATGCCTGCCCTGCTGACGGCCGTGGCCCTGGAGAACATCGGTGGCGGCATGGTGGGCGCCGCCTTCGTGGCGCTGCTGATGAGCCTCTGCAACCCCCGCTTCTCTGCCACCCAGTACGCCCTGCTCTCGGGCGTCTATGCCCTGAGCCGCTCCCTGCTGGCCGCCCCGGCCGGCCTGGTGGCCGAGCGGCTGGGCTGGCCGGGCTTCTTCCTGGCCACCACCGCCGCGGCCCTGCCGGCCTTCCTGCTGATGCTGCGGCTCACCCCCTGGAACGGCCGGGGGGTCCGCGGGGCCTACAGCGCCGAGCTGGACGGGCCGGGATCGAGGAACGCCTGAAGCAGCGGCAGGTACCGGGGGGACTCCTCCACGGCGTTGTGGCCGTCGACCGGCAGCACCACCTGGGAGGCCACACCAGAGCGGAAGCCGGCCAGCAGGGCGTCGGTGCTGGCGCGGGGGATCACCTCATCCCGTTCGGCGGCGATCAGCAGGGTGGGTGCCCCGACCCGGGGAGCCTCCTGGAGGGAGCGGTACTTGTCCTGGAGCAGCAGCCCCACCGGCACCAGGGGATAGTGGCGGCCCGCCACCGCCTCGATGCTGTCGAAGGGCGTGACCAGCACCAGCCGGGAGACGGGGCGATGGGCCGCCAGGTGCACGGCCACGGCACTGCCCAGGCTGCGGCCGATCACAACGATCCGTCCGTGGTCGGCCCGCACCCGGTCGAAGAGGGCGAGGGCATCGGCGAACAGGGCCCGCTCCGAGGGCTGGCCGCCGCTGCCGCCGTAGCCGCGGTAATGCAACAGGTAGAGGCTGTGCTCCGGAAAGGCGGCCCCCAGCAGGGGCAGCTGCCCCGCCACATCCTCGGCGTTGCCGCCGAAGTAGATGAGCGCCTTCGGGCCGGGGCGGCGGCGGACCGTCACCAGCACCCGGGCCCCCGGCGGGCCGTCGGCAATGGGCAGGGACAGCAGCTCTCCAGGCGCATCGGCGGCGCGGGGCTGGGGAAAGTAGAGCAGGGAGCGCTGGCGCAGGAACAGCAGGCCGCACAGGGCCCCGTAGGCCAGGGCGCCGGCCAGGAGGATCGTCAGGGCCGGGAGCGCGCGCGGCGGGATCGACATGGCGATCACCCCGCAGGGGCGTCCATCAGCCGGCGGCGCAGCTGGCCGCAGGCGGCGTCCTGGTCGAGGCCGCGGCTGGCGCGCACGCTCACGGCGATGTGGCGCCGCTCCAGCTGGGCGCGGAAGGCCTCCACCGCTTCAGGGGCGGGACGCCGGAAGTCCTCCTCGGCGATCGGGTTGTAAGCGATCAGGTTGACGTGGCTCTGGAAGCCCCGCAGCAGGCGGGCCAGCGCATCGGCCTGGCGGGGATGGTCGTTGACGCCCCCCAGCAGGATGTACTCGAAGCTCACCCGCCGGCCGGTGATGGCCACGTAGTGGCGGCAGTCCTCCAGCAGGGCCTCGAGGGGATAGGCGTGGGCGGTGGGGATCAGCTCCTCCCGCAGCCGCTGATCGGGGGCATGGAGGCTGACGGCCAGGGTGAACTGGGCCCGGCCGAGCCGCGACCGGGCCCGCTCCGCCAGGGTGGGCAGGGTGCGGGGCACCCCCACGGTGCTGACGGTGATCTGGCGCTGGGCCATGCCCAGGTCGGTGCAGATGCAGGCGATGGCCTCCAGCACTGCCTCGATGTTCAGCAGGGGTTCGCCCATCCCCATGAACACCACGTGGGAGGGGCGCCGGTCCATGGCCTCGCGGATGCTGAGCACCTGGTCGACGATCTCGTGCACGGCCAGCGAGCGCTGCAGGCCTCCCTTGCCGGTGGCGCAGAAGCGGCAGGCCATGGGGCAGCCCACCTGGCTGCTGACGCAGACCGTCAGCCGGTCGCCGCTGGGGATGCCGACGGTCTCGAGGCTGAGGCCATCGGCGGTGGCCAGCAGCAGCTTGGTGGTGCCGTCGCGGGCGTCGCTGCGGTGCAGCAGGGCCGAGCGGCCGATGCCGGTGCCCGCCGCCGCCAGCCCCTCGCGCCAGGCCTTGGGCAGCACCGTGATCACCTCGAGGCTGCGGGCCCCCCGGCTATAGATCCATTCGTGCAGCTGCCGGCCGCGGAAGGCGGGCTGGCCCTGGTCCCCGGCCCAGGCCTCCAGGGCCGCCTGGCCCATCCCCAGCAGGGGAGCCGGACCGGCCATCAGGGCCAGATCAGCAGGCCGTGACCCAGCTTCCACTCCACCGCCAGCAGGGCGATGAAGCCGAGCATGGCCAGGCGGCCGTTGAGGCGCTCGGTGTGGGTGTGGAAGCCGAAGCGCGGCAGCCGGCGCACCGGCACGCGGGTGGGCCGGGAGGGGGCCGAGGGGATGGCGGCGGAGGGATCAGTCATCGCTGAGCAGCCCCTCCTCCTGCAGCCCCTCGAGGGCCGCCGGATCGGCGATCAGTTCCTCCTCCAGGCCCTCCTCGGCGGTGGGCCGGGCGAAGGCGGCGAAGCCGCTGGTGGTCGCCTCGATGCCGTGGCGGCTGCGGGTGGCCTCCAGGTCCTCGTCGGAGGGATCGTCGAGCACGGCGGCGGTGGCGGCCGGGGCGGGCATCTCGACCGTGTAGTCGGGACGCAGGTTCTGGTTGCGGCGGTAGCCGGCGGCCTCCTCCTCGAGGATGTCGGGGTGGGGTCCGGCCTCGGCGCGCAGCTCCTCCTCGAAGCCCCCGAAGCCGGTGCCGGCGGGGATCAGGCGTCCGATGATCACGTTCTCCTTCAGGCCCCGCAGCCAGTCGCTCTTGCCTTCGATCGCCGCTTCGGTGAGGACCCGGGTGGTCTCCTGGAAGGAGGCCGCCGAGATGAACGAGTCGGTGTTCAGGGAGGCCTTCGTGATCCCCAGCAGCACGGGGGTGAACTCGGCGGGGGCGCCGCCGGTGATGCCCATGGCGGAGTTCACCTGTTCCACCTGACGCAGCTCGATCAGCTCACCGGGGAGCAGGGTGGTGTCGCCGGCATCCTCGACGCGGACCTTGCTGGTCATCTGGCGCACGATCACCTCGATGTGCTTGTCGCTGATCGAGACCCCCTGCGATTTGTAGACGTTCTGCACCTCCGTGACCATGCGGAACTGCAGCTTGGAGATCGCCTCCTGGGCCGCCTCCATGGTGGGCTTGCGGCTGCGCAGGTCCTCAAAGAAGCAGTCGAGCAGTTCGTGGGGATTGATCGGCCCATCGGTGAGCATCTCACCGGCACCGACCTGCTGGCCATCGGAGACCATCACGTTGCGGCCCAGCAGGATCGGGTACTCGGTGATGACGTCGTCGGTCTCGATCACCGACACGGTGATCGAATCGTCGTCCTCGCCCTGCTTGATCTGCACGGTGCCGCCCTTGCGGCAGAGCACCGCCGATTCCCGCGGGCGTCGGGCTTCCAGCAGTTCCTCGATCCGGGGGAGACCCTGGACGATGTCCCCGGTCTTCTGACGCTCGAACACCAGCAGCGCCAGGCCGTCGCCGCGCTGGACGAGCTCCCCGTCACGGACGTGCAGCACCGAATCGGGCGACACCATGTAGGGCCGGCCGAGGCGGATGGTGAGGGTCCGGCCGTCGATGGCCTCCACCTGACCGCAGCAGGGGGAGATCACACCCTCGGCGAGCACATCGCCGTCGACGATGCGATCGCCCACGGCCACCGTCGGGACGGCCGAGCCCAGGTCGAGGCTGCGGGTGTCGTCGGCCCGCTCCACGATCAGGCGGCGGATCGGTTCGCCGGCGCCGGGATCGGGCAGCTGCACCACCCCGTCCTCCTTGCAGAGGATCTGGGTGGTGGCGACCACGTCACCCCGCTTGACGGTGATGCCGTCCTCCACCTGCAGCTCGGTGTGGGTGGAGCCGTGGCTGGCATCGGAGAGGGTGTCGCGCCGCACCAGCAGGGTTTCCAGGATCACCAGCTGCAGGCGATCGATGGTCTTGGCCCGCTTGTCGGCCACCGCCTCCACATCCACCGTCATCTGGGGCGTGGTATCGAAGGTTTCCAGGATCAGCTGGGTGCGCAGCAGCTCCACCCCTTCCACCGACTTGATCAGCTCGCCGTCCTTGAAGGTGAGGCGCTGGGTGGCCTTCAGGCCGAGGGAGGGACCGCCGGCCTGCTTGACGGTGGAGAGCTCGGGCAGGTGGGCGGCATCGGGGATGGCGTATTCCTCGACGGGCCGCAGCAGCAGGGCGCCGCCCTCGGGGGTGTCGACCCTCTCGACGAACTTCATCGCCTCGGCCACCAGGCCGGGGGCGATCTCCTCGCCGGGATTGACCATCCGGCCCTCATCGCCATAACGGGCGAGGACCTTGGCATCGGCGACCAGGTGCAGCTCACCGGAGCGCACGATGATCTCCCGCAGGATGTCGTTCTTCTGGGTGACGGTGACGATGCCCGCGGTCTGGCTGAAGATGTCCTTCACCACCTCGGTGCCGGCCTCGATCCACTGGCCGTCCTCGATCATCAGCAGGGAGATGTCCTTGTTGATCTCGTGGGTTTCCTGGGGAATCCACAGCAGGGTGCCGCCCTTGCTCACCTCGAACCCGTGCTTGGCGGAACGGGCCTTCTTGATCGAGAGGCCGGGGGCGAACTTCACCATGCCGCCGGTCTGGGTGCGGAAGCGGTCGTCGGTGAGTTCGGCGATCACCTCGCCGGCGCCGATCTTGGTGCCGGGCTGGGTCTTGACCAGATAGCGGGTGTTGTCCTTGCCCTCCAGGTGCCAGCTTTCGCCGGTGTGGCTGGATTCCCCCACCAGCCTGCAGTCCTTGAGGGTGAGGCTGGCGGTGACGATCTGCACCTCGCGGGAATCACCGGTGGACTCCCGCAGCCGCACGGCGCCGCCGTACTCGCTCTGCAGTCGGCTCTCGGCGAGCACATCGCCGGTGGTCACCGGCTTGTCGGTCTCGACGACGGGCAGGGCGTTGGGCGGCAGGTTGTAGACATCGCCGCTGAACACCCACAGGCGGCCGAGGCGCTGGGCCTTGTGGGTGATGTTGCCCTGGCGGTCGGTGACCTCCCGGGGCTGGATCACGTCCTCGAAGCGCACCTGGCCGGCCAGATCGCAGATCACATCCTTGGTGGCCTTCTCGACGCTCTTCTTGACCGCCGTGCCCGAGGAGATCTGGGCCAGGATGATGTCGTGGGCGACCTCGTCGCCATCGGCGACGAACAGGATCGAGCCGTTGGTGATGTCGATCTTCTGGGTCCGTCCCTTGCCGGAGGAGGGCTTGAGGGTGAGGGTGAAATCGGTTTCGGCCAGCTTGGCCTCAACGCCATGGGGGGTGCGGTGGTCGCGCACCCGGGCCTTCGGCCCGAATTCCACCACCCCGTCCACCAGGGAGCGCACCACGCCGGTCTCGGCCGTGGACACACCACCGGTGTGGAAGGTGCGCATGGTGAGCTGGGTGCCCGGTTCCCCGATCGACTGGGCGGCGATGATGCCCACCGCCTCGCCCAGATCCACCAGTTCGTTGTGGGCCAGGGCCCAGCCATAGCACTTGCGGCACACCGAACGGGAGGCCTCGCAGGTGAGGGGCGAGCGCACCATCACGGTGTCGATCGCCGCCTTCTCGATGGCGGCCGAGATCGCCGGATCGATCTCACCGTCGCGGTCGACGATGACGACACCGTCGGCGTCGACGACGGGCTGGGCGGCCAGACGGCCCACCAGCTTGGTGCCGAAGCGGCCCCGCTCGTCGGCGTTGATGGGGATGAAGCGGTGGGTGCCGCAGTCCTCCTCCCGCACGATCACGTCCTGGGCCACATCCACCAGACGGCGGGTGAGGTAGCCGGAGTCAGCGGTGCGCAGGGCGGTGTCCACCAGGCCCTTGCGGGCACCGTAGGAGGAGATCACGTACTCGGTGACGGTGAGCCCCTCGCGGAAGTTGGTGCGGATCGGCAGGTCGATGATCTCACCCTGGGGGTTGGCCATCAGGCCGCGCATGCCCACCAGCTGGCGCACCTGGGACATGTTCCCCCGGGCGCCGGAGTTGGCCATCATCCACACCGAGTTGAGCGGATCGTTCTCGTTGAAGTTGCGGCGCACGGCCGCCACGAGGCGCTCGTTGGTCTCGGTCCAGGTGTCGATCACCTTGGTGTGGCGTTCCACTTCGGTGATCTCACCGAGCCGGTAGCGCTCCTCGGTGGCGGTGATCTGCTCCTCCGCCTCTTCCAGCAGCACGGCCTTGTCGCCCGGGATCCGCAGGTCGTCGACCGAGATCGACACCGCCGCCTGGGTGGCGTAGTGGAAACCGAGGTCCTTCAGCTCGTCAGCCATCGCCGCCGTGGCCGCGGTGCCGTGGTGCTTGTAGGCCCAGGACACCAGATTGCGCAGCGCCTTCTTGTCGATGATCCGGTTGCGGAACGGCGGCGCCTGCTTGCTCAGGGCCGAGGCGGCCGCTGCCGCGGCGGCGTTGGCGGCCGCGAGGTCGGCGGCGGCCTTGGCGCTCTTCTTGCTGATCTTCTTGGCGGGGGTGGTGGTCATGGCGGCGCGCGATGGAGAAGGCTGAGGGATTCGGAAGCGACGGGGCGCGGATCTGGGCCGGGCCGGCGGAACTCAGGAGGCGGCCACGGCGTCGATGATCGTGTGGTTGATGACGACCCGACCGACGGTGGTCAGCAGGTAACGACTGATCAGGGCGCCGTCCTCATCGAAGCGGTCGCGGCGGAACTTCCACTGCTCGATGCGGGTGCCATCGGAGAGGGTGTCCGTTGAGACGGGCTCGCTGTCCTCGTCGTCGCTCTCCACCTCGCCGTTGAAGCGCACCCACACCCAGTCGTGCAGGCTGAGGTGCTTCTCCTCGAAAGCGGCGATCACGTCCTCGAGGTCGGCGAAGGTGCGGGAGCGGTCGCCGAAGGCCGGTTGCACCTTGTCCCGGTCGACGGCGGTGAGGTAGTAGGCGCCCAGCACCATGTCCTGGGACGGGGTGATGATCGGCTCGCCGGTGGCGGGGGAGAGCACGTTGTTGCTGGCCAGCATCAGCATGCGGGCCTCCGTCTGGGCCTCGATCGCCAGGGGCACGTGCACGGCCATCTGGTCACCGTCGAAGTCGGCGTTGAAGGCGGGGCAGACCAGGGGATGGAGCTGGATGGCACGACCGTCCACCAGCTTGGGTTCGAAGGCCTGGATGCCGAGACGGTGCAGGGTGGGAGCCCGGTTGAGCAGGATGGGGTGCCCCTCGATCACCTCCTGGAGCACCTGCATCACCTCGTCATCAGCGCGCTGGATCAGCTTCTTGGCCGCCTTGATGTTGTTGACGATGTTCTGGCGGATCAGGCGATGGATCACGAACGGCTGGAACAGCTCGATCGCCATCTCCTTGGGCAGTCCGCACTGGTGCATCTTGAGTTTGGGGCCCACCACGATCACCGAACGGCCGGAATAGTCGACCCGTTTGCCGAGCAGGTTCTGGCGGAAGCGGCCCTGCTTGCCCTCGATGATGTCGCTGAGCGACTTGAGGGCCCGGTTGTTGGCCCCCACCACGGTGCGGCCGCGGCGGCCGTTGTCGATCAGGGCATCGACGGCCTCCTGCAGCATCCGCTTCTCGTTGCGGACGATGATCTCGGGGGCGAGGATCTCCTGGAGGCGTGCCAGGCGGTTGTTGCGGTTGATCACCCGCCGGTAGAGGTCGTTGAGATCACTGGTGGCGAAGCGGCCGCCGTCGAGCTGCACCATGGGGCGCAGATCGGGGGGAATCACCGGGATCACATCCAGCACCATCCACTCGGGCCGGGCGTTGGTGGCGATGAAGTTGTCGATCACCCGCAGGCGCTTGATCAGCTTGGCGCGCTTCTGGCCCTTGGAATTATTGATGTCCTCCCGCAGCTGCTCGGCCTCCTTCTCCAGATCGAGGTCCTCAAGCAATTGCTTCAGGGCCTCGGCGCCGATGCCCACGACAGGCTCGTTCTCGATTTCGGAATCCTCCGCGAAGATCTGATCCTCGATCTCCAGCCACTCGTCCTCGGTGAGCAGCTGCTTGTAGGTGAGGTCCTTGTGGTCACCTTTGTCGAGCACCACGTAGCAGTTGAAGTAGACGATCTGCTCCACGTCCCGCAGGGGCATGTCAAGCAGGATCGCCACATAGCTGGGGATACCCTTCAGGTACCACACATGCGACACCGGCGCCGCCAGCTTGATGAACCCCATGCGGTGGCGCCGCACCCTGCTCTCGGTGACCTCGACGCCACAGCGCTCACAGACGATGCCGCGGTGCCGCACCCGCTTGTACTTGCCGCAGTGGCATTCCCAGTCTTTCGAGGGGCCGAAGATCTTCTCGCAGAAAAGCCCGTCCATCTCGGGCTTGAGGGTGCGGTAATTGATCGTCTCCGGCTTGGTGACCTCACCCACCACCTGGCCGTTGGGCAGGGTGCGCTGCCCCCACTGCATGATCCGCTCGGGGGAGGCGAGCGTGATCTTCACGTAGTCGAAGTGGTTCTCGGTGCGGAGGTTGCTGTTGGACATGGCAGGGACGCGTGGTGATCGTGAGAAACGGGGAAATCAGAGCCGGTGAATCAAGCGATCAGTCATCGTCGTAATCCGCAACACCGAGGGATTCGTAGGTGGGACGGCTGGGGGTGCTGCGGCGGGGATTGACGTCCTGCATCAGGTCGACCTCCTCACCGGCGTCGGTGTAGACGGCGATGTCGAGTCCGAGGGACTGCAGCTCCCGCATCAGCACCTTGAACGACTCCGGTGTGCCTGGGCGGGGGATCGGCTTGCCCTTGACGATGGCGTTGAGAGCCTCGTTGCGGCCCTGCATGTCGTCGGACTTGACGGTGAGCAGCTCCTGCAGGGTGTAGGCGGCGCCGTAGGCCTCCAGGGCCCACACCTCCATCTCACCGAGCCGCTGGCCGCCCTGCTGGGCCTTGCCGCCCAGGGGCTGCTGGGTGACCAGGGAGTAGGGACCGGTGGAACGGGCGTGGATCTTGTCGTCCACCAGGTGCACCAGCTTGAGGATGTGGGCGTAACCCACGGTCACGGGCTGGTCAAAGGGTTCGCCGCTGCGGCCGTCGATCAGCTGAATCTTGCCGGGGTTGGCGGAGTCGTAGACCCAGTCCTTGCCGGGCAGCTTGGCCGCTTCCTCCAGGTAGGCCTGCACCGTCTGCTTGGACTTCTCAGGGCCGTACATCTCATCGAACGGCACCACCTTGACGCGACAGTCGAGGTGGGAGGAGGCCCAGCCCATCAGGCACTCGAACACCTGGCCCACGTTCATCCGGCTCGGCACCCCCAGGGGGTTGAGCACGATGTCGATCGGGGTGCCGTCAGGCAGATAGGGCATGTCCTCCCGAGGAAGGATGCGGCTGATGATGCCCTTGTTGCCGTGGCGGCCGGCCATCTTGTCGCCCACCTGGATCTTGCGGCGCTGGGCCACATAGACGCGCACCACCATGTTGGCGCCCGGCGGCAGTTCATCGCCCTGCTCGCGGGTGTAGATGCGCACATCCACCACCCGGCCCCGCTCGGTGCTGGGCACCCGCAGGGAGTTATCGCGCACGTCACGGGCCTTTTCACCGAAGATGGCGCGCAGCAGCTTCTCCTCCGGCGGCTGATCCGACTCGCCCTTGGGCGTCACCTTGCCCACCAGGATGTCGCCGGATTCGACGTAGGCACCGATGCGGATGATGCCCATCTCGTCGAGGTGACCCAGGCTCTCCTCGGCCACGTTGGGGATTTCCCGGGTGATCTCCTCGGGGCCGAGCTTGGTCTGGCGGGCCTCGATCTCGTACTTCTCGATGTGCACCGAGGTGTAGAGATCGTCCTGCACCAGCCGGTCGCTGACGAGGATGGCGTCCTCGTAGTTGTAGCCCTCCCAGGGCATGTAGGCGATCAGGACGTTCTGACCCAGGGCGATCTCACCGCCTTCGCAGGCGGAGCCGTTGGCCAGCACCTGACCGGCGATCACCGGATCGCCCTGGCGGACGATCGGCCGCTGGTTGAGGCAGGTGTCCTGGTTGGAGCGCTGGTACTTCTGCAGAAAGTGGGTGTGGTCGCGGTCCTGCTCGTCACGGATGACGATGGCAGTAGCATCCACGAAGGAGACCATGCCGTTCACCTTGGTGATCGGCACCATGCCGGAGTCGCGGGCCACCTGGGTTTCAAGGCCGGTGCCCACCAGGGGCCGCTCGGGCCGCAGCAACGGCACCGCCTGGCGCTGCATGTTCGAGCCCATCAGGGCCCGGTTGGCGTCGTCGTGCTCAAGGAAGGGGATCAGGGAGGTGGCCACCGAGATCACCTGCACCGGCGACAGCTGGACGTAGTCCACCTGCTCGGGGGGCACCTTCTCGAAGTCCTGGCGGTAGCGCACCGGCACCAGGTCGACGGTGATGCGGCCGTCGGCGTCGGTGGGCACATCACCGGGGGCCACCCGGCACTCGTCCTCCAGGTCGGCGGAGAGATAGAGGGGGTCGCCCTGCTTGAGGACGATGCCGTCCTCCACGCGCCAGAAGGGGGTCTCGATGAAGCCGTACTCGTTCACCCGGGCGTGGGTGGCAAGGGAACCGATCAGGCCGGCGTTGGGGCCTTCCGGGGTCTCGATCGGGCAGATGCGGCCGTAGTGGGAGGGGTGGATGTCGCGCACGGCGAACCCGGCCCGCTCCCGGGTGAGACCACCGGGGCCGAGGGCGCTGATGCGTCGCTTGTGGGTCAGCTCGGCCAGGGGGTTGGTCTGGTCCATGAACTGGCTCAGCTGGCTGGAGCCGAAGAACTCCTTTACCGCCGCCACCAGGGGCTTGGGGTTGACCAGCTGGGCGGGGGTGAGGGATTCGGTCTCGCCGACAGTCATCCGTTCCTTGATGATCCGCTCCAGCCGGTTGAGGCCTACCCGTACCTGGTTCTGCAGCAGCTCGCCCACCGAGCGCACGCGGCGGTTGCCCAGGTGGTCGATGTCGTCGAGGCAGGCGCCGCCCACGTCGAGCTCCAGGTTGATCAAGTAGTCGATCGTGGAGAGCACGTCCTCGGCGGTGAGGGTGCGCACCGCGTCGGGGATGGTGAGGCGCAGCTTCTTGTTGATCTTGTAGCGGCCCACCCGGCCCAGGTCGTAGCGCTTGGGATCGAAAAAGCGGCTGTGCAGCAGCTGCTGGCCACCGCTAACCGAGGGGGGCTCGCCGGGTCGCAACTTCTTGTAGAGCTCCAGCAGGGCCTGGTCCTCCGAGGAGATGCCCTCCTCGTTGGAGGCCTCGATCGACTTCTGGTAGTACTCGGGGTGCCGCAGCTTGTCGAGCACGTCGTTGTCGGACAGGCCGATGGCCCGCATCAGTACGTGGGCGTTGATCTTGCGGGTCTTGTCGACGCGGACGTGCAGCAGATCGTTCTTGTCGGTCTCGAACTTGAGCCAGGCCCCCCGGTTGGGGATCAGGCTGGCGTTGAAGGTCTTGCGGCCGTTCTTGTCCTGCTCATCCTTGAAGTAGACGCCGGGGCTGCGGACGATCTGGTTGACGATCACCCTTTCGGCGCCGTTGATGATGAAGGTGCCACGCTCGGTCATCAGGGGAAGCTCCCCGATGAAGACCTCCTGCTCCTTGATCTCGCCGGTCTCCTTGTTGACCAGGCGGCAGGTGACGTACATCTGGGAGGCGAAGGTAGCATCGCGACGCTTGGCCTCTTCCACATCGTGGCGGGGGCGTTTCAGGCGATACTGATCGCCGATGAAGTGCAGCTCCAGCTTGCCGGTGTAGTCGGTGATAGGCGAGAAGCTGTCCAGCTCCTCGATCAGGCCCTTCTCCAGGAACCATTTGAAGCTCGCCCGCTGTACCTCCACGAGATCGGGAAGGTAAGTGACGGTCTTGGCGACCTGGATCGCGCTGCTCATGCGGTGAACCTGCAGGAACGAGGGGGTTGGGCGGACCTGGACGGTGGGAGGACGATCGCGGCGTGACCTGCCTGGGGAGCCCGGGGTGGCGGGCCATGCCAACAGGCGCTCAGCCGGATCGTTCGTCCCCGCAACAGGGACGAACGATCCGGCAGGGGCGCCTACAGGGCTCGCTGCGGGTATGCCGACTCAATTGATGCCGTCGTGGACAAAAGGAGCGATTCCGCTTCCAGGCCAATAAGACATCATACAACCTTGACGGGTAGCCCAAAAAGGCGGACCGCATTGGCGGTGGTCGTCTTCGCTACCTGCTCAAGCGTCTCGCCCCGCAGTTCGGCCACCCGGGCCGCCACCGACGCGACGTAAGCCGGCTCGTTTCGCTTGCCCCGGCGGGGCACCGGCGCCAGGAAGGGGCAGTCTGTCTCGACGAGGTAGCGGTCGGCCGGCACCAGCCGGGCGCAGGCATGGATGGTGCCGGCCCTGGGGAAAGTGACCGTGCCGCTGAAGCTGATGAACAGACCGAGCTCGAGGAAGCCGGCCATTTCCTCGGGGGTGCCTCCCCAGCAGTGCATCACGCCCCGGGGGCAGCGGCCCTCACGCTGGCGCCGCCGCAGTTCGGCCAGCATCGGTTCGGCCGCATCCCGGCAGTGGATGATGACCGGCAGGTCCAGGGCCACCGCCAGATCCAGCTGGGGCCCCAGGGCCGCCAGCTGCTCGTCGAGGTTCGTGGCCTTGAACAGGTCGAGGCCCAGTTCGCCGATCGCCACGACCCGGTCGTCGGCGCGGGCCGCCGCCTCCAGCGTGGCGGCGGTGTCCGCCTGCCAGTGCCCGGTGTCGAGGGGATGGACCCCCACGGAATAGCGGAGCTCGGGGAAGCGATCGGCCAGGGCCCGGATCGCCGGAATCTCGGCCGGCTCGACGCAGGCATGGACCAGGGCCCTCACCCCCGCCTCCCGCCAGCGGGCCGCCACGGCATCGAGATCCGCCTCGAAGTTGCGGAACACGATGTGGCAGTGGCTGTCGACCAGGGGCGGGGGGGCCAGGGAGGTCATGGCCATGGAGGAGGGCTCAGACGCCGGTGCCGCTGGCGGCGGCGGGCTCAAGCACCCGCTTCACCGCCACGCTCAGTCGCGACTTCTGGTTGGCGCCGGTGTTGCGGTGCACCACACCCACCTTGACGGCCTTGTCGATCTTGCTGAAGGCGGCGTTCATGCTCGCCTGCACGGCGGCCCTGGCCTCCTCGCCGGGTTCCTGGCCGTACGCGCTGCAGGCGCTGAAACAGCGCTTCATCAGCGTGCGCAACGCCGACTTGTAGGTGCGGTTGCGCAGGCGATTGCGCTCGGCGATCTCGATGCGTTTCTTCGAAGACTTGTTATTGGCCACAGGCGTAGGGGCGCTGACTCGGCAAACGGAAATCCTACCCCTTGGGCCCGGGATGGTTCCAGGCCCTAGTTTCGAGACAGCCCCCCCGCCTCCGGCACCGTCCCGTGGTCGCTTCCAGCCCAACCGGCAGCAGCCCTGCCGGCAGCCCCCCCGCCCCTGCCGCCCGCCCTGTCGGCAGCCCGGACGCCGACAGCGAAGGGCCGGCGCTGCGGATCGCCTGCCTGAGGGACCGCCGGCAGGCCGGGGAACGGCTCGAAGCGATCGCCACCCGCACCGAGGGCGGCCGGATGCGCGAGGAGGAGGCGCGGGTTGCGGCGATCCTGGCCGAGGTTCGGGAGCGCGGAGACGCGGCCCTGCTCGACTTCAGCGAGCGCTACGACGGCCTGCGCCCCGATCCCCTGCGGGTGCCCCGCGAGCGGCTGGCCCAGGCCTGGCACGACTGCCCCGAGCCCCTGCGCCGGGCCCTCGACCTGGCCCACGACCGGATCCTGGAGTTCCACCGCCGCCAGATGCCGGCGGATCTGGCCGTGACCGGCCCCCATGGCGAGCGGCTGGGGCGCCGCTGGCGTCCGGTGCAGCGGGCGGGGATCTACGTCCCCGGCGGCCGGGCCTCCTACCCCAGCACGGTGCTGATGAATGCGATTCCCGCCCGGGTGGCGGGGGTGGAGCGGCTGGTGATGGTCACCCCGCCCGGCCCCGGCGGCGAGCCCAACGCCACCGTGCTGGCCGCCGCCCACCGGGCCGGGGTGGAGGAGGTGGTTCGGGTGGGCGGCGCCCAGGCGATCGGGGCCCTGGCCTATGGCACCGAGACCGTTCCCGCCGTCGATGTGATCAGCGGCCCCGGCAACCTCTACGTGACCCTGGCCAAGAAGGCTGTTTACGGAACGGTGGGCATCGATTCCCTGGCCGGCCCCAGCGAGGTGCTGGTGATCGCCGACCACACCGCCCGGCCCGCCCAGGTGGCCGCCGACCTGATGGCCCAGGCGGAGCACGATCCCCTGGCCGCGGCGATCCTGATCACCACCAGCGAGGAGCTGGCCGCCGCGGTGCCGGGCGCCATCGAAGCCCAGCTGCAGCGGCACCCGCGGGCCGCCATCACCCGGCAGGCCCTCAACGACTGGGGCCTGATCGTGATCTGTGACGATCTCACCGAGGCGACGGCCCTCAGCGACCGCTTCGCCCCGGAGCACCTGGAGCTGCTGGTGGAGGATCCCGAATCCCTGGCGGAGCGGATCAGCCATGCCGGCGCCATCTTCCTGGGCGCCTGGTCGCCCGAGGCGGTGGGCGACTACCTGGCCGGCCCCAACCACACCCTGCCCACCTCGGGCACCGCCCGCTTCGCCGGCGCCCTCAGCGTCGAGACCTTCCTGCGCCACACCAGCCTGATCCACTTCAACCGGGCGGCCCTGGAGGCCACCGGGCCCGCGGTGGTCACCCTGGCCGAGAGCGAGGGGCTGCACAGCCATGCGGAATCGGTGCTTCAGCGGCTCCGGCCCCAGGAGAGCTGAGCGAACCGGCGCTCATCCGCCTGCCGAGGGCGGCAGCGTCCAGCCGGGCAGGTCCTCCGCCGGCATCGGCCGGGCGATGACGAATCCCTGGGCCAGCTCGCAGCCCATCGCCCTCAGCGCCTGCAGGTGCTCCGGCGTCTCCACGCCTTCGGCCACGCAGGTGCGGCCGAAGGCATGGGCCAGGTCCACCACGGCCCTGACGATGGCCCGATCGGCGGGATCCACCAGCATCCTGGCCACGAACGAGCGGTCGATCTTGATGGTGGAGATGGGCAGCCGCCGCAGGTAGGTGAGCGAGGAGTAGCCGGTGCCGAAGTCGTCGAGGGCGAAGCTCACCCCCAGGTCGCGGCAGCGGGTGATGGCCCGGGCCACCTGCTCCAGGTCCTCCAGGGCGGCGGTCTCCAGCACCTCCAGCCTCAGGGCCGAGGCGGGCAGATCGGGATGGCGGGCCACGGCCGCGCCGATCCAGCCCAGCCAGTCCTCCGGCGCCAGCAGCCCCTGCTGGGGGTGCTGGCAGCGCACCAGGGCTTCGGCGAAACACAGCGCTCCGCTGGCCAGATCGATCACCGGCTGCACGGACAGACGCATCTGCTGCCCCTCGATGGCCTGGCGCACCCTCTCCAGCCGGGAGCGCTGCAGCAACTGACGCCGTTCCAGCTCCACGTCGAAGTGGTGCATCCGCCCCGGACCGTCCCGCTTGGCGGCCTACATGGCCTGGTCGGCCTGGCGCAGCAGGGTGTCGGGATCGGCATCGTCGGGAGGAACCAGCCGGAAGCCGATGCTGGTTCTCAGGACCACGCAGAGCGTTTCACCGAGGAGGGTGGGCTGGGCCACCGCGCTGAGCAATCGCTCGCCCAGCGCCTCCGGCTCGGCCAGGCTGCCGAGACCGGGAAGGATCACCACGAATTCGTCCCCGCCCAGCCGGCCCACCGTGTCCCCCGGTCGCAGGCAACGGCAGAGGCGCTCGGCCACCGCCACCAGCAGCTGGTCACCCACGGCATCGCCGTGGGTGTCATTCATGGGCTTGAAGTTGTCCAGGTCGAGGTAGCCCACCGCCAGGTGGGTGCCGTTGCGCCGGGCCCGCTCCAGCTCCTCGCCAAGACGCTGACTGAGCAGGGAGCGATTGGGCAGGCGGGTGAGCGGATCCTCGTAGGCCAGCTGACGCAGCCCCGACGGGAAGATCGGCCAGCGACTCGAGATTGACTGCCCGCCCGGCCCGCAGTTCCCCCATCAACCAGCCGATGGCCACGTCCGAGACGTGCTGGAGCCGATCGATCTGCGGTTCGACCCCGGGAGCGCACCACTCGTGGGTGTTGCTGGCGAAACCCGGATGGCGCGTCAGGGAGAAGACATAGGTCTGGTCCACATCGAACAGGCCGCCGATCGAGGCCAGGGTGCGGTCGATGGTGGCGTCCAGTTCACTGGTGGACGCGACGATGAACACCTCGGCCGTCTCCGCCAGCAGCTGTAGCAGCTGCTGGCGGAGGTCACCGTGGGACACCGTTCGCCCAGCCCACAGAGAACCTGTCCATTCTGGAGGCCGGCTGCCAGGCGCCCGCAGCCAGATCGGCTCAGCGCTTCGCGAGGTCGCGCACCCCGGCCTCTCCGTCCACGACCTCGCCCACCAGCACCTGATCGGCGAGGTTCACGAACAGGCCGTTCTCAAGGACCCCGGGGATGTTGTTGATCGTCGCCTCCAGGGCGGCGGGGTCGCCGATGCCCCCGTCGAAGGCCACATCCAGCACCAGGTTGCCCTGGTCGGTGACGACCGGACCCGCCTTGCGCACGGCCATGCGCAGCTCGACGCGACTGCCCATGGCGGTCAGTTCATCGCGCACCTGGCGCCAGGCGCCGGGCAGCACCTCCACCGGCAGCAGGAAACCCAGGTTGAGGCGTTCCACCAGCTTGGTGGCATCCACCACCACCACGAAGCGGTCGGCGCGGCGTGCCACCAGCTTCTCCTGCACGTGGCAGGCCCCGCCTCCCTTGATCAGCTGGAAGGCAGGATCCACCTCATCGGCGCCGTCGATGGCCAGATCGATGCGCTCCACGGCGTTCAGCGCCTGCAGGGGAATGCCCAGCTCGGCGGCCAGCACCTCCCCCTGGAAGGAGGTGGTGACCCCGACGATGCCGCTGAGTTCGCCCTGCTGCAGCTTGCGGCCCAGGGCCCTGATCATCAGCGCCGCGGTGGATCCCGAGCCCAGACCCACCACCATGCCGTCACGGATCTGGTGCACCGCGGCCGTGGCCACGGCCTCCTTCATGCGGTCCTGGAGATCGGACATCGGGGTCAGCCGGAAATGGCGCCGACCGTAGCAAGGGGGACTGTCCTTGCCCCCACCGCCGCCCTAGCCCGCCTGGGGCAGGGCCGCCGGGCGGATCGAAAGCTGCAGCTCCCGCTGGCCCCGCACCACCTTCAGCGGCAGGGGCTGGCCCACCTGGGCCCTCTCCACATGCTGCAGCAGGGCCGAGGGAGTGTTCACCGGCTGGTCGGCGATGGCCACCACCAGATCGCCGCGATGGAGCCCGGCCGCCTCGGCAGGGCTTTCGGGCAGCACCCGCTGCACCAGGGCCCCGTCCCGTTCGGGAAGCTGCAGGAGGGCATCGGGATCCCGGTTGTTGTCGCGGGCCATCCGGGCCGTGAGCGGCACCAGCTGGAGGCCCAGGTAGGGGTGCACCACCGTGCCGCCGTCGCCGAGCTGCTCGGCCACTTTCCTGGCCAGGTTGATGGGGATGGCGAAGCCCAGCCCGGCCCCGGGGCCGGAGCGCACCAGGGTGTTGATGCCGATCACCTCGCCGGCGGCGTTGATGAGGGGGCCGCCGGAGTTGCCCGGATTGATGGCCGCGTCCGTCTGGATGAGATCGAGGCGCTTGTCGGCGAAGCCCAGGCTGTTGATATCGCGATGCAGGCTGCTGACGATCCCCAGGGTGACGGTGCGCTCGAGGCCGTAGGGGCTGCCGAGGGCGATGGCCCAGTCGCCCACCTCCATGGCCTCGGAATCCCCCAGGGGGGCGGCGCTGAGGGCGGTGTTGCCACCGATCCGCACCACCGCCAGATCGGTCACCGGGTCGGTGCCCACCACGGTGCCGTCCAGCTGGCGGCCATCGGCCAGGGTGACGGTGACCCTGTCGACGCTGTCGACCACATGGGCGTTCGTGAGCACGAGGGCGCGACGGCCGTCGATCACCACCCCCGAGCCCTGGCCGCGCTCCCGGGTGCTGCCGGAGGGATCACCGAAGAGATCCCGCAGCAGGGGATCCAGCAGGGCCGGATCGAACGGGGGCCGGGCCACGTTGCGCTCGGTGTCGATCCGCACCACCGCCGGCCCCACCCGCCGGGCGGCGTCGGCCACGAAGCTGTGGGGCGTCAGGGTCGGTGGGGACTCCTCGAGCGCCGTGGCCGGCAGGGGAAGGGTGGCGAACGCCAGCAGCAGGGCCACCACCATCAGGCGCTGCAGTCGCCGGACCAGGGAAGAGAGGGGGAAAGGGCGTCGCATCAGCGGAGGCTAGGACCGTCGAGCGGCGCCCAGCGCAGCAACCGCTGCCGAAGCACGCCGTCCATGCCCAGGGCCAGCCAGCGCCCACCGGGGTCCGCCGGCCGGCCCAGGGGACAGGGCTGCACCGGCCCGAAGCTGCGCAGGGTGGAGGGACATCCCAGCAGGGGCACCGCCGGCCGCCCGGGAAATCCGGCCTGCCAGTGCTGGTGGATGTGGCCGAAGACCAGGCCCCGCAGGGCGGCCACTCGCCGCAGCAGTTCCAGCAGGGCAGCGCCGTCCCGCAGCCCGATGGCATCCATGTCGGCATCGCCGATCGCCAGCGGCGGATGGTGCACCGCCACCAGCAGGGGCAGCCCCCCGCCGGGCGGCTCGGCGGCCAGCTGGCGCCGCAGCCACTCCAGCTGGGCCGTGCCCAGCTCGCCGGCGGTGTCGCCGCTGCGGTGGCTGTCGAGCAGCAGCAGGCGCCCGTTGCCGAGGCGGATCAGGGCCGGGGCGACCACGGCACGACGCCCCAGGGCGGCCCGCAGCAGGGCGGGGTGGTCGTGGTTGCCCGCCAGCAGGGCCACCGGCAGCGGGATCTCCTGGAGCAGCTCGGCGAGGCGGACATAACCGCCCCAGCTCTCGTCATCGCAGAGATCACCGCTGATCAGCAGCAGGTCGGGGGCCTGCCCGTCGCTCTCAAGCTGGCCCAGGGCCTCGCTGAGCCCGTGGCGGAGGAGGGCCAGTGGCGGCCGGCCATGGCAGAGACCGGCGGGATCGGCGTGCAGATGGGGATCGCTCAGTTGAAGAATTCGCATCGCAGACGGCTCCGGCCAGCCCAGGGCGGGACCGGCCGCCCTGAATCGGCTTAACTTTGCCCCCAGTCCTCCCCGAGGCCATGGCCCCGATTCCCCCCGGCACGCGGCAGCGCTGCACCCTCTGCAAGGTGGAGATCCAGGGGATGGCCGGAGGCAACGATCTGGTCCACTTCAGCCAGGGGGCTCCGGGCACCCGCGCCAAGCTCTGGGCCCGAGTGTGCCAGTACCTGCGCACGCCCGAGCAGTGTGGCCAGTGCCTCAATCAGGACCTCAGCCTGCGGGGCGAAGTGACCGCCAACGACTACTACGCGGAGGCGCCGGTTCTGGAGATGCCCAGGCCGCCGGAGGTCAATCCTCTAGGGTGAACATGTGCCCGCCGGGCCCCACCCCTGTTCCCCACGGCCTTCCCCCTGACGGGTGGAAGACTGGCGGTTGGGGGCAGTGAACACTGCAGAGCGCGGCGGTCCGTCCCGCCAGCGGGAGATCTCTCCCTACGCAGCCCGTCCGTGCCCCATTCCCTCACCGACGACCTGGAGACGCTGATGCGGCCCGTGGCCGCGGCGGCGCACCTCGCGGTGCAGTGCGTCGAGGTGCTGGCCCACCGCATCCCCCTGACGGTCGTCGTACGGGTGCAGCGGACCGACGGCACCGATGTCAATCTCGACGAATGCGCCGCCGTGAGCGGCCCGCTCGCCGAGGCCATCGAGGCTTCCGGTCTGCTGACGATGGCCTACGTCCTCGAGGTGAGCAGCCCCGGCATCGGGGACGACCTCCACTCCGACCGGGACTTCGTCAGCTTCCGGGGTTTTCCGGTGGAGGTGCTCCGCCGGGACGCGGCCGGGGCGGAGGTGCGGCGGACGGGCCTCCTGCTCGGCCGGGATGCCGAGGTGGTGCAGCTCAACGAGCGCGGCCGCATCCTGCGCATCCCCCGCGACGAGGTGCTGCAGGTACGGCTCACCCAGGCGCCTCCCGATTCCTGAACCGCTCCGGTTCCCCCTCTCCGTTCCCTTCCTGCCCCCACGCCCCCGAGTCCATGGCCCTGGTTCTGCTCCCCGGTCTCAACAACCTGATCGAGGACATCAGCGACGAGAAGAAGCTGGCCCCCCAGGTGGTGGAGGCCGCCCTGCGGGAGGCCCTGCTGAAGGGCTACGAGCGTTATCGCCGCACCCTCTACCTGGGCATCAGCGAAGACCCCTTCGAGGAGGACTACTTCAGCAACTTCGACGTCGCCCTCGATCTGGAAGAGGAGGGCTACCGGGTGCTGGCCAGCAAGATCATCGTCGAGGAGGTGGAGAGCGACGACCACCAGATCGCCATCGAGGAGGTGCGCCAGGTCGCGGAGGACGCCCAGATCGGCGACACGGTGGTGCTGGATGTGACCCCGGAGAAGGATGACTTCGGCCGGATGGCGGCGGCCACCACCAAGCAGGTGCTGGCCCAGAAGCTGCGCGACCAGCAGCGCCGCATGATCCAGGAGGAATTCGCCGATCTGGAGGATCCGGTGCTCACCGCGCGGGTGATCCGCTTCGAGCGCCAGAGCGTGATCATGGCCGTCAGCAGTGGCCTGGGGCGGCCCGAGGTGGAGGCGGAGCTGCCCCGCCGCGACCAGCTGCCCAACGACAACTACCGGGCCAACGCCACCTTCAAGGTCTTCCTCAAGGAGGTCAGCGAGGTGCCCAGGCGCGGCCCCCAGCTGTTCGTCTCCCGCGCCAATGCCGGCCTGGTGGTCTATCTGTTCGAGAACGAGGTGCCCGAGATCCAGGAGGGCTCGGTGCGGATCGTGGCCGTGGCCCGCGAGGCCAATCCCCCCTCCCGCGCCGTCGGCCCCCGCACCAAGGTGGCCGTCGACAGCGTCGAGCGGGAAGTGGATCCGGTGGGGGCCTGCATCGGCGCCCGCGGCTCCCGCATCCAGCAGGTGGTGAACGAACTGCGGGGCGAGAAGATCGACGTGATCCGCTGGTCCCCGGACGCGGCCCAGTACCTGGCCAACTCCCTCAGCCCGGCGCGGGTGGAGATGGTGCGCCTGGTGGATCCGGAGGGGCACCACGCCCATGTGCTCGTCCCCCACGACCAGCTGAGCCTGGCCATCGGCCGGGAAGGCCAGAACGTGCGCCTGGCGGCGCGGCTCACCGGCTGGAAGATCGACATCAAGGACGCCCAGGAGTACGACCAGGTCAGCGAAGACGCGAAGGTGGCGGCCCTGATCGCCCAGCGCCAGGAGGAGGAGGCCCTGCAGGCCGAGGCCGAGGCCCGGCTGCAGGCCGAACAGGCCGCCCGCGCCGAGGAGGATGCCCGCCTGCGGGAGCTCTATCCCCTGCCGGAGGACGAGGAGTCCTACGAAGAGGGTGACGGCGGGGAGGATGGCGAGGGATTCGCCCCCTCCGAGGCCGAAGCGGACGAGCAGCCGGAGACCTCCGGCGAGGATGTCCGGTGACGTCGCCCACCGGGAGGCCGGTGCTGCGGCGCTGCGTCTCCTGCCGCCGCCTCTGCGACCGCACCCAGCTCTGGCGGGTGGTGCGCCAGGCCGACGGGACGGTGGTGCTGGACGCGGGCATGGGGCGATCGGCCTATCTGTGCCCCCAGTCGAGCTGCCTGGAGGACGCCCGCCGCCGTCGCCGTCTCCAGCGCGGCCTCCGCTGCGCCGTCAGCGAAGCCATCCTCGCCAGCCTCGAAGCCCGTCTCGAGCGATCGGCCCCGCGACCTCTGAGGCAAGATGAACCATGGTCGCCACGTGCGTGCGGCCCCGGGGTCCTTTCGGCCCCACCGTACGGAGACCTTTCTGAATGACCAGCAGCGGCAAAGTGAGAATCTACGAGCTGTCAAAGGACCTGGGCCTGGACAACAAGGACGTGCTCGATGCCGCCGAGAAGCTCTCCATTGCGGCCAAGAGCCACAGCAGCTCGATCAGTGATGACGAGGCCTCCCGTATCCGTTCGCTGATCGGTGTGAACGTCGCCAGCCCTTCCCCCGCACGACCCGAATCGCCGGCCCGGCCCGAACCGCCGGCACCCACCCCTCCGGCCAAGGCGATCCTGGCGGTCAAGAAGGCCGCCCCGGCTCCGGTGAGCGCCCCCCGCAGCAGCGCTCCGCCGGCGACTCCGGCCGCAGCCGCTCTGCCGTCTCCCCCCGCCAGCCGCCCCGCCGCTCCACGCCCCGTGGCGGCGGCATCGGCCCCGGCTCCGGCCCAGCCCGAGCCCCCGGCAGCACGGCCCAGGCCCGCCGGGGCCCAGGCCCCGGTCCCGGCACGCCCGCGGCCGGCGGAGGCCGGCAAACCGGCCGGCAGGCCGCCCATCATCGTGGGCAAACCCGCTGCTCCCGCGCCCCCGGGCGCCGGCCCCTCGGCGAAGCCACCAGCCCCCGGCGGCCCCCCGCCCCGTCCGGTGCCCGCGGCTCCCGCCCGACCCGTCGCCGTGGCCCCGCCTGCCAAGCCGCTCGCGGCACCGAAACCGACCGGTCCGGCTCCGGTGAATCGTGCCTCCCAGCCACCGGTCCGCGTCGGCTCCCCCCAGCGTCCCGTTGCCCCGGCCCCGGGACGGCCCGCCCAGGCCGGAACGCCCACCCGGCCTCCCGCCGCCCGGCCCCAGCTCGTCGGCCGTCCCCAGCCAGGTCAGAGCGGCCCCACCAGCAGCCGTCCCGCGCCGCCGTCGGCCCGTCCCCAGCGTCCCGGGGCACCCGCACCGATCCGCCCCGGCAGCGCCGGCGCCAAGGCCGGCTCGGCCCCGGGGCGACCCGGGCCCACCCCACTTGAACTGGTCGGCAAGCCGATCCGCCGCGACACGGCCGGTCCCGGCACCTCGTCCGCCGGACGGCCGGCGGCCCCCGGCCGTCCGGGCATCCCCGCAGGCATGCGCAAGCCGATGGCCCCCGGCGAGCTGATGCAGCTCCAGAAACCCACCGGTCGACCCACCGCCCCACCGCCGCGGCGTCCCGACCGCGGCGAGGCCGGCACCGAGACCGGGGCCGACACGGAGGGTGTGACGCGCCCCGCCGCCACACCGCCGGCCGCGCCCCGTCGGCCCGGCTTCCGGCCGCCCACCCCGGCGGGTGCCCGCGCCCCCGGCGCCCGCCGCCCCGACTGGGACGACAGCGCCAAGCTGGAGGCGCTGCGCAGCCGCACGCCCCAGAAACAGCGCCAGAAGGTGCACATCATCGGCGAAAACGATGATGCCCTGACCGCCGAGACCAGCGGCTACGCCGGTGAGCAGGAAGCCATGGTGCTCCAGGCCAGCCTGGCGCGGCCGGCCAAGCCCCGCACCCCCGCCGGCGCCCAGGCCAAGCCCACCGTGGCGGTGCGCAAGCGCAAGAAGGAGACCACCCGCCAGCGCCAGCGCCGCCGGGCGATGGAACTGCGGGCCTCCCGGGAGGCCAAGGCCCAGCGCCCCGAGATGCTGATCGTGCCGGAGGGCAACCTCACGGTGCAGGAACTGGCCGACCGCCTCGGGGTGGAGAGCTCCGAGATCATCAAATCCCTCTTCTTCAAAGGGATCATCGCCACCGTCACCCAGACCCTCGATCTGCACACGATCGAGACGGTGTCGGAGGAATTCGGCGTGCCCGTGCTCGAGGACGACGTCGAGGCCGCGGCCAAGAAGACCGTGGAGATGATCGAGGAGAGCGACATGGCGCACCTGATCCGCCGGCCCCCGGTGGTCACGGTGATGGGCCACGTCGACCACGGCAAGACGAGCCTGCTCGATGCCATCCGCAAGACACGGGTGGCGGCCGGCGAAGCCGGCGGCATCACCCAGCACATCGGTGCCTACCAGGTGGATGTGCCCCACGGCGACGAACATCGCAAGATCACCTTCCTGGACACCCCGGGCCACGAGGCCTTCACCGCCATGCGGGCCCGCGGCACCAAGGTCACCGACGTGGCGGTGCTGGTGGTGGCCGCGGATGACGGCGTGCGTCCCCAGACCCTGGAGGCCATCAGCCACGCCCGCGCCGCCGAGGTGCCGATCGTGGTGGCGATCAACAAGATCGACAAGGAAGGGGCCCAGCCCGACCGGGTCAAGCAGGAGCTCTCCGGCCTCGATCTGGTGGCCGAGGACTGGGGCGGCAACACCGTCATGGTCCCCGTGAGCGCCATCAAGGGAGACAACATCGACAAGCTGCTGGAGATGATCCTGCTGGTCACCGACGTCGAGGACCTGCAGGCGAATCCCGACCGGATGGCCCGGGGCACGGTGATCGAGGCCCACCTCGACAAGGCCAAGGGTCCGGTGGCAACCCTGCTGATCCAGAACGGCACCCTCCGGGCCGGCGACGTGCTGGCGGCGGGTCCGATCCTCGGCAAGGTGCGCGCCATGGTCGACGACACCGGCAAACGGGTCAAGCAGGCCGGCCCCTCGAGCGCCGTCGAGGCCCTCGGCTTCAGCGAGGTGCCGACCGCCGGCGACGAGTTCGAGGTCTACCCCGACGAGAAGAGCGCACGGGCCGTCGTCGGCGACCGGGCCACCGAGGCCCGGGCCACCCGCCTGGCCCAGCAGATGGCCTCCAGGAGAGTGTCGCTGGCGTCGATGTCGGGCCAGGCCAGCGAGGGCGAGCTCAAGGAACTCAACCTGATTCTCAAGGCCGATGTGCAGGGCAGCGTCGAGGCGATCCTCGGGTCCCTCGAACAGCTGCCCCAGGAGGAGGTGCAGGTGCGGGTGCTGCTCTCGGCGCCGGGCGAGATCACCGAAACGGACGTCGATCTGGCGGCCGCCTCTGGAGCCGTGATCGTCGGCTTCAACACCTCGATGGCCTCCGGTGCCAAGCGCGCCGCCGATGCCACCGGGGTGGATGTGCGCGATTACGACGTCATCTACAAACTGCTCGAGGACATCCAGATGGCCATGGAGGGCCTGCTGGAACCCGAGATGGTGGAGGAGAGCCTGGGCGCGGCAGAGGTGCGGGCCGTGTTCACGATCGGCAAGAGCGCCGTGGCCGGCTGTTACGTCACCAGCGGCAAGCTGCAGCGCAACTGCCGCATCCGTGTCCATCGCGGCAAGGAACTCGTCTACGAAGGCGATCTCGATTCCCTGCGGCGCAACAAGGACGACGTCAAGGAGGTGGCCACCGGCTTCGAGTGCGGCATCGGCTGCGACCGCTTCACCGGCTGGCAGGAGCAGGATCGGGTCGAGGCCTTCAAGCTGGTCACCCAGCGCCGGACCCTCAGCACCTGATCCCGTGACGCCCCGCAGCGAGCCGCTGCTCTGGCTCCAGCTCATCGGATTCGGGGTCCTGCCGCTCGAGGCCCTGCTGCTGCTGCTGGTGCTCGCCGGCAGCGACCCGGGACCCCTGCCGGGCCTAGAGCGGCTGCTCTGCTGGGCCATCGGCGCCCTGGCCCCATCCCTCCTGCTGGCGCGCCGACCCGCCGACGTGTGGTCGCTGCTGCTGCTGCAGACCCCACTGCGTGGGCGCCGGGAGCTGCAGCGTCGCCTCAGCCGGCTTCAGGCGTTCCCCGGGCTGGCCCTGGCCACGGCCGGCGGCGCCGCCCTGGCCCTCCCCCTGCTGTGGTGGATCGATCGCCAGGCCGCTGTGGCCGCCTCCATCACCCCCTTCGCCTCCAGCCCTCGCCTGGTGGCCCTGCTGCTGGCGGCCCTGCTGCTGCTCGTGATGCTGTGGCAGGCGCAGCAACTGGTCCAGTCCCTCTGGCTGCTGAGCCGCAGCCCGGAGGTCGTGGCGGCCACCCACCCCCTCAGCCTGGAGGAGCTGGAACAGCAGCGCCTCTGCCTGGGCCTGCCCCTGCTGCTGCCGGATCCGCTGAAGCTGGCCGAGGCGGTGCCGCGGCCAGCTGCGATGCCGCCGGAGGAACCGCGGCAACCAACGGCAGCGGGGTCACCCCCGAACCCGGCTGTCGAGCCCGCAGTCGAGCCCTCATGGCCCACGACCTCAGCGCCCGCGACCTCAGCCCTCGAGCCGGTTGCGGTCGAACCAGAGCAGGGCACCGAAGAAGCCGAAGGCTCCGACCTGGATCAGCAGATCCGCTGAGGCCACCTCAGAGCCGGAGGAAGCCCGCAGGGCCATGGTGGCCAGCCCAAGCCCGGCGGAGGCCACCAGGGCGAACCACAGAGCCCGCCTGAGGCCTCGCCAGGGGGTCCTCGCTTCCCTGAGCAGACGCTGGCGCAGGGCGGGATCCAGGGAGCGGTTCGGGTCGGATCCCATGGAAAGGTGCCTGGCGGGTGGTGTGGGCACGAATGCTAATTTCTTGGCCGATGCCGGTGTAGCTCAGGGGTAGAGCAACTGATTCGTAATCAGTAGGTCGTCGGTTCAAATCCGATCACCGGCTTCTTCGCTCACCACGACGGCGCTCGCCTCCGGCCATCCCCCAGCCTTTCCTCCCCACGGCACCCCGGGGCGGCGCCGGCGCTCATCATCAGAGCCATGGATGATCTCCAGGCCCGTCACGAAGCCCTCCTGGAGCGCCACCACGGGGCACTGGCTCAGGCCGCCGAGCGCCTGCTGACGGAAAGGGAGTGGTCGCTGGCGACGACGGCCCTGCTGCTGCGGACTGCCGGTGGGCCCCGCAGCCAGGTGGTGGCGGTGGGGGACTTTGGTCGCTGGATCGAGAATCTGGGGCCGGATCTGGATGCCTTCGTGCGGCTGCGTCGCCAGGGAATCGACGTGGCTGAGGCCTATGCCCGATGCCGGGCCCTTGACGGGGAGGCCTTTGTGGATGCCTGGGAACGCCTTGAGGGGACGCGGCCGCTGGTCAGCCACGACGATCTCCATCGGTTCGCCGTGCTCTCGCAGCGGGGGTTCTCCCGCACGCCACGAAACCTGCTGGTGGTCGTGAACTGGGGGGAACGGGTGACGGGCTTCCTCGTGGCCTGCAATCGCCAGAAAGAATGGAGGCGCAGCCCGGAGCCGGGCTGAACGTTCAGTCGTCGTCTTCGGTGGACCCGGAGGGAATCAGGCGGATCTGCTTGCGGCCCAGCTTGATCTCGAATTCATCCCCTGGCTGCAGATCGAGCATGGCGGTGTAGGCCTTGCCCACAAGAAGATTGCCATTGCCCTGAACGGTGGCCACATAGCTGAGTTTGCGGCCGCCCTTGGAGGTCCCCTTGCCACTGCCCTCGCCGAGGCTGACGCCCTTGGCTTCCAGCAGCGCCTCATAAAAGGCCGTGAAATTCAGACGCTCCGCCCCGTCCTTCTTGGTGCTGACGTAGCCGCAACCACGCACCAGATCGGATTTCGAGACATCGCCCAACTCCTTGACCTTGGCCAGGAGATCAGATCCGGTGAGCATCGGAAGCAGAAAAGACCTTTCGACTCACATCATAAAGGTTTCGCCGCTTGTCGTCATTGGAGGCACCGAGCTCAGCACAGGGCGATCGGCCACTCCACCTTGACCACGTCGAAATCGTCGCCTCCGAGGCGATTAAGTTCCCCGGCGGCACGGAGGGCCGCCTCGTGGGTATGGAACAGATAGGCGGACGTCGGTTCGAGCACGTCCCCGAGTCCCTGGTCGTCGGGACGGATGGAGACATAGGTGCCGTCGGAGAGACGCTGGAGCACATAGCGCTCGGCCTGGGTGCATTCCAGGGGATGGGCCGGATCGATCTCGGGTGCCCAGAAATGCATCACAACCCCCGTGAGTGATCCTTATGGACTACTCCAGAGGACCCGCTGGCCGCGTGGCAGCGCCACATGTCGTTGCAACCGGCCAGGCCAGACCCCTCAGGTCTCGTTGCCACCGAAGTCATCGTCATAGCCCTCGTAGGGTTTGAATTCGCTCCAGCCGGGACTGGCGTTCTGCAGCAGCCCGTAGCGGGCGTCCACGTCATTCATCAGGGTGTTGCCGGTCGGCACCGTGTCGCAGGTGATCGATCCGTCGGCGCCGGTGACGCAGTTCTCGAACTGCACGTTCGCCTGCGCCCTGTCCCCTCCTCCCGCCAGGACGAGCAGCAGGAGGCCTGGGAGGGCCCCTCCGAGGAATGCGCCGCAGCGCCGGAAACCATCGCTGGACCGCGGGGCGTCGACCATCACCGGAGGGAGCATCTGCTGGGATGATGGCACCGCTTCAAGACACCCACCCATGTACACCGACTGGACCGCCGTGATCCTGCTGCTGCTCACGGCGGCACCCCTGGCCGTGGTGGTGGCCACCGCCGCCTTCTTCATCTGGCGGAAGAAACAGTCCTCGCGGTAACCATCCGGAAGTGGATCCCATCGCCCCCCGTCGTCGGGGAGACCCCCTGGCCCAGGCAGTCGAGGCAGGTGCGGTACCGCTGATCATCGATCCGCAGCAGGCCGCTGCCGCCGCACTGGGGACATCGGGCCTGGGCGAGGGACAGCCCCCTCGACCCGGAAGCAGGACCGGGGGCAGCCATCGCCGGTTCGCAGGGGTTTGTTTTCATCTCCTCACTGTGCCTGGCCCGGACCCCCTGGATCCCGAAATCTTCCTTAAGTCTTGGCGCCCTTCCCTCCGCGCAGGCAACCCTCCAGCCGTTCCAGGTGCAGTCCGTCCGCCAGCTCCCCGGCACTGAGGCGGCTGCCCGGCGCCACCAGCCCGAGGCTGGCGGCCAGAGCGCCGATCACCCCGGGGGCATCCAGGCCCCGGCCCCGCAGGCCGGCCAGCCCCTCAGATCCCTCCCGCTTGCTCAGCCGCTCCCCCTGGCCGTCCCGCCAGAGGGGAACATGGACATAGCTCGGCGGGTCGGCGCCGAGGGCGGCCATCACGGCCACCTGGGCGCCGGTGGAGGGCCAGAGGTCCTCCCCCCGCACCACCTCGCTGATGCCCATCAGCAGCTCGTCGACCGCCGTGGCCAGGTGATAGGCCACCACCCCATCGGCCCGGCGCAGCACCACATCCCCCACCGCGGCGGGGCCGTCCTGGGCGCCGGCGGGCCCGCATCGCTCCTGCCAGCGCAGCACCCCGGGCTCCAGACGCAGACGCCAGCTGGGCAGCCGGCCGGCCCGGGCCCCCCACTGGGGCGGCTGATGGCGGCAGTACCCCGGATAGACCGCCAGCGCTCCGTGGGGTGCGGAGACATCGGCCAGCAGTCGCCTGCTGCAGCGACAGGGATAGAGCCGCCCGGCCCGGCGCAGAGCCGAGAGAGCGGTGGCATAGATGCCGCGCCGGTCACTCTGGCGAAGCACCGGTCCATCCCAGGACAGACCGAGCCAGCGGAGGTCCTGCAGGATCAAATCCTCGGCGCCCGGCCGGTTGCGGGGCCCGTCGAGGTCATCGATGCGCAGGAGCCATTCCCCACCCCTGAGGCGGGCTTCCAGCCAGCCGATCAGGGCGGTGCGCAGGTTGCCCCGGTGCAGGGGGCCGGTGGGGGAGGGGGCGAAACGGGTGCGGTACCCCCGCCGTCGGAGGTCCAGACCCGTGGCGAGGCGTTCCTGAAGGTGGAGAGGCAGCCGCAGAGGACCGGAAGAAGCCCCTGCGGCCGCGGCCATGGCCGGCGCGAGCGGCGGCGCCGGCTCAGCCCTGCACCTTGTCCTTGAAGAGCTTGCCGGCGGTGAAGGCGGGCACGCGCTTGGCGGGGATCTTGATCTTCTCGCCGGTCTTGGGGTTCAGACCCTGACGGGCCGACCGCTCACGGGGCTCGAAAGAGCCGAAACCGAGGATGGACACCTTCTTGCCCTCGACCACCGAGTCCACGATGGTTTCGATGGCGGCGTCGACGACGAGGGAGACGTCGGTCTTGGTGAGCTCCGTGCGGGCAGCCACGATGTTGACGAGATCAGCTTTGTTCATTGTTCGGGGGAAGCCTCCGGATAGGTGGCGATGGCGGGGTTCGGGTCGTCGGGGGATGGAGGCGAATCGGAAGACCCCGACCGCCGGGTGCGTTCAGCGCGCCAATCGTATGGGCGTTGCGGCAGGGCCGCAACAGGAGAAGTCCACTCATGACAGCGGTTTGGGGGTCAAGGGGACCCCTCCGGGGTGTTCCGTGGTAAGCCCGGCAACCTCGAACCCGCCTCCGGGGGGCTGCGACGCCTGGGCTTCCAGATCAAGGCCCGCCAGCAGGGCGGTGCCCTGCTCCACCAGCTTCGCCCCCCTCAGCGCCCCCAGTCCGGCACCGCTGGCGATCCAGTCGGGAGCACCGGGCGGCAACCAGCGGCGCAGTCGCTCCACGCTGGCCAGCTGGCGCCCCCAGTGGAACGTGCCCCGCTGACGCAGGGGGGCCAGGCGGGCCGGCGCCACCGGCACCAGCAGGCGGCCGCAGAACAGTCCGCCGGGGCCGTCACCCGCCGCCGGGGCCACATGCACGACACAGGCGCCGGGGGAGGGCCCCGGCGTCCAGAGCAGCCGCACGTCGGGCTCCAGCCGGTGCTCGGCGGCGAAGGTATGCAGGGGATCCACCCCGGGCAGCAGGTAGGCCTCCTGCTCCTGGACGAGAACGGGCCATCCCAGGGCCTGCTGCAGGCGGCGGCAGCGGCCATGACCGCCGCGGCCGGTGAGCAGGATCCAGGCCGGGGGAGACCCGCCCCCCGCCGGCCGCTGGCGGGGGCGGTCGGCCAGGAAGCGCAGATTGGCCCGGGTGTAGGCGGGGCAGTCGATCAGCAGGTCGGCGCCGGCGGCCTCCAGCAGCCAGGCGCTGCCCCCCTGACTCTCTCGGCTCGGGGCGAACAGCCACAATCCCGGGCGGACCGGCAGGGGGGGGCGTCCTTCCTCGGACGGCAGCAGGCAGGCGGACGCGGTGCTCATGGGCCCATTGAACCTCCGGCGGCAGCTTCCGGAGGCCCGGCGTAACCTTGGCCCAACCCTGAACAGTGATTTGTCGGCGACCCGGATCGGACATCCCTGGCCACTGGGGGCCTCCGTCACCCGCCGGGGCGTCAATTTCTCCGTGGTGGCCCCCCTGGCCACCCGCATCGAGCTGCTGATCTTCGCGGACGGGTCCGCCCGGGAGCCCCTGGAGGTGATCGAGCTCGACCCCGGTCACCGCTCCGGTGAGCACTGGCATGTGGAGGTGGAAGGCCTCGGGATCGGCTGCTGCTACGGCTACCGGGTGTTCGGCCCGATCCAGCAGGGGAGCCATGGCTTCAATCCCTCCAAGGTGCTGCTCGATCCCTGCGCCCGGGCGATCACCGGCTGGGATGTCTACCAGCGGGGCGCCGCCGTGGGTGCTGTCCCCAATGCCTCCGCCTGCCTCAAGGGGGTGGTCACCGAACGGGACCGGTTCGACTTCGACGCCGCCCCCCGGCCCCGCCACGCCTGGCAGAAGAGCGTCATCTACGAGCTGCACGTGGGCGGCTTCACCCGTGGGGAGGGCTGCCCGGTGCCGGCGGAACGCCAGGGAACCCTGCTGGGGCTGATCGACACCCTCCCCTACCTCCAGTCGATGGGGGTGACGGCGATCGAGCTGCTGCCGGTGATGGCCTTCGACCCCCAGGACGCCCCCGCCGGACGCTTCAACCACTGGGGCTACAGCCCGGTGAGCTGGATGGCCCCCCATCCGGCCTATCTGGTGGACAGCAACCCCCTGCAGGGACGGCAGGAGGTGCGCCAGCTGGTGACCGCCTGCCACCAGGCCGGCCTGGAGGTGCTGCTGGATGTGGTCTACAACCACACCAGCGAGGGCAACCAGGAGGGCCCCACCCTGAGCTGGCGCGGCTTCGCCGACGTCCTCTATTACCACCAGACGGCCAGGGGCGACTACCTCGACGTCAGCGGCTGCGGCAACACGATCGCCGCCAACCGCCCCCTGGTCCGGCGCCTGATCCTGGAGTCTCTGCGGTGCTGGAGCACCGAACTGGGCATCGACGGCTTCCGCTTCGACCTCGGTATCGCCCTGACCCGCGGCGAGGGCCTGGCCCCCCTCGATGCGCCCCCCCTGTTCGAGGAGATGGAGGCGGATCCGGACCTCAGCGATCTGAAGGTGGTGAGCGAGCCCTGGGACTGCGGCGGCCTCTACCGGCTCGCCGATTTCCCGGCCCGGCGGGTGGCCAGCTGGAACGGCCGCTTCCGCGACGACGTGCGCCGCTTCTGGAAGGGGGACGACCGCACCACCTGGAGCCTGAGCCAGCGTCTGTCAGGCAATCCGGATCTGTTCAATGGCCAGCCCTCTCCGGTGGGGCGCACGATCAACTTCCTCACCGCCCACGACGGCTTCACTCTGGCGGACCTGGTCAGCTTCGACCGCAAGCACAACCTGGCCAACGGCGAGAACGACCGCGACGGCGACAACCACAACAACAGCTGGAACCATGGCGTGGAGGGTCCCTGCAGCGATGCGGGCGTGAACAGCCTGCGGGACCGGCAGCTGCGCAACCTGCTGGCCACCCTGATGCTGGCCCCCGGGGTGCCGATGCTGCTGATGGGCGATGAGGTGCGCCGCAGCCAGGGGGGCAACAACAACACCTGGTGCCAGAACAACCCCCTGGGCTGGATGCACTGGCAACCGGACGCCGGGGACATGGCGCTGCGCCGCTTCCTCCGCCGCATGATCCAGCTGCGTCAGCGGCTCGCCCCCCTGCTCAACCAGGAGCTGGCCCCGGCCCCGGCCGTCCCCACCCGGGGCGCCACAGGCCTGCCCCTCTGGCGGGAGTGGCACGGCCTCGAGCTGGGCAAACCCGACTGGGCGAGCTGGTCGCACTGCCTGGCCTGGAGCCTGCATGACCACAGCCTGGGCCCCCTGCTCTGGTGCGGCCTGAACGCCTACTACCAGCCGATGCCGTTCGAACTGCCGGTCCAGGCCGCCGGCTGGAGGCGGGTCATCGACACGGCCGTTCCAGGGGACCACGACCTGCCGGCCCGACCCGAGGCCTGGGTGATGCCGACCGCGCCCCTGGAGAGCCGCAGCCTGATGCTGCTGGTGGCGACCCCGCTGCTCGAAGAGCCGGAGCCGGAGGCGGAGTCAGGGACGGGATCCGCGACGGGATTGCCGGCGGAGAAGCAAGCGGGCGGCGGGAATCGAACCCGCATCATCAGCTTGGAAGGCTGAGGTTTTACCACTAAACTACGCCCGCGTCAGTACAGACGTACTGGCGGCTGGTTCCCTGGAACCGGCTGCAGCATTATGACCTGCACCGGCCGAAGTGAAGCGGCGGACCACCACCGGGCCACCACCACCGGAGCCTCTCCAGGTTTGACCACCCCCACGCCGTCCACCCCGTCACCGGCAGCGCCCGGGCTGCCGCCGGGTGTGGTGGACATGGCGGACCTTCCGGCCGAGGGTCGCCACCGGGTGCTGCTGGCCTACGGCATGGGGGACGCCGGCACCGGCATGGCAGCCTCCCTGATCGGCTTCTATCTCTTCATCTTCTACACCGCGGCCGCCGGCCTGCCGGCCTGGATGGCCGGGCTGGTGCTGATGACGGCCCGGCTCTGGGATGCCATCAACGACCCGATCGTGGGCTGGCTGAGCGACAAGACGCGCTCCTCATGGGGGCCGCGGCTGCCCTGGATCCTCGGCAGCGCCGTTCCTCTCGGTTTCGCCATGGCCCTGATGTGGTGGCTGCCGCCGGGGGGACTCTGGGTCAGGTTCGCGGTGTTCGTGGCCATCTCGATCGTGGCCAACACCCTCTACACCGGCGTCAACCTGCCCTATTCGGCTCTGGCGGCGGAGCTCACCACCAGCGTCAACCTGCGCACCCGCCTGAACAGCGCCCGCTTCACCGGCTCGATCATCGCCGGCCTGGTGGGGATCGTGCTGGGCGCTCTGCTGCTGAAGGATCACCAGAACCCCGCCAGCTACCTGCAGGTGGGGATCTTCTCAGGGGTGCTGATCACCGCCTCCACCCTGCTCTGCGGCTGGGGCATCGCCCCGGCGGCGCGGCACTGCCAGCGGCCCACCAGCCAGCGGGGCACCACCCGGCGGCTCCTGGCCCGCCTGGGCCAAAACGGACGCTTCCAGATGGTGCTGGGTCTGTACCTGCTCCTCTGGTGCGCCCTGCAGATCATGCAGACGGCGGCGCTGATCTTCCTTCCGGTGGTGATGCGGCTGCCCGAGGGCTGGAGCAACTGGATCCTGCTCCCCTTCCAGATCAGCACCCTGATGGGGCTCCAGCTCTGGACCGCCTTCGCCCGCCGCCGCGGTCGCCTGGCGGCCCTGCGCTGGGGCACCGCCCTCTGGATCGCCGCCTGCCTGCTCGCCATGGTGCTGGTGCCGCTCGATGCCGCCGTCGGCCCCACCGCCACCGCCGCCAATCTGGTGCGGCTCACCGCCCTGGTGGTGACGATCCTGATCGTCGGCCTGGGGGCCTCCACCGCCTACCTGATCCCCTGGGCCCTGCTGCCGGATGCCATCGATGCCGATCCGGAGAAGCCCGCCGGGCTCTACAGCGCCTGGATGGTGTTCACCCAGAAGATCTGCATCAGCCTGGCGCTGTTCTTCTTCGGCAACCTGATGAGCTTCAGCGGCTACCAGGCGGCCCGGGGCATCCTGCAGCCGGACAGCGCCCTGCTGGCGATCCGCATGTGCATGGGCCTGATCCCGGCGCTGCTGGTGGTGCTGGGCCTGGTGGTGATGCGGCGCTGGCCGGATCGGGGCCCCCATCCGGAGTCCCTGACGGCCCCCGCGCCATGAAGCCCCCCCGTTGGCTGCAGCGGCTGGGGGCCAGCCTGATGATCGGCGGTCAGGCCGTCAGCGCCATCGCCCGCGGCCGCATCGGCATGGTCGACCTGGTCACCGAACTGCTGGAGGCGGGTCCGGGCAGCTTCCTGATCGTGCTGATCACGGCCCTGGCGGCCGGCACGGTGTTCAACATCCAGGTGGCAGCCGAACTCTCCAAGCAGGGGGCCAACGCCGCCGTGGGGGGCTTGCTCGCCCTGGGCCTCTCGCGGGAGATCGCGCCCCTGCTCACGGCGACCCTGCTCACCGGCAAGGTGGCCACCGCCTACGCCGCCCAGCTGGGCACCATGAAAGTGACCGAGCAGATCGACGCCATCACGATGCTGCGCACCGACCCCGTGGAGTACCTCGTGGTGCCGCGGGTGCTGGCCATGGTGGTGATGGCGCCGGTGCAGTGCCTGCTGTTCTTCTGGATGGCGATCTGGTCGGGACAGGTGAGCAGCACCCTTCTCTACAGCATTCCTCCGGCGGTCTTCTGGAATTCGGTGCGGGTCTGGATGAAACCCGACGACCTGCCGTCGATGCTGCTCAAGGCGGTGGTGTTCGGCCTGATGATCGCCGTCATCGCCTGCGGCTGGGGGCTCACCACCCGGGGCGGGCCCAAGGAGGTGGGCGCCAGCACCACCGGCGCGGTGGTCATGATTCTCGTCAGCGTCGCCCTGGTGGACGTGCTGCTCACCCAGTTGCTCTTCGGCCTATGACCTCCGTCCCCTCCCCCCCTCCGGCCGGCACCGCCCCCACCGACCCGGTGGTCCTCCAGCCCCGGGCCTGGGTTCCGCTCGGGCTCCTGGGGCTGGCACTCGCCGCCCTTGGCCTGCGGCCGCTGTGGAGCCCCGCGCTGTTGCCGGCGCTGGCGATGGGGGTGATGGGGCTGTTCCTGCTGCTGCAGACGGCGCTGCTGCGCCTGCGCTTCGCGGCCGACGCCCTGCTGGTGTCCCGCGGCGACACCGTGATTCGGCGCTTCCCTTACGACGACTGGATCGGCTGGCGGGTCTGGTGGCCGGCCGTGCCGGTGCTGTTCTATTTCCGTGAGCAGAAGAGCATCCACCTGCTGCCGGTGCTGTTCGACGCCACGGCCCTGCGGGACCAGCTGGAGCGGCACCTGCCGCCCGCCGCCGCCCCGGAGCCCGCTCCGCCGCCACCCGGCTCCCGGTGACCCCATCCGAGCCCGCCGCCGCCTTGCCCTCCCGCCTGCCATGAGCGACAGACCCGAACCGCCCGCCCTCACCCCTCCGGAGCCCGCCGAGGGAAGCACCCCCGCAGCGGGCGTCAGCGGGACCGACGGGCTCGTGGAGCTGGCCCTGACGGAACTGCGGCAGCGCCGCGCCGAACTCCTGGGGGAGATCGGTGAACTGGAGACCCGCCGGGAGCAGATCCGCCAGGAAATCGCCGGCAGCTTCGCCGGCCAGTCGGATGCGATCGCCCGGCGGCTCAAGGGATTCCAGGACTACCTGGTGGGGGCCCTGCAGGACCTGGCGGCCGCCGCCGAGCAGATGGAACTGGTGATCCAGCCGATGGTGGTACAGCCCTCCCCCCTCGACCAGGCGTCGGCCGGGGCCGAGGCCGGCAACGCCCCGGAGGCCGCCGCGGCTCCGGCCGCCGCGGGACTGTTCAGCGACGATGCGGACCTGATCCGGGAGCGGCTGGAGCAGTTCGGCGGCCAGCCCGACTTCTACGCCGATCCCTGGAAGCTGCGCCGCACCCTGGATCGCTCCGCCGCCACCCGGCTGGAGGACTGGTTCCTCTCCCAGGGCGGCCGGGGCGCCCAGCCCAGCGGCGGCAGCCGCAGCCGCAATGCACAGGCGGCGGCGGCGGCGATCGCGATTCTGGGGGAGCTCTACGGCGAACGCTTCCAGACCCTCGTGCTGGCCGGCCAGCCGGAGCGGCTCGGGGAATGGCGACGGGGGCTTCAGGACTGCCTGGGGCTGAGCCGCGACGATTTCGGCCCCGCCAGCGGCATCGTGCTGTTCGAGCGCCCGGATGCCCTGATCGAGCGGGCCGACCGCCTCGAGGAACGGGGGGAGCTGCCCTTCATCGTGATCGATGCGGCCGAGCAGGTGATCGAGATTCCGATCCTGCAGTTCCCCCTCTGGCTGGCCTTCGCCGCCGGCCCCGGGGAGATCGACGCCGAAGCCGATCTTTACTGACCCTCCAGCCCTCTTCCGCCATGGCCTTCCTCCCCGATCTGCTCGTGCTGCCGGCGGCCTACCTGCTGGGCTCGATTCCCTTCGGCTGGCTGGCGGGCCGCTGGCTCGCCGGCGTCGATCTGCGCAGGGAAGGCTCGGGCTCCACCGGAGCCACCAACGTGCTGCGGGTGCTGGGCAAGGGGCCGGCCCTGGTGGTGTTCCTGCTCGACGTGCTCAAGGGAACGGCCGCCGTGCTGGTGGCCAAGGCGGTGCTCCAGCCCCTCGGTTTCAGCGCCGTCAGCGACTGGGGGGTGGTGGCGGCGGGCCTGGCGGCCCTGGCCGGCCACATCTGGCCGCTCTGGCTGGGCTGGAAAGGGGGCAAGGCGGTGGCCACCGGCCTGGGGATGCTGCTGGGCCTGACCTGGCCCGTGGGACTGGCCTGTTTCGGCATCTTCCTCACCACGCTCAGCCTGAGCCGCATCGTCTCGCTGTCCAGCGTGGTGGCGGCCCTGTCGCTGCCCCTGCTGATGCTGGGCTCCTTCGGCGCCGACGGCCTGCGGCCGGCCTACCTGAGCCTGGCCCTGCTCACCACGGCGCTGGTGCTCTGGCGGCACCGCAGCAACCTGCAGCGGCTGATGGCCGGCACCGAGCCGAAGCTGGGCGCCGGCCGCAGCTGACCCGGCCGGCTCGCGGCACCGCCCGCCGGGGAGGCTCATGCCAGCTGGCGGCTGCGCTCCGCCGCGGCCACCACCGCCTCGATCAGGGCCGATCGCAGTCCGGCCCGCTCCAGCTGCCGCAGGCCGGCGGCCGTGGTGCCGGCGGGGCTGGTCACCATGTCCTTGAGCTGGCCCGGGTGCAGCTCCTGCCCCTGCAGCAAGGCCGCTGTCCCCGCCATGGTGCGGTGGGCCAGGTGCGCGGCCAGCGGGCGCGGCAGCCCCCCCGCCACCGCCCCGTCGGCCATCGATTCAGCCACCAGGGCCAGGAAGGCGGGGCCGGAGGAGGTGAGGGCCAGGAAGGGATCGAGCTGGGGCTCCGGCAGATCCAGCACGTCCCCCACCTGGGCGAAGAGGCGGCGCACGTGCTCGCGCCGGGCCTCGCCTACGCCCTCACCCCAGCTCAGGCCCGTCAGTCCGGCCCGCACCAGGGCCGGGGTGTTAGGCACGGCGCGGACACAGGCCCGTCCCGGGAACAGGGCCTGCAGCCGGGCGAGGGTCACCCCCGCCAGCACGGAGATCAGCAGCGGCTCGTCACCGCCGGGTACCTCCGCCCGGGGCTCTGCCAGGGCCGCCGCCGCCGCGGGGGCCACCGTTTCGAGCTGCTGGGGCTTCACCGCCAGCAACACCACCGGGGCGGCCCAGGCCGGGGCGGGATCGGTGCGGACCTCAACCCCGAGTTCGTTGCTCAGACGCCGGGCGGATGCCTCGCTGGCCACCGCCGCCCGGACGGCCGAGCGCTCGATCAGGCCGGCCTCGAGAAGCGGCAGCAGCAGGGCCCGGGCCATGCGGCCGAGACCCACCACCCCGAGGGTGTCAGACCATGGCATCCGAACGGCCCCAGGCGGGGCTGGGGGCGGCCTCCTGCTGGTCGTCCACGGGGCCGGTGCGCCCGGAGACCACCGTGGGGGAGGCGGCCTCCTCACCACCGGCGGTGGTGACCGTGACGCAACTGGGGGCGAACAGGAAGATGCTTTCGCCCACCCGTTCCTGATGGCCGTCGATGGCGAAGGTGCCGCCGGCGACGAAATCCACGGCGCGCTGGGCCTGGTCCGGCTCCATCATCGTGAGGTTGAGGATGACGGTCTTGCGCTCGCGGAGGGCCTGAATCGCCCGCGGCATCTCATCGAAACTGCGGGGCTCCATCAGGCACACCTCGGCCACCGCGCTGGTGATGCCGGGCATGCCGATGACGTTGGTGCCGGCGAAGGGATCTTCGGTGGAGAAATCGGTGCTCAGAGCCAGGGCTCCGGAGTTTCGGCCTGTCGTCGAGGGGGACGTGGCCGTGGTCGTGTCGCCGGGGTCGTAGTCGAGTTCGTCGTCGAAGTCGCCATCGAGATAGTCGTCACCGGAGACGACGGCACGCAGGCGGGAGAACAACGACACGGAGCCGACCTCGGGAAAGATGCTTGGCCTTGAATAGCGTCCCACATCCACGCCGGCAAGATCCCGGGGCCTTTTCAGGCCTGGATCGGTCGCGTTCCGAAAAGAAGGCTGCCCAGTCTCACCCAGGTGCTGCCCGCCGCCACCGCCTCGCGCCAGTCGCCGCTCATCCCCATCGAACACTCGGGCAGTCCCAGGTCATCGGCCAGGGCGCGGCACTCCCGGAACAGCTCCAACCGTTCACCGGGGATCAGGCCCAGGGGGGCGATGGTCATCAGGCCGAGACAGCGCAGCGGCGCCAGGCGCGCCAGGTCGGGCCCCAAGGCCCGCACCTCGGCCGGATCGAAGCCGGTCTTGGCCGGGTCGGGGCGGAACTTCACCTGCAGCAGGATCCCCGGGGCCAGGCTCTCTTCGGCAGCGATCCGCTGCAGCCGCTCCGCCAGGGCCCGGCTGTCGACGGAATGGACGGTGCCGAAGCGGCGCAGCACGGCCCGGGCCTTGTTGGCCTGGAGCCGGCCGATGAAGTGCCAGTCGAGGTTCGGCAGGTCGGCCAGGGCCTCCTGCTTGGCGACGGCCTCCTGCAGCCGGCTCTCCCCGAAGCTCCTCTGGCCCAGGGCTGCGGCCTGGCGCACCAGCTCGGCCGGATGGCCCTTTGAGACCGCCAGCAGGCGGGTGGAGGGCGGCAAGGCCGCCTGCAGGCTGCCCAGGCGTTCCGCCAGGGTGGAACCGAACGCCTCCGCCGCCCCTGGCGAAGCCGCCGCCATCAGATGAAGGTCTGGTCGAAGAGCTGGCGCCAGCGGGCCTGGACTTCAGGCCCCTCGCGGCGGCAGCGGGCCAGGTTCTGCTCGGCGAAGTGGCGGGCGTCCATCAGCGGAATCACCTCGAAATGGGCGCCGCGCTCCTGGAGGGTGACCAGGAAGAAGATCCGCTGGGCGTAGAGGGTGGCATAGAGATCGCGGCTCTCGGCCACCGGCGCTACCCGATAGAGCATCCCGAAGGTCGGGTGGTTCAGATAGCGCTCCGTGCTCACGTCTCCCTTCAGGCTGCGGCCATTAAAGGGCACCGACTTTCCAGCGCAGCGCCAGCAGGACCGCCAGGGCCAGCACCGCCGCCAGGCTGGCGACGGAGGGGGTGGCGGCCGGCTGGTGCAGGCGGTCGGGGGGAAGCCACATCCCGCCGCGCGCCATCAGGGCCTCGGCCCCCTGCTCGGAGCGCAGCAGCACGTTGGCCAGCAGCCGCTCCCCCACCGCCAGCACAAGGCCGAGACTGGCCTTCCAGCCCAGGCGCCGCAGATTCACCGCCCGGGTGGCGATCGAGCGGAGCAGGTTCTGCAGTTCCTCCTGCACCAGGGGCAGGAAGCGCAGCGAGAGCAGCAGGGTGAACCCCAGGCGATCGACGGGCCAGCCCAGGGCCCGCAGGGGGGCCAGCCACCAGGCGATCGCCCAGACCAGCTCCTCGGGGGGGGTGGAGAGCAGCAGCAGGTTGGCGCTGTGGATGACCGTGAACAGCAGGGTGGCGCCGTTGATGCCCAGTTCAGCGGAGCGGCGGGTGACCACCAGGGGGCCCAGCTCCAGCGGACCGGCCGTCACCGGACCCCAGCGGACCTGCTCCCAGGGGAGGCCCGCCCGCGACGGGGCCGGGGCGCCGGCGGGACCAGGCACCAGCCGCAGCTCCCCGGGGGGGCGTTGGAGGCTGGCCTGGGGGGCCCCTCCGGCCGGCAGCAGGGCGGCGAGGAGGCCCACCAGCAGGGCCAGGGCGATCAGCAGCGGCAGGCTCTGCCGCCAGAGGCGCCAGGGCAGGCCGCTGACGGCAGTGATCAGCAGCAGCAGCCCCACCAGGGCCAGCCGCCAGAGGGGCCCGGCCAGGATCGGCGTCACCAGGAACGCCACCGTCCAGACCAGCTTCACCCGCGGATCGAGTCGCCGCAGCCAGCTGCCCCGACCGCCAGTGCCGCCGCCCTCGCCGTCATCGACGTACTGACCGATCGGCAGCTGCCGCAACCAGTCCATTCAGACCGGCCCCCCCTGGATCGCCCCTGGAATCGCCATGTCCATCGACCTCAGCTGCCCCGGCTCTGCTGGCGGGCCTGCTCCTTCTCGGCATCCCGCTGCTGCTTGCCGCGCCAGAAGAGCCGCACCGGCGATCCCTCGAAGCCCAGGGCCTCGCGGATCTGACGTTCCACATAGCGGCGGTAGGTGTCGCCGAACAGCCTGGGGTCGTTGACGAACAGGGTGAAGCTGGGAGGGCGGGTGGCTACCTGGGTGCCGTAGTAGAGGCGGCCCTGTCGGCCGCCGCGGGTGGTGGGGGGCGAGCGCCATCGCAGGGCCTCCTGCAGCACCTCGTTCACCACCGAGGTGCTCACCCGGCGGCGGTGCTGCTCCACCGCCACGGCGGCGATGGCGAAGATGCTTTCCACCCGCTGGCCGGTGAGGGCGGAGGTGAACAGCATCGGCGCCCAGTCCAGGAAGTAGAGCTTGGCGCGCAGCTCCTTCTCCATGGCGCTCATGGTGTGGCTGTCCTTCTCGATGGCGTCCCACTTGTTCACCACCACCGCACAGGCGCGGCCGTCCTCCTCGATCCGCCCCGCCAGGCGCTGGTCCTGCTCGGTGACGCCGTCGAGGGCATCGATGACGAGGATGCAGACGTCGCTGCGCTCGATCGCCTTGAAGCTGCGGGTGATGCCGAAGTACTCCGGGCCGTAGTCGACGCTGCGGCGCCTGCGGATGCCGGCGGTGTCGATCAGCTTCCAGGTGAGACCCTCCCGCTCGAGGGTGGTGTCGATGGTGTCGCGGGTGGTGCCGCGGATCGGGCTGACGATGGCCCGGTTCTCACCGCAGATGGCATTGAGCAGGCTCGACTTGCCCACGTTGGGGCGGCCGATGATCGCCAGCTGGATCGGCTCGGCCTCCTCGGTCTCGGTGGTGGCCGGCAGGAAGCTGATCACCCGGTCGAGCAGATCGCCGGTGCCGGCGCCGTGGATCGCCGAGATCGGATGGGGTTCGCCCAGGCCCAGGCCCCAGAACTCCGCCGCCATCGCCAGGCCCTGATCGGGCGACTCGCACTTGTTCACCCCCAGCAGCACCGGCACCGACTGGCTCCGCAACCATTCGGCGATCGATTCATCGGCGGCGGTGACCCCCTGCTGGCCGTCCACGATCACCACGGCCACCGACGCCTCGGCCAGGGCCAGGTTGGCCTGCTCCCGTATCTCGGGCAGGAATTCGCTGTCGTCGTCGAACACCAGGCCGCCCGTGTCCACCACCCGGAAGGTGCGGTCGCCCCAGAAGCCCTCCTGGTAGGTGCGGTCCCGGGTCACGCCCGGCTGGTCGTGCACGATCGCCTCACGGCTGCGGCAGAGCCGATTCACCAGGGTGGATTTGCCCACGTTGGGGCGGCCGATCACGGCGACGACGGGGAGCGCCAATCTGACTTATTCCTTACGACGGAAGCGTTATGTAGACCCTACAGAGCCACCGTCGCCTCAACCCACCGGGGGATCGCCGGGATGGCCGGACACCGGATCGGCGGGCGGATCGAGGAGCTCCGGCAGCGGGCCCGCCTGCGGCAGCGGCTCCCCCCGCTCGGCCAGGTGGGCCAGCAACCAGTTGACCGCCGTGGCCCTCCGGGTGCGGCGGGGGTAGAGGCCGCCGATGCGGTAGCCGGCAAAGCCGAGCTGCTGCTTGAGCAGCTGCTTGTGCTCGGGGGGGATCGAGCGGGTGAGCCGCACGCTCGCGGGCCGCTCGGCGATCAGCTCCGGCGCCTCGGGGAAGGCCTCGGCCCAGGCCGTCAGTGTCTCGGGCCCGGCCTGCCAGCGGCCATCGGCGGTGGAGCGGTAGCCCAGCCGCTCCCAGACCAGCCGGCACACGAAGCGATCGCTGGTGCGGTCGTCCAGCACCGCCTCCAGCAGGGCGCGGCTGAGGGGAAACGGTCCTGGGGCGCCATCGGGCTTCCAGGGGGGAGCGGCGGCAGCGTCCAAAGCGTCGTTCGGCATCCGAAAGTGACTCCAGCATGCCCAGTCCCGCCAGCCACCCCTGCCCCACCGGTCCCCTGCGCCTGGCCGGCAACGGCACTGACCGGGAGCTCCACTGCAGGGTGCTGCAGTCGCCCCTGGCGGGGGTGAGCGACGGGATCTTCCGCGCCCTGGTGCGCCGCTGGGCCCCCGACGCCCTCCTGTTCACCGAGATGGTGAACGCCACGGCCCTGGAGCTGGGCCACGGCGGCGCCAAGATGGCGGCCCTCGATCGGGATCCGGGGCCGGTCGGGGTGCAGCTGTTCGACCACCGGCCCGAGACCATGGCCGAGGCGGCCCGGTGGGCCGAGGCCGCCGGCGCCTGGCTGATCGACATCAACATGGGCTGTCCGGTGCGCAAGATCGCCCGTAAGGGGGGAGGCAGCGGCCTGCTCCGCCAGCCGGATCTGGCCCTGCGGATCGTGGCGGCGGTGGCGGCGGCCGTGCGGGTGCCGGTGACGGTGAAGACCCGGCTGGGCTGGTGCGGCGCCAGTGCCGATCCGGTGGGCTTCGCCCTGGCCCTGCAGGATGCCGGCGCCAGCGCCCTCACCCTGCACGGGCGCACCCGGGAGCAGGGCTTCTCGGGCCGGGCCGACTGGGACGCGATCGGGCGGGTCAAGGCGGCCCTGCGCATCCCGCTGATCGCCAACGGCGACATCACCGGCCCGGAGGACGCCCTGCGCTGTCTGGCGGTCACCGGCGCCGACGGTGTGATGGTGGGGCGGGCCACCCTTGGGCGCCCCTGGCTGGTGGGGCGCATCGCGGCGGCCCTCGCCGGCCGTCCCCTGCCGCCCGAACCCGATGCCCACGCCCGCATCGCCCTGGCCCGGGAGCACCTGGAGGCCCTGGTGGCGGCCCGAGGCGAGCAGGGCCTGCTGATCGCCCGCAAGCACCTGGGCTGGACCTGCCAGGGCTTCGCCGGCGCGGCCCGGCTGCGGCGGGAGCTGATGGTCGCCCCCAGTCTGGGGTCCGCCCTGGAGCTGCTGGATCAGGCGGCGCGGGAGGTCACCGGCCCAGTCCCATTCCCAGCAGGTCCCGGCTGCCGCTGATCGCCTGAACCGCCAGCAGCAGGGCGGTGAGGAAGGCGGCGCCGACGTGCAACTGCCGCATCCGGGGGGAGCGCTGGGTCTCGGGGGCCGCCGCCATGGCGAACAGCAGCAGGCCGCAGAGCAGCACGCCACTCCAGTAATGGGACCCCCAGACGCCCCCGTCGAAGGGACTGCGGCCCAGATGCCACAAGGCCGGCTGGCTGCCCAGGGTCAGCAGGCCCAGCCAGCAGATCAGGGCGAAGCCGGCCCGCAGCCAGGCCCCTTTCGCCCGCCACAGGGCCAGGCAGCTCAGCAGGCACCCCAGCCCGGCCAGCAGCAGGGCCGCGGCCGTCCCGGCGGCCGCGGCGGGCCCCCGGGCGTAGGTGGCCGCCATGGCGATCAGCACCGCCACCACCGCACCCGCCGTCACCCAGCGGCCGTGTTCGGCGTGCTCCGCCCCCACCGTCGGCGGCAGGGGGTTGATGTCGAGGCGGCGCTCCCGCGCCAGGGTCCCCAGCCGGATGGTGGCGCCCACAACCGGATAGACGAACAGGATGACCAGCACCGGGTGCAACAGGGCGAACCAGTCGGTGGCGGTCATTCCGGTGGCGGTGATCCCGGCGGCAGGCAGCGGCAAGGGCGGGGCGAAAAGCGAACGGTCATGGAAGCACCGCCGGCCACCCCTGCCGGATGAGCAGCAGGGAGAAGTAGGGGACCGCATCGGCGGGCACCTCCACCGCCGGGCAGACCCGCTCATCGGGCCATCCCACCCGCTCGGCGAACAGGGCCTCCGCCAGCAGACCCCGCTCGGCCAGCAGCGGCCGCACCCACGGCCAGCGCCCGCCCAGCTTGAGCAGGGCCAGCACCCAGCCCCCGGCCGCTGCCCGGGCCAGCAGCTCCTCCAGCTCACGGGGCTCCTCCGGTGTGGGGCGGATCAGCAGCCCCTCCTGCTGCAGGGCCAGGGGCCAGGCCCCGGCGGCGGCGGCGGCGGCCACAGCGCTGATGCCCGGGATCAGGCGCACCGGCAGGCCGGGATGGCGGTCCCGCAGGGCCAGCAGCACGTAGCTGCTGCTGGCGAACAGCGACACGTCGCCCTCGCAGAGCAGCACCACCGACCGACCGCCGACCACCTCGGCCGCCAGCCGGTCGGCGGCGGCCTGCCAGGCCTGCCGGCGCGGCCCGGCCGCCGTCACCATCGGGAACACCAGGGGCAGCCGCCGCTGGCCGTGGCCGATCCAGGGGCCGGCCACGCCAGCCGCCATCCCCTCGGCCCCTTCGCGGGCGACCGGGTAGGCGACGGTGTCGGCGGTCTCGATGGCCCGCACCGCCGCCACGGTGAGCAAGTCGGGATCGCCGGGCCCCACCCCCACCAGGGTGAGGCCGGTGTTGGCAACACGGTCAGCGATGGGGGGATGTCCGCGGCAGACCTTTCTAGGCTGCAGATCCCCAGACCGCCTCGGAGTGCCCCGATGACCCACCTGGTGATCCGTTCCGCCGCCGGCGACGGCCACGCCGCCCCCCTGCTGCGCAGCAGCGACGCCGCCGTGATCGCCCGGGAACTGGGGGCCCGGGGTGTGCGCTTTGAGCGCTGGGCCGCGCCGGCTTCCCTGGCGGCGGACGCCGACCAGGCCGCGATCCTGGCCGCCTACGCCGCCGAGATCGCCCGGGTGCAGGCCGAGGGCAGCTACCGCACCGTGGACGCGATCCGTCTCGGCCCCGACCATCCGGACCGAAAGGCCCTGCGGGCGAAGTTCCTCTCCGAGCACACCCATGCCGAGGACGAGGTGCGCTTCTTCGTGGAGGGCCGCGGGCTCTTCTGCCTGCACATCGCCGACGAGGTGCTCCAGGTGGTGTGTGAGCAGGGCGACTGGATCGGGGTGCCCGCCGGCACCCGTCACTGGTTCGACACCGGCGCGCGTCCGTCCTTCTGCGCCCTGCGCTTCTTCGACAACAGCGACGGCTGGGTGGCCAGCTTCACCGGCGATCCGATCGCCACGCGCTTCCCGCTGCTGGAGGAGGTGATGGCCGCGGCCTGACCGGGTGGCTCAGCTGTGCATGCGCGGCTGGGGATGGAGGCTGGAGAGGATCTCCGCCTCGCTCGCGGCCAGGGCCGTGAGCCGATCGGTCACCACCGGCCGGGCCCAGCGCCGTTCGCACAGCAGCCAGTAGAGGCCGAAATGGCGCGCCTCGCTGGCCAGCAGGTCGGCGTAGAGGCTCCGCAACTCCGCATCGGGGCTGTGGGCGGCCAGCAGGGCCATCCGCTCGTGGCTGCGGGCCTCGATCAGACCCGCCACCAGGAAGCTGTCGAGCATGCGCTCCGGCTCCTGCCGGCGCACCAGGGCGGCCAGGGCGGCGCCGTAGGGCGGGGCGGCCAGGGCCCGGAGGCCGGTGCCGCGCCGCTCCAGCAGGGCCTGCACCCGCTCGAAGTGCTCCAGTTCCTCCCGGGCCAGGGGGCTGAGCACCGCCGCCAGCTCCCCGTCGGAGGGGTAGCGGAACATCAGCTGCAGGGCGGCACCGGCCGCCTTGCGCTCGCAGTGGGCGTGATCGATCAGCAGCAGATCGGGGTGGGCAAGGGCCTGCTCCAGCCAGGCGACGCTGCTGGGGGCCGCCAGCCACCGCACCCGGGCCGCCGCGGCCAGCGGGGCGCTGGCGCTCATGCCGCCGCCCGCAGATGGGCCACCAGTCCGTCGAGGGCGAGGCGGTAGCTGGTGGGACCGAAGCCGCAGATCACCCCCAGGGCCCGGTCCGCCAGCAGGGAGCGATGGCGGAAAGCCTCGCGAGCATGCACGTTGCTGAGGTGCACCTCCACGAAGGGCAGGGCCACCGCCAGCAGGGCGTCCCGGATCGCCACCGAGGTGTGGGTGTAGGCGGCGGCGTTGATCAGGATCCCCTCGCTGGCCGGGCTCCCGGCCTGCCCTCCCGCCTGGTGGATCCGGTCCACCAGGGCCCCCTCGTGGTTGCTCTGGAAGCAGGCGAGCTCCACCCCGAGCGCCGCGGCCTGCTGCTCCAGGGCGGCATCGATGGCCGCCAGGGTGCTGCGGCCGTAGAGGCCGGGCTCCCGCTGGCCGAGCAGGTTGAGGTTGGGGCCATGGAGCACGAGCAGGCGCATCGGGGACAGAGGAGGGGAGGGCCGGGAGGTGGTGGGAAGGTCGGCTGGTAAGTTCTGAAGGTGTGGTTCGGGTCGGTGCCCGAGTGGTTAATGGGGGCGGACTGTAAATCCGCTGGCTCTGCCTACGTTGGTTCAAATCCAACCCGGCCCACCTTCCACATGCCCTTGTAGCTCAGCGGTAGAGCACTCCCTTGGTAAGGGAGAGGTCACGAGTTCAAGTCTCGTCAAGGGCTTTTTCCTCCAACCTCCCTCCCCCCGCCGGGTGAACCACCCGCTGGGGAAAGGGGATCTCGATGCCATAGGCCTCGAAGGCTTTCCAGACCGCATCGGACAGTTCCGAGGAGATGCCGAGATTCTCCAGGGGATCGGCAATCCCGTAGCGCACCACGTAGTTGATGCCGGAATCGCCGTAGCTGATCAAGTAGGCCCTTGGCGCCGGCTCCCTCAGCACCCGAGGCATGGAACGAGCGGTGGCCTCCAGCAGGGCGATCACCTCGCTGGGGACGTGCCGGTAGGCGGCGGACACAGCCACCTGCCCGCGGCGCATGCGATCGGTGCCGGTATAGGTGGTGGTCTGATTGGTGAAGAACACCTGGTTGGGTATCACCAGTTCGGCATTGTCGCGCTGGCGCCACAGCGTGGCGGCCCTCAATCCCATGCGGCGCACCATGCAGGGATCGCCATCGATGAAGAGCACATCTCCGGGCCGGACGGAGCCCTCGAACAGAAGCCAGACGCCGCTGACGAAATTGGAGAACACCTCCTTGATCCCGAATCCCAGCCCCACCGACAGCCCCCCCACCAATGCCGCCAGCGGGGTGCCGCTCAGCCCGAGGACGTTGAACAGCCACAGGAAGCCGAGGCCCACAATCAGGTAGCGGAGCAACAGGGCCAGCACCTGGAGGCTGCTGTCCGAGACGTCGAGGATCGTCTGCAGCAGCCCACGGATGAGGTTCACCAACAGGCCGCTGAGCACGACAAGGAAATAGGGAAAGAGCAGAACGATCAACAGATCGTTGACGGTGTAGGTCCTGCCGAACAGCTCCAGCAGGCCGATGGCGCCCACCTCGTCGAGCGAATTGAGCCGATCGCCGAGAAACAACAGGACCCCCACCAGAAAGGCCGGCTTCACCACCTGCAGGTAAAGCCGATCCGTGGGTCCCAGGCCCCACGTCCTGCTGAGCAGCAGCCTGAGCAGAATCAGCACCCCCCAGAGGAGGTTGATCCAGGCCAGATCCCGCGCCAGTCCCATCGGCAGACCGAACGCTCCCAGCGCCCAGACGAGCAGGTAAAGCAGGCCGCAGAGGCCGGCGAAGCCCACCAGCCACCGCGAGCCGCACCGCCGCCGCATCCGGCGGCGCACCAGGAGCCCATAGCCGAGCATGAGCAGGACTACCGGCAACCACTGGCCGATCACCTGGGGACGCAGCAGAAGGGCCACCCAGGCGGACAGGGCAAAGACGAGCTCACTCATGGTGGCCCGCCGATCAGATAGGCCGGCAGCACCCGGTCGGACCGCAGCTCACCGGCCATCAGCCGGGTCAGCTGGCCTTCCAGGCGAGCGGCGTTGGCGTCGACGGCGCCGGTGGCCGAAGGGAGCAACCTGCCGTGGGACAAGCTTTCGGCCAGAGCCCGGTACATCTGCGAACTCTTGGTGGGCAGCGGGACGTTGCGATTCACCGGAACCACCCCCGGCACCAGCAGCATGAGCTGCTTCTGGCTCACGTCGTTCACCAGCAGCAGGGCAAATGCCCCGGCCAGGTTGCGCTGGGCCTCGGTGGAGTCAATCCCGAAACTCAAGACCACCAGGCGGAGCAGGAAATCGGCGGGCTCACCAGGGAGGCCAGGCAGCGGGGCCACCCCCAGGGAGCGGCCCATCACCTTCTGGAGTTTGCCGATCGAGAGGCTGCTGCAACTGATCCAATCGACGTTGCCCTGGCTCAGCAGGCTTTCCAGGTCGCTGTTCGCGTCATGAAAGCTGACATTCTGAAGCAGGTTGGCTGCACCCAGCCAGGCGATCCAGCGCTGGAGGGCCTCCCGATCGCCCAGCGGCAACGCGGCCGTTCCAGACTTCACCTCCAGCAGCCGTTCCAGGGGCCCGGAAGCGCCGAAGGCACTGCTGGTCCAGTAGAGATCCCGGATCTTCAGCGGCAGTCCCACCCGCAGCCCGGAGGCGGCTTTCGGCAACAATTCCTCCAGGCTGTCGGGCGAGACCTTGAGTCGCCGCCGATCAAAGCAGGCCAGCTGGGGCTCGGCGGTGACCGGGACCGCCTCCTGCCCTTGCGGGCTCTTGAACGCTTCGATGAACCGCAGGTCGGGCAACTCGGAGCGGATAGCGGCAAGGTCGACGGGCTCACTCAGGCCCTCCGCGGCGATAGCGCGCGCCAGCGTCGATTCGCTGAGCACCAGATCGGGTCCCAGGCCGAGGAGGGCGCGATCCCGCAGGACGGGCAGAAGGCGCTCTCTCGGCAGGAATCTGATGTGCACGCGGGCATCGGGGCGCAGCAAGCGAAAACGGTCGCTCACCCCCTCGATGATCCTCCGGTTGGCCTGGCGACTCAGGGCGGCGAGTCGCCGGTCACGCAGAACCTCATTCTCGATGTACACCACCAGGGTGTGGTCGATGGGAAGGCTCAGGCCGCACCCGCCGCAGAGCAACACCAGGGTGAGGGGCAACAGCCGGCCGACCAAGCCCTTTGCCTTCTCGCATCGCCTGGGCTGCCAACGCTCCCTTCTCGACGCCAACCAGCAATGATGCATCCAGACCCCCTGAACTCCGGGCTGCAACGGGCACTCCATGGAGGCGCCACAGAAGCGGATCCGAAGGGCTTGAGCACGTCACCTCGTTGTGCTCAAACTTACCCACCGAATCGGCAGGGGCAAAGGGTCGCAACACCCCTGATCCCGCTCGCATTCCCTGGGGACCATGCCCGAGAATGAGGTCCCTCCGCCGCCCGGACGGTCTGCTTGCCGCCCCTGTTGTCTCCCGTCTGCCTCGGCGTTCCCGCCCTCCTCTCCCCGGCGCTGATCACCCAGTCGTCCCTGTTCGGGATCGGCATCGCCTTCAGTCCCCTGCACATCGCGGTGGTCACACTGCTGCTGCTGGGGCGTTCGCCCTTGCAGCGGGCCATGGCCTACGTGGCGGGCTGGGCGGCCGCCAATGCCCTGGCCATCGTGCTGCTGATGGTGCTGGGGGAGGCCTTCGCCATCAGCCTCAGCCACGGCGAGCGGGAGCAGGTGCTGATCGACCTGCTCGGAGCCGGCGCCCTCGTGGGCCTGGGGCTCTATCAGCTCACCCCCCAGGCCAACATCGGCGAGGAGGGCATGGCCCTGCGGCTGATGAACCAACTGCCCGACTTCAGCACCGTCACCCTGGTGCTGATCGGTGCCACCAGCGCCCTGCTCACCCCGGAGAACCTGGTCTTCTATCTCAAGGAGGCGGGCCTGCTGCTGCTCAACGACCCCGGTCTCACCGCCGACGCCGAGGTGACGGGGCTGTTCACCCTGATGGCCAGCTCCCTGCTGCTGCTGCCTCCCCTGGCCTGGCTGGTGAGCGGCGGGGCGATCCGGGAGCCGATCATGCGGCTGGAGGACTGGCTTCAGCACAAGGCCGAGTGGCTCGTCGGGGTCCTCGCCCTGGTGCTCGGCGCCTACCTCCTGGTCGAAGGGCTCCACGGTCTCAACCTGCTGACCATGGCCGGGTGAGGGCCGGCAGCCGTTAGCGTCGGTGCACTCCCTGGTCGGCCCCTTGTTCCCCGCCGTGCGCCGGACCTGCCGGGCGATCGGTCTGGGCATCGCCCTGGCCCTGCTGCCGGGATCCACCCGCCTGCAGGCCGCCACGGTCTGCGTCCTGACCCCCAGGCTGGCCTTCGACGCCCGGGCCGAGGCGGTGGCTGCCGTCCCGATCGGGGCACCCACGATCCTGAGCACCGAAAGCCTGGAGGAGCTGCGGATCGAACGGGACGGTGAGGTGCTCTGGCAGCGGCGGGCCCTCCCCGGCGAGCCCATCGAGGGGCCGATCCCCTGGCCCCTGGCCCCGATCCGCCCGGGCGAGAGGCTGGTGCTGCTGCTTCGCCCCCTCGGCATCCCCGACGACGACTTCGCCATCATCCGGCTGGAGGGGGACACGGCCGAGCGGATGGCGCGGGCCCAGCGGGAGCTCGACAGCCTCGGCCGTGATCCACTGGCCTGGTGGGCCGCGATCCAGCGGAGCTTCGAGAGGGGCGACCTCAACCTGGGCCTGGCCCTGCTCTTTGCCCTCGAAGGCCCCGCCTCCCCCAGGATCGACAACCTGCGCCGGGCCGTGTTCCTGGCCGGCTGCGGAGGGTCCTGAACGCCGGGATGTCCGGCGTTGGTCGCGGTGGGGGTCGCGGTGGAGAAGGATTTGCCAGCCTGGACCCAAAGGCCCCAGCCCATGTCCTCCCCGGCCACTCCCGCCAGCGTCTCCCCCAGCCCTTCCCCGTTGCCGGTGCCGGTGGCGACGATGCGGGCGGTGGTGGAGGAGGGCACCACCCGGCCTCTGGCCTGGCGGCTGGAGCGGCTGCAGCGCCTGGAACGCCTGCTGACGTCAGCGGAGCCCCGGATGCTGGCGGCCCTGGCCCGCGATCTGGGCCGTCCCGCCCTGGAGGGGGGCCTCGAACTGGCGTCCCTGCGCCAGGAGCTGCGCCACACCCACCGCCACCTGGCCGGCTGGATGCGTCCCCGCCGCCGCCCCTGCCCCTGTGGGCCTGGCCGGGCCATGGTTCGGTGCGGACCGAACCCCTGGGCTGCGTCCTGATCATCGGCGCCTGGAACTATCCGTTCGAGCTCTGCCTCCACCCCCTGCTGCATGCCCTGGCCGCCGGCAACACGGCGGTGGGCAAGCCCTCCGAACACGGCCCCGCCTCGGCGGACCTGCTGGCGGAGCTGCTGGGCCGCCACTTCGAGCCGACGGTGGTCCAGGTGGTCGGCGGCGACGGGGCCGTGGCCGCCAGGCTGCTGGAGCAGGAGCGCTTCGACCACATCCTCCACACCGGCGGCGAACGGGTGGGACGGCTGGTGATGGCCGCCGCCGCCCGCCACCTCACCCCCGTCACCCTGGAACTGGGGGGCCGGAACCCGGCGATCGTGCTGGCGGATGCGGATCCCACCATCGCGGCGCGGCGGCTGCTGTGGGGACGCTGCCTCAACGCCGGCCAGACCTGCCTGGCCCCCAACCACGTGCTGGTGGCGGCCGGAACGCGGCAGGCGCTGGTCGCGGCATTCAGGGAGCAGTCGCAGGCCCTGTACGGCCAGGATCCCCTGGCCAGCCCCGACCTGGGGCGCCTGGTCGGGGCGGCGCGCTTCGAGCGGCTCCAGGGGCTGCTGGCCCAGGCGCGGGAGAGGGGCCAGGTGCTGGTGGGCGGACGCTGGGACGGGGCCGCGCGGAAGATCGAGCCCACCGTGGTGGCGGTCGACGATCCCGCCGAGGATCCGCTGCTGCAGGAGGAGTTGTTCGCCCCGATCCTGCCCCTGCTGACGGTGGCGGATCTGGAGGAGGCCCTGACGCTGGTGCGGCGGGACCCGAAACCCCTGGCCCTCTATCTGTTCGGGGGTGGTGCCGCGGAGCGGGAACGGGCGCTGGCGGGCATCGCTTCGGGCAGCCTGGTGGTCAACGACACAGTGATCCAGGGGGGCATGGCCAGCCTGCCCTTCGGCGGCATCGGCGCCAGCGGCATGGGGGCTTACCACGGGGAAGCCGGCTACCTCACCTTCAGCCACCGACGCAGCGTGATCAGCCGGCCGCTGCGGCCCGATCCCACGATCCGCTTCCCCCCCTACGCCGGCAAGCAGGGCCTGATCCGCCGGCTGATGGGCTGAAGGGGGCTGGGCGGGCCTGGACGCGGACCTTAACGTGCCGTCAGCTACCCCTAGTGCCCATGCGCCGCCCCCTCATCGCCCTGGCTCTAGCCATGGTGTTGCCTCTGCCGGCTCTGGCTGCCCAGGTGACCGTCAAGCCCGGTGAGACCCTCTCCGACATCGCCGCGCGCCACCGGGTGAGCGTGTCCACACTGATGAAGATCAACGGGATCAGCGATCCCGATCTGGTCGAAGCGGGCCGGACCCTGACCCTGCCGGGGGGAGCTGTGCGACCCCAGGCGTCCGGCGGCAGCCTCACTGTGGCCCCCGGGGAAACCCTCTCCGAAATCGCCGAACGCCACGGCATCACCGTCAGCCGTCTGATGCAGCTGAACGGCCTCACCAAGGCGGACCACATCGAAGCCGGCCAGAAGCTGGTGGTGCCCTCCTCCTCCCGTAGCGCCGGCCCGGTCGCCGGTGTCAACCGCAAGGCCTCCGAGCATGTGGTCCGAAGCGGCGAGAGCCTCTCCCAGATCGCCGACGCCTACGGCGTCTCCCTCAGGCAGCTGATCGCCATCAACCGCATCAGCGATCCCGACCTGGTGGAGTCCGGCACCCGGCTGCGGCTCAGGCCGGCCAGCACCCCCGCCCCACGGCCGGCGGCCCGGCCCGCGGCGGCGGCGAAGCCGGCCCCCGCACCCGCCCCGAAACCGGCGCCCAAACCCGCCGCGACGGCGACCAGGCCCGAGACCAGACCGGCGCCGGCACAGACCCCCGCCGCCAGCCGCCCTGCCCCCAGCGTCGCCCGCGCCACCCCGGCAGCGGCACCCCGCCCCGCCAGCACCGCCAAGGCGAGCCCCAGCAAGCCCGACTGGCGCAACTACGGCCCCCTGCAGGTGGACTGGGCCAATTGGCAGCCCATGGGCGGCAGCATGGTCGCGCCCACCCTGAATTCCCAGGGGGAATCTCTCTATCTGGCGGTCAACTGCAGTGCCCGCAAGCTGAATGCCACCAGCCAGGCCGGTCAGTGGAAGAGCTGGGACGACCCCCAGGCTGATTTCGAGCAGCAGCTCGTCTCCGACCTCTGCAAGGCCCGCGGCAGCTGAGCCCCTGCCCCCGCCGGCCCTTCAGGCCGACCAGCGCAGCGGCCAGGGATCCCTCAGGTAGCTGCGGCCCACCGGGCGCAGATAAAGACGCTGGGCCCCATCGTCGCTCTCGCTGATCAGTTCCTCCTGCACCAGCCGGCGGGCCAGCCAGGCCCAGGAGGGTTCCGGCTCCCCGTGGGCACCAGCCAGGTCCTCCACGAGGCTGCGCAGATCGCGGCCGCTGCGGTCCTCAAGAGCCGAAAGCAGCACGGCCGCCTGGCGGGCCCAGTCGTTGCGGGATGGTGCCGAGAGGCAGTTGTCGCAGCGGCCGCAGGCCGGGGAGATCTCCCCCACCGCCAGGAGCAGGGCCTGCTCCCGGCAGCCTTCCCCTTCGGCCACCGCCTCGATGCGCCGCAGCTGCTGCTGGGCCAGCTCGAGCCGGTGGCGCTCCAGCAGCCGCTGGTCGGGGGGCAGCTGCTGGCCGGCGGAGCGCATGGCCCAGCCCAAGCTGGTGCGATCGGCCGGATCGAAGAGCACCAGGCAACGGGCGGGCAGACCGTCGCGGCCGGCCCGCCCGGATTCCTGCAGGTAGCCCTCGGCGCTGGCGGGCAGGTCGAGGTGCAGCACCAGCCCGACGTCGGGCCGGTCGACCCCCATGCCGAAGGCGACGGTGGCCACCAGCACCGGCGCGGCATGCTCCTGGAAATGGCGCAGGGCCAGCTGGCGGCTTTCGGGGTCCATGCCGGCGTGATAGGCGATCGCCTCCACGCCGGCCGCCGTCAGACGCCCGGCCCACTGCTCCACCGAGCGACGGGTGCGGGCATAGATCAGCACCGCCCCCCGGGCCTCGCCGACCGCCTTGACCACCTCCTTGAGGGGATCGGCGGGACGCCGCCGCATGGTGTAAGCGAGGTTGGCGCGGCGGGCGGATCGCACCTGCACCAGGGGTCGCCGCAGCTGCAGCAGGCGGATGATGTCGGCCCGCACCTGGGGGGCGGCGGTGGCACTGAGGGCCACCAGCGGCACCCCAGGGCAGAGCGCCCGCAGCTGGCCCAGGCGCCGGTAGTCGGGACGGAAGTCGTGGCCCCAGGCGCTGATGCAATGGGCCTCATCCACCGCCAGGGCCACCAGTCGGCGGGTCTCGAGGGCCTCGTCGAGGAGCTGGCGGGTGGCCTCCGCCTGGGCCCGCTCGGGGGCCAGGTAGAGCAGGCGCAGGCGGTTCGCCGCCAGACGCTGCTGCAGCTGGCGCCGCTGCCCCGGATCCAGGCCCCGGTGCAGGCAGGCCGCCGGGATGCCGCGGGCCTGCAGCTGGCTCACCTGGTCCTGCATCAGGGCCACCAGGGGGGAGATCACCACCACCAGGCCGTCCCGCACCAGGGCGGGCAACTGGAAGCAGAGGGACTTGCCCGCCCCGGTCGGCAGCACCGCCAGGCAGTCACGGCCGGCGAGCAGAGCCTCCACCACCGGGCGCTGGCCGGGCCGGAAGCTCTCCCAGCCGAAATGGCGCCGCAGACTCTCGGTGAGGGGATCGACCCCCAAGCTCACTCCACCGCTGGTACCGCCCGACCCTAGCTCCCACCAGATATGGGGGGTGGCTCCAGCTTGTCGGGGGATTCCTCCACCAGCTGCAGGCGCACCCGCTTGCCCCCGGCCAGTTCCCCCAGGGACACCCGCATCGTTGTGCCGCTGAGGCTCTGCAGCACCGTGAGCAGCTCCCGCAGATGGGGCGTGCTGCTGCCGCTCTCCACCCAGAGGCGTTCCTGCAGCCCCCCCAGACGGCGCCAGCTGGTGTGGAGTTTGAGCACGGCGCTCTCCAGGGCCTGGGCCTGGCCGACCGCGTCGGCCAGCAGGCCCAGGGCATCGAGACGCTGGGCCTCCTGGAGGGCCTTCTCCAGGTCGAGATCCCCCTGCTGGAAGGCCCGCACCGCCAGGCCCGCCTCGGCCGCCTTGCTGAGCCAGCGGGCCGTGAGGGTCACATCCTTGACGCGCTCCAGCTCCGGCTCCTCCCGCAGCACGCGACGCAGATCGTCCTGCTGGTCCTCGGGCAGCCTGGCCAGCTCCCGCACCAGGGGCGCGACGGCCCGGGGGGGCAGGAGGTTGTCGGCGGTGCGCTGGCGGATCTCCTCGGGGAGCAGGGGGCTGGTGGCGGCGGTGAACTCGTCGGTGAGCCGACGCACCTGCTTGCGGGTGATCTGCTGCCCCTCATTGGCTGCCTCGCTGATCATCAGCTGCACCTCCGGGTCCGCCTGGGCCGTCTCAAGGAAGGCCCGCTTGGAGAAGTTGTTGACGCTGGCCTCCTCCAGCAGTCCTTCGCCCACCAGGCCGTCGGCGGACTCCGACAGCTGGATCAGGGTGTAGGCCCGGGTCTTGCTGATCTCCCGTTCCCGAAGCCACTGCAGGAAGCCGGTGCCTCGCCCTTCGCCGCCCCGCCGTTCCCGGTCGCGAACCGAACGCAGGATCCGGCCCCGCCAGATCTCGGTCTGCAGATCGAAACGGTCGCAGACGGCCCAGGCCTCCTCCAGCCGGGTCAGAAACTCCATCGTGCTGAGGGTATCGCTCTCCGGATCAGGCAGATCCAGGCGCAGCTGGGGGGCCTCGGGCAGGGGCATGGACGGGACCATCGGCGGGGCCGGCGGTGGGTGCGGGGATGTTGCCACGGAGCCGGCTACGAACCGTGACATCGCCGGGGCACACACCCCTGATCGCCGGTAGGGTCGCTGCGCAGACCACCCGACCTTCCAGCCCAGCGATGGCCATCTCCCGCGGCGACAAAGTACGGATCAAGCGCCCCGAGTCCTACTGGTACAACGAAGTGGGCACCGTCGCCTCCATCGACACCTCCGGCATCCGCTATCCGGTCGTCGTCCGCTTCGAGAAGGTGAACTACAACGGCTACAGCGGCTCCGACGGCGGCATCAACACCAACAACTTCGCCGAGAGCGAGCTCGTCAAGGCCTGAGCCCCGCGGGCCTGTCCCTGCACGCCCAGCCCTACGATCCCGGGCATGCCCGAGCTCCCGGAGGTCGAAACCGTACGCCGTGGGCTCGAGCGGCAGACCTCCGGTCTCGTCATCGACCGCGTCGAGGTGCTGCGAGCCCGCGCCATTGCCAGCCCCGAAGACCCTGACGCTTTCTGCAGGGAACTTCGGGGCCTTCGTGTGGGCCGGTGGCACCGCCGCGGCAAGTACCTCCTCGCCGATCTCGAGGCCCCGGACGGGCGTCCGGCGGGCCGCTGGGGTGTGCACCTGCGCATGACCGGCCAGTTTCTCTGGCTGGCCGAGAAGCGACCCCCTTGCTCCCACACCCGGGTGCGGGTCTGGACCGACAGCGACGAGGAACTCCGTTTCGTCGACACCCGCAGCTTCGGCCAGATGTGGTGGGTGCCGCCGGGGGTCGCTGACGAGGCCGTGGTGGGCGGTCTGCGGCGCCTGGGCCCCGAACCTTTCAGCGCGGAGTTCACCGGGGCCTACCTGCGGCAGCGGCTCAAGGGCTCACGCCGGGCGATTAAGACGGCCCTGCTCGATCAATCGCTGGTGGCGGGGGTGGGCAACATCTACGCCGATGAATCCCTGTTCGCGGCCGGGATCCTGCCCCAGACGCCCAGCGGTCGCCTCAGTGTGAGCCGTCTGGAGCGGCTGCGCCAGGCCCTGGTGGAGGTGCTGGAGATCAGCATCGGCGCCGGTGGCACCACCTTCAGCGATTTCCGCGACCTGCAGGGGACCAACGGCAACTACGGTGGCCAGGCCTGGGTCTACCGGCGCAGCGGATCCACCTGCCGGCGTTGCGGGGCGGAGATCCTGCGCGAGAAGCTGGGAGGGCGCAGCAGCCACTGGTGCCCACGCTGCCAGAACTGACCAGGGGGCCTGGGCCCACCACCCGCTCCATCCGCCAGCCAATCCCATCGCTTCCCGATCCGCGTGACCAGCGCCCTCGCCGTCGAGCTCAGCCAGACCATGGCGGCCTTCCATGCCCGAGGTTGGTGTGACGGCACCGGCGGCAACTTCAGCTGCGTGCTCTCGCGCGAGCCGCTGGTCCTGGTGATGGCCCCCAGCGGCGTCGACAAGGGCACGGTGGCCCCGGAAGCGCTGATCCAGGTGGACGCCCACGCTGAGGTGGTGGCGGGCGAAGGACGCGCCAGCGCCGAGACCCTGCTGCATCTGGAGATCGTGGCGCGTACCGGCGCCGGCGCCGTGCTGCACACCCATTCCCACGCAGCCACCCTGCTCTCCGACTGGTGTCTGGGGGAGGGGAGGGATTCAGGGTCACTGCCGCTGGAGGGCCTGGAGATGCTCAAGGGACTGGCGGGCATCGACAGCCATCGCCGCCGGGTGGCACTGCCGGTGCTCGCCAACGACCAGGACCTGGCCCGGCTCAGTGCCAGGGCCGGCCCTCTGCTGGACGGTGCGCCCCATGGTCTGCTGATCGCTGGCCATGGCCTGTACGCCTGGGGGCGTGACCTCCCCGAAGCCCGCAGGCACCTGGAGATCCTGGAGTGGCTGCTGGAGCAGCGCTGGCGCCGGCTGCTGCTTGACGCCATGGGCCAGCGGTCAGCCAGAGCCGTCGGCATCCAGGCCATCCTTCTGGACATCGAGGGGACCACCTGTCCGGTGCCCTTCGTGAGCCAGGTGCTCTTCCCCTATGCCCGTGAGCGACTGGAGGGCTTTCTGCGGAATTCCGCCGGCGATCCGGCACTGGCCCCGTTGCTTCAGTCGATCGATGCGGCCATGGACGATGCGGATGATGCGGCCATGGGCGACGCCGAAGGCGGTGACAGCGACGGCGGTGACAGCCGCGGCGATGCCGACCGCTCCAGGGAGCAAGGCCAGCACCTGCGGCGGGTACGGTTTCTTCAGGGCCTGATCGACCAGGACCGCAAACTGCCGGCGCTGAAGGAGCTGCAGGGACTGATCTGGGACCAGGGCTATGCCAGCGGCGAACTGCAGTGCCCCCTGTTCGAGGATGTGGCCCCTGCCCTGCGGGCCTGGCGAGGCGCAGGACTGGAGCTTGCCGTCTATTCCTCAGGATCGGTCAGGGCCCAGCGACTCCTCTACCGCCACAGCAATGCCGGCGACCTGAGCCCTCTGTTCAGCCACTGGTTCGATACGAGCACCGGGGCCAAGGGAGAGGCGGACAGCTACCGGGCCATCGCCGCCGCGATGTCCCTGGAGCCGGGGGCGATCCTGTTTGTGAGCGATGCCAAGCCCGAGTTGGAAGCCGCCCGGAGCGCAGGGATGGCGACGCGCTTCAGCCAGCGCAAGGAGAACCCGGAGCAGGACCCCGGTCCCTTCAAGGCGATCACAACCCTCGCCCAGATCGAGGTCTGAGCCTGTCCTGCGAGCCTGCCCCCCATCCCGCCTGCTCCGCAGGGCCGCCGGGCATGCCAACAGAAAAGCCACCCGTTGCGGGTGGCTTCTCCTCATCGCCCCCTCACGGAAGCGGAAGTTTTACCTGGCATCGAGCTATTTTCGCAGGGAGCTACC
>NZ_JACJSZ010000014.1 GCF_014698445.1 Microcystis elabens FACHB-917
AGCCAGCCCTGGCAGAGCCGGCCCAAACCACCGATCCGCTGCCCGCACTGCGGCGGCGTGATGGCGATCATCGCGGTGCGCGTGCGTGAGATCAACCCAGCGCCAGCTTGAATCCATCAACACGCGCAAGCAAATAAGCCGTAGTGAGTAGCACCTGCAGACAATGATGGCCTGTTCCCAAACAGAACTGGCCTGCTGGCCTGGTTGCGTGCATAAACTGGAGAGTGAAAGGACTCAACCGGTCCGTGCTCCCATCTGTAGGCCATTTCACCTAGAGCAGAAACAAAGGGAAACCTGAAGAATGGCCTGATTGTTCTGCAGTAGGCGCTGGGCCCTAGTGTTGCAGGCTTGTTCAACTGCGGATAAGATCGTGGCTGCGCACGATCTATCCATATTCGTTATGCCCACTTGAAAAGAGATTATCGAAACTAAGTTCACTGGTGGCCTTCCTATAGCTGCATGGCACTGACCAATACAATCCTAGCAAAACTTGACAGATCAGAGTAAGCACGACTTCTCCTTGGCGGCCGCAGAATCAGATCCCAATGCCATTTCGCTTACAGACGCGCAAAGGGTCGCGATGGTTCCTCTGCGAGTGCTGCGCTGTCGGCCAAAGCTAGAGAATAAAACCCAGCTCCTTTCGATTCGATGGCCAGAGTCCAGCTCGCCGCTGATCTAGAACGCTACCCTCAGCAGAGTAAGCTTGAGGGCGCACAGAAAAGTTCAAGGATCAAATCCAACCACCCCTGCCTCCTCCTACCGTAAACAATCTCTCAGGAGACAAAGCATTGAAACCAAGCAAAACTGATCGTCCGGTTCGTGTCAAGATCTCCGGTTTGCAATTGTCGGAGCTGCAGGAGCATACCGGCGCCATGTGCGAAGCATTCGGCCTTGATCGCAAGATCGAGAGATACATGGGCACGCGGCCAATCACACTCTACCAATGGGATCTCGAATGCCTTTTTGCTGTTTTGGAAGAAGCATTAAAAGACGAGAAGCAATACTCAGATCACGGAGCTCCTGAGTACGTTGCTTTGAACGATCTTTATGCCAACTTAGAACAGCTTTACCAGCAAACCTACGAGCCCTAGCATTCGCAAGAGAGAGCCTGCACCACCAGGCTATTGGGGTGTTTGGCCCGTGCCTGGATCCCACCCGGCCACCTGCAGGATAGGAAGAGAGATGGATCGTCCCCACGTTTAGAGGATGCTGAAACCACACCGTGCGTATCCGGCGCCACAAGCACCCCGCCTGCAAATATTAAGAACAGTCACATTATCATGACTGCTTTAAATAGCTGAGTGTTGTACATTTTTATTGCCCATTACGAACGGCCGAGGGTCCCGCCTCCTAAGCATGAGCTTGCAAGAATTTGGTTCACTTCTCCTTACATTGTCTTATTTCTTCGCCACATCCACCTAAAAATCAAAAAGATGTCAGCCGTCCGTAGCGTCATCAATGTCTTTATTCTGGTCAGTCTGCCGTTTTTCACTGATGCCAGCTTTGCTCACAATTCTCATCACCATCCTAATCACTCTAGCGCGCCTAGTGTTTTTAAGACGGCACCGACCGGCACGGGATTCAGTACGGCTGCTAGGAACCACATGTTCCTTACCAGTCCTTACGAAGGGTATGTTATTGCTGGCGCAAGCCTCACGACTCCGAGCACCCCGTGGGTTAATGGCCTAGATGTGATCGTCTCTGAGATCCCGTTTGTGGAAGGGCAAGTGTAATGGAATCCGGAATTTAAGACTTGGGTGGACAACGGGGTGCGCTATTCCACGGGCAATGGTGTTCCCAATTACCCAACTGGTGCATTTCCGATACCCCTAGACCAGCCAGCATATCCGTACTATGCAGCGATACCAGATCCTGATGGAAAATATCCAAATGCGGCCTATTTTCCGATAGAGCCATATGAACTTTACATGGCTGTTCCTGCAAATCCTGTTTATTCAGATACGCCTACAGCTTTTAGTGAGCTGACAATTGCTATATCCATCCAATCTGGGGCTACTTTCCATTCCAACATTGCGATAACGGGTGATCTACTATTCGTTGATCCGATTTCAGCCCTACCTTTGGATCAATGCTGGGGCCATCCTGCGTTCTTGCAATACCACTATCATGGATACTCCTGGAAGTGCTTTCCCAACCAGGGCAACGAAAATGAGCATTCCCCACTATTCGGATTTGCACTTGACGGCTTTGGCGTTTTCGGTCCACGAGGAGACGGTGGTGTGTTGATGACCAACGATCAACTCGACGTGTGTCATGGACACTTCGGGAAGATCGATTGGGACGGTACTCAAACTGACATGTATCACTATCATCTTAACGATCAATTTTCCTACTGGCCTGGGTGCTTCCGGGGTACACAAATAGGAATCTTTTCCAGTAATGGGGCACCTGTGCCTGGGCCAGCACCTCTCCTGGGCGCCCTGGCCGCACTTCGCTGGAGCCGCCGCCTGAGGAAACGGTGTACTTCAGCTTGAATTTGTTGACGATAGAAACAATTCCAGAAGCTGGATCACCGTCTCAATTCTCTGACATCGGGGCCAGGCGCCTGCTGCCGCCCTCATCGCAGAGACTGTCTCCGCTGGAAACCTATGCACCAGTTCGGGGAGGAAGCACTCCATCCCCAGGGTAGTGCCCCGCTTCTGGTTGCGTATCTGATCGTTGCTCAGCCGACCAACTTGCCAGGCCCCATTGAAAGCATTGTCTTCGGTTTGCGAATGCCTGTAGAGAGACGTGAGGTTTATTAGAGGCTTGCACGCGAGTTTGTTGGCGCCGAGGTGGAATTCTATGAAGTGAAGCAGAGACCCAAGGCCAATGGCTTTTTGTTGATAAGATACATTCATAGTTTCGCCTGACATCCAGATGCAGAAGGCGGGAGCAAAGGGTTGCTTCTCTGCCGAGATCAACGCCCGCTTCTGATCTGGAGCGTTGGGCGTCACATTAAAGTCACAACATGAGCCTTGATTTCTTGCAAACAAAGTTCGAGAAAGCCAATCACTTGGTCAATCTTCTTGTAGCCCATGCCACCGGCGGCACTGCGGATTCGGCCGAGTACGAAGCTCTTCGGATCGAGTTGTTATCGGATGCGGAGATATCTCCTCTGATGCCGTCGTTCGTCCGAACGAACAGAAATCTTGCCTCGTTCTGGGGCTTCATCAAGGGCAAGTACAGCACCTATGCTGAGCGTCGAACGTATTTGTCTCAGGAATTTACCGCTCTACTTGATCAACTCGAGTTCGGATCGCCGCGAACAAGTCCAGTGGCTCAGCCTCCGGTTATTGCCAAGCCAGTGGTCGCAAGGAACAAGCGTAAGGTCTTCATCGTTCACGGCCGGGACAACGAAAGCAAACAAGAGGTGGCTCGCTTCATTGAGAAGGTTGGCCTTCAGTCGATCATCCTGCACGAGCAAGCAAGTGCTGGCATGACCATCATCGAGAAGATCGAGCGGTACTCAAACGAGGCAGATTTCGCGCTTGTTCTCTACACTCCTTGCGACCATGGACGAGGAGTGCACGAGACCAAGATCGCACCGAAGAATCGTGCGCGGCAGAACGTAGTTTTCGAGCACGGTTACCTGATGGCAAAACTCGGCCGAGAGAATGTATGCGCGTTGGTAAAGGGCGAAATCGAAACGCCAAACGATATTAGCAGCGTGGTGTACGTCGGTTTCGATGCACAAGGCGCGTGGAAGAGCGAGGTGTCGAAGGAGCTGATTGCGTGTGGATATGACGTGAAGAACTGGTTCTAGCCTTGCTCTCATGCCGCGACTCCCAACGCTTTCTTCCAGCGGACGCCTTCGCCGCCGCTGAAGTCAAACGATGGGCATGCTGGATGAACCGCTTCAACCCGAGGGAGCCGCCATAGTCGGATTCAACGGCAAAGATATGGGGTGGGTTGCACCCCCAAGAGCGGTTACCCGCAAACTGCCCCACCGGCATGATCTCAATGGCATTGATCCCCAGCTGCTTCAGATGATCCAGCCGCGCCGTGACGGAGGAGAACTGTCCCGGCTGGCTGAACGCGCCTTCATTGAAGGTGCCGACATGCAGTTGATAGATGACCAGTTCATTCCAGGGCGGGCTGGAAAACGCTCCATCGTCCCAGGCAAAGGTCGGATCATGAACGATCGAATCACCGGCCGAGTGGGTGACCTCACGGGCATAGGGATCTATGCGCCTGAGCACACCCCATTCGGTGGACAGCTGGTAACTGTAGGGGTCGCCGATCCTGGCGCGCTCAACGAAGGCATACCAGTACCCTCGCGGCTCTGATTGCATCGGATGGGCGCGGGCGTCCCAGTTGTTGAAGCTGCCGACGACGGAAACCGCGCTGGCGTGGGGTGCCCAGACACGGAATGCCACGCCATCCGCACAGGGAAGCGCCCCAATCCCTGGATCACCAACTGTTGCACCAAAGGTTGTGCCATCGTTTCTGCAGCACCGGAAAAAGGCGGAATGAACGCGGAATGTCAGCAGGAGTGGCAAGACGAATCGGCTGAGGCCGTGGAGCCGTGGGGATGCAGATAACTGCTGCAGACTTCATCATGCGGATCCTCTTTCGCGATCATCCGGCCTTCCTTGTCAGCACTCGTCTGCTGAATCTGTGCGGCGGTTCGGCAGGCCATGGTGGGTACCATTCGACACGCGGATCCCGCAGGAATCACTAAGTTGACGAGGCAGCTTCCAGGGGTGCGAGGAGGACAGACATCGACACCATCCCTGGGGATTGTCCCTGACGATCTGCGCAGCATCGAAACCCATTCGCCGATGGAACCATGACCAACAAGATCGCCGCCGCCAAGGATGCCGAAGGCCGACTGGAATCGGCCCTGGGTGAACTGACCGGCGACACCGGCCACCAGATCAAGGGCAAGGCCAAGCAGGTCCAGGCCTCGGCCATGAATGTGGCCGAGGATCTCAAGGAGGGCGCCAAGGCGGTGGCCAGGAGAGTCAGTGATGCCGCCGCCAGACTGGCCGACGACAAGGGCTGATCGAACCCGGGTGGCGGCGAGGCCCCCGGGGGCGCCCCTAGACTCTCCCCATGACTGGAGAGTTGGAACCATGCAGACCATCGGCGTGAAGGTCGACGCGAAGGTCGGCATGAAGATCGGTGTGCTGGCCCGCCGCAGCGGGATGACGGTCAAGACCCTGCGGTATTACGAGGATCTGGGACTGCTGCCGGCGGTCGGCCGGAGCGAGGGTGGCTACCGCCTGTTCGCCGAGAAGAGCCTGCAGCGGCTGGAGTTCATCCGCCGCCTCAAGACCCTGGGGCTCAGCCTGGATGAGATCCAGGGCTGTCTGACGGTTCACGATGCCGGTGAACTGCCCTGCGGCGACATCCAGAGACAGCTGGAACGCCAGATCGAGCGGATCGATGGCCAGATCCAGGAGCTGCGCCAGCTCAGGAAGGAACTGGAGGGATTGCTGGCCGGCTGGCAGAGCCATCCGGCCAAGGACGGCGATGTGATCTGCCCCAATCTCCGGGTCTGAAGGTTCGCTCCTGCGCAGGGCCCTGAGCGATCGGGCCCGACCCCGGGTGAAGCAATGTCCAGGAATCGCATCCGGCTCCCGGCGCTCTCCCCATGCTGGTGACAGAGAACACCGATGGAGAAGAGCCGATGGGCCACTCCCGATTCGCCGCCGGCCGGATCCGACCGACGGAGCTCAGAGGCGCTCTCGCCGCGGGGCTGGGGGCGCTGGTCCTCTGTCTGGGGGCTCCGGCGCGATCCGGGCCGCCCAGTCCTGCTGCCCCGACGGGCAGCGCAACGACCGTGGGGATGCCTGGGCCCTGGCGGATGGGGGCTCAGGGAATGGACCAGCACTTCATCGTGATGATGATTCCCCACCACGACGGGGCGATCGCCATGGCGGATCTGGCCCTGACCCGGGCCAGGAGGCCGGAGATCAAGGCCCTGGCCCGCAGCATCAAGGACAGCCAGACCCGGGAGAACGCCCAGATGCGCACCTGGTACCGGCAGTGGTTCGGCGGCGACGTGCCCGCCTGGGGCGGCTGGATGGGCCACGGCGGAGGCATGGGCCACGGTGGCGGGATGGGGGTGATGGGAATGGCAACGGATGTCGCATGGCTCAGGAACGCCCCTGATTTCGATCGCGCCTTCATCGAGCAGATGATTCCCCACCACCGCATGGGCGTGATGATGGCCTCGATGGCCCAGACCAACAGCGAGCATCCGCAGCTCAGGGCGCTGCAACAGGCCATGGTCAGGGTCCAGAGCGAGGAGATCGAGCAGATGGCCGGGTGGTACCGGAGCTGGTACGGGACGTCCTGAACCCCTTCCCCGGCCGGCCACCCGAACCCGCAAGGCCTTATCCATGGATCCGTTCTTCATCCTCGACTCCGCGGAATCCTTCGAGGAGGCCTGCGCCTCCCTGCAGCAGGCGGTGCCTGACCACGGCTTCGGCGTGCTTGCCGTGCATGATCTGGGCCAGACGCTGCGCGGCAAGGGCCTGGCCTTCCCAGAGGAATGCCGCATCTTCGAGGTGTGCAATCCCCTGCAGGCCGCCGCCGTGCTCGCCAACACGATGGCGCTCAACATGGCCCTGCCCTGCCGGATCTCGGTCTACACCGAAGCCGGCCGGACCCGCATCGGCATGCTCCGCCCCGGGGTGATGCTGGCGGGCCTCTCGGCCGATCCCTCCCTGGCGGCGGTGGCCGGGGAGGTGGAAGCCTCCACCCGGGCGATCATCGCGGCCGCGGCGGCCGGCGCCGGCCCGGGGGAGGGGAGCGCGCCGGTTCCTTGACTCTCCTGCCAGGGGGAGACCATACGGTTGAGATCTCTCTCCCGTCCCCATGCCCCACCGCCGCCGTTCCGTCGCCGCACTCGGAATCCTCAGCGCCCTGGCGCTGACCCACCCCGCCCTGGCACAGGGGTCGGGCGGCGGCACCCCGGGCGCCATGGACCACGACCACCACCATCACGCCGCGCCGGCCGAGGCCGCACCCACCGGCGCCGGTCCTGCCCACAACGGCCACGCCGGCCACGCCCACGACGTGGGTCCCGCCGGCGCCACCTACGACCTGCGCTTCATCGACGGGATGGTGCAGCACCACACCGGCGCCCTGCGAATGAGCGAGTTTGTTTTCGGCATCGGGGCGCCCGGGGTGGGGGCCCTGGCCACCACGATCTGGCGCGACCAGGCCAACGAGATCCGGGCCATGGGGCTGTGGCGCAAGGCCTGGTATCCACAGGCGCCCGTGTATCCGGTGGCCCTGGCCAGGGGCGGTGATCCCAACAGCCTCAGCGGCCTGACCCGCATGAGCCAGGCTCAGATCGATGGCATGCGCATGATGGGCGCCGGACCCACCCGGGAGAACCGGGTCGTCTGGTTCCTCGAGGGGATGCTCGATCACCACGGAGGGGCGCTGATCATGGCCCACGACGCCCTGGCCAAGAGCACCAACCCCACGATCCGCCGCTTCGCGCGGCAGGTGATCGTGGCCCAGAGGGCCGAGATCATCGAACTGCGGCGGATGCTGGCGGTGGAGGGCCTGCGCAAGCCTGAGTACGGCCGCTACGACAACCTGTTCGCCCTCTGAGGCTGCCCCCACCTCCCCCCCTGCCAATGGGTCGCCTCCACGAGGCTGCGGGCCCGGCCGTCCTGGAGAACACCACAGACTCACGCAGCCGCTGGGCCGGGTCGTGCGCCAACGGGTCGGTGCAGGTCCAGATCGCCTGGCCGTAGATCACCCTTTCCACCGCCTTCGCTGAACGGCCGGTTGTCAGGTGCGGCACATGGCAGTTGGCGGCCGGCGGGGTGTCGAACAGCTCCTGGCCCTGCCGCATCATCGGGCTGGAGCCTGGCAGGGCGGTGCGCGAGGCGCGCAGGGTCTGACGGCACTCCGTCACCAGCTCCAGCTTCTGCCGACCGGTATTCCCCGGGCTGGCCAGCTCCACATCGCTCCGAAAGGCCACCTGTGGCCCTGGCTCCAGCGACACCATCCATCACGGCGCTCCGGTGGCGGCCTTCCCCGGGAGCTCCGGGACAGGATGGGGCGGATGGCGATGGCGCCCCGGCCGGAGGCGTAACCGGACCCGCCGAACGATCCCATCACTGATAGCTATTATCATTCCCACGAAAGACCTTCCGATGGACGGGCTCGTCCCGTCCTCCGGACTGCGTTCACGGGACACCCTGATGGGTGCCCCCTTCCGTTCCTTCGTCAACGCCTCGACCCCATGGGCCTTCCCCTGCGTCGTCTGCTTCTCCTCGCCACCGCCGGCCCGCTGGCCCCCCTGGCCCCGATCGGCGTCAGTGCCGGCGAACTGAACCTGGAGGGCGTCAACCGTTACGTCAGGAGCGCGGCGGGGCAGAGCCAGGAGCAGGTCACCGGCATCAACCAGTTCTCCGACGTCAAGCCCACCGACTGGGCGTTCCAGGCCCTCTCCAACCTGGTCGAGCGCTACGGCTGCATCGCCGGCTACCCGGACGGCACCTTCAAGGGCCGCCAGGCCATGACCCGCTATGAAGCGGCGGCCCTGCTGAATGCCTGCCTCGACCGGATCACCGAGGTGACCGACGAGCTGAAGCGCCTGATGGAGGAGTTCGAGAAGGAGCTCGCCGTGCTGCGCGGCCGGGTGGATGGCCTGGAGGCCAAGGTGGGTGAGCTGGAGGCCACCCGGTTCTCCACCACCACCAAGCTGAGCGGCCAGGCCACCTACGTGATCGGTGCCAATGCGTTTTCGGGCAGCGACACCGCCAACGTCGATGCGGCCCGGGCCGCCGTGGGGGCCACCACCTTCAGCTACGACATCCAGCTGAGCTTCGACACCAGCTTCACCGGCAAGGACCTGCTGCGCACGATCCTGCGGGCCGGCAACTTCGCCGATTCCGCCTTCGGCGGCGCCGGCCCCACCGGCGGACTCTCCACCCTGGAGGTGGCCTTCCAGGAGGACTGCGGGCCTGTGGCCGACTGCGGCGACGTGGTGGCGATCGACAAGCTCTTCTACCAGTTTCCGATCGGCAGCCAGTTCACCGCCACCTTCGGCGGCCGGGTGGGCCAGGAGGACATGCTCGCCCTCTGGCCGAGCGCCTACCCATCCGACACCATCCTCAACCTGTTCACCCTCAACGGCGCCCCGGCGGCTTACAACAAGAACCTCGGCCAGGGGGCCGGGCTGTGGTGGCAGCAGGGCGGCTTCAGCATCAGCGCCAACTACGTGGCCGCCAATGGTGATGTGGGTGATCCCAACAGCGGCGGCATCGGCACCGTGGCCTCGGCCGGCACCGGCACGGTGCAGATCGGCTATGCCAAGGAGCTGTGGGGCCTGGCGGCGATCTACTCCCGCATCCAGTCGGGCGTGGGGGTGCCGGGCACCACCCCCTTCACCGGCCTCACCTACGAAGCCAACCCCAGCAGCCGCACCGATGCCTTCGGCGTCAGCGGCTACTGGCAACCGGCCCGCTCCGGCTGGATTCCCTCCATCAGCCTGGGCTGGGGCATCAACGGCACCAGCTACGACACCGCCCAGGCCCCCGGCGCCCTGCGCACCAGCCAGTCGTGGATGGTGGGCCTGCAGTGGGACGACGCCTTCATCAAGGGGAATGCCCTCGGCATGGCGGTGGGCCAGCCGATCTTCGCCACGGCCCTGGCTGACGGCCAGACGCCCCAGGACGGCAATTTCGCCTGGGAGTGGTGGTACAAGTGGCAGGTCACCGACCAGATCAGCATCACCCCGGCCGTTTTTTACCTGAGCCGACCCCTGGGGCAGGCCACCACCCCCGGCACCACGTTCCGGCAGCTGGGCGGCCTTGTGAAGACAAGCTTCCGCTTCTGAGTCAGATCCGCAGCGTTCCGCTCCAGGCGGACGGATCCAAAGGACACGAGACCTAGGGTCTTTCCAGCCAGGGTTCGCTACAGGGAGGAGCCGAAATGACCTGCTCGGGAGATAGCGGTCGTCGGAATGTGCGGGTGGTTTCCCACTCCATCAGCGACAACCTGCGGCCCTCGTCCTGTCTGGGACGCACCTGCCTGAAATGGGGTGACGACGGCGAGCTGAGCGATGGGGACGCCCAGCTGATCCTGCGGCGGCTGGTGCTGGTCGACCGCCAGGCGGCGGCTCTGCTGGAGAGGCTTCCCGGAAGGGTCACGGAGCGGTCCCTCGGGATCGGATGATGAAAGGACCATGGATGGCCCGGCCACCATGGATCTCACGCCGTACCTGGGCAGCCTCGAGGGCAACACCTTTGATGCGGTGCTCCTCTCGGTGGCCTCCCGGGGAAAGGTGGCGATCGCCATGAAGGGCCGCTTCCTGCTGCGGGCCCTGTGCGAAAGCATCAGCGACCGCCGCCTGATCGGTTGCGCGATCACCGAGGAGGAGGGCTGCCTCGACTACCTCAAGCGGGAGGCCTACGACCTGCTCCTGTGCAGTGACCACCTGGAGAACGGCAAGGGCTTCGATCTGACCCGCCGGGCCAGGGCGCTCTACCCCGATCTCAAGGTGGTGATGCTGGCCCTCGGGGATGTGATCCCCGCCGAGTACGAACACGCCCCCTGGCTGGAGGCCGTGGTGGCCGAAGCCGACATCGTCGACGACCAGCGGCCCCTGCAGGCGGCCGTGATCGCCGTGATGCACCACCCCTACTGCCGCAGCCCCTCACTGCGCTCCGGCAGGCTCCCCTACCTCAGCTGTCCGCGGCTGACGCCGCGGGAGTACGAGGTGCTCGACCTGCTGGCCAGTGGCCTCAGCGACCGGGAGATCGCCCGGAAGCTGGTGGTGAGCGACACCACGGCCCGCACCTACACCAAGCGCCTTCTCAGACCCTGGAGGTCAGCAATCGCCTGCAGGCCGTGCTCAAGGGCGTCCGCTGAGGGATGGTGCAGCTGGGCTGAATCCGCGCCACGAAAACAGGCCGTTGGGCTGTTCCGGGAAAGGGATGGGTCGCCTGAGATTCGAACTCAGGACCAGTCGGTTAAAAGCCGAATGCTCTACCGCTGAGCTAGCGACCCGTTGCTGGGGAAGCTATCACCCGGCGGCGACCCTCTCCAAGCCCACCAGCCATGACCAGCCCTGACCCCTGGCCCAGCCGCTGGGACGCCCCCCGCATCGACGCCGCCGCCTGGGTGGCCCCGTCGGCGGTGGTGATCGGCGATGTGGAGCTGGCGGCAGGGGCCAGCCTCTGGCCCACCGCCGTGGCCCGGGGGGATGTCTGCGCGATCCGGGTGGGAGAGGGCAGCAACGTGCAGGACGGCGCCGTGCTGCACGGGGATCCGGGCCAGCCGGTGACCATCGGCGCCGATGTCACCATCGGCCACCGGGCCGTGGTCCATGGGGCCACGCTGGAGGACGGCTGCCTGGTCGGCATCGGCGCCATCGTGCTCAACGGCGTCACGGTGGGGACCGGGGCCCTGGTGGCGGCCGGCGCGGTGGTCACCCGGGATGTGCCCGCCGGCGCCCTGGTGATGGGGGCCCCGGCGGTGGTGAAACGCCAGCTCGATGCCGCCGCGATCGAGGCCCAGCGGCAGCACGCCCGCCGTTACCGCCAGCTGGCGGAGGTTCACGCTGGACTCCGTTAGGATCCCGCCAACGTTTTTCCCTCCCCCGCCATGGACCTCCGGCTGCTGCTCGTCGCTGCTCCGATCCTCCTGGCCGTGGGTTGGGCCGCCTTCAACATCGGCCGCGCCGCCGTGGGTCAGCTGCAACTGATGCTCAAGCGCGCCCGCGCCTGATGGTCCTCGTCATCGGTGCCGGCCTGGCCGGCACCGAAGCCGCCTGGCAGATCGCCGCAGCCGGGATTCGGGTGCGGCTGGTGGAGATGCGGCCCGTGCGCCCCTCCCCCGCCCACCACACCGGCGACTTCGCCGAACTGGTCTGCAGCAACAGCTTCGGCTCCCTCTCCCCCGACCGGGCCGCCGGCCTGCTCCAGGAGGAGCTGCGGCGGCTGGGATCGCTGGTGATCCGCACCGCCGATGTCCATGCGGTGCCCGCCGGCGGGGCCCTGGCCGTCGACCGAGGCCGCTATAGCGCCGCCCTCACGGCCGCCGTCGAGGCCCATCCCCTGGTGACGGTGGAGCGCCGCGAGCAGCTGGCGCTGCCCGACCCGGAGGAGATCGCCGTGCTGGCCACCGGTCCCCTCACCGGTGCCGAGCTGGCCGACGACCTGCTGCGCTTCACCGGGCGCGAGTCCTGCCACTTCTTCGATGCCGCCAGCCCGATCGTGGAGGGGGAGGGGATCGACCTGTCGGTGGCCTTTCGGGCCAGCCGCTATGACAAGGGCGACGCCGATTACATCAACTGCCCCATGGACCGGGAGCAGTACCTCGCGTTCCGCACCGCCCTGCTGGAGGCCGAGAAGGCGGAGCTGAAGGATTTCGAGCAGGAGAGCGCCACCTTCTTCGAGGGCTGCCTGCCGATCGAGGAACTGGCCCGCCGCGGCGAGGACACCATGCGCTACGGCCCGCTCAAGCCGATCGGCCTCTGGGATCCGCGCTGGGGCGACCTGCACGACCGCGACGTGCGCCGCGCCAAGCGGGCCCACGCGGTGGTGCAGCTGCGTCAGGAGGACAAGGACGGCCAGCTCTGGAACCTCGTCGGCTTCCAGACCAACCTCAAGTGGGGCGAGCAGCAGCGGGTGCTGCGGATGATCCCTGGCCTGGAGAGCGCCTCCTTCGTGCGTTTCGGGGTGATGCACCGCAACACCTTCCTGGAGTCCCCCGAACTGCTGCGGCCCACCCTGCAGTTCCGCCAGCGGCCCACCCTGCTGGCCGCCGGGCAGATCACCGGCACCGAGGGCTACGCCGCCGCGGTGGCGGGCGGCTGGCTGGCCGGCACCAATGCCGTCCGGCTGGTGCGGGGCCTGCCGCCCCTGAGCCTGCCGCCCACCACCATGGCCGGTGCCCTGCTGGGCTTCATCTCGGATGAGGAGCGCAGCCACGGTGCCCGCAAGGGGGGCTTCCAGCCCATGCCCCCCAGCTTCGGCCTGATGCCGGAGCTGCCGGAGCGCATCCGCGACAAACGCCGCCGCTATGGCGCCTACCGCGACCGGGCCCTGGCGGATCTGGCCGCCTGGGACGCGCAGCGCCAGAGCGGAGTCACCGCCGACGTACCGGCGGGCGTCCCGGGCTGATCGCTTCCTAGGGTCGGGCCGCTCCCGTTCGCCTGGTTCCGGTGACCGTCACCGCCCCTTCCTCCGCCGCCGCCCCCCTCACCGCGGCCGATGGCCGCCCCTGGGACGTGGTCGTGATCGGTTCGGGCATCGGCGGACTGGTCACGGCCAGCCAGCTGGCGGCCAAGGGGGCACAGGTTCTGGTGCTGGAGCGCTACCTGATCCCCGGCGGTTCGGGGGGCAGCTTCCGGCGCGAGGGCTACACCTTCGACGTCGGCGCCTCGATGATCTTCGGTTTCGGCACCCAGGGCCACACCAACCTGCTCACCCGCGCCCTGGCCGACGTGGGCGAGCACTGCGAGACGATCCCGGACCCCGCCCAGCTGGCCTACCACCTGCCCGGCGGCCTGTCGGTGGCGGTCGACCGGGACTACGAGCGCTTCCTGGCCGATCTCACGGCCCTGTTCCCCCATGAGACGAAGGGGATCCGCGCCTTCTACGACACCTGCTGGCAGGTGTTCCGCTGCCTGGATGCGATGCCGCTGCTGTCGCTGGAGGACCCGGCCTACCTGGCCAAGGTGTTCTTCCGCGCGCCCCTGGCCTGCCTGGGCCTGGCCCGCTGGCTGCCGGTGAACGTGGGCGCGGTGGCCCGTGCTCACATCAGCGATCCGGCCCTGCTCAGGTTCATCGACATGGAGTGCTTCTGCTGGTCGGTGATGCCGGCCGATCGCACGCCGATGATCAACGCCGGCATGGTGTTCTCCGATCGCCACGCCGGCGGCATCAACTACCCCAGGGGCGGCGTCGGGGTGATCGCCGAGAAGCTGGTGGCGGGCCTGCGCCGCCTCGGCGGCGCCATCCACTACCGCTCGCGGGTGGTGAAGGTGCTGCTGGAGGGCGAGGGAACCCAGGCCCGGGCCGTGGGGGTGCGACTGGCCGGCGGCGAGGAGATCCGCGCCCGCCGGGTGGTGAGCAACGCCACCCGCTGGGACACCTTCGGCTCCCTGGTGGACGAGGCCCACACCCCGGCGGCCGAGCGCACCTGGCGGCGGCGCTACCGGCCCTCTTCCTCCTTCCTCTCCCTGCACCTGGGGGTCAAGGCGGAGGCGATCCCCCCCGGCAGCCATGTCCACCACCTGCTGCTGGAGCGCTGGGAGGACATGGAGGCCGAGCAGGGGGTGATCTTCGTCTCGATCCCCACCCTGCTGGACCCCTCCCTGGCCCCGGCCGGCCACCACATCGTGCACACCTTCACCCCATCGTCGATGGAGGCCTGGCAGGGGCTGGCGCCGGGGGCCTACCGGGCCGCCAAGGAGGCGGCCGCGACCCGGCTGATCCGCCGCCTGGAGGCGATCCTGCCGGGCCTGGAGGGGGCCATCACCCACCGGGAGATCGGCACCCCCCGCAGCCACCGCCGCTTCCTGGGCCGCCACGACGGCAGCTACGGACCGGTGCCGGCCCTGCGGCTGCCGGGCCTGTTGCCGATGCCCTTCAACCGCACCGCCATCCCCGACCTCTACTGCGTCGGCGATTCCTGCTTCCCCGGCCAGGGCCTCAATGCGGTGGCCTTCAGCGGTTTCGCCTGCGCCCACCGCATCGGCGCCGACCTGGGCCTCAACCCCTGGAGCCTGCCGGCCTGAGGCCGGGGCGCCGAGAGGCGACGCGCAGACGCCGCAACGCTAGATTCTGTAAACATTTATTGCGGATCCATGGCGGCACCGATTCCCAGCTCCTCCGACCTGGCGCGCTACCTGGAAGCCCGCGGTGAGATGGGCAAGCCCTGGCTGTGGCACCTGCTCCGGCTCAGCAAGCTCAAGGAGGCCAAGGACACCATGGATCCCAACACGTACGTCGAGCGGCTCGGAGAGGCCCACGCCGACCTGATGCGGCTGGGCGAGTTCTGGAAGGGACGGGAGGCGGAGGTGTTCGCAGGCCTGCACCAGCCCGCCGAGATCATCGAGCCCCTGCCCGGGTCCCCCGACGACCGATGAGCCCCAGCCCGACGGCCCGGCGCTACCCGATGGCGCCCCTGATCAGGTTCACCCTGCTGGCCCTCTATCTGGCCCTGGTCCTGCCCCTGCCGGTCATGGCCCCCCCTGGGCTGCGCCTGCCGCTGCTGCTGGCCGCCGTCGCCGGCCTGCTCCTGGTGGTCGCCATCACCAGTGAGCGGGTGGAGCTCGATGAGCGGGGCCTGCGGGTGGGCCACCCCCCCTGGTGCGCCTGGCTGCTGCGCCGTGGCTGGCAGCTGTCCTGGGATCGCATCACCGCCCTCACCCCGGTCAGCACCAGCCAGGGAGGGCGGGTCTACTACGTGCGCACGGCCGGCGCCGAGGGGGATTGCAGCGGTGCCGCCTGGCTCCTGCCCCAGCGCATCGCCCGCTTCGAGGACTTTCTGGAGCGCTTTGCTGCCGCCACGGGCCTGGCCACCGATGGCATCGGACGGATCAGCCCCCCGTGGACCTACAGGTTGCTGGCCCTTCTCTGCGCGCTCCTGCTGGCTGGGGAGGGCCTGGCCCTCGTTGCCCGGCCGTCCTGAACAGGAGCCGGTCGAGGCCTGAATCGTGCCTGGTGGTACCTAGTTCAGACGGGAGGAGCTTCCCGGAGAGGACACCAGCAACCCCGAACCGGAGGCGCCGGCCGCCTCGTCGTTCATTTCAGGGAGGGTGTCCAGGCTGAAGCGATACCCCTGCTGCCGCATCGTCTCGATGGCACCGCCTTCCCCGAGGCCGGCCTGCTCAAGCTTGCGGCGCAGGGTCAGCACCTGGGTATCGACCGATCGGGGCCCGCCACTGAAGGGGGGCCAGGCCATGCGCAGCAGCTCCTGGCGGCTGCGCACCACCCCCGGAGGCATCAGCAGGGCGCAGAGCAGGGCGAATTCACGCGGGCTGAGCTCAACCGGCTGATCCCTGAGGGTGACCTGGCGCAGCAGCAGGTGCACCTCGAGGGGGCCCACACAGACCCGTTCCTGGAGACCGCTGCCGCTGCGCCGCAGCAGGGTGCGGCAGCGGGCCGCCAGCTCCTCGAGCCCGAAAGGCTTGCGAAGCACATCGTCGGCGCCGGCATCGAGCAGGGCCACCACAGGCTCCGAGCCGGAGCGGGCCGTGAGCACCATCACCTGGCAGTGCAGCTGGGCGGCAAGGCGCAGGGCCGAGGTCTCCTCGAGCAGCTCGGCGCTCACCAGCAGATCGGGGGACTGCTCCTGGCAGATCTCGAGGGCTTCGCGAGCGGTGGCGACGGCAGCGGCCAGATGGCCGTCCTGACGGAGCCGCTGGGCCAGAACGGTGCGGAGGGTGGCGTGGGGATCGACGACGAGCACGCGTCGAGGTGTTCCTCCTGGATCGGTCAGCTTGTCCTGGGCCACGGGCATCTCCTCGGCGTCACGATGAAATCAGAAGCGGAAGTGCCGACAGCCGATTGAGTGAGCCAACGCTAACTGGAAATGTGCGGGGACGCCGGTAAGGGGCGATGCCTTGTCAACTGTCCGCCCCCGGAGGACGGTCACGACACGGCAGGATGGTGCCATCCGCCGGCTTCCGCCGCCACAAAGACGCCAGGGGCTCGACCCCAGCCATGACAGCACTCCAACACCCCGACGCGATCCGCCACTTCCAGTCCCTGTGTGATGCCTGCCAGGCCCTGTCCGACCGTCACCACGGACCCTCCGAGCTGAGGCTGTATGCGGACGGCTACCTGCATGCCCTGCGCCGTACGGCCGTGCTGGACCACCATTCCCAGCGCCGGCTGGAGGAGCTGATCGACCGCTGGATCCAGGACCCCTCCAGCTTTCTCGGACCCGATGGCCAGCCGCGCCTGCTGATGGAGCGGACCCGTTAGGAGACCAGGGCCACCTCCAGCTTCTCGCGCAGCTCACCGCTGTTGTACAGCTCGATGAGGATGTCAGAGCCGCCGAGGAACTCCCCTTTCACATACACCTGGGGGATGGTGGGCCAGTCGGAGAACTCCTTGATCCCCTGGCGGATCTCCATGTCGGAGAGCACGTCGAAGGTTTCGAAAGGAACACCGAGGGACTGGAGGATCTGGACGACGTTGTTGGAGAATCCACACTGAGGCATCAGTTTGTTGCCCTTCATGAAGACCATCACCGGATTGGTGCTGATCAGGTCGTCGATGCGTTGACGGGTGCTGGCATCCATGGTCGGAATCGCGGAGGGGGAACGTCAGGAGGGAAGGGAGGTCTGGAGGGCCAGGGCGTGGATCGCCTCGCTGGCCAGCTCGCTGCGCAGGGCGCCGTAGACGAGCTGGTGCTGGCGGACCCGGTTGAGGCCGGCGAAGGCACCGGACACCACCCTCACCTGCAGGTGATCGCCACCCCCAGTGAGATCCTCCACCTCGACGGCGGCATCGGGAAGCGCACGCAGGATCGCGTCCTTGACCTGCTCCGGTTGCACCATGGCGGCGGGGATCGGGGAGATGACGGAGAGATGGAATCTAAGGACGATCACCCACCGGCGGTCGACCCCGGGGCGGTGTAGGGGGTGAGCACGAAGCCCAGTTCCACCAGCTGCTGATACGCCTTGCGCCCGCCCTCGTTGGTGGGGGTCATGATCTTCACCACCTCCACCAGCAGGGGGATGGCCACCTCCGCCTGGTTCTGGCGGCGGAACAGGGCCGCCAGCCGCAGGTTGGACTCGGCCAGAAGCGTCAGGGCCTCCCGGCCCTTGTCATCCATCTCCCGGGGGATGCGGGCGTCGAGTCCCCGGAAGGAGCCGCTCAGGTCGCGGTAGAAGCCCAGCAGACGGCGGCTGGCATCGCGGGCCAGGTCGTAGAGGCGCCGGCCCTCGGCCAGGTTGCCGCTGGCCACCGCCGCATCGCCCCTGGCCAGCAGGGTCTTCACCGCGGCGAGGTTGAGATCGGTGCCGGCGGGCTGGACCGTCTGGGGCGGGGTCTGGGCCCAGGCCGGCGGCTGCAGGAGCGGCTGGGCGAGGGCGAACAGGGCCAGGCAGCTGCCGCAGACCCCGGCGAGGCCCGATGGCCGGGCGGATCGAAGGGCAGAAACGGCGGGAGGCCTGGTCACGTCGACGCCTGACGGGTAACGGCCGAACTTTACGGGGAGCCGATCGGACGACCCACCACGACGCGGGCCGCTTGCTCGGCCGACTCCATGGCGGCGGCGAGTTCGCTGCTGAAGTCCAGGGCCGCCTGGCGGCCCTGGCCCGCCGCCCGCAGGGGGGGGCCGAAACAGAGGGCGGCCCGGTCGCCGGGGCGGGGATCGGCGTGGCCATAGGCGATGCCCACCGGCACCACCGGCACGTCCACCCCCTGGCTGGCTGCGAGCAGGGCGAGGCGGGCCAGACCCTGGTGCAGACGGATCGGCCCGTCCTCCCGCCGGATGCGGCCCTCGGGGAACACCACCAGCTGCTGACCGCAGGCCAGAAGCTCGACGGAGAACCGCAGGCTGGCCAGGGTGGGACGTCCCTGGTTCACCGGGAAGCAGCCGAGACGGTGCAGGAACCATCCCTGCAGACCTTTCATTTCATCGGCCGTCACCATGAAGCGGCAGTCCCGGCCGGTGACGCGGCGGCCGGCCGCCCAGGGGAGCATCAGGGCGTCCCAGCGGGCCCGGTGGGTGGGCGCCAGCAGCACCGCCCCCTCGCGGGGCAGGTGCTCGCGGTCGAGCGCCGTCAGCTCGCTGAAGTAGCCCCGCAGCGCCAGATTGATCGTGACCACCATCGCCACCGGAGACAGCCAGGGGCTGATGCCGTTGCACAGGGAACGCTCTCGCTGGCTGACCAGCGGGGAGAGGCCTGGTCCGGAGGGCGCCTGCGCCGCCAACACTCTCGATCCGGCAGAACGTCGATGTCGAAGTTAGGGGCTGGATCCCCCCCTTGCCGGCCGTCGGCGGGCAGTTGGGCCTGCGGCCGCTCCCCCGACGACCGATACGGTGCGATCAGGATCGCTTCAGCCACCTGCCGCCCATGGCCAGCCTCGGGGTCAACATCGACCACATCGCCAACGTCCGGCAGGCCCGCCGCACCGTGGAGCCCGACCCGGTGCGCTGCGCCCTGCTGGCGGAGCTGGGCGGCGCCGACGGCATCACGGTGCACCTGCGGGAGGATCGGCGCCACATCCAGGACCGGGACGTGGAGCTGCTGCGGGCCACCGTCCGCACCCGACTGAACCTGGAGATGGCCGCCACCACCGAGATGGAGGCGATCGCCCTGCGGGTCCGGCCCGACATGGTGACCCTGGTGCCGGAACGCCGGGAGGAGGTGACCACCGAAGGGGGCCTGGACGTGGCCGGCCAGGTGGAGGGCCTGGCTCCCCTGGTGGGCCGGCTGATGGCCGCGGGGATCGGCGTCAGCCTGTTCGTCGACCCCGACGACGCCCAGCTGGAGGCCAGCCGCCGCTGCGGCGCCCGCTGGGTGGAACTGCACACCGGCGCCTATGCCGAGGCCCCCTGGGGGGAGCAGCCCCTCCAGCTGGCCAGGATCACCGAAGCCACCGCCATCGCCCGGGGCCTCGGCCTGCGGGTCAACGCCGGCCATGGGCTCACTTATCACAACGTGGAGCCGATCGCCGCCATTGAAGGCATGGAGGAACTGAACATCGGCCACACGATCGTGGCCCGCGCCCTGCTGGTGGGCCTGCAGGAGGCGGTGCGACAGATGCGGGCGCTGGTGCAGAATCCCCGCCGCGACCCGCTGTTCGGCGACCGCCAGCCCTGAGGCCCCACCCGCCATGACCCGCTACCACTTCGTCGCCGCCAGCCGTGCCTTCCTGCTCGAGGAAGAACCCCTGGAGGAGGTGCTGCGCGAGCGCCGCCGCAACTACGCCGAGAAGGACAAGGCCATCGACTTCTGGCTCCTGGAGCGTCCCGCCTTCCTGGAGGCCCCCGAACTGGCCGCCTCCGTGGCCGCCGTGCCCCGGCCGGCGGCGGCGGTGCTGTCCACCGATGAGAAGTTCATCACCTTCATGAAGCTGCGCCTGGAGTTCGTGGCCGTCGGCAGCTTCGAGGCCCCCAGCGCCGCGATTCCCGACCCCCTGGCCACCCTGGACTGACCCCAGGGGAGGCGTCGGCACCGAAGGGCGGGCCGGCCGCTCAGAACAGGCCCAGGAAACGCTTCCGGGGGGGATCGGCCTGGTCGGCGTCGCCGGAGCGGGATCGGCCCTGGCCGCCATCCTGCTGGTAGCGCGGCTTGCTGTCGCCGATGGTCAGGGGAGCCTCCTTGTTCTTCCACCAGATCCAGTCCCGGATCGGCGGGGTGTTCTGCAGATCCCAGCGGGTCAGGCCCAGTCCCAGGCGGGAGGACGCATCGAGGAGGACGTCCAGCATCTGCTCGCCGTCGGTGCAGCTGGCCAGGGCCTCGTTGGTGCGCTTCGCCCCATCCAGGGCCTTCACCAGGGCATTGACGCGCTGCGTGACCGGTAGATCCTTCAGGTCCATCGCCCATTGCCTCCTGGGGCGCACCGTGAGCGAACCGTATCAGCGCCGGACCCCCGCCGAAGCCGGAGGGGGTGACAGAAGCCCACTCCGGAGGCAACACTTGGCAGGAAGCCTCCTTCTTGATGATCTCCCCGGACCGACGTCCACCGCACCACCGCCGACCTCACCACTGGGTCATCGGGGATGTGCATGGATGCGCGGAAGCCCTGCAGCAGCTTCTGGTCCAGTTGCCGGCCGGCGATCGCCTCGTGTTCTGCGGCGACGTGATCAACCGCGGTTCCCGCATCGAGGAAGCCATGGAACTGGTCTGGGATCTGGTGCGACGCCACCGGGCGGTGTGGCTCAAGGGCAACCATGAGCGCGACCTGGTGACCCAGCTCGACACGGGCCTGGCGCCCGGTCGTCCCGACCTCGACGGCAATGACACCTACCGTCAGCTGGGGGAGGCCCGTTGCCGGCTCTGGCGCGACCGCCTCGACCAGCTGCCCCTCGCCTACTGGGGTCAGGGCTGGGTGGCCACCCATGCCGGTTTCGATCCCCGCACCTGGCAGCCCGACCTCAACGTGAGGATGGCCTTCTGGCAGGCCTACGACAACCGCTTCGGGGAGGTGATCGTCGGCCACACGCCCGGACCCGGGCTGCGGCGTCTGGGCTCGATCGTCCTGCTTGACACCGGCGCCTGCTACGGGGGCGACCTCACCGCCTACTGCCCCGAAACGAAGCAGTCGCGGCGCGCCAGCGGCCGGCCCTGGCCAGGCCGCCCGTTGACGGTCCCGTCCCCCGGCTCGGCACTGAGCCGGGCCCGCTGAGCCCACCCCCTTGCTGACGGTCTTTCGCAGCAACCGGGCCGAAGTTCTGGCCCGCCTGCTGGCCACCCAGCTCCGTCTCCACCCGCCCGACCCGTTCGAGCAGGTCCAGGTGGTGGTCAACACCTGGCCCACCAGCCGCTGGCTCGGGGAACAGCTGGCCGAGCACCTCGGCGGCATCGCCGCCCACCTGCGCTTTCCCTTCCCCGGCAGCCATCTGCGCCAGCTGGTCGATCAATTGCTGGCCCCCGCCGGAGAGGCTGCCGGGGCCCCAGCGGGGGCTATCGATCCCTGGCGCGCCGACCGGCTCGTCTGGCCCCTGCTCGGCCTGCTGCCGGCGGTCGCCGCCGAACCCGACGCCGAGCCCCTGCGGCGCTGGCTGGCGGACAGGGGGTCCGGACAGCCGCTGGAACTGGGCCACTGGCAACTGGGGCGGGCCATCGCCGATGCCTTCGACGACTACGCCCTCTACCGGCCCGATCTGCTGCGGGCCTGGGACAGCGGCCAGGCCATCGACGGCCGCGGCCAGCCGCTGGCCGACAGCCAGCTCTGGCAGCCCCTGCTCTACCGCGCCCTGCGGGCGGAGCTGGGCGCCGAACCGTTCGGACGCCGGGTGCAGGAGCTGATCGACCGACTCCGCCGCGGCGGCGCCTACCCTGAAGCGGTCGGCCCCCCACTGCGGCTCTTCGGCCTGAGCAGCATGGCGCCGATCCAGGTGCAGTTGCTGCAGGCCCTCAGCCGGCACCGTTCGGTGGACCTTTACCTGCTGACGCCGTGCCGCGATCTCTGGCGGCGCTGCGGCGAGCGTCGCCGGGAGCTCAGCGACGCCCTGGCCCTGAGCCAGCCGCTCGAGGCCGCCTGGCTGCTGGAGGCCCCTGGCCTGGAGGCCCGATTCGGCCGTCTGGGCGGAGAGTTCCAGCAGCTGCTCGAGGGCACCGGCGAGGCCCAGCTGGGGGAGGAGCAGGAACGGGACCTCTTCTTCGCGCCCGCCGCCCGCTCCGCCAGGGCCCCCCTGCTGGCCCAGCTGCAGGAGCAGCTGGCCGAACCCGACCGGATCCCCTCGCTGGCGCTGGATCCGGAGGATCGTTCCCTGGAGTTCCACGCCTGTCCCGGCCGGATGCGGCAGGTGCAGATCGTGCGCGACCGCCTCCTGCAGCTCCTGGCGGCCGATCCCGGCCTCGAACCGCGGGACATCCTGGTGATGACGCCCGACATCGACGCCTTCGCCCCTCTGGTGGCTTCGGTGTTCGGCGATGCCCACGCCACGGGCGTGAACCTGCCGTGGCGTCTGACCGACCGCAGCCAGCAGGACGGGGCGGGGCTGGGCAGCACCCTGCTGCTGCTCCTGGAGCAGGCCGGCACCCGGCTGACCGCCACCGGCCTGGAGACCCTGCTGGGCTGCCGGCCCCTGCTGGAGCGGTTCGGCCTCGAGCTGGGCGAAGCGGCCCGCCTGGTGGAGGCGCTGCAGGAGGCGGGTTTCCGCTGGGGCCTGGACGGCCAGGACAAGGATCCGCCCTGCCACAGCCTGGCCTGGACGATCGACCGGCTGCTGCTCGGGCTGGTGCTGCCCACTGAAGCGGGCCTGGCGCCGGGGGAGACGGCCCCCTGGGCGGCGGGGGTGCCCCTCGAGCTGACCGGCCGCTGGCTGCACCTGCTGGGGCGGCTGCGGCACTGGCTGGGGGAGCTGCGCCGGGTCGGTGCGGTCCATGTCTGGGCAGAGCGGCTGCGGCGGTTGATCGACGACCTCTTCGGGGACACGGGCGAGGCCGCGGGTGAGCGGCCCGAGCTGATGGGGGCCATCGACGCCTGGCAGACGGCCTCCGCCGGGTGCCCCCTGACGCTGGAGGCTCCGGTGGTGGCGGCCGCGCTGCGGGAGCTGCTCGGAGCCGAGAGCGGCCGCTTCGGCCACCGCAGCGGCGCCCTCACGATCAGCGCTCTCGAGCCGATGCGGGCCATCCCCTACCGGGTGATCGTGCTCATGGGGCTGGACGCGGGCCTGTTCCCCCGGCCGGGCGACCGACCCGCCTTCCATCTGATGGAAGGGCAGCGGCAACTCGGCGATCCCCACCCCGCCGACCAGGATCGCTACGTCCTGATGGAGGCCCTGCTCTCCGCCCGCGACCACCTGCTGCTCAGCTGGAGCTGTCGCGACGACCGGACCGGCGCCGAGCTGCCCCCCTCCGGTCCGGTGCGCCAGTGGTTGCAGTGGCTGGCCGACCAGCTGGATCCGGATGCCATCGGGCAGCTGCTGGTGGAGCACGCCGCCAACCCCCTCGACCGCCGCAACTTCCTGCCCGCCGGCGGACGGGAGGCCCCCAGCTGTGACCGGCGTCTGCTGGAGGCGGTGCGCCGCCTGTCCGACGATCGCCCGGCGCCGCCGGCGGCGCTGCTGGCCGGTACCCCACCCCGGGAGGCTCCCGCCGGCGAGAGCGACGCCTACACCGACCTGCGGGACTGGCTGGCGGCCCCCCAGAAGCACTGGCTGCGGTCCCTGGGCCTGCGGCCGGGGGAGTGGGAGAAGCGGGTCGACGACCTCGAGGCCCTGGCCCTCGGGGAGCGGGAGCGCTCCTCCCTGCTGAGCGGAACCCTGCAGCGCAGCGAGGGGGACCCGGACATGGCGCCCCCCCGGGAGGCCACCGACTGGCTCGAGCGGCACCGGGGCCAGGGCCTGCTGCCGCCCGGGGCGGCCGGCCCCATGGAGGCGGCGCTCCTGCAGCACCGCTGGACAGACCTGACCAGTGCCCTGGAGTCCCTCGGGCCCCCCCGGCGCCCTTGCCACCAATGGGGTCCCTGGCAGGCGGCGATCCCCTGGCGGGGGGAGGCCGTCGTCCTGGTTCACACGGCCCGGGCCAGGGTCAGCCACCGGCTGGAGCTCTGGCTGCAGCTGCTGCTCGCCGCCGCCGCCGGCCCCGCCCCGGGCCGGGGGGTGCTGATCGCCAGGGACGGGGATCGTTACGGGCCGGTGTTGGAGCTCGCGGCACCCGCCCCCCAGGCGGCCAGGGACGAACTGGAGCGTCTGGCCGGCCTGCAGCGGCAGTGGCGCACCCGGGGATGGCCGGTGCCGCCGGAGACGGGCTGGAGCCATGTGGCGGGCGAGCGGAAGCGGCCGGGCCAGGGCTGGGCCCGGGCTGCCGCCACCTGGGAGGGCTCCGGCTTCCTCGCCGGCGAGCGCGAACGGGCCGAGATGGAGACCTGCTTCGGCGCCGGCCTGCCGGCGGCCGATCTGCTGACACCGGAGGTCCTGGCCCTGGCCGACGACCTCCTCTCGCCCCTGCTGGCGGCGGAGGTGTCGCGATGACCCCCTCCGGCGACGCCCTCCGCGAACCCGAGCCCTTCGCGGCCAACGACGTCGCCCTCGATGACGGCGTCATGCTGCTGGAGGCCAGCGCCGGCACCGGCAAGACCTTCGCCCTGGCCCACCTGGTGCTGCGGCTGCTGGTCGAGAAGCGGATCGGCCTGCGCGGGCTGCTGGTGGTGACGTACACCAACGCCGCCGCGGCGGAACTGCGCGATCGCATCGGCCGCCGGCTCCAGGAGGCGCTCACCGGCCTCCAGCCCCCCGACGGCTGGACGGCGCCCGATCCGGTGCTGGCCGGATGGCTGGAGCGCCAACCGGGCGAACCCAGCGGCCGCGCCGCCGTGCAGGGCCTGCTGCTGCTGGCCCTCGAGGAGCTCGACGCCGCCGACATCACCACCATCCACGGCTTCTGCCAGCGCACCCTGCGGCGCCAGGCCATGGAGGCCTCCCGCCCCCCCGAGCTGACCCTGGAAACCGACGCCGCCGAGCTGGTGCGCCAGGTCGCCCACGACTACTGGCAGCAGCAGGTGCTGGCCCTTCCCCTGCATCTGGTGCAGGGGCTGGCGGCGGGCATCGACCTGGAAGACCTGGAGCGGCAACTGCTGCAGCTCGATGCCGACCCGGGACTGGCCCTCGATCCGCTGCCGGCCGAGCTGAGCCTGGAGCGGCCGTTGGCGGAGCAGCTGGCGGCGCTCTGGGAGGAACCCTGGGCACGCTTCCGGCAGGCCTGGTCGGAGGGGGGCCGGGCCCTGGAGCAGGGCTTCCGCGCCACCGCCGCCGAATGGCGGGCCGGCGGGGCCGGCGCCACCACCCCCTACGCCGGACGGCCCCGGAGCGATCGCAGCGAACGGGTCGACGCCTGGCTCGCCGAGCAGCCCGAGGGGGGCGACTACGCCGCCCTGATGGCCCAGCAGGACCTGGGGTCCTACTTCCACCCCGATCCCTTCTGCCGGGCGGCCCGGAAGGCGGAAGGTCCGGAGCGGCAGATCCGGTTGCCCGATCCCGGGCTTCTGGAAGCGGTGGCCGCGCTGCGGGAGGGCCCGGCGGAGGCGGTGCTGCTGCATGGCTGCCACTGGGGGCGGGCGGAGCTGGCACGGCGTCGGGCCCGCAGCGGCAGCATCGGCTTCGCCCAGCTGCTGGAGGGCCTCGACCCCGGTCCGGACGCCACGGCCCCCACCCCCCTGCTGCAGGCAATGGGCCGGCGCTACAGGGCCGCGCTGATCGATGAGTTCCAGGACACGGACCCGCTGCAGTGGCGGATCCTGCGGCTGGCCTTCGCCGGCGACGCCCACCTGCTGGTGATGGTGGGGGATCCGAAGCAGGCCATCTACCGCTTCCGCGGCGGCGACCTGGACACGTACCGGCTGGCCCGCCGCCGCGCAGCGCGCGTGCTGGCGCTGCAGGAGAACCGGCGTTCGTCGCCGGAGCTGATCGGGAGCCTCAATGCCCTGATGGGCCCGGCGGGCCTGCCCCGCTCCGGACTGCCGGTGCCGCCGGTGCTGGCCCGCTCTGGACGAAGCGGGCCCGACGGCATGGCGCCGGTGCGGCTGCTGTATCTGGGCGGCGAACGGGATGGGGACGAGGCCCTGCCGAGCCGGACGGCCCTGGAGGCCCGGCTGCCCGCTCTGGTGGCCGACGCCGTCCTGGAGCTGCTGGAGGAGGCTCCCGCCCTGGCGGGCGGCGACGGGCGCCCCCCGGTCCCCCTGCGCGCCGGGGACATCGCCCTGCTGGTCCACAACCACCGCCAGGCGGAGGACCTGCGCGGCGCCCTGGAGCGGCGGCACATCGCCAGCCGGCTGGTGAGCAAGGCCGACGTGTTCGCCAGTCCCGCCGCCACCGCCCTGCAGCGGCTGCTGGATGCACTGGGCGATCCGGCCGATCCCGGCCGCCTGCGGTTGCTGGCCGCCTCCCCCCTCCTCGGCTGGTCGGCGCGGCAGATCGCCGACGCCGCGCCGGCCGCGTGGAGCGAGCTGGCCGGTCGCCTCCAGGCCCTGGCCCGCGCCCTCCCCCATCAGGGACCGCTCGGGGTCCTCTCCCAACTGGTGGACGGCGAAGGGCTGGCCCGGCTGAGTGTCGGCGGCCGGCTGCTGGCCGACCTGCAGCAGGTGGCCGAACTGCTCCAGGAGCGGCTGCACGTCGATCGGCTCGCCCTGGTGGCCGCCGCCGACTGGCTGCGGCGCCTGCGCCTCGACCAGACCCGCGCCAGCGGGACCATCCCCGAACCCCACCAGGCCCACAGCGACAGGGCCGACGAAGCGGTGACGGTGATCACGGTGCACCGGAGCAAGGGCCTGCAGTTCCCGGTGGTGATCTGTCCCTACCTGTGGCAGGCGGCCGGCACCCCCACCGCCGGCGGCCACCGGGTGGGCTTCCGCTGGCATCCGGCCGCGGGCACCGGCGCCCGCCTCGACCTCCATCTCCGTCCCGGCTGGGGTCGGGGGTGGGAGGCACTCCGCCAGCACCGGGAGGCGGAGCGGGCCGAGCGGGAACGGCTGGCCTATGTGGCCGTCACCCGGGCCCAGCACCTGCTGGTGCTCGCCTGGGGGCCGTCGAAGGGCCAGCAGGCCAATCCCCTGTTCCCCTGGCTCTTCCCGGGCGACCCCCTGCCCGACCCCGAGGACGACGCCCCCATCGCCGGGCACAGCGACGGGGACTGGTGCGCGCGGCTGCTGGAGACGATCGAGCGCCGGGCCCTGGGGATCGAGCTGCGGCAGGTCGCCGCGGAGCCGGGGCCGCCGCGGACCCTGGCGCCGGAGGCGGCGGCGGTCGAAGCCCTGCGCTGCGGACCGGTGCCCCGGCGCCCGCTGGACACGGGCTGGGGCCGCAGCAGCTACACCGCCTGGACCCGGGCCGCCCACGGCGCCGGCCTCTCGGAGGCGGCCCTCGACGAGGGCCGCGACACCAGCGATCCCAGTCCCGAAGGGGAGGCCCCGGAGGGCGGCGACGCGGTCCTCTGGCCGGAGCAGGGTCCCCTGGGCGGCTTCGCCCGCGGCCCGGGGGCCGGGGACTGTCTGCACCGGATGCTGGAGCAGCTGGACTACCGGCTTCCCATCGACGCGCCGGCCAGCCGGGAGCTGGTGGAGCGGGAGCTGCGCCGGGCCGGGCTTGAGGGCGAAGCCCTTGAGCCCCTGCTGCGCGGCCTTGAGCAGGTGCGCCGCACCCCCTTCGGCGGCGGGCTGGGGTCCCTGAGGGTGGCGGATCTGGGACAGGAGCGCCGCCTCAACGAACTCAGCTTCGATCTCACCCTCGGTTACGCCACGGCGGCCGGACTGGCGGCCGCGTTCGCGGACCATCCCGGCGGTGCCTTCGGTGCGGCCTACGCCGCCAGCGTGGGGAGCCTGCCGGTGGCCAGCCGCGGCTTCCTCACCGGATCGATCGATCTGGTCTTCACCGCCACCGATGCCGATGGGCCGCCGCGCTGGTGGGTGGCCGACTGGAAGAGCAACTGGCTGGGCCGGCGGGACCGCGAGGGCAGACCCCTCTGCGGTCCCCGCCACTACGGCCAGGAGGCGATGGCCGCCCTGATGGCGCAGAGCCACTACCCCCTCCAGGCCCATCTGTACCTGGTGGCGCTGCACCGCTACCTGGCCTGGCGCCTGCCCGGCTATGCCCCCGAGCGGCATCTGGGCGGGTACGCCTACGTCTTCCTGCGGGGGGCGCCCGGGGAAGCCGGGGCCCAGGCGCCGGACGGAGCGGTGCCGGGGATGTTCGTGGAGCGCCCGCCCCTGGGCAGGGTCCTGGCCCTCGACGCGGCCCTGGGCGGCCGTGGCGCGGAAGGCGCCGGGGAGGATCCGCCATGAGAGAGCCCCTCCCCACTTTCCAGCCCTGGGTGGGAGCCCTCGCCCTCAGCCTGGCCGAAGCCCTGCCGCGTCTGCACGACGCCCCCAACGACCCCCTGGTCGGCGAGCTGATCGCCGCCCTCACCGCGGCCCTGGCCCGGGGCGAGCTGGAGCTGGATCTGCGGGGGCCGAGACCGGCGGAGGTGTCCGAAGCCGCCTGGCCGGAGGCGCACCGCCGGGCCCTGGCCGCCAGCCCGCTCTGCGGCGACCCGGACGGCCCCCTGGCCCTGGAGGACGGACGGCTGCAGTGGCGCCGCTGGCAGCGGCAGCGGCAGGAGGTGATCGAGGCCCTGGTCGATCGCGCCGCGGTCCTGGATCCGGGCCGCGGCGAAGTGGCTGCCTGCGCTGAGGGGCCCGGCGGCCCGGTCGCCGTCGCTGCGGGACCTGGCGCCCCCCGGAGCCTCGATGCCCGGCAACGGCAGGCGGTGGCGGCTGTGCTCCGCCAGGGACTGGTGCTGCTGGAGGGGGGGCCCGGCACCGGCAAGACCAGCACGGTGGCGGCGATGATCACGGCCCACCGGGCGCGGCAGCCGGATGCCCGCGTCCATCTGGCCGCGCCCACCGGCAAGGCGGCGGGCCGGCTGCGGACCGCCACCGGGGGCACCCTTCCCTGCACGACCCTGCACCGGCTCCTGGAGAGCCGCGGCGACCGCTTCGGCCGCCACCGCGGCCGCCCCCTCGACCTCGACCTGCTGGTGGTCGATGAGGTCTCGATGGTGGATCTGGGCCTGATGGGCGCGCTGCTGGAGGCCCTGCCCGGCGCCTGCCGGCTGGTGCTGGTGGGTGACCCGGACCAGTTGGCGCCGATCGCCCCCGGGGCCGTGCTGCAGGACCTGCAGCGGCCCGAACACCGGCAGCGGCTGGGGGGCGCCGCCATCACCCTGACCACCACCTACCGCAACGCCGGGGCCATCGCTGCCGTGGCCGCCGTTCTGCGGCAGGGGCTGGGGGCCTCACCAGGCCCCCAGGATCGGGATCCGTTCGCGGCCATCGGTCCCCTGCTGCAGGCCCTGGGGAGCACCGACAACCTGCGCTGGCACCCCTGCTCGCCCCGCATCCTGCCGGCGGAGCTGCTGGAGCGGCTGCGCCGCCACCAGGCCCATCTGGCACGGCTGGCGGCTCACTGCCGACCGGGCTCGTCCCGCGGCTGCCCGGAACTGCTGGCCGAGCGGGACCGCCTGCTGGTGATGGCCCCCCAGCGCCAGGGACGCTGGGGCCTGGAGGCGATCCATCGGGCGCTGCTGGGGGGGCGACAGGAGGGCGATCTGCAGGATCTTCCCCCAGGCACCCCTGTGCTCTGCCGCAGGAACCTGCCGGAACTGGACCTGGCCAACGGGGATGTGGGGGTGCTGGTGGGCGGCCCCGGGCCTTCGGCCCGGCTGCTGTTCGGGGACGGGGAGGGGGAGCCGCTCTGGATCCATCCCGGCCAGCTGGCCGGTGCCGCCGAACCGGCCCTCGCCCTGACGGTGCACAAGGCTCAGGGCAGCGAGGCCGAGGAGGTGATCGTGCTGCTGCCCGGCGGCGCCGCCCGCGACGGTCGGTTGCTCTACACCGCCCTGACCCGGGCACGGCGGGCGGCCCTGCTGATCAGCGCCGAGGAGGACGGCCCGGAGGACGGGGAGCATCCGTAAGCCTTCTTCATTGATCGCCACAGCCGGCAATGTGTCTACGAAAGATGAACCCCCCGGGGCGTTCTCCTGGGCCCCTGCTCCAATAGTCTCCACCGCTGGGATCTCTCCCGTTCCGAGAGCCCCTCGATTCCTCCAGTCACCCCTGGAGAAATGCCCTCCCGCATCGTCACGAAGGAGTGAGCCGGCCCCGCCGGATCCATTTCCTAAGGTGCCCCGAGGTCGACAGGGACAACCCCATGGATTCCCTGGCCCCAGGTGGTTCCGGTCAGTCTTTTTCCATCCATTTCCATCCATCCCACCGCCGTCGTTCCTGATCCGCCGACCGTGCTCCTCTGTGTGATCTCCGGAGGGCGCCGTGATGGCTGAGCGGGTCGAGCGACCCTGGGGATGGTTCGAGACCCTGGCCACCGGGCCTGGCTATCTCGTCAAGCGTCTGCGGATCACGGCGGACCACCGCCTCAGCCTGCAGCGCCACCGCCAGCGCAGCGAGCACTGGGTGGTGGCAGCCGGAGAGGGGGTGCTGGAGTCCGACGGCGGCTGCATCACCGCCGGTCCCGGCACCACCCTGTTCGTCCCCCGGGGCGGCCTGCACCGCGCGGCGGCCGGAGCCACCGACCTGGAGATCATCGAGGTGCAGCTGGGGGAGGAGCTGCGGGAGGAGGACATCGAGCGTTTCGACGATGATTACGGACGGGTGGTAAAGTCTCGTTTCAACCTTTGAGCAAGGGCAAGGCAGCCCGGGTGTCAAGCACCCATCTCCACTGGTTCGCTGCCGGCCTGCGTTGAAAAGGATTCACCAGGCTCCCGCATCCCGTGACCCAGATCATTGACGGCAGCACCCTCAGCGGTGCCGCCGATTCCCATGAGGCCTTGGCCCAGCCCTGCGCGAGCGTGACGTTGTCGTCCCCGGTGTCGCTCGACGGCGCCAGCGACGGCAAACTTCCCGCAGCAACGGACTTCGCCGCTGCGCAGCCCGCCATCGCTTCCGATGACGCCGCCCCCCAGACCGCCTCCCCGGACACGGCTCCCTCAGTAACTTCTGCCCAGGAAACGGCCACCCCCGTCAGCGCCTTCGCCGCCTTCGGCCTGCGCCGGGAGCTGCTCGACGGCCTGGCGGCCATCGGGTTCGAGGAGCCGTCGCCGATCCAGAAGGCCGCCATCCCCGAACTGATGCTCGGTCGGGACCTGGTGGGCCAGGCCCAGACCGGCACCGGCAAGACGGCCGCCTTCGGCCTGCCCCTGCTGGAGCGGCTCGATCCCGGCCAGCGCTCCCCCCAGGTGCTCGTGCTCACCCCCACCCGCGAACTGGCGATGCAGGTAGCGGAGGCCTTCAACAGCTACGCGGCCTGCATGAAGGGCGTGCGAGTGCTGCCGGTCTATGGCGGCGCCGACTTCCGCGACCAGATCCAGCAGCTGCGCCGTGGGGTGCAGATCGTCGTGGGCACCCCCGGCCGGGTGATGGACCATATGCGCCAGGGCACCCTCGACCTTTCCGGCCTGCGCAGCCTGGTGCTCGACGAGGCCGACGAGATGCTGCGGATGGGCTTCATCGACGACGTCAAATGGGTTCTCGAGCAGCTCCCCGCGGAGCGGCAGGTGGTGCTGTTCTCCGCCACCATGCCGCAGGAGATCCGGCGGATCTCCCAGAACCACCTTAAGGACCCGGCGGAGGTGACGATCCGCCAGAAGGCCGCCGACGCCCGCCGCATCCGGCAGCGCTACCTGGTGGTCAACGGCCCCCAGAAGCTCGAGGCCCTCGAGCGGGTGCTGGAAGCAGAGGGCAGCGAAGGGGTGATCATCTTCGCCCGCACCAAGGCCATCACGCTCACCGTGGCCGAGTCCCTTGAGAAGCACGGCTACGACGTGGCGGTGCTCAACGGCGACGTGCCCCAGACCCAGCGGGAACGCACGATCGAACGCCTGCGGGATGGCCGGGTGAACGTCCTGGTGGCCACGGATGTGGCCGCCCGTGGCCTCGACGTCGACCGCATCGGCCTGGTCATCAACTACGACATCCCCTTCGACGGGGAGGCCTATGTGCACCGCATTGGCCGCACCGGCCGTGCCGGGCGCAGCGGTGAGGCGATCCTGTTCCTCACGCCCCGGGAACGGCGCTTCCTGGGGGGTCTGGAGCGGGCCGTGAACCAGCCCATCGAGGCGATGGAGGTGCCCGGCAACGCCAGCATCAACCAGCACCGCCTCGACCGGCTCCGCCAGAGACTGACCGCAGCCCTGCAGCAGCCCGCCTGCACTCCCGAGGAGCGGGCCCTGCTGGGCGAGATCCTGCAGCGGGTGGCCCAGGAGCAGGCCTGCTCCCCCGAGGAGCTAGCACTGGCCGCCCTCGAGCTCGGGCTGGCGGGCAAACCCCTGCTTCTGCAGGGCGAGGAGCGCTGGGGCCAGGGCCGTCCCGGCGCCCCCACCCGGGAGCGCAGCCGGGGTGAGCGGGACCGGGGCGGTGAGCGTCGCCCCTTCGGCGACCGTCACCAGGAACGCGGCGAGGACGGTCCCGAAGACAACATGGAGCGGTTCCGCATCGAGGTGGGCTGGCGGGATCGGGTCAAGCCCGGCAACATTGTTGGCGCTATCGCCAATGAGTCCGGCCTGGCCGGACGATCGATCGGGAAGATCCGCATCTTCGACGCCCACAGCACCGTCGACCTGCCCAAGGGAATGCCCGACGATGTCTTCGCGGACCTCCGCCGCCTGCGGGTGATGAACAAAGAGCTTCAGATCTCCCGACTGGGCTCCTGACCCGCCCTCAGCGGCTCTCCCCACGCCAGTCCCCCATGCCTTGCCTGCTGAGGTCACCCTTGCGCCCGTCCGGACCCCGGCTCCTGCCGGGCCCGGCCGGCCTGATGCTCGGCCTGGTGGCGCTCGCGACCTTCGGGTCACTGCAGCCCCGGGCGGCGGCAGCCTCCGGCCCCATCCTGGAGGTGGTGCGTTCGATCTGTCTCTCCGCCTTCGAGACGGAACTGGCCCAGTCGGGGAAGAAGGCCCCCGACGGGATGGCCAGCTACGCCTGCAGCTGCGTGGCCGATCGCATCTCGCGCGGCAGCAGCATCGCCGCGGCCCGCAGCAGCTGCCGGGACGCCACCGCCAAGCGTTACCCGATCTGAACGTCCGGCGTGCGGCTCAGGCACACAGACGGGTGACCTGCTCCGAGCCCGTCACCTGGAGATCGCTCACCGAGAGCTGCTCCACGGCGGCGATCAGGATCATCTGGACCTCGTGACTTTCGTTCGCCACCAGGACCTGCAGGAGATCGAACAGATCCTGGGAACCAAGCTCTCCGTCTTCGCGCCAGCTGAGGCTCCAGGGCACAGGGGCGGCTTTCATGGGATCAATGGATCAGGGTTTGCTGACAATGGAGCGGCCGGGGCGGCCTGGGGAGTTTTTTCCATTTTCCTTCGAATCTGCTTCAAGCTTCGTCATGGAGCTCCGGGGCACGGTTGTAGGCTTCGAAGAATTCCATGCCGCTCCGGCTCCCTTCGGCACGCATCGACGGCCCAGGCCCCACAGAACGGACCCACCCCCCGGGTCCGTCCTGAGCCCCCTCCCGACCGCCTGCTTTCCCTGGGATTCCCGACACCGGAGGAATCCGTTCCAGCTTTTTCTTTGAATGACCATCTACGTCGGCAACCTCTCGTTCCAGGCCGAACGCGAGGACCTTCTCGATCTTTTCGGCCAGTACGGCGAGGTCCGTCAGTGCAGCCTGCCCCTCGACCGTGAGACCGGCCGCAAACGCGGCTTCGCCTTCATCGAACTCGCCGACGATGCGTCCGAGCAGAAGGCCATCGACGACCTTCAGGACGTCGAATGGATGGGTCGCATGATCCGCGTCAACAAGGCCACCCCCCGTGAGGGTGGCGGCGGTGGCCGCTCCGGTGGCGGCGGCTACGGCGGCGGCGGTCGCCCGGGTGGCGGCGGTGGCCGCTCCGGCGGTGGCGGCTACGGAGGTGGCGGTGGTGGTGGTGGTTACGGCGGTGGCGGTGGCGGCGGCGGCAATCGCTGGTGAGTCCATCGGCAGCCCTGGCCGCTGAAGGCCCCCCGGGTCCTGCCCCGGCAGCGACAGGGCTGCGCCGTCTGCTGAGCAGCCTGCGGCCCCACCGCCGGCTCGTCGGCCTGGCGGCCTCCTGCTCGATCCTCAACAAGCTCTTCGACCTGGCGCCCCCCGTCCTCATCGGCCTGGCGGTGGATGTGGTCGTCCAGCAGCGCACCTCCTGGCTGGCCGGCTTCGGGGTCACCACCGTGCCGGGCCAACTGGGCGTGCTGGGGGTGCTCTCGTTCCTGATCTGGAGCGCCGAATCCCTGTTCGAGTACCTCTACGCCCTGCTGTGGCGACGCCTGGCCCAGACCGTGCAGCATGAGCTGCGCATCGAGGCCTACGACCATCTGCAGCACCTGGAGATGGGCTTCTTCGAGGCCGGCAGCAGCGGACGCCTGCTCACGGTCCTCAACGACGACATCAACCAGCTGGAGCGCTTCCTCGACCAGGGTGCCAACGAGATCCTGCAACTGATCACCACCGTGCTCGCGGTGGGAGGGGCCATGGTGGTCCTCTCCCCCACGGTGGCCGGGGTCTCCTTCCTGCCGATCCCGCTGATCCTCTGGGGCTCGCTCCGCTTCCAGCAGCGTCTGGCCCCCCGCTACCGGGAGGTGCGCGAGCGGGCCGGCGACCTGGCCAGCCTGCTGAGCAACAACCTCGGCGGCATGCTCACCATCAAGAGCTACGCCGCCGAGGGGTGGGAGAAGCAGCGGCTGATCGCCCGGAGCCAGGCCTACCGGGCCAGCAACGGCCGGGCCATCCGCCTCTCGGCCGCCTTCATCCCCCTGATCCGGTTCGCGATCATGTTCGCCTTCATCGCCATCCTCGTGGTCGGAGGACTGCAGGCCTGGAGCGGCGCCATCGCGATCGGCACCTACTCGTTCCTGGTCTTCATCACCCAGCGGCTGCTGTGGCCCCTCACCACCCTGGGGCGCACCCTCGACGACTACCAGCGGGCCATGGCCTCCACCCACCGGGTGATGGACCTGCTGGACACCCCCGTCGCCATCCCCAGCGGCAACCGGCCGCTCCCCATCGTCGCCGTCCGCGGCCACATCCGCTTCGAGCGGGTCGACTTCGCCTATGCCGGGCGGGAACGGCTGCTCGACGCCTTCGACCTGGAGGTTCCCGCCGGCTCCACCCTCGGCATCGTGGGGGCGACGGGTTCCGGAAAGAGCACGATCGTCAAGCTGCTGCTGCGGCTCTACCCGATCCAGAGCGGCCGGATCCTGCTCGACGGCGTGGCGATCGAGGAGCTGTCCCTGCAGGACCTGCGCCGGGCCATCGGTCTCGTGAGCCAGGAGGTGTTCCTGTTCCACGGCACCGTGGCCGAGAACATCGCCTACGGCAGCTTCAGCGCCACGCGAGCGGCCATCGAGAGGGCGGCGGGCCTGGCCGAGGCGGCTGGATTCATCGAGGCCCTGCCCCAGCGGTACGACACAGTGGTGGGGGAGCGCGGCCTGCGCCTGTCCGGGGGCCAGCGGCAGCGCATCGCCCTGGCCCGGGCGATCCTCAAGGATCCGCCTGTGCTGGTGCTGGATGAGGCGACCGCCGCGGTGGACAACGAGACCGAGGCGGCCATCCAGCGCTCTCTTGATCACATCACGGCGTCCCGCACCACCCTGGTGATCGCCCACCGGCTCAGCACGGTTCGCCATGCCGACCGCATCGTGGTCATGGAACAGGGCCAGATCGTCGAGAGCGGCCGCCACGACGATCTGCTGGGCAGGAACGGGGCCTATGCCGCCCTGTGGCGGGTGCAGACGGGGCTGAGACCTGAGGAGGCCCTGCGCTGAGCCCGGTGGGATTAGCGTGTCTTCGATGGAGAGATCGAAGCCCAGGAATGGGGACCGGCCCACGAACAGGGCCCGGACCAGATCAGCCCGACGGCGCACTCCCGTGCTCCTCGCCGTGGTCTGCGGCCTCGGGGCAGGCCTGCTGCTGGCCGGACCCCTGGCCCATCTGATCTCGGCCAGGGCCACCGCCGGGGGCAACCCGTCGCTGACGAATCCCTTCGCCGCCTGGAGCGGCGGCATGGACCGTCAGGACGTCCTGATTCTGGGCACCGACGTGGGCGGTGGCAACACCGACGTGATCGCCACCCTGCGCATCGACGGCAAGCGGACCAGCATCACCCAGATCCCCCGCGACACGTACATCGAGGCCGACAGCTTCGGTCCCGTCAAGATCAACGCCCTCTACAACCTGGGAGGCATCGAGGCCGTGAAGCGGGAGGTCTCCCAGCGACTCGGCCGGCCCATTCAGCACCACCTGGTCGTCAACCTCTCCTCGATCCGCCAGATGGCCGATGTTCTCGGGGGCATCGAGGTGGACGTTCCCAAGCGCATGGAATACGTCGACCACAGCCAGGGGCTGTCGATCGATCTGCAGCCGGGCATGCAGACCCTGCGCGGCAAGGATCTGGAGGGCTTCCTGCGCTTCCGCCACGACGAAACGGGCGACCTGGGGCGCATGGACCGCCAGCAGCTGGCCCTGAAGTCCCTGTTCCGCAAACTCACCCGGCCCGAATACCTTGTGCGCCTGCCGGCCCTGATGATGGCGGCCCGCAAGGACATCAAGACCGACCTCGGCCCCATGGAGCTCGGCGGGCTGATCTCGGCCATGGGCAGCACCCAGCTCGACACCCAGCGCCTGGACGGCCGCCCCTTCTACAAGGACGGCATCAGCTATTGGGACGCCATCTGGCCGGATCAGGAAGACGACCCCCTGGAGGCTGGCAACGAGGGCCAGGCCAACGCTACGAACGGCCGCCACCGTTTCCTTTTCTGATCCCCTCGGTCGTTTCGGCAGGCGCATCGCCCCCGTCGGGGGGGTGGCCGTCCCGGTCGGAAAGGGTGATCAGGGCCAGACCGAGGGCCATCAGGACCGGCACCGGACTGGAGACGGCCACGGTGACGCCCAGGGCCGCCGTGAACCAGATCGAGGCGGCACTGCTCAGGCCGCGCACCTCGGGAACGCCGTGTTTCGGTCGCACCGGAGGCACCAGGATCTCGCCGGCCCCCAGGAAGCCGATGCCCGCCGCCACCCCCTGGATCACGCGGCTGCGGGCCTGGGCATCGGGGCCGGCCGCCAGAACCATCAGGCAGGCACTCATCCCCACCAGCACATGGACCCGCAGCCGATTGGGGTGGGCGCGGCTGCCGTGATGAGCCCGGTTGATGCCCACCGCCAATCCGCAGAGCACCGCCATCCCCAGCCGCAGCAGGGCCTCCAGATCGGGGCTCAACGAGAGGACCATGGCTGTCCGCGGCACGGTGAGGGCTGATCAACCCTGGCGCATCGGCGAACCGCCGTGGACGATGGGTCTCCACAGGCTCCTGCCAGCCCAGCCCCTCGAGGTCCGTGCCGTCCGCCCTGCTTCGCATCAGCCGGAGGCCCGAGGCTGACGCCACGGCTGCCACGCCCCTGTCCCCACCGCAGGCCCCCGGGGGCCGCCCGGCAGCGGTGCTGGCGCTGGCGCTCCTGCTGCTGGCCGCTGCCGGCCTGGGTGGATCTGGAGCTGGTGATCCTGGCCGAACCGATGGCCAATCCCGTCGGCGGCCTGGTGCAGCAGGCGAGCTGGATCCAGCAGTCCACGCTGGCCCTGACACTGCGGCCCCCCGACGGCGCAGCCACCCCCGGGGAAGGGAAGCGTTGGGCGCTGCATCTGGCCGTCGCCCACTTCAGCGGCGATCCTGCCTACGCCCAGCGGCTGGGGGCGGCGCTGCCCCTTCAGGAGGTGGCCAACCCGGTGGACTTCTGGCTCACCCGCGCCAGCCTGGAACGCCGCTCCGACGACGGCCGCTGGAGCCTGGAGGCCGGGCTGGTGGCCATGACCCCCGACCTGTTCAGCACCCCGATCGAGGGCTTCTATGTCTATGACTCCCTCAATGGGGCGCCGGTGCTGTTCACGATCCCGAATTTCCCGGTCTTTCCCGTGGCGGCGCCGGGCGCCATGCTGGCACTGCGGCCGAACCTTGCCACCACCCTGCGTCTGGCCAGCTTCAACCTCGCCGCCACCGACGATGTCACCAGGCGTCTGGGGACCGCCAGCGGCCTTCCCCCCGGGCGGGGCTGGACCCACCAGCTCCAGTGGAGCTGGGCGGCCCCCTGGCTCAACCGACGGCTGGGGGCACCGATCGCCGCCTGCCGCGGCAGGGGCGGTCTGCAGGTCCGGCGCCGGACCTGCCGCCAGCCGATGGCCGTCGAGCGGCAGCTGCCCGGTGGACTGCTGCAGCTGGACGCCTATGGCGGGACCGAGCCGAACCGGGGTGTGTACGGTAGCGCCACCGTGCCCGTGGCCCTGCCCTGGGGGCTGGACCATCGACTCTGGCTGGACCATCGACTCTGGGCCGCCGCCGCCGCGGGTTTCGACACCACCCCCAATCCCACTCCCAGCTACCTCGGCGGTGGGCTGGTGAGTCAGGGGGTGCTGCCCGGCCGACCCTCGACCTGCTGATCCTCGGGGTGGCCCGCACCGGTTTCAGTGCGATCCGCCAGCCCGGTCTCAGCGACGAGGGGGTGGTGGAGTTCGGGTACCAGATGCGGATCAATGAGTCGATCAGCCTTCAGCCGAGCCTGCAGTGGATCCTCAATCCCGGCGGAGCCGGCCGTGTGCCGGGCCTGTTCGCGGCGGGCCTGCAGCTGGGTTTCAACTTCTAGAAGCCGGAAGGGCCGATGTCGAGCAAGCTGGGCGCCGGATGGGGGACTCAGGGATCCATGGGGGGGTGCGGAACGGAGCGGCCCCTGGCCGGGTGGATCCTCGCCGCACTGCTGCTGGGCTTCGGTCTGGGATCGGGGCCCGTCGCAGCCCAGCCCCTGCCGGTGGCGGGCGACGGCGACGTGCGCAGCCTCGAGCGCCGCTGGAACGAACTGGATCGCCAGATCCGGGCCCTCGAGCAGCTGCTGCCCGCCGAGGCGGGCCCCCCACTGGGGGGTGCGAACATGGTCCCACTGCCGGAGGTGCTGCTGGGCCCGGAGGCCGCCGGCTCGGCCCCAGGGCCGTCGCAGTTGAGCGCTCCCCTGCCGCCGCTGGCGCTGCCGGAAGCCGGCGACCTCCGCCCCGGCCAGCTCCAGGCCCTGAGCCTCGAGCAGTCGCTGGCCATCGGCTTCGCCAACAGTCCCGGCCTGCAGGCCCGCCGCGAGGCAGTGGCGGCGGCCCTGGCCGAGCTGCAGAGCCAGATGGGCACCTACTGGCCCCGGATCACCGCCTACGCCGCCGGTGGCACCGACCAGTCGAGCACCAGCTTCTTCTCCCCCACCGGCACCGGGAGCCTGTTCCCGCCCACCAGCCCCCTGTTCATCCCCCCCGGCGGCAGGGGCTCCTTCAACAGCAACGCCAACGGGCTCTCCGGAGGCCTGGGGCTGCGCTACGACCTGCTGGACCTCGCCCGCAGCCCGAAGACACGGGCCGCCCTGGCGCGGCTTCGCAGCACCCGGCTGGATTACGCCGATGCCCTGCGGCGGCTGCAGCTGTCCCTGAGCGAGAGCTACTACCAGCTGCAGCGGGCGGACCAGCTGGTGCGCATCCGGGAGGCCGTGGTGAGCAACGACCTGCTGATCCTTCAGGACAGCCTGGATCTCAAGCAGGCCGGGCTGGTTCCCCGCCTCGACGTGCTGCGCCGCCAGGCGATCGAAGCCGATGGCCAGGAACAGCTGATCGCGGCCCTGGCGGAACGGGCGGTCGCCCGCCGCCGGCTGGCGGCCCTGCTCAACCTGCCGCCCCAGCTGACCCCCACCGCCAGCGACCCGATCCGCCTGCAGCCCCGCTGGCCCCTGGACCTGGAGACCAGCCTGCGGGCCTCCTACCGGGACAACCCGGAACTGGAGGCCCTGCTGGCCACCCGCGAGGCGCTCCTGCGCCAGAAGGATGCGGTCGCCGCCGAGCTGCTGCCGAAGCTGTCGCTGTTCGCCGACGCCGGCGCCGGCGCCAGCAACGCCAACAACTGGAACGTCCGCGTCGCCGACGGCGGCTGCTGCGGCGCCACGGTGCCCACCTCCCTCAACACGTACGGCACCGACTGGTCGGTGGGCCTGGCGGTGAGCTGGCTGCTCTTCGATGCCGGCACCACCCGGGGCCAGGCCCGGGCCCTGGCCCGCCGCGGTGCGGCGGTGGCCCAGCAGTACGCCGCCCAGCGCAACGACATCCGACTGCGGATCGAGCAGGCCTTCCTGGGGCACGAGGCCAGCCTGGCCCGCCTTGTGGCCGCCAGGCGGGGGGTCACCGCCAGCCTGGAGGCCTTCCGGGACGCCCGCCTGCGTTACCAGGCGGGCCTGAGCAGCGAGCTGGACCTCTCCAACACGCAGGAACGGCTGATCGCCAGCCTGGTGCATCGGCTCGAGGCCACTGTGAACGTCAACATCACCTACGCCCAGCTGCTGCGCGAACTGCTGCCCATGCCGACCGACCCGGAGGCACCTGTTCCGGCACGCCTGCAGTGGACCCCATGACGGACTCCGCCGCGGCGATCGATGCCGCCGACACCCGGCGCGACGGCATCCTGACTCGGGGGCAGGTGGTCGCCCTGCTGCTGGCCTCCCTGCCGTTGCTGGTGGTGCTGCAGCCCTACCAGTGGCTCTCGGCCCTCGGCTTCCGCCTCCAGCAGTTCTGGCCCCTGGGCGCGGGAGGGGGGGTCCCCGGCGGCAGCCTGCTGCTGGTCTTCGCCGGCACGGCACTGCTGGCCCTGCTGGCGAACGGCCCCCTGAGCGGCGGCCGGGGCGGCGGATTGACCGGGGTGCTGGCCCTGCAGCTGGAACGGGTCCAGCAGGGTCCCTCCCGCACCGCCGCCCTGGCGTCCCTGGAGCTCAGGCGCCAGCTGCTCCGGCTGCCGTTGCTGGTGCTCACCCACGGCGCCAGCCTGACGGTGGGGCTGGAGTCGCCCTCCGCCTCCCTAGGGGCGAGCCTGCTGCTGGCCCTGCGGGCGAGGCTGGCGCCCCTGCAGCGCCTGCCGTTGCCGGTGCTGCTGGCGACGGGCGCCGGCGCCGGCCTGGGCATTGCCTTCAACTCCGTCCTGCTGGGGGTCACCTACGCCGTCGAGGAGCTCTGCCGGCGGCGCTCGGCGGCCCTCATCAACGGCACCCTCCTGACCACAGGAGCGGGAGTCCTACTCGGCGTCGCCACCGGCCTCTGGGGCGGCACCCCGGAGGCGGCGCCGGCCCACCAGGCCGGCATCAGCCTGCTGGTGGGCGGTGGCCCCGACCTGATCATCCCGGCCCTGCTGCTCACCCTCACGGCGGGCTGGCTGGGGGGCGTGTTCAGCGTCGCCACCGCCTGGATGGCGGGGTGCTGGGGCCGCTGGCTGGCCAGGCCCGCGAAGGAGGGGGCATCCAGATCGGTCAGACCCCTGGCGTGGGCGCTGCTGGCCGCTCTGGTGATCAGCCTGGCGGCCCTCGCCAGCGACGGCTGGAGTCTCAATGACGGCCAGCTGCTGATCCTGCGCATGGCCTACGGCGACGATCGCCCGGGACTGGAGATCCTCCCCTGGCGGCTGCTGGCCTCGGTGGTCAGCATCGCCATCGGTGCCCCTGGAGGGGTGATGCACGATGCGATGTCCCTGGGAGCGCTGCTGGCCGGTCCCCTCATCGGCGGCCTGCCGCCCCTGGAACGCCAGCTGCTGGTGTGGACCGGGGCGACGGCCCTGTTCAGCGGGGCCTGCCGTACGCCCCTGTTCTGCGCCCTGTTCGTGATGCAGATCGCCGGAGCCATGGCGCTGCTGCCCTGGCTGCTGCTGGTGGCCGGACTCGCCGCACCGATCGGCCGCTGGGTAGGGGAAGAGACCTGGAACGAGGTGCAACTGGAACACTGGCTGGAGATTCAGGGAGTCAAGGAGACAAAACAGATGAAAGCGTGATGAAGATGCCACCCGTTCCCTAACTTGACGAACACCACTGCCGCCGTCACAGCTCAGGAGCGGACAGGGGACAGATAAGCAGGACAAAGCTAAACTCCAGTGCAGACCGGTGGTCCACGAATTGATTCACATACGCCAACCGGTCAACTCGCCATGCAGCAAAGAGGGCTCCATTGAAACCGCCTGAGACCCCTGACGACGAACAGCTTCGCCTGGCAAAGCTTCACTCCCTGTGTCTTCTCGACACCGGCAAGGAGTCCCGTTTCGATCGGCTCACAAATCTGGCCCAGAAGATCTTCAAGACGCCGATCGCCATGGTCAGCCTGGTGGATGAACATCGGCAATGGCCGAAATCCTCCGCGGGTCTGGATGCATCCGATACCCCGAGAAACGTTTCGTTCTGAGCCCACGCCATCCTCGGGTCCGATGTGTTCATCGTCTTCAATACCCTGGAAGACGTCCGCTTCCACGACAATCCTCTTGTTCAGGGCGAGCCCCATATCCGCTTCTATGCCCGCTGCCCCTTGACGTTTGACAATCGCCGGATCGGCACCCTCTGCATAGCGGATCAGACACCGCGAACCCTGGATGGGGAGCAGGTCGACATCCTGAGGGATCTGCGAAGGTCGTCGATCCCTGGTGGCCACCACCCTGCTGGCCACCAGGGATCGACTCACGGGCCTGGAGAACAGACGCGGCTTCCTTGCCCTCGCCCAGCAGAGCCTCCAACTCAGCACGCGCCAGGCGACACCGGTCTCGCTGCTTTATCTCGACCTGAATGATTTCCAGCGCATCAACGAGGTCCACGGCCGCCAGGCGGGCGATGACGTGCTGATCGCCTTGGCTGATCTGATCAAGGAAGTCTGCCGGGACTCCGATGTGGTGGCCAGACTCGGTGGCGATGATTTTGTGGTCCTGCTGATCAACGCAACCCGTGAGCAGGTGGAGATCGTTGTCCATCGCATCGAAAAGGCCGTCGCTCACGACAGCAGACTGTCCAGCAAGGGCCATGGTCTCTCGTTTTCCTTCGGCATCACGGCCTATCAGCCGGAGCGCCATGAATCCATTGTCGAACTGCTGGCCGATGGAGAGTTGCTGATGCATGAGATCAAGCAGCTGCAACGCCTCCAGCTCGAGGACGGTGCGGAACCGGCGTCGGTGTCCTCGGATGGCGGGCGGCCTGAGGCCTGCTCCAGCAGCGGCAGGGCTGACGCCCGGCCGGGTCAGGGCCGGGACCGATGGGCCAATGCCCTGCGTCGTGGGATCATTCCGGCCGTGACGAAAACCAGCGCTCGATCCTGTAGCCCAGGATCACCAGCAGCACCACCAGCCAGAACCACAGTTCCGGGGGGTTGGCGTTGCACAGCACCACCAGCAGCACCACCTCACTGACCAGCCAGGGGAGCTCCTGGCGCAGCAGGGGATTGCGGATCTGCCAACGGGGACGATCGCTCATGGCGGGGAGCCACCCTGGCGCAGGGAAGGCCGGTCCCAGAAGCGGTCGATCCGCAGGCTGCGATAGCCACCGGTGAGGGAGCGCAGGCCCGGAATCACGTAGGTGATCGGTGTGCGCCACTCCACATAGGCGTGGGTGGCGATCGTCAGGCCCTCCCGCACGGGGAACACCCCGCTGCCACCAGAGAGGGTCCAGCGGTAACCGTCCCGGCTGGCGGGGTCGCGCTCCAGCGCGATCTCCGTGCGCATCACCGGTCCGTGCCTGAGCAGGTCCCGGGCCAGCTGGGGATTGCCGATGGTGGTGGAGATGTCCTCCTCCGTGGCCGGCAGGGCCAGCACCCGGGTCACCTTGCCGACGATCCCCCCGAACCGGCCCCGCTGGTCCCAGAGGGGCACCACCTCCACCGGCAGACCGACCGGCAGACGGCGGGCGTCGGCCGGGGCGAAGTAGGCCACCGCCTGCAGCCGGGGTCCGCCGGTGGCACCGCCCCCGGCGGCTCTGCCCAGGGTGCCGAGGCGCTGACCGGTGGCCACCGTCTGGCCCTGGATCACCTGCAGATCCAGCACCGTGCCGTCCCGGTCGGCCAGCACCTGGCCGTCGAAGGCGAGGCGGGCCTCCGTGACCCGGATCTGACGGCGCAGGTCGTCGATCTGGTAGCGACGCCGCAGCGCCTGGGTCTGGATGTCCAGCCGCACCTGCTCGTAGCGGGTGAGCAGGTCCTTCTCCTGGATCATGACGGCATCGAGATTGACGTTGGTGCTGGTGAGGCCCTGCTCGGCCGCCACCACCTCGGCGGCCAGGGGCGCCACCACCTCCCGCCGGCTCAGCCAGCGCAGGTTGCGCACCTTCTCGGCGTAGGTGGCCGCCAGTTCCTCGTAGCGGCGCCGATCCTGGGCCAGTTTGGCCAGGGCGGTGTCGACGCTGAGCCGCTCGCTGGAGAGCCGCAGGGCATCGCGCCGGTCGAGTTCGCGGTTGTCGCGCTCCAGCTGGGCGAGGTTGCCGCGCTGCTGCTGCAGCTGGCGGTCGAGCACCGGCAGGTACAGCTCCATCAGCACCTGCCCCTTGCGCACCTCCTGTCCCACCGCCACCAGCAGCCGCCGCACCTGGCCGCCGGAGCGGGCATCCAGCAGGCCGGCGGTGTCGGGGTAGATCAGCACCCCCTGACCTATCACCTCCGTGGGCACGGGCCAGAACAGCACCCAGAGCCCCAGGGCCCCGCCCATCGCCACCAGGCACGCCCCCACTTGCCCCCGGTCGCTGAGGCCGCTCCAGCGGCGACGCAGCTCAGGCACCGGCCGGCGAGGCTGGGCGGCGCCGGTCGGGGGGGCGGAGGTGGCCATCGCCGTCAGCATGCTGGATGGACGCCCGCCTGTCAGCCAGGCAGGACGCCGAATCCGGCCAGAGCGCCGGGATCGGCCACCCCGGCGATCACGTCGGCCAGCAGCGGAGCGAGCACCGGCACCTGGGCGAAGGCGCCGCCGAATCCGCTGAAGACCCACAGACCCGCCGTGTCGCCCAGGGGCCCCACCAGGGGAAACCCGCCGCTGCAGAACGCGACCGGCACCTGGCGGTAGGGGCCCGGCAGGGCGGCCAGCTCCGGATCGAGCCCGGCGAGCGCCGCCCGGAGCCGGCGTTCCATCACCGGCGCCACGGGCGGCTCGCCGGTGTCCAGGCCCGGTCGCACCAGGCTGATCTGGCCCAGCAGCAGCCCCTCCCCGCGGGGGGCGAAGCCGGCATCGACGATCCAGCGCTCCTCCGCCAACTCCGGAGCGCGGGCCTCCAGGGACGGCCGCTGCCAGTGGCGCGGCTGCACGATCCGGCACGCGGCCGCATGCCGCAGCCAGGGGCTGGCCGCTGCGGCCGGCAGGGAAGGGCGCGCCGGCAGCGCCAGCACCCCGGCCCAGCTGGCGCGATGGCGCTCCGGCAGGCCGGGAGCCAGGGCACGGCAACCGGCCCCGGCAGCCAGCACCACCTGATCCGCCGTGACGGTCCCGCCCGGCTCCAGCTCCAGCTGCCAGCCACCGGCCACCGGCCGCGGCGGCGCCAGCACCCTGCCCAGCCGCCACTCCACACCGGCGGCCGCCAGCACCCCGGGCAGGGCCGCCATGAGCACAGCGGTGTCCACCTGGGCGAAGGGGGGGCGCAGCAGGGGGGTGGTCCAGCCGCCGCCGTGGAGGCGCAGGCCGCAGCCCCGCCATCCCAGCTGCCCATGGCGCGCCTGCAGCCGTCGCCAGCGGGCAGGGGCCTGGCGCAGCAGCCGGCCCAGGGGCCCCGGAGAGCCGGCCCACCAGGCCACCCCGCCATAGCTGAGGGCCGTGGCCGTGTCCTCACCCCCATCCAACAGGGTCACCCCCAGACCCCGCTCCACCAGTTCCAGGGCCAGCAGGCTGCCGGCCAGCCCGCCCCCGATGACGGTCAGCCGGGGCGCGGCGGGCACCCTCAGATCTGGAGGGTGAAGGAGCCGATCACCACCGCGAACAGGTCCTTCACCTTGTTCCAGCGGGCTTCGTTGGTGCTGGCGGCGAAGGTGTAGAGGCGGCCGCGGTCGACCACCACCGTGGCGAGTTCATGGCGGTCCCGGTCGGCCAGATGGACGGTGTACTCCAGGTCGTAGTAAGTGCGGCCGCCCTGCTCCCGCTCGTGGGCCTCCACCAGTTCGGCGTCCCGGCCGCTGCCGACCGGGGAAATGACGCTGCGCCGCAGGGTCTCGCCCACCTCCACGGCACTGCCGAGCTGGCTGAGATCCCGGTCGGGGGTGACCTCGGAGACCACCAGGCTGAGGGTCTCGTCACTGTTGATCAGGTCGTGGAAGACCACCTGGGGGCCGTTGGACACCTGCACCCGGGTCCAGCCGGTGGGGTAGAGGAAGGCGTAGCGGCCATCCGGGCTCTGGAAGGAGTTGAGGCCCGCGGCAGCGGCGCTGCAGCCCACCAGCATCAGGGTCAGCAGCAGGGCCGCAAGCAGGGAGCCGCCCCGGGCGCGCCAGGGGCCGGCGGTGGCGGGGGCAACGGGCGGGTGGGTGGCGGGGAAACCCATGGCACGGGGCGGGGCGGGGGAGCTGGCGGGAGCCGGAGCCATCCTCACCCGGCAGGTCACCCGACGCGAGCGGGCCGCCTAGATTCCTGCCCAGATGCGGCCGGTTCGCTGAGCGGTTTCACCCGACCCCTGGCCCGGTTGATCGATCAGTTCGAACGACTGCCCGGCATCGGGCCCCGCACGGCCCAGCGGCTGGCCCTGCACCTGCTGCGCCAGCCCGAGGAGCAGATCCGCAGCTTCGCCGATGCCCTGCTGGCGGCCCGCAGCCAGGTGGGTCAGTGCCGGCGCTGTTTCCACCTCTCGGCCGAGGAGCTGTGCGAGATCTGCCGCAACGATGAGCGGCGCAACGGGCAGATCTGTGTGGTGGCCGACTCCCGCGACCTGCTGGCGATGGAGCGCAGCCGCGAGTTCCACGGGCAGTACCACGTGCTGGGCGGGCTGATCTCGCCGATGGATGGGGTCGGTCCGGAACTGCTGCAGATCCAGCCGCTGGTGGAGCGGGTCGACCGGGAAGGGGCCGTTGAGGTGATCCTGGCCCTCACCCCCAGCGTCGAGGGGGACACCACCAGCCTGTACCTGGCCCGGCTGCTCAAGCCCTTCACCAGCGTCACCCGCATCGCCTACGGACTGCCGGTGGGGGGGGAGCTGGAGTATGCCGACGAGGTGACCCTGGCCCGGGCGTTCGAAGGACGCCGGCGCATGGACTGAGCCCCGACGTTTGAGAGCGACCCCATGACCGCCACCAGCCGCTACAGCGCCATACCCCCCTCCGAGCGCCTGCCGGAGTGGATCCGTCGCCCCCTGGGGGAGGCCTCGGCCACCGAGCGGGTGCAGGGGGTGGTGAAGCAGCAGCGGCTGCACACCATCTGCGAGGAGGGGCGCTGTCCCAACCGGGGCGAGTGCTACGCCGCCGGCACCGCCACCTTCCTGCTGGGGGGCCCGGTCTGCACCCGTAGCTGCGCCTTCTGCCAGGTGGACAAGGGCCGGGCACCGGTGCCCCTCGACAAAGCCGAAGCCATGCGGGTGGCGGAGGCGGTGCAGGTGCTCGGCCTGCGTTACGTGGTGCTCACCGCCGTGGCCCGCGACGACCTGCCCGACCACGGGGCGAGCCTGTTCACCGCCACCATCGCGGCGATCAGCCGCCGGGATCCCTGTGTGCGGATCGAGGTGCTGACGCCCGATTTCTGGGGCGGGCACCCCGACCCGGAAGCGGGGCGCCGCGCCCAGCGGCAACGGCTGGCCACGGTGCTGGCGGCCGCGCCGGTGTGCTTCAACCACAACCTGGAGACGGTGGAACGGCTGCAGGGAGAGGTGCGCCGGGGTGCCACCTACCGCCGCTCCCTGGATCTGCTGGCCATGGCCCGGGAACTGGCGCCGGAGATTCCCACCAAATCCGGCCTGATGCTGGGGCTGGGGGAAACGGCGGCCGAGGTGGTGGCCACCCTGGAGCACCTGCGGGCCGCCGGCTGCCAGCGGCTCACCCTGGGCCAGTACCTGCGCCCCTCCCTGGCCCACATCCCCGTGGCCCGCTACTGGCGACCGGAGGAGTTCGAGGAGCTGGGCGCCATCGCCCGCGCCATGGGCTTCGCCCAGGTGCGCAGCGGCCCCCTGGTGCGCAGCAGCTACCACGCCGAAGACTCCAGCCCCGACACCTGAAGCCAGAGCGGCCGGGGCGTGAAGCCACCCGAACGCCCTCAGAGCCGCAGCAGGAAGGCGTCCCGGCGGTGGAAATCGGGCTCGGCCCCCGGGTGGGTCAGGGCCCAGTAGCTCTGCTGGCCGCGGTGATCCTCGATCACGGCAGCGATCGCCACCTGCAGGGGGACACCGGCGGGGACCGGGGCCGGCAGCGGCAGATCCAGCTCCACCGAGAGGACGCCGCCCCCCTGGCCGACCCGGTGCAGGGGCCGGTCGTAGCCGGGCTCGGGCCGCAGCCCCTGCCGGTAGTCCTCCAGCCGGTAGAGGTTCCAGTGGCCGGCCGGGGAGAGGTTCAGTTCCCAGTAGGGCCGCTCCCCCTCAAGGCCCCAGAAGCACTCGAAGCAGGTCATCGTCCAGAGCCCGTCCCGGCGCGAGGGGGTCGGCGCCGGTGGGGGCAGGCGGACGGTCTCGATCGCCCCGGCCAGCCGGTAGTGCAGCTCCAGCCGGGCGCCCTCCCGGCTGACCTCTCCCTCCAGCCGCAGGTCCGGGGAAGGGCACGCGCCGCCGAAGGGGCGGAGCTCGAAGCCATGGCGGCGGGGAGTCGGCATCAGGGGTCTTCGGCGCCGCCGGCCCGGAGCTCATCGATCACGGCCAGGATCGATCGCTCCTGGGCCTCGATGCTCTCGGTGAGCCGGAACTGCACCAGGGCCCGCTGCAGGTTGTGGTCAGGCCGCTCCGTCCGGAAGTAGACGTTGCCCGCCAGGTGATCGGTGAAGAAGCGCAGGCCGAGCTCGAAGCTGATGAGGCGGATCGCGACATGGAGATGGTCGTAGTCGGCCTCGGTGAGAAAACCGGACGCCGCCGGGAGATAGCCACGCAGCAGGTCCCGGCAGAGGTCGACGTCGAAGTGGACGGCCTCCATGTCGGTCGTCTCCTCCCCCAGCCGGTTGCAGCAGGAGCGCAGGCCGTCACCGATGTCGTAATGGATCAGGCCGGGCTTCACCGTGTCGAGATCCACCAGGGCGACGGCGCGACCGGAGGCGGCATCCATCATCACGTTGTTGACCTTGGGGTCGCCGTGGATCGGGCGCGTGCGCAGATGGCCGCGGGCCCTGGCCTGCTCCAACGCCGCAGCGAAGCTCCGACGCTCCTCCACGAAGGCCCGGCAGTGGCGGACATCGGCGTTGGCCGTGGCCGGCGCGCCGGCCCGAACGACGTCGTATCGCTCCAGGTAGCGGGGTGTGACATGGAAGCCCTCCAGGGTGTCCGCCAGCCGCTCCGGATCCAGATCGCTGATCAGATGGTGAAACACACCCAGGGCGAAGCCCACCTCACGGGCCTGCTCGGCCGTGGTCACCACATCGAAGCTGCAGGAGGACTCCACGTAGGTGATCAGGCGCCAGAAGCCGCCGTCCCGCTCCACCCAGGGCCGCGGCCCGTCCGAGGACGGCACCACCCGGGGAAGCTCCCAGCGGCGGCCGTCGAGCAGATCGCAGCCCTGGTCCAGACGCCGCTCGACATGCTCCCCGAGGGCGATCATGTTGGCCATCACCAGGTCGGGTCGCGCGAACACGCTGCGGTTCAGGCGCTGCAGCACGAATCGCCGCTCCGGTGAACCGTCGCAGACGACGAGGAAGCTGTCGTTGACGTTGCCGTTCCCCAGCGGTTCCAGACGGGTGATCGGACCGGGAAGCGCGAAGCGCTCGGCGATGGTGCATCGCTCGGCGATGGCATCGCGATCGGCGTCGGCCTGCCCCGGAATCATCGGCTGATGCTGCGTTCCGACGCCGGGGATGCTGGCATGACCCTGATGCTGCTCAGAAGCCAAGGGCCAGGACCGGTTGCCGGGATCCGGGCGGGCACCACCCGGTGGTGGTCTCCGATTCATGAAGGGATCCGATCGGGGGCGCTGTCCGTACGGCCCAGCGGCGGCTGCAGCAACGCCAGGACCTCGCCATCCTGGAGCTGCTCGAAGTGCTCGTACCACAGGCCCACCGCCTGCAGATCATCGACGACGGCCAGGGCCTCCAGCCGGTCCACCCAACGGCCGAGGTCGCGGGCGGCCCCTCGATCGACCACCGGGACCCCCAGGGCCAGGGAAGCCGGCGCGACCCGCCGCAGCGAGATCAGGGCCGCCTTCATCGTCATGCCGGTGGCGATGCCGTCATCCACCACGATCAGATGGCGGCCGCGCAACCGTTCACCGGGCGGATCGCCGAAGCGCCGTTGCCGCCGACGCAGCTCCTGCTCCTGGGCCCTCAGCCAGCCGTGCTGTTCGGCGCTGGCCGCACGGCGGCTGGCGCCCTGCCCGTTGCGCCAGACCACCACACCGTCGGCGGCGACGGCCCCGATCGCAAGTTCCGGCCAGGCGGGATCGGCGATCTTGCGCACCGACCAGGTGGCCAGGGGCAGCTCGAGGCGGGCGGCCATCGCGGCCGCCACCGGCACCCCGCCCCTTGGCAGGGCGAGCAGGGTGGTGTCCCGGCCCCGGCCCTGGCAATCGGCGAAGGCATCGGCCAGGGCCAGCCCCGCCTGGAGGCGGTCGGTCCAGAGGGGAGGGCGGAGGGCCATGGCGATCGGGACAACTCCGGGGATCAGGAGACGGTGGCGCTGTGGGCTCCGGCCAGGTGCTGGAGGAACCAGTCGCGGGCCAGACAGGCCACCTGGTCAAGGGCGCCGGGCTCCTCGAACAGATGGGCGGCATTCGGAACCACCTGCAGAGCGTGGGGAACGCCGAGCCGGGTGGCGGCCTCGCGATTGCAGCGCAGCACGTCGAAGTCCTGCCCGCCCACGATCAGGCAGGTGGGGCAGGTCACCAGGGGCAGGGCGGCCGGCGCCAGGTCGGGACGGCCGCCGCGGGACACCACGGCGGCCACGGGGTAGGGGCGCGCCGCGGCCGCCACCAGCGCCGCGGCGGCGCCGGTGCTGGCGCCGAAGAGCCCGAGGGGCAGGCCGCTCAGTTCGGGCTGCCGGCCGACCCAGTCGATGGCCCCGATCAGGCGCCGGCCCAGCAGCGCGATGTCGAAGCGCAGGGAGCTGTCGCGCCGGTCGATCCGCTCCTCGGCGGCGGTGAGCAGATCGAACAAGAGGGTGCCCAGTCCCGCCGCCACCAGCACACGGGCGACGGCTTGGTTGCGCTGGCTGAGGCGGCTGCTGCCGCTGCCATGGGCGAAGAGCACCAGCCCCGACGCCGGCTCCGGAAGGGTGAGCAGCCCCGGCAGTTCCGCCCCGCTCGACACGACGACGACCTCCCGCTGCCTGGTCGTCGTGCCTTCCATAGCCTTCCCCCTGCCCTGGCCCTGTCCTAGCCAGGGCCCTCGGCAGCGGATGCAGCACATCCGCGGACGGCGCGGGTCCGTGGCCGGCGGCGGGGATACGGTTTTCACAGACACTGCCGCTGCCGGATTCCGGCAGCCGAGACCCATGGCCCCGACCCTTGCGCGACCCAGGGACGACGATGGCGATGGCGATGACGGCCTCGAGCCGCAGCGCCCCTGGGAGGAAATGGCTGCCGAGCTCGCCGGAGAGCCGCTCGCGCCCCCCGGCGAGGACGCCGCGGAGGATGCCCGCCTGACCGAGGCGGAACTCGCCGCGGCCGCCGGTGTCCAGCCTCCACCCGGCAGGATCGACTGAGGTCGACCCATGCCAGGTTTACATCGGTGAGAAGAGTGATCTCTCCCCGCCCCTCAGGTGGTGTGACGTTCCCGAGGGGACCCGCTCGTTCGTCCTGATCCTGGACGATCCCGATGCTCCGGCGGGCGTCTGGCTGCACTGGGTGCTGACTGGGTTCAGCCGCCGGCTTTCACGGGCCGAAGCCGCCGCCGGGTCCTTCCCATCGCTACCGCTTCACCCTGAGCGCCCTCGACCGGCGGCTCGCTCTGGCGGCGACGCCTCCGACGGGACCGCAGTGCCGTGCCAAAACCCTTCAAGGCATTGCTGCTTCGGCTCTACGGCCCTGGAGCGGAGAGGCATAAATTCAACGCTAGCGTTATGAGGCGCATTCAACGGAATTAGAGGGTACTCTTGATGGAGGGAGCTCCCCTGCCGGTGCTCCCGTCAGACCTCCCAACCGGGCCCGGTGGCGGCGCGTTCCCAGAGAAGCCGCAGGGGACTGGGCCCCGGCTGATGCTGGAGCCCGGCACGCTGGCGGTACCGGTGCTGCCGGGGGAGAGCGACACCTCGGTGGCGTTCGACTGGGTGCAGGCCGCGGTGGAAGCCGTGGCGCTGGGACGGGTGACCGTGGCTGGCCAGACGGGGCCCACGGTGGCGGCGCTGTTCTATGCCATGGCCGGAACGGAGCTGTACGAGGCCTGGCAGCTCTTCGATCCGGCGAGGACGAGCCTGGAATGGCCGTCGGGACGGATGCTGGAGTTGCTGGAGCGGACGGCCCGGCTGCTCACGACCCACCTCACGACGTCGGGGAAGGAGGCCTTCGTGGACAAGGTGATCGCCGCAACGGCCTACCAGGTGCTTACGGGACTGGAGCCGCAGGCAGAGCCGCTGTTCGCAGAGACCCACGCGGACCACGTCCAGCCCCTTGGCCAGGGATTGGATGGGGCCACCCAGCTGCTGGCCTGGCAAGTGTCCAGGGCCATCCTGCGTCGAGCCGCGGACGACGGGGCCGCCGCTGACGCCACGGCTCCCTTCACGCCGGTGAACGGCGACCCGGCGCATGTGATCGACATCGCACGCTGGACGCCCGGATACCGGGTGGGCGACGATCCCGGCTCCGGGCTGCAGACCTGTCTCACCCCGGGCTGGGGAACGGTGCGGGCCTACCTGCCGGCCAAGCAGCTTGAGGCGTTCCTTGCCACACTGAAGGAGCCGGAGCCGTTCCTGCTCCGGGACGGTGCCACGGCGGATCAGCAGAGCCGCACGATCACCACCGCAGCAGGGGAGGTGGTGCCGATCGATCAGGCGGCGGTGGGGAGCCTCATCAACCCGGCCTTCATCGCCCAGGCGGAGCGGGTGATCGCGGTGAGCGCCGGGCTCACGGAGGAGCAGAAGTTCAGCGCCGAGTTCTGGGAAGACGGTGCGGGCACGCCGTTCCCTCCCGGCACCTGGATGATCTTCGGCCAGTACGCCGCCGAACAGCGGGATCTGCCGTTGTGGGAGGAAGTGAAGCTGTACTTCAGCCTGGGCCAGGCCCTGCAGTCGGCCGCCGTGGCCACCTGGCAAGGGAGGACCGTGGCGGATTATCCACGGCCCGTGGAGGTGATCCGCGACCTGAGCGCGCTGGACCTGGTGGGGGAACCGGATCCGCTCACCGGGCTTTCCACCGTCGCGGCCTATTCACGCGACACCGATGAAACGGAAACGATCGACGGCACCACCTGGCAGACCTACCAGCGACCCGGTGGCAGCTACAGCCCGCCGTTTCCGGAATTTCCCTCCGGGCACAGCACCTTCTCGGCGGCGGCAGCGGCGGTGCTGGAGCGTCTGGTGGGTGACGACTTCGGCGGCGCCGTGAGCGGGCGGGGCGTGTTCGAACCGGCCAGCGCCAATGAAGTGGTGACACTGCACTGGGACACCTGGCGGGAGGCCAGTGAAGCGGCGGGCCTCTCCCGCCTCCACGGCGGCATCCACCTCGATGACGGCAACCAGCAGGGGCTGGCCCTGGGGGCTCTGATCGGCCAGGCCACCGTCCAGGCCGCTATACAACTCTGGGCCTGAGGCGCAGAAAAAGGCCCTGCCGGAGAAGCAGGGCCTGGATGGGTGAAGCGGCTGGGCCGCTGGTGGCTCAGGCTTCGGCACGCACCTTGAGCCGGTTCCTCAGCCGACGGCTGTAACTGAAGGCGGCGCCGACTCCCAGCAGCGGCAGGGGGCCGGGAACGGTGTGGGATTGGATATAGGTGTTATTGAAGCCCTCAATGCCGCAATTGGGGCAGGTGCTCCACACGTCCCTGACAGCAATGGACTTATAGGGGCCGATCGCCTGGAAAACGCCTGGGGCCAGGGGGTCAGGAATGCCGTCCGGGGAGGACACAACAAGCGCGCCATTGATGTATTTAGCGACAGTACTCGATGGATCATTTGTTGTTTGAAAGATTTCACTGTCAATCCTCACACCGCTGATCCGGTCTTGAGAGGGAGGAACAACAGCAAGATGATACTCAAAATTTCCCTGTGAGTTGAAGTAGGCTCGAGTGAAGGCAACCTCAACCTCATAGGTGTTAAAGGCTTGGAACTTGATCATACCCTCCACAGGATCCCCAACGTTCACCATAGGAATCTCGGTCAGTGTGAACTCCTTATCGTCAAGAGCCCACTGGGTTCGATTCTATGGATCGTCGCTACATGTTGCGCTTGCGGTGCCAAAAGTACACTCATAAAAGCTCTGAGCCTTGGCCTCCCCACCCGCCAGCAGGGAGCCGTCCAGAACGGTTGCGGCGAGGAGAGCGGACTTGGCCAGGCCGGCACTGGAAGCAACCAGCTTCGAGAGGGGGGAACGGAGGAGATTCATGACTGGAAGGTCGAAGACCTCGAATCAGTACCCAGGCAAAGTATCAGCATTGACGGGAAGCCGTCCAAGCCCTGGATTCCTGGTGATCACGCAGGCCAATGAGTCGGCAGACATCGCTGGCTCAGCTGCCCAGACCATTAGCAGCACAAGGGTTCTGAGCGATTTGACTGAAAACTGAATCGCCGCTTCCATGGCCTCACGGAGTAGCGCAGATTACCAAGTCAGCCGAGGCTGCGTGAAAACGAGGCCAGATTGGCCGCACATCCGCAGCACATCCACTTCGCATCCACGGATCACTCCTATGTCTCGAAGATGTCGGAGTCAGCTGACAGTGCACGTAAAGATTATGCCCATTCTTGCGTCCCCAGATCCTCCGGTTCGCCGCCGAGCGCGCGGCTGTGCTCGGCCGTGATCGGCCGTGATCGGCCGTGATCGGCACGGTAATCGGCGTGGCGCCGGCGGCCCCCTCAGGGAACCTTCTGCACGGCACTCTTCTGCGTCTTCACCTTGGCCCAGACGGCCTCGTTGCCGCCTGGCAGCGGTGTGGACTGCAGGCCATGGATCCGGAGGATCTGACCCCTGGGAATGATGCCGAGGGAGCTTCCCGAGCGGATCGAGCCCTTGTCCCTGAGGTAGACGGAGGTGATGGTGGTGACGTCGGCACCGGGCCCCGGTTTCCTCCGGGCATTGATGGTGCGGTCGTCCCTGAGCCCGCCGGATGGATCGGCCTTGCCGATGTAGATCCATCCCTGCAGCTCGGACTCGGCGAGCTTGGCCGTCGTGATCTCCTCCAGGGCCATGGCGACGGGCGACGGCTGCACCGCCACATTCGCCGTACCGCCTTTGCGGATCTGGCTCTGAACACTCACATCCTCCGCCCGTGCCAGCAGCTCCAGAGCGGTCTTGCAGGTCGACAGCTGGGGGTTCTCCTTGCACTCCTGGCCAAGAAGAAAGGCGGCGGCATCACGGAGACTGTTCTTGCCGCTCTGCAGGGCGAGATTGGCGATGTTCAGCTTGTCTTTCTCGTTCGTGGCGATGATGTACAGGCCAACCAGCGCCACCTTGCCTTTCGTCTCGTTATCTCCGGTCAGGTTATCCATCTGATCCAGGATCTGCCTGGAGAAGGCCTGCGTTCGCTTGGCTTCCTCCAGCGACTGGGTGATTCTTACCGAGCTCCAGGCCTGGAAGGCACCAGAAAGTGATACCACCGAAGCCGTGAAAATGCTCAGATTTCTGATCAGAGAGGAACCCTCATCGGAAGGCGATGGTGGCATCGTTCATCCCGCCAGCAACACTCTCACCCTATGCATGGCGTACCTCACCGGTCCGGCGGGCCGTGCGGGCCAGCGCGTCGGACGTAGCCAGCCGAACCCCTTGGTGCCTCGAGCGACCCGCTTCAGGCGGTGGTGATGGAGCCCCGCATCGACCATGGATCCCGCACCCGGACTCCAGCGCTCAGAAAGGCCGGCGTCTGGCGGGTCACCAGCGTCAGATCGTTCACCAGGGCGATCGCGGCGATCTGAAGGTCGAGGGCGTGGAGGGGATGGCGTACCCGGAGCTGGCCCCAGAGCTGGGCGGCCCTGGCATCCAGCCTCAGAAGGCTGTCGCCATGGTCCTGGAGCAGCCGCTCCAGCCAGTCCTCCAGTTGCCTGGCCTGGGGTTCCTCCCCCCGCTGTCGGATCTGGGCCAGGGCTCGACTGAGCTCCCCCACGGTGATCGCCGCCAGAAACAGTCGCTGCTGGTCCCGCAGAACCTCCTCGAAGAAGGCGCGCACCCCTGGATGGGTCGCGCTGCCCTCGCGGGCCTCGCCGATGACGAACGTGTCGATCAGGTACGTCGCCCGTCATCGGCGGTGGTGCCGGATCCGGGGCCCGACCGGGGCTCACGCTCGAAATCCTCGTCCCGACCGACGCCGGGAATGGCCATCAGGCGCTCAGCCAGGCTGCCGCAGGGAGTGATCGGCAACCAGGCCGCCAGGATCGCCCGGTGCTCGGCTTCCTCGCTGCGTCCGTGGATGCCGGCGCGGCGCCGCAGGGCCCGCACGATGGCATCGTCGAGATCCTTGACCACCAGATCGACCATGGCCCTTGCGGGGCAGCGATCCTGACGCTAATTCGCATGGCGCCGACGGCCCGGCGGATGCCGCGGCTCCGCCGCACTCCTGCACCGCCTGGCCCCCGGGAAGGGGAGCGGCCCCGGCTCTCCTAAGGTTCGGATGGCACCGGGCGGCTGACCATGAACCCTCCCGAGGCTGTGGCCTGGCAGGCCCTTTCGGGTCCGGAGTGCCTGAGGCGGCTCGGGGTGGGCGAGGAAGGCCTGAGCGAACCCGCAGCGGCCGGGCGTCTTGCCACCACAGGCCCCAACCGGCTGATCCTGCCGCCGGGGCCGGGCCGCTGGCGGATTCTGCTGGATCAGTTCAGCAACGTGATGCTGCTCCTGCTGCTGGCGGTGGCGGCGGTGTCGGCCGCCCTGGCCGTGATGGATCATGCCGTCCCCAAGGATGCGATCGCGATCCTGCTGATCGTGGCGCTCACCGCCCTGCTGGGCTACGTGCAGGAGAGCCGGGCGCTGCTGGCCCTGCGCAGTCTGCTGAACCTAGCCCAGCCCCTGGCACGCGTCCGCCGCGACGGACGCTGGCAGCGCCTCCCAGGTGACCGGCTGGTGCCCGGTGATCTGATCCGCCTCGAATGCGGCGACCGGGTGCCCGCCGATGCGCGGCTGCTGGAGGCCAGCGATCTGGGGCTGCAGGAGTCGGCCCTCACCGGCGAGGCCGACCTGGTCAGCAAGCGTCCCGAACCGCCTCTGGCGGCGGAGACCCCACTGGTGGAGCGCAGCAACTGTCTCTTCCTCGGCACCGCGGTGGGTCGGGGCCGGGGACTGGCTGTGGTGACCGCCACGGGCATGGCTACCGCGCTCGGAGGGATCGCCACGCTGATCCATACCGCCCGCCCGGAGCCGACGCCGCTGCAGCAACGGCTGGCGGACCTGTCCCGCCGGCTGGTGGCCTGGGCGCTGGGGCTCGTGGCGGCGGTGGTGCTGGGGGGCTGGCTGCTCGGCGGCTCCCCCCTGGCCCTGCTGGAGCTGGCCCTCTCCACCGCCGTGGCGATCGTGCCGGAGGGGCTGCCGGCGGTGATCACGGTGAGCCTGGCCATCGGCACCCAGCGGATGGTGGGCCGCGCCGCCCTGATCCGCCACCTGCCGGCCGTGGAGGCGCTGGGTGCCATCACCGTCGTCTGCACCGACAAGACCGGCACCCTCACCCAGAACCGGCAGGTGGTGACGGAGCTGCGCTGCGGCACCCTGGCCCTCCATCCCGATGGGGAGGGCCTGCGGGCCAGCGAGCTGGCGCCGCCGCCGGGAGCCGTGGCGGGGTGCGGCCCCGCCAGCCTCGAGCTGCTGCTGCAGGCTGGCGCGCTCTGCAACGACGCCGAGCCGCAGGAACGCGGCGGCGGACTGGGCGATCCCACCGAGCTGGCGCTGCTGGAGATCGCCGGCCGGGCGGGCCTTGAGGTGGCCCGTCTGCGGGCGGAGCACGGCCGGGCTGCCGAGAGGCCCTTCGATGCCGAACGGCGGATGATGGCGGTGTGGCTGAGTGACCCCGAGGGCAGCCTGACGGCACCCCTGGGCCCCCCACCCTCCGGCGATCCGGCCACGGGCGGGAGTCCGGCGCAGGGCTCGCTGCTTCTGATCGGCAAGGGCGCTCCTGAGGTGATCCTGTCCCGGTGCGATCGCTGGCTGGACGGGCCGGGGATCCGTCCCCTCAGCGAGGCCCAGCGGGACTGGTGGCTGGAGCAGGCCCGCGGACTGGCCGCCTCGGGGCTGCGGCTGCTGGCCTTCGCCGCCGCCCCCCGGCATCGGGGCCCGGAGGACGCTCTTGAGAACCTGGTGCTGCTCGGCCTGATGGCCCAGCGCGATCCGCCGCGGCCGGAGGTGCCGGAGGCCGTGGCCCGTTGCCGCGGGGCCGGCATCCGGCCGGTGATGGTCACCGGCGACCACCCCCTCACGGCGCGCGCGATCGGCGAGGCCATCGGCATGGTGGAACCGGACAGCCCCATCGTTCAGGGGCCGGAGCTGGAGGGCCTCGATGGGGCGGCGCTCGAAGCGCTGGTGCGACGGACCAGCCTCTTCGCCCGGGTGGTGCCGGAACAGAAACTCCGCATCGTGCAGGCGCTCCAGGCCACCGGCGCGGTGGTGGCCATGACCGGTGACGGGGTCAATGACGCCCCGGCCCTGCGACAGGCCCATGTCGGAGTGGCCATGGGCATCAGCGGCTCGGACGTTAGCCGGGAGGCCGCCGACGTGGTGCTGCTCGACGACAACTTCGCCTCGATCATCAATGCCGTCGAGGAGGGCCGGCAGGTCTACGCCAACATCCGCCGCTTCGTGCGCTTCATCCTGGGCTGCAATCTGGGCGAACTGATCACCATCGCCTTCGCCCCGCTGCTCGGGCTGGCCCTCACCCCCCTGCAGATCCTCTGGATCAATCTGGTGACCGACGGACTGCCGGCGCTGGCCCTCGCCCTGGGCCCGCCGGAGGAGGATCTGATGCGCCAGCCGCCGATCGAACCCGGTGAATCGATCTTCGCCCGGGGTCTGGGACGCGCCATCCTGCGCACCGGACTGGTGTTCGGTGCCCTTGTGGTTGCGCTGATGGCGGTGGCCGCCCGCCTGGGATGGCCCTGGCAGACGATGGCGTTCACCACCCTCTGCCTGGCCCAGCTGGGCCATGCCCTCTCGGCCGGCAGCGACCGGGCCCTGTGGCGCACCGCTCCGGCGGCGAACCCCTGGCTGCTGGGGGCGGTGCTGGCCAGCGTCGTGCTGCAGCTGATGCTCCTCTACGTCCCGCCCCTGGCCACCTTCTTCGCCGTCACGCCGCTGACGGCCACCGAGCTGGCGGCCTGCGGGGGCGTCAGCTCGGTGTTCGTCAGCTACCTGGAGCTGGAGAAGCTGGGGAGCCGATAGGGGCCTGCGCGATGCTGGATGGCCCCGCCACCCCGCCGGCCCATGAGCCTCGATCAGGCGCGCTCCTTCCTGGCCCGCATGCAGGACGACCCGGCCCTTCGCGCCCAGGTGCTGGCCGCCGCCACCGCCGACGACGTCGCCCAGATCGCCGGCGGCAGGGGCTTCGACTTCTCCGGCGATGAGCTGCTGCGCCTGTCCGGCAAGAAGGTCGGTCGGGTCACGGTGACCAAGCAGGACATCCCCGGGGAATACAGCTGAGCGGGGCGGAGGGACGGGCTGAGGGGCCGGCTGGGACGGGCGATCAGGCGACCGCCAGCCGGTGCCACTGGCTCCGGAAACGGGCCGGCACCGGATGGGGTTCGTAGTCCCTCGGGTCACTGGGCCCGTGGCGGAGCACGGCATTAACCAGCAGGGCGGGGATGCGGCCCCGGTTGATGGCGGCGTGGGGCACCCCGGGGGGAATGCAGACCCAGGTGGCCTCGTCCTCCCGCAGGGGGATGCGGCGCAGCTGGCGGTTCTGCAGCACCACCAGGTCGATCGCCCCCCGCAGCACCAGCAGCTGGTCCGTCTGAAAGCGGTGGCAGAAGAGCTCGAAGGCGTCCCCCCTGCCGATCTCGGCGATCAGGGTCTCGTCGCTAGCGCGGGGCGCCGAGAAGAGGGTGTCGCCATGGAGCGCACGCTCCACCGGCACGAGCTCGACGATTCTGGACAAGGGGGCTCGGGACTGGCCCATGGCGATCACGGCAATATCGTGAATATTCGCGACCGTTTTCGCGGCCATGCGTCGCATCTGCTACGCAAAAAACAGGGTCGTCAGGAATCACTGGCCGTCGCCGGCCCACCGCCGGCCCGCCGCCGCACCACTGCCGGCGAAGCGCCGATCGACCTCCGTCCAGTTCACGAGCGGCCACCAGGCGGCGATGTAGTCCGGCCGCCGGTTCTGGTAGTCGAGGTAGTAGGCGTGCTCCCACACATCCAGACCCAGCAGGGGCTGGCCGCGCTCGATGCCCGGCAGGTCCATCAGCGGGTTGTCCTGGTTGGCGGTGCTGGTGATCGCCAGGGACCCATCGGGCCGGCGGATCAGCCAGGCCCAGCCCGAACCGAAGCGGTCGGCCGCCGCCCGGGCGAAACGCTGCTGCAGGGCTTCGGGCGAACCGAAGGCCGCCGTGATCGCCGCCGCCAGCTCCGGGGAAGGGGCACTCCCCTGGCCCGGGGGGGCCATCACCCGCCAGAAGAGGGAATGGTTGTAGTGGCCACCGGCGTTGTTGCGCACCGCGGCCGGGTAGCGGGAGATCCGGCCCTGCAGGTCCTCCAGCGCCATCCCCTCCAGCTCGGGATGGTCGGCGATGCGGGCATTGAGGTTGGCCACGTAGGCGCCGTGGTGGCGGTCATGGTGGATCGTCATCGTGGTGGCCTCGATCGCCGGGGCCAGGGCATCGGCCGGGTAGGGGAGCGGCGGCAGCACGAACAGGGCCAGCGCCGGCCGCGGGTCGGCCGCCAGCACGGCCAGGCCCACCAGAGCGGCCAGGCAGCAGGCCCGCAGAACGCGGAGCAGCGAAGGCAGGACCAAGGGACGGGGCGGCAACCGCTCCGGTTCTAACCGCCCCTCCGTCTCATCGGCTCCAGCGGACCCGGAGCGGCGCTCCCCCCTCCGGCCAGTCCGCCTCCAGCCTCCCGCCGAAGGCACCCAGCAGGGCGGCCGCCACGCCATGGGTGATGTGGGTGCCGGTGAAGCTGAGCAGCATCCGTCCATGGGCCGGATCCCGCTCCAGGGTCATCCGTCGCTCGAGGGGGTGCTCGTCACGGAAGCGTGCCTCGGTGTGGTGCAGCAACTGCAGGATCTCCGGCTCGTGGTCGGCGAGGAAGGCCCCGTCGAGGCGGATCTCCCCGGCGGGCATCCGGTCGTGGATGCGGCGGCAGGCGGGGCAGCGGTGGGCAGCGGCCCCCGGCTCCGCCGCCTGCCAGGTCCAGCGGCCCCCGCGAACGGTCGCGCCGCAGTCGGGACAGACGCAGGGCTGGGCCGGGCAGCCCTCCTCCCGGTAGGGATCGGACCGGTGTCCGGCTTCCATGCCGTCATGGCGGGGCAGGTGGACGCCACCGCTTTTTGGGGATGGGATCGCCATCGCTGACTCCTGCAGACCTCCCTTCACCCATAGGCAGCGGCGCCGGTGGGGGAGCTGGCCTCCCGGTGCAGCTTCACGAAACGGGAACCATGGCCGCAGCTCAGGGGCGCAGCAGTTCCTCCACCAGGGGATCGAGGGCTGCCGGGCTACGCAGCAACTGCTCGTGGGTCCAGACGGGAAGCATCCGCCGCGCCCCGATCGGCAGCACCGCCCGCCAACCCGGCACCACCATCAGATCGAGGACCGTGGCGAAGCTGCGGCAGTCGATGCCCTGCAGCGCGGTGAGGTCGGCATTGAGCTGCCGCAGCAGCGGGCTGCCCACCTTGAGGTCGGCGATGCCGGCCAGGGGCCTGCGGGGCCAGGGCTGGGCCGTCAGCGTCCCCTGCTGGGGGCTGCCGACGCTGATGAACCGACGGGTGCGGGCATGGCCGCCCATCCGCTGGATCCAGGTGCGGGCAATGACGCCGCCCATGGAGAAGCCCAGGATGTCGAGCGGCTCCGCCGTCCCGAAGGCCGCCTCGATCGCGGCGGCGAGCCGCTGGGCCAAGTCCTCGATGGCGGTGATTCCGAAGCGGAGTGGCAGGGCCGGCATCAGCAGGGGCCGGCGCCTCCCGGCCAGCCGGCGTTCGAGGCGGTCGAAGACCCTGGGCGTGTCGAACAGGCCGTGGACCAGCACCAGCGGCGGCCAGGGGATGGGTTCACGGCCGGCAGGCATGGCAGCTGTGAGGGGATGCCGACCATCCTGCGGCGCTGGCAGGGGGAATTGTCGTGGGGAACTGGAACTGGCTCATTGTTCAGCGGGCCGGTTACGGGTCTCGCTGCTGAACGGAGCCCCCGTCTCTGAAGGCCGATCCAAGGAACTGCTTGATGGGGGGGTTGGAGGACGTATCGAGCAGGCGGACAACGCTGTCGAGGGTGGAGGCGATGCCGGCAGAGGGATCGCCCTTGGAGTCAGGCATGGGGATCACAACGATCGAAATCAGGAAGGCTGCACCGCTGATGGCGGCTACTACCAGCTGGGATACCGGTCTCACAGGATCCATGGCCGTCGTTTCACTGACTCTCAAAGTAAATCAAGTCATCGCTCATGGCCATGTTCAGCGCTGCGGTGCTGCAGCATCCCTGCCTCGATCGGGCTGTGCGGTCGGAAAACCCGCCGCCGAGGAGGTTTCCGGCGGCGATGCGCCGCCTTCTCGCTCCTCCACCATCCCGACGCCTCCACCCCCTGATCCGCCGGCAGCGCCTCGTTAAACTCAGAAGGTGAGTAGAGCATCGGTGACTGTCCCCACGGGACCCAACCCCCTCGATCCGCCCCAGCACAGCCGCTACGAGGCCATGGCTGAACGCTGGCGGCTGCAGAGCCAGCGCACGGACGAGCTCCACGAGACCCTGCGCACCCATTCCTATCTTCTGCTCACCGAGCTGGCGACGGCGCTGGGGGTCGAGGCGAGAACCTGGAAGGAGCAGAGGAATCCATTCCATCGCCGCTACGTCGAGTACCGGCTCTCCCCCTTTGCCGGATCGGAAGGGGAGACACGGATCGACCGCTACACACCCAGGGGCGAGCTGGAGTTCGCCATCGTCCTCACCTTCGATCACGGTGAGGACCGCTTCCCCAAGACCCGCTACCTGGTGCCCCTGGCCACCCGCATGTACCGCCAGCATCCCCAGTTCTGTCTGTGGGATCCGGTCGCGGCGGCCCCCCTGGAGGGATTTCTCTGGGTGGCCTCCCGGACGGCCGTCATCCAGGACATCCTCACCGTGCTGGACCAGGAACTGGCGATCGACCCGTTCGAGGGCCCGCCGACACCAACGCGACTCGGCTGCCTCTGAGCAGCCGGGGGAGAAACGCCACAGGCCTCAGGCCAGCACCGGAAAGCACCCCCTGAGCCCACTGACGAGCATCTGGACGGCGATGGCGCTCAGCAGCAGGCCCATCAGACGGCTGATCACCTTCTCCTGCAGTACCCCCAGGGCCTGGTGCAGGGGCATCGACGCGATCAGCAACAGATAGATCAGGATCGCCAGCAGGCCGATCACACCGCTGAGGGCGAGCCGACCCTGCCAGGCGGCGGGGGCATCGGCCACCACCAGGGAGATGGCCCCCGGTCCCGCCAGCAGCGGCAGGCCGATCGGCACCACGCCGGCACTGTCCTCGGTGCCGTCCAGGGAACCGTGGCTCACCTCCCGTCCATCGATCAGGCGCAGGCCGATCGGCAGCAGAATCAGTCCCCCGGCCACCCGGAAGGCCTCCAAGGTGATGCCAAACAGGTCGAGCAGGCCCTGGCCCCACCAGCAGGCGGCGATCAAGGCACACAGAAAGGTGAGCACGGCCAGGCGGCTGATCCGGCGGATCCGCACGGGGTTGCCCCCACCGGCCTCCACCACCACCGGCAGCAGGCCGATCGGCGAACTGATCGCCAGCAGACCGACGGCCGTGTTGATCAGGGACATGGGGGCCCCGGGGACACCGGCAGAGCGATGACCATCATCGGAGTCGCGGGGGCGCCGGCACGCCGGACACATCCGGTCATCACCCCGTGGACCCGGCCCCATTGCGCCGGCGGCGAGCGTCGATTGACTGACAAGGCCCTCCACGCTCGACCCATGACCGTCACGCGAGCCCGGCTGCGACGGCAAGCCGGCCAGGCCTCTCCCCTGCTCCTGGCCCTGCTGCTCCCCGCACCGGCGATGGCCACCACCTATCAGACCCTCTGCGGCAACACCCCCTGCAGCATCAGCCTCGACGCCAACGGCATCGGAGACAGGAGGAGCTTCATCCCGATCGGCCGCATCGCCCGCTGGTACGCGGGCGGGCAGGAGACCTAAGACAGCACCAACGGCACGGTGGGAGCCGTGGGTGGCGGCACCGCCGGGGCCATCGCCGGTGGCCTGCTGCTGGGCCCGATCGGCCTGGTGGGGGGCATGGTGGACGGGGCCCTCGCCGGCTCCAAGGCCGGCAAGACGGCGGACCTCTACTTCGCGGTGGTGGGCTACGACAGCGGCGGCGACAAGACGACGCTCAACTTCCGCTTCGTGAATCCCAGGCCCGCCAACCAGCTGAAGCAGGAACTGGCGGTGCTGACAGGCCTGGCCATGGGCGAAACCCGTTCCCTGGCGGAACTTCAACGCCAGCGGGACGGCCTGCGGCAGCGGCTCGGCACCGGCACCGGTCCGCAGTCGATTCCCTCCCAGTCCTACGTGTCGCCCTCCCGTTACCGCTGAGCCTCGAGCGCCAGCTGATCCAGGGACTCCTGCATCGTGGCGGTCACCCGCTGGTAGCAGGCCTGCACATAGCCCCGGTCACGGCTGGCGGTGTGGCCGCTGCGCTCCAGGCGGATCGGCGGACACACCCGCGTGTGGATCCGCACCGGCAGGGGCAGGTTGAGCAGCGGCCCCAGGGCCAGGCCCCAGGGAAGGCCCAGGTAGAGGGGCATCACCTCGGGATCGATGCCGAACAGCCAGGGCATCCCCCGCTCGTGCAGCGCCCGGAACTGAGGGTAGAGATCTTCGAGCACCACCAGGGTGTCGTGGGCCCCCCAGGAGATCACAGGCACGATCGGCAGGTCATGCCAGATCGCAAGGCGCAGGAAGCCGGTGCGGCCGGCGAAGTGGATGCGGCCCCGGTCCCGGTGGGGACGGAAGGTGTCCTGGCCGCCGCCGGGATACACCAGCAGACTGTTGCCCTCCTCCAGGGCCGCCAGGGCGAGACGGGGGTGATAGGGGATGGCACCTGTGCGGGCGGCCAGATCCGCCAGCGGCGGATAGCCCAGCCAGACCTTTGGGTGGGCCAGCCCCAGCACGGGGCGCTCCAGCCCGAAGCGACGGAACCAGTCGTACATGACCATGTGCATGTCGGGCGCCGCCAGCCCGCCGTTGTGGGTGCCCACGAACAGCACCGGGTCGGCGTCGGGGATGTGCTCCCAGCCATCGGAGACGACGCGGAAGTAATGGTCATACAGCCAGCCCCAGAAGGGCATCAGCCGACGGATCATGGCCGGGTCCCGGCGTTGCCAGTGATGCAGCGCGGCCTGGCGGCAGACGGACATGGGGGAGAGGGGTGCGGGGTGGAGTCTGGCCACCGGAGGGGCGCCACCGGAGCGGCGGCCGCCCTTTCTAGGCTGCGGAGGCGTCTGGTGTCCCAGCCGTCTCCCTGTCGACCACCGCCCCATGGCCGAACTCACCCTGCTCTTCGATGGCGGCTGTCCCCTGTGCCTGCGGGAGGTGAACAGCCTGCGCCGCCGTGATGCGGGCGCGGGACGACTGGCCTTCGTGGACGTCAATGACCCCGCCTACGACCCGGCCTGTCACGGCGGGATCACCTACGCCGAGGCCATGGGCCGCATGCACGCCCTGGGCGCCGACGGCGGCGTGATCCGGGATGTGGAGGTGTTCCGCCAGGCCTATGGGCTGGTGGGTCTTGGCTGGCTCTACGCCCCCACCCGCTGGCCCCTGCTGCGGCCCCTGGTGGATGCCCTCTACGGCCTCTGGGCCCATTGGCGTCTCGCCATCACCGGCAGGCCGCCGTTGGAGGTGCTCTGCCGCGAGCGATGCCAGGCCGGCTCCGGGCGGACCGCCCAGGCCATGGGCGGTTGAGCGGCACCCGGGCGTGAAGGACGACACCCTCCCGCTTCCGGCCCGGCAGCCCCACGGCAAGGGGCAGAACAATTCCGGTGGGGCCCCACTGGGCCGGCCACCGGAACGGGCTTCCAGGAGAACCCGAAGCTGAAAAAGTGTCCTGCTTGAGGGGCTGGTGTTGGACGCCGATCGGGCAAAGCGTGGCAGAGCGCAGCGTCTCCGCCAGCCGAAGCGGACGTTCAAGCGGCGGCGGGGTCAGGCCCATCATCGACATGCGGAATGGCCTAAGAGTTTGCGGAAAAACCGTCTAAGCAGTCGCGTTTTCCCATCTCCGAGCTGACTTCTCGGTGATTTCGTCAGATGGGGTCGTTTCCAGCGCTCAGACAGCCCGATTTCGCCGCATTTGGATTCTTTTGTGGCCCGGCTGCTGCCGTTTGCGCACACCTTTGGGCATCTGGTGGTTCATGCCGCCGCCATGGTGGGCCTGAGCAAGTTGCCCAGTCGGATCAGGTTGTAGGCGATCACGTGCAGACCGAACACGGCGCTCACTTTCTCGGTGCCGCGCAGCTTGAACTGGCGCAGCCCGCCGAACGCCTTGATCCAGCCAAACACCTTCTCGATCCCTCGGCGGGCATGGATCGATTTGGCGTAGCCCACGTGGCGGGTGGTGTTCTGTGTCACGTGGGGCGTCACGCCCAGGCGCCGCATCTCAGCGACAAAACCTTTCGTGTCGTAGTTCTTGTCGGCACCGAGCGTTTTCTGGTGGGCACCGGCGAGGCCTGCTGCCATCTCCTTGGCGGCATCCCGTTCACCGATGCCCGTGGCTTGTGTGACGCGGCAATCGACGATCAGGTCATGACGGTTGTCCATCAGGACATGGCCCCGGTAGCTCAGCTGCGCTGGATGGGCCTTGGATTTGCGGGCCAGCAAAGCCTCGGGATCGGTGCTGGAGCGGTGGGTCTCGTTGCTGAGCTTGATGCCGCGAAAGTCACCATTGGC